>QCBF01000001.1:0-116243 GCA_003281705.1 Prochlorococcus sp. AG-347-C10
GTGGATTTTTTGTAATAGCCCATGTAATTGCATTGTTGTTAAATCTTTTATTTAATAAATCAATCGTTTTCATAAGATTTATTGATTTTTTTAAGACTTTCTGAGATTTGTAATTGATAACTGATTGCTGTAAATATTCGCTATTTGTTAAATCCTGCATTAAAACACCAGCTTTTGAGAATTTATATTCGGGATTATAAATTTCTTTAGATAATTCAACTACTATTTTTAAAATATTGTTTGTGTCATCTGTTGCATTTGTAAGTTTTCTATGAGCACTTCTTTGATAATTTTGACTTGAATATTTACTGGTTCTAGCAAATACTCTAATATTAGATGATTGTAAATTCTGACTTCTCATTTTTTCAGAGGCTTTTATTGCGTGAGTTGCCAGTGCTTGAGTTAAGTCTTCTAATTTTGTGATAGGCGTGCCGAAACTCCTGCTCACCTGAATTTCTTTTTTTGATTTCTTGTTTTTTTCTATGGGCAGGCATCTATGGCCTTTCAGTTCTAATTGCAGTCTTTTCCCTACGATGCCTAATTTCTTAATGATTTCATTTTCTTCCATATCTCTTAGTTCTCTCGCATTTTTAATACCTTTACTTTGTAACCAATTAGAGGTTTGTTTCCCGACTCCCCATATCTTGTCTACACTAATTCTTTTCAAATAATTATTCTCATTTTCGGTTCTAGCTAAATCAAATATTCCAGCTGAATAATCAATATTTTTAGCTAGTTTATTAGCAATTTTTGCTCTTACTTTATTTTCTCCTATTCCTACTGTTATGGTAATCCCTAGATTCTGATATATTAATGATCTTATGCTTCTTGCCCAAGGATATAGATTTTCATCATTAGGTCTAGAAATCGAGACGAATGCTTCGTCAATGGAATAAATTTCTATCTGTTCACAGTAGTTTTTCAGCAAATTCATTAGTCTTCTGCTCATATCCCCATAAAGCGAGTAGTTTGAGCTTAAGACTGCAACATCTAATTTATTTAGTCTTTCTTTGACCTTAAAATACGGAGTTCCCATTTTAATTTTTAAAGCTCGCGCTTCAGGGCTTCTTGCAATGATACATCCGTCATTATTAGATAAAATTACTACTGGTTTATTTCTCAAATGAGGATTAATATTTTGTTCACATGACGCGTAAAAATTATTAGCATCTATAAGAGCTATTGCATCAATATTTGAAATTCTCATAAATAGCTATGTATTGAATAAATAACAACTCCCCATATCTGTACATCAATATGGTTTTTAAACCTAAAATCAGGATAATTATGATTTTCTGATTTTAAATATAATTCATTATTTTTTATAGATAATCTTTTTATTGTAAATTCTCCGTCTATCATTGCAATGATGATATTCCCTGGCCTGGCTGTTAAGCTCTTGTCTACTATTATTAAATCTTTATCTTTAATTCCTGCATTTATCATTGAGTCACCTTTAACTCTAAGAAAAAAAGTGCTAAAAGGATTAGATATTAAATGTTCGTTTAAATCAATATTTTCTTCTGTATAGTCATCTGCAGGAGAAGGAAACCCTGCTGATACCGAATCAGTTAATAAGGGTATTTTAAATATTTTAGTAGTTGAATCAAAAGAATCCAAGATAAAATTAATAGTATATATGTACTATATAGCAAAAAATCAAAAAATAGTTAGTTATTAAACTTTTATAGATTAATTTTAGATTGAATCTAATCTTTTTAAGAACGATGATAAGGGGAGTTGTTTGATATAGAAATAGCTCTATAGATTTGCTCGATCAGGATTAATCTAGCTAATTCATGAGGAAAAGTTAAAGGAGACAGGCTTAGTACAAGATCTGATTTTTCTTTTATATCTGAACTAACTCCATCAGTATCACCGATTAAGAAATTAATTTTTTTATTTTTAAAATTCAAGAGTAAGGAACATAGTTCAACTGAATTAAACTGTTTTCCTTCTTCACTTAGGCAGATAATAATATTGTTATTGGATCTAAGATTATTTAAATTAAAAGCCTTTAACTCATTAATGATAAGTTCGGGCATTCTTTTTTTGTATTGATTAATTCCATCTCTAATCCAAAGTTTCTTTATTTTGCCGATAGCATAAATTGCTAATCTATTACTCTGAATCATAAGTAAATATCAAAACTAATTATTCATCAAGAAGATAATTAAATTCATCATATAGTTCTTCTTCGGTTGTTAATTTCTTGGAAAAATTATCTTTTTTAGAATTCATATTAATTTGATTAATCTCACTTTTTCTTAGTGAATTATTAACGTTAGAAGTCTCTTCTAAAGATTCTGAATTATCAATTAAAGAATAAAAAATTTTATTTGGATCTTCTGAATTAAGTGGATTGGTGATTAAATTATCATTATTAGTTATATTTATGTAATTATTTATATTTTTACTTTCGTTATTTAAAGTTTTCTTTTTTTTAAATTTATTGAGTTTATCTAAATTTTTTTTTGATAAGCTCATGATATAAAGGATTAAATAAATTCATATTTAATTTAAACATATTATTTATCTTTTAGATGAATTCTAAAAACTATCATCAAAAAAAAAGATTTGGACAACACTGGTTGGTAAATAAAAAAATATTAGAAAAAATTAAAGAAATTGCTGTTCTTAATGAAAATGACTTTATTTTAGAAATTGGTCCTGGTAAAGGAGCCTTAACATCTAAGTTGTTAGATTCAGAAATTAAAAAATTACATGCAATTGAATTAGATAAAGATTTAATAAATTTATTAAATGAAAAATTCAATAATAATGACAAGTTTTTACTGCAGCAGGGAGATATTCTTTCTGTAAATTTAGATTCGATTAATAAGAAGATTACAAAAGTGATTGCAAATATTCCTTACAATATAACTGGCCCAATATTGGATATTTTCATAGGTCGATTGGGCATTATAAGAAACTATAATTACGAAAAAATAATATTTTTAATGCAGAAAGACGTTGTAGATAGGATTTTATCAAAAGAAGGTAGTCCTAATGCTGGTGCGCTTAGTATAAGAATGCAACTTCTATCAAAAATAAAAAGAATATGTGATGTGCCGCCTTCATCATTTAGTCCGCCTCCAAAAGTTTTTTCTTCTTTAGTAGTTTTCGAACCAATTAAAAATGATTTAAGATTAGATATTAGTCTAGAAAAATATATAGATAAACTTCTTCGAATTTCATTTAATTCAAGAAGAAAAATGCTTAGAAATACACTTAATTCAATACTTTCAAATGAAGAGATAAATGAATTATCTGAATCTTCAAAAGTTTGTTTTAATTTAAGACCACAAGATATTTCAATTGACCAATGGATTAAGCTTGCAGAAAATTGTATTAAAATTAAAAAATAAAAATTTAAGTATATGCAAGATTTAGCTAGAAAGAAAATTAATATAAAGTCTCCTGCCAAAATAAATTTGCACCTTGAAGTTATTGGTAAAAGAGAGGATGGATTTCATGAGTTGGCAATGATTATGCAAAATATCGATCTTGCTGATTATTTAGAATTTGAAATTAATAATGAAGGTTTAATTAAACTTGAGTCTGATTGTAATGATTTATGTCTATCTGATGATAACTTAATTGTTAAATCGGCAAACCTATTAAGGAAAAAATCAATTATAGATTACGGTGCGAATATATTTTTAAAAAAAAATATCCCAATTGGCGCAGGATTAGCTGGTGGATCCAGTAATGCAGCAGCAACGTTAATTGGTCTTAATAATTTATGGGATTTGAAATTAGATCAAGAAAGTTTATGTTCATTAGCATCAACTTTAGGATCTGATATTCCCTTTTTTATAAATGGTGGTGTTCAATTATGTTTTGGAAGAGGCGAAATTTTGGAGAAATTAGATTCAACCCTTGAATATGGAGCAATTCTTTTAAAAAATCCGAATGTATCAGTATCAACTGCTGAAACTTATAAAAAATATAGTAATAGATTTTGTGATCAATATCTTACTGATAGAGAAATGATTGAGAACATAAGAAAAAATTTAAGAGATAATGGTTTAAATAACTTAAATTTTAATAATCAACATTTATCTATTAAAAATGATTTGCAGTTAATTGTTGAAAATGAAAATGATTCTGTAAAGCAGGCATTATATTTACTTTCTAAATTAGAAAATTGTCTCACATTTTCTATGAGTGGATCAGGCCCTACATGCTTTGCACTCTTTAAAGATATAGAGACTGCTAAAAAAGAATTAACTGCAAATTCTAAATTATTTAAAGAAAAAGGCTATGATTCATGGGTTTGCACTTTCCTTGAAAAGGGAATAACATTCATTTAAATTTTTTTATATAAAAATCTATTTTGGCTGATAATAGTAATGAGAATATTGAAAAAAATATTCCCGAAAAAGGACCTTTAAATTTTATTGTTGGATCATTAACAAGTTTTTTATTATTTATATTTTTTTATTTTTTAAGTAATAAAATTGCAATTTATTTTTCAGTACATAAACCATCTAATTCTTCTGAAATAGTCCAAAATATTTCCTCTAGTATTAATACATTAATAATTGGATTATCTTTTTTGCTAACTTTTTCTTTTGCTTTTATAGGTATAGGTCTTTTTATTGTATTTATTCGAAGTTTTATTGTGAAGAAAAGTTGAATTGCCAATATTATTAAGAAAACACTTTCTTTGAATGTCTTTACATGACTTAGGCCTTTTAGTCCTTTTGCTGTCGCCAGGAATGATTTTATCAATATTACTACTCATAACCTTCGCTGAAGGAGGTTGAATTATTCAAAGTGGTAGGATTATATATGTGATTAATTAGGTAATTAATTTTGGCTGGAACATTATTATTTAATGCTTTGAAAGAGGCAATTGATGAAGAAATGGCAAATGATGTAAATGTTTGCGTAATGGGGGAAGATGTTGGTCAATATGGAGGATCTTATAAGGTAACTAAGGATTTATATGAAAAATATGGAGAGTTAAGAGTCTTAGATACTCCAATTGCAGAGAATAGTTTTACGGGTATGGCTGTAGGTGCAGCAATGACTGGCTTAAGACCAATAGTAGAAGGAATGAATATGGGTTTTTTGCTTTTAGCATTTAATCAGATATCAAACAATATGGGTATGCTTAGATATACAAGTGGCGGAAATTATAAAATACCAGCAGTAGTTCGAGGACCTGGTGGAGTTGGTCGTCAACTTGGTGCTGAGCATAGTCAAAGACTTGAAGCATATTTTCATGCAGTTCCTGGCATAAAGATTGTTGCATGTAGTACGCCCACAAATGCTAAAGGTTTAATGAAAGCAGCTATAAGAGATGATAATCCGGTTCTATTTTTCGAACATGTTCTTCTATACAATTTGTCTGAAGAATTACCTGAGGGTGATTATACTTGCGCTTTAGATCAGGCTGACGTTGTAAAAGAAGGAAAAGATATTACTTTATTGACTTATTCAAGAATGAGACATCACTGCCTTAAAGCTGTTGAAGAATTAGAAAAAAAAGAAATAGATGTTGAGTTAATAGATTTAATAAGTTTAAAACCATTTGATATTGAAACCATCTCAAAATCAATAAGAAAAACAAATAAAGTAATTATTGTTGAAGAATGTATGAAGACTGGAGGTATTGGCGCAGAATTAATTGCCTTGATAACAGAAGAGTGTTTCGATGATCTTGATGCCCGACCAATTAGATTATCTAGTCAGGATATTCCAACTCCTTATAATGGAAATCTTGAAAATTTGACAATAATCCAACCACATCAAATAGTTGAAAAAGTTGAACAGTTAATTAGTGGGAGTATATAGACAATGAAAAAAAGGCAAGGTTGGCTTTTTTTTATTATATTTCTACTTACTTTATCTGTTTATCTATTAATAAATTATCCTTTACAGTTGGGATTGGATTTACAAGGGGGTTCTCAACTTACACTACAAATTATTAAAGAGGAAGGTAACGTAACAAGTGATGAACTTGAAGCAGTTAATTCAGTTATAGATAGACGAGTTAACAATTTAGGAGTTTCCGAGTCTAATTTGCAAACCCTCGGTAGAGATCAATTGATTTTAGAATTACCAGGTGAACAAAATCCATTAGTTGCTTCAAGGGTATTAGGTAAGACTGCTTTATTAGAATTTAGAACCCAAAAAGAAGGAACATCTACAGATTTAAAAACCCTTCAACTAAAGAGATTTAGTATTAAAGAATTAATTGAACAATATTCCTTTGCAGAAAAAAGTCAAAATGATGATAATTTCTTTAAAGTAATTCAAGATGATCTTAAAGATATAGAGCGAGAATTGAATTACTCATCTACTAGTAATGATTTATATGGGAAGTTAATTGAAATCAAAAAATATGTTGATAAAGAAATTACAAATTTATTTATTAAAACAGATTTATCTGGTAAGGATCTTATTAACGCAGGAAGGAGACAAGAACAAACAAATAGTAATTGGGAAGTTTTATTAACTTTTAATAATTCAGGAGGTGAAAAGTTTTCAGAAATCACAAAGTCAATTGCTGGCACTAATCAACTATTGGCTATTGTTCTTGATGGTGAATCAATAAGTGAAGCTAGTGTTGGTAGCCAGTTTGCAAGTACTGGGATTACAGGTGGATCAGCAACAATAAGCGGTAATTTTAGCGCTGAAGACGCTAGAGAATTAGAAGTTCAACTTAAAGGTGGTTCATTGCCATTGCCAATAGAAATAGTAGAAACTAATACAGTAGGAGCTCTATTAGGATCCAAAAATATTTTAAAAAGTCTTTATGCAGCAATTATTGGATTAATTTTTGTTGGTATATTTATGATTTTTAATTATAGAATTCTAGGTTTTGTTTCAGTTCTTTCTCTAGTACTATATGGTTTCTTTAATTTGGCGCTATATTCTTTAATTCCTGTAACTTTAACTTTACCTGGAATTTCTGGTCTTATTCTTAGCATTGGTATGGCTGTTGATGCAAATATTCTTATATTTGAGAGAATTAGAGAAGAATTATATGTCGGTAATACTCTTACAAGATCTATTGATAGCGGTTTTCAAAGAGCTAATTCATCCATAGTTGATGGCCATATTACAACTCTTCTTAGTTGTTTTGTATTGTTTTTATTGGGAACAAATTTTGTTAAGGGTTTTGCGGCAACATTAGGTATTGGGGTCTTAATAAGCTTGTTTACCTCATTAAATTGTTCTAAAACTATTTTGCGATTTTTTACAACATATCAATCTTTGAGGCAGAAAAATCTCTATCTCCCAAGGAATAATTTTTCAAATTAAAAATTTTTTTTCTAAGTTCCCATGAAATACAATCTTGAACTAATAAAAAATAAAAAAAAGATAATTAGTTTCTCAACTGTTCTTATTTTGTTGAGTCTGCTAGGAATTTTATATTCTACTTTTAATACTTCTTATAAGAAACCTATAAATTTAGGGATGGATTTTGTTGGGGGAAATGAACTAAGAATAGAAAGAGTTTGTGAAGCGGAATGTTCTAGTCTTTCCCCTGATTCAGTTTTGGAAAATTTAAGAGAGATTTCTAAAAATAAAAATGTTTTAAATAATATTAAATTGCAATTCCAAAATAATAATAAATTAATATCAATACGAACACCTTATTTAAGTATTGAAGAATCAAATAATCTTATTACTAATCTTGATAATATTATTGGACCTTTAAATTATGAGAGTAAGGTTTCAAGATTAATAGGTCCAAAGCTTGGGAAAAGATTACTTACTAATTGTGTTACTTCATTGTTAGTTTCTTTATTTGCAATATCTTTATATATAACTATTAGATTTGATAAAAAATATGCATTATTTGCATTATTAGCTTTATTCCATGATTTATTAATTGTATTTGGTATTTTCTCTTGGTTGGGAATTATATTATCTGTCGAGGTAAATAGTTTATTTGCTGTGTCCTTGTTAACTATTGCTGGTTATTCTGTGAATGATACTGTTGTTATTTTTGATAGAATTCGAGAGAATTTAAAATCAATGAAAGAAGGCTACAACGAAACTATTCAATTATCAGTAAACGAATCATTTAGGAGAACAACTTTTACCAGTATTACAACTCTTATCCCATTAATAAGCATAATTTTGTTTGGATCTTACTCACTATTTTGGTTTTCTTTGGCCTTATCATTGGGAATTATAGTTGGAAGTTATTCAAGTATTTTATTGGCTCCATCTTTGTTGCTTAAAGATAAAGCTTAAGTTTCTAATTTTATGAAATTGAATTACTATTTGATAATTTTATTTTCTTTAGTTTTGATAGATCTTTCTACTGAGCTAAGAATATTATTTGATCACTTTACTTTTAGTTCACTATATTTTGCTATTGGAAAACATCCCTTAGCTTTCTTTATACTTTTTTCCTACCCATATTTATATAAAAAATTAATTTAGTAGGTTTTAAATATCTTTAAATGATTCTTTGATTAAAACCTGTATTACCACAGCTAATGGAAGAGATAGTATTAAGCCTAATGGACCAAAAATGAAGGTGAATCCAAATTGCGATATTAATGTCAAACCAGGAAGTAAGTTTGCTTTTCTCTTCATAATAGATGGCATTATTATATAGCTTTCAATATTTTGAATTATTACATATGATCCTAATACGGCCAGTGGTTTCCAAAAATTATCTAATAGTGCAATTGAAATTGGAAATATACCACTAATAACTGGACCTATATTTGGGATTATATTTAATACCATAGCTATTAAAGCATTTGAGACAACATATTTGACATCTAATATAGATAAGACTATCAATGATAATATACCTACTGATAATGAACTTATAACCATAGAAAAGGTCCAGTTTGCTAGTGCAATATTACATCTATCAAGAATAATTCTAAATTTATTGCGATAATTTTTTGGAATTACTAGAAGTATATTTTCTTTGTATTGTTTTGGTTCAATAGAAATCATCAAACTAACTACTAAAACGAAAATTAGTTTTAATAGACCAGAGCCCAGATTCCCTGCGATATTAATTAAGTTCTTGAAACTTTCTTGAATTGCTTTTGCAATAGTTGCAGCATCTGGAATGGAAAATACGTTATTTATAATATTAAAAATGTCTATAACATTTTCAGATTCTTCACCATAAAGTAGGTTATTAAATTTGTTCAGATTTGTATTAACCAGAATATTTATCCTAGATAAACCATTTGGAATATCAACTAATATCTCATTGAATTCTCTAACAAACGGAGGTAATACAAGAATAAAAATTGTAAATACTATTAACGATATAACTGTCAACACGATAAACAAAGTTAGAGGTCGAGGTATTCTTAACACCTTTTGTATTTGATTACATAAATTACATACAATATTTGAAATTACTAAAGAGCAAATTATTAAAAGCAGAAAATCTCTTAAAGTCCATATTATTAAAGATGTGATTAAAATTACTGCTAACTTGAAATATGATGAACTACTCAATTTAGAAAATACTCTATTTCCTTTCAGAATATCCTAATCCATTCGATTTAGCATAACTATTTGCAAATCTCATAAATCTATCAAAGTCTGGTGAGTTCTTCCATATATAAACTGCTTCTAAAAATATTGGTTCTCCATCAACAAACTTTACCTTAACTTCCCTGGTAAGTATTTCACCTTCAGCGTCTATCATACGCATACCTGTGATTTCACCGTCTGTAATTGATGATAATGCCTGAGGTTTTTCGAACAAAAATAATGCCTGTCCGGTGGTACCATCCTTACTCCTAGTAAGTCTTATTTCTGGCACAACTGGTTCATCAGTTCCTTCATAAAATTGTATTTTTGCAGTTTTATTTGCTGTCATAATTTTCTATTTATAATATTTGATCTTAAGAAATATTTTTCTTATTCGTTTGTAATTATTTTATAAAACATTATTTATTAATTCTATTATCGTTTCATCATATTTTTTGTCGGTTAAATCTAATAACTTTATATTTTTTTTACCAACCTTTTCATATTCATAACACTTATCGTAATACTCTAGAACTGATCTGCATACTAAGTCCCATTTCTCATTATTAATTGATTCAATAGCTACCTTTGTTCTCAGAGGTCCTAATCTTTTTTTTATCCTTAAAACAGATTCTTGTAGTTCTTCTTTCTTAAAAACACTATAGGTATCTATCAACTCATCTAACCTGTTTGATTCGCTCCTTAAAATTTCTATTCTTCTTGAAGTTTTCATTTGATTGAAGAATTCATGGGGTATTTTGCATTTACCTATATTTGCACTTTCTGCTTCTACAAAAATATTATTAGAAGTTTTAAATGAATTCAATTTTTCTGCAATAATATTTTCAAATTGTTCATTTGAAGGTTGTTCTTTCATTCCTAGACCTCCAAATGTACTTCCTCTATGACAAGCAATTCCTTCAAGATCAATAGTTTGATATTTATATTTCTCTAGTAATGATAATAATCTTGTCTTTCCTGTTCCTGTTTTTCCTCCAATAACTACTATATTCAACTTTTTTGAGAAACTATTTAATACCCATTTTCTATATATTTTGTATCCTCCCTTAAGTGTTATTGGATTTAAGTTAAATTTTTCTAGTAGCCAAGCAATGCTTTGTGAACGCATTCCTCCTCTAGAGCAATATATTCTGATAAAAAATTCATAATTTTTATTAGGAATAGTTTTATGAGACTCAATACTCATGAATAAATTATCAAGAAATAATTCCATTTTTTTTTCAAAAAATTTTAATCCCTCTATGACTGCTTTTTTTCTTCCTTCTTTTTTATAAATCGTTCCAACTATAGATCTCTCATCATCATCAAATAGTGGAATGTTAATAGAATTAGGCAGGTGTCCTTTATAATATTCACTCGGGCTTCTAACATCTATAAGTGGTCCTTTAAAACTTCTAAATTTCTCTAGTTCTTTTCTTTTGAGATACATGGATAGTTTTAATTTTTTAGATTGATTTTTTAAAATGAATAACAAAGAACAAGATAACTATAATAGCTCTACATTAAACCTGATAAAAAAATTTGTAGATTCTAATCAAAGAAAAAGAATAAATTCATTAACTCAAATAGAATCTGAAGTAGAAAATATTTTTAATCTTGGCCCTTCACTGTTTGATATTTTTGATAGTGATGGAGATGACTGGGCTGCTGGGTGGATATTGCAAGTTTTAAAAAAATTTAAGCCTGAATTCTTTGAAAACTCTGAATTCAATAATTGGTTCACTACATATTCAGATATTGATATTAATTATGAAGATTTGCAATTGATGTTGGTTGAGCAAAAATTTGAAGAGGCAGATAGATTAACAAGTTCCTATCTACGAAAATTAGCTGGAAAATTAGCTGAAAAACGTGGATATGTTTTCTATAGTGAAGTTAAGAATATGTCAGGTAAAGATCTTGAAACAATAGATAGATTATGGACTATTTACTCTACTGGTAGATTTGGATTCTCAATTCAGGCAAAGATATTAAAATCAGTAGGAAAAAAATATGAATTAATGTGGCCGAAAATAGGTTGGAAAAAAGAGGGCTTATGGACTAGATATCCTGGATCTTTTTGTTGGTCATTGGATGCTCCTGATGGACATATGCCTTTAGTAAATCAACTAAGAGGAGTGAGACTCATGGACTCTATCCTACGGCATCCTGCTATTGCAAAGAGACATAATAATATTCTTTAAATAGAGGTATTTAATAAGTTAAAATTAATTTAGTATCAAAATATTATTATGTCCTTATTTCGGGGCAAAAATATTTTAAAAAAAATTTTTAAACGACCAAAGATTAACTGGTCAAACTACGAATTCGAATCATCATTACAGTTAAATGAATTTGTCGATCAATTATTAGAACCTATTAAACATTCTCAATCAAGCTATCTTATAAAACTAGGTTTACATGAAGCTCTAGTTAACGCAGTAAAACATGGAAACAAATTAGATCCTAAAAAAAATATTAGAGTAAGAAGAATAATTACTCCTAATTGGTGTGTTTGGCAAATTCAAGATCAAGGTAATGGTTTAGAAATAAAAAAAAGAGACTACAAATTACCAAAAAAAATAAGTAGTGTAAATGGCCGTGGGCTATACATTATTAATGAATGTTTTGATGATATTAGATGGAGTAGTAAAGGTAATAGGCTTCAGTTAGCTTTAAAACGGTGATTTTTACTAGGACAAGGTTGATCTACGTTAATTTCTTTTAACCATTTAATACTTTCTTCTATGTACTCAATAGTTTCCTTCTCATTACAAGAAATAATTAAATGGCATAATCCCGCAGAAATTAGTTCTGCTGATCGTTTATATTTATTTCCTTTATCTTTATGCCATTTAGAATGATTAATCTTTAATTTGTCATTAAGACTTTGAAGAAGCTGAATAGTCTCTTTATCCCAATAGGTCATAGAAGTTTTTATTTACTTTACAGCAGACCATACTTTGGTCATAAAAAAGGAATTTGATTTTACATCTTTAAACCCTACTTCCTCTATTTTAGAATCTATATCCTCTTTTATGTAATCACAATAAAAAGGCTCATGAAAAGATTTATAGAAGTTTTCCATGACGGATGTAAAGTCAGGTGAATCACTTATTTGAATTGAATCAGCTAATACTAATATCCCCCGTGGTTCAAGAACTCTAAAAAATTCATTTAATACTTTAGCTCTAATTGTTCTAGGTAATTCATGAAATAAGTAAACACACGAAATGCATTGAAAACTATCATTTTCAAAAGGTAATTCTTCAGCATTACCTTTTATTAACTGAATTAAATCTCCATCTAAATCTGAAATATATCTACTTGCCTCTTTTAAGTATGAATCAGATAAGTCAATTCCTGTAATTTTTTCTTTAGGAAATGCCGCTCTTAATTGTTTTAAAGTTCTTCCTGATCCTGTAGCCACATCAAGTATTTTTATAGAACTTTTTTTTCTATCGCTAAAAAATTCAAGTCCTTCTTTTATTGGCTTAATTATTCTTCTCCTCATTGAGTCAGCACTTCCATTGAAAAGTATCTCTACTTGTAGGTCATAAATGCTAGCTGAAAAATCTGATAAATAACCATCTGTTTGATGATGAAAATTTCTCAAGTAATATTGAGGATAATTGTCTTTATCAATTGATTTTGGAAGATCATCAAAGTTTTGTTTTCTGCGTCTATCCCATGTATTAGGCATATCGAGCCAAATTTTAGGATATTGAGTTAAATATCTAAGCCATGGCTCGTCAAACAATAATTTTTTTGGATATATATTTTTTTCTGCATCATTCCAATCTTCTTCTCTTAAGATATCCATTGAATTTTGGATTTGCATTAGGAGGTCCTTATTTATATCAATGTTTTCAAGCTTCGAATCGGGAAGAATAAAATTCATTAATCTTGAACTGATCTGCTTGTGAGCGAAACCAGCAATGCTTTTACTTTGTTGTAGAGTTTTATATGCAATTTTTGAAATAGATTCCCTAGCCATTTTTTAATTTATATATCTATATTCCAACAAAAAAAAAATCAATTTGAGAATATTTTGTGATATTTCTCAAATTGATTAATTTAAACTAATGTGACCTTTTAATTATGCATCGTAATACATGAAGAATTCATGTGGATGAGGCCTTTGTCTTAGTTGTTGAACCTCTTCATATTTTATATCGATAAAGTTATCAATAAAATCTTCAGTAAATACTCCACCAGCTAATAGGTAATCCTTATCTGCTTTTAGCGCATTAAGTGAGTCATTAAGAGATGAAGGTACTGTATCAATTTTTGCAAGCTCATCAGCTGGGAGTTCAAATAAATCTACATCTACTCCATCACCAGGATCAATTTGATTTTTAATTCCATCAATACCAGCAAGCATCATTACAGAAAATGCTAAGTAAGGATTTGCAAGTGCGTCTCCTGATCTGAATTCTAATCTTTTAGCTTTAGGGCTTGGTCCTGTTAAAGGTATTCTTACTGCAGCTGATCTATTACCCTCAGAATAAACAAGATTTACAGGTGCTTCGAATCCTGGAACCAATCTTTTATAACTATTTGTAGTTGGGTTAGTAAATGCTAAGAATGATGGAGCATGTTTAAGTATGCCTCCGATGTACCATCTTGCTGTTTGAGATAAATTTGCATATGCTCCTTCACCAAAAAATAGAGGCTGTCCACTCTTCCATAAACTCTGGTGAACATGCATTCCAGTTCCATTATCGTTAAAAACAGGCTTGGGCATAAACGTTGCAGTTTTTCCATATTTTTTTGCAACATTTCTGACAACGTATTTATAAGTCATAACGTTATCAGCAGCATTTATTAAAGAATCAAATTTCATTCCAAGCTCGTGTTGGCCAGCACCAGCAACTTCATGATGATGTTTCTCTGTGGGGATCCCTAATTCACCCATAAGAAGAAGCATCTCAGATCTGATATCTTGAGCAGTATCATTTGGAGCTACTGGAAAATATCCTTCTTTATATTGTATTTTGTATCCTAAGTTTCCCCCTTCTTCAATTCTCCCTGTATTCCATGGTGCTTCAATAGTATCTACACTATAAAAACAACCTCCTTCTTTAGAGTCATATCTAACATCATCAAATAAAAAGAATTCTGGCTCTGGTCCAAAAAATGCTGTATCTGCTATACCAGTCGAGTCTAAATATTTTAATGCCTTTTGAGCTAAAGCTCTTGGACACCTATCATAGGGCTCACCACTTCTAGGCTCTTGAATAGAGCAAATCATACTAAGTGTTTTATGTTTATAAAAAGGATCTATCCAAGCTGTACTTGCATCGGGCACCATTGACATATCCGAAGCATTAATTGCTTTCCAACCTCTTATTGATGAGCCATCAAATGCTAAGCCTTCTGTAAATGAATCCTCCTCTATCATGTCTGATGTAAGAGTTAAATGTTGCCATTTTCCATGAATATCTGTGAATTTTAAATCGATGAGTTCAATTCCTTCGTCTTTAATTTGACTTAAAACATCTTGGGGAGATTTAGACATAATTTTGTGATACCTTATATGAAATTAATAACTTGATGATTCTTGTTATGTATCAATGGTAACTTTTTTTAAGACTAGATGACTTCTTTTAGTGTTTCAAGTTATAAGTTTAATAATTGTTTACCTAATTATTTAAATTGAATGAATTTCTTTAAATAAATATCGCTTATGTGGCAATATTAGTTTAATTTAAAAGTAATTGAATGTAATCCTTTGACAGAAGCTAAACTTATTTCGGCTTTAAATGAAGAGAACTTATCTCATTTCTCAAAGACTTATGTTCCCTCTAGACTTCTATTAGGTCCTGGTCCTTCAAACGCACATCCTGAAGTTTTAAATGCTCTTTCCCTAAATCCAATTGGTCATTTAGATGAAGCATATATATCATTAATGTCCGATGTTCAAAAACTTCTAAGATATACTTGGCAATGCAATAATCGTCTGACTATTCCAATAAGTGGTACTGGAAGTGCAGCTATGGAAGCTTCAATAGCGAATTTTATAGAAGAAGGAGAAAAAATTCTTATCGCTAAAAAAGGATATTTTGGAGACAGACTAGTTGATATGGCAAATAGATATAAAGCAGATGTATCTGTTATTGAAAAACCTTGGGGTGAATCCTTTTCTTATGAAGAAATCAAGTATGAAATAGAGACTAAAAAACCGGCTATATTTGCTATTGTTCATGCTGAAACATCTAGTGGGGTTTTACAACCTCTCGATGGAATTGGTGATGTATGTAGAAAAAATAATTGCTTGTTTTTAGTTGATGCAGTTACTTCACTTGGGGCTATAGAATTATTGATAGATGAATGGAAAATTGATTTAGCGTATAGTTGTAGTCAGAAAGGATTAAGCTGCCCGCCGGGATTAAGCCCTTTTACACTGAATGAAAGAGCTGAAGAAAAACTAAGTTCAAGAAAAACAAAAGTTCCCAACTGGTACTTAGATTTATCCCTTTTAAATAAATATTGGGGTTCTGATCGCGTTTACCATCATACAGCCCCTGTTAACATGAATTTTGCTATTCGAGAAGGTTTACGATTAATTGCAAATGAAGGTTTAGAGAATGTTTGGAATAGACATAACACTAATGCAAAGAAACTGTGGAATGGTTTAGAAAGTCTTGGAATGGAATTACATGTATCAGAGGATTATCGATTGCCAACTTTAACCACAGTTAAAATTCCTCCAGCAGTTGATGGGGATGGTTTTAGAAATCATCTTTTAAAAAACTTTGGAATTGAAATAGGAAATGGACTTGGAGAATTATCCGGTAAGGTGTGGCGTGTAGGACTAATGGGTTTTAACTCATGTGAGGAGAATGTAGACAGATTATTAAACCTATTTGATACTGAGCTAAAGAAATTTTCTATTTTTGAGTCCTCAACTTTTTGAACCAAATCTGTAAAATTTCACTGCATTCATCTTCTAGGATACCTCCAATTATTTCCATTTTATGATGAGCACTTTCATGTTTTGATAGGTCAATTGAGCCACCCAATCCACCTCTTTTCTTATCGTAAGCACCGAAAATAACTTTACCCATCCGTGCTTGAATAAGAGCTGAGGAACACATAGTACAAGGTTCTAAATTTGTGATAATGGTACATTCATTAAATCTCCAATCATTTTTTATTAGAGATGCCTGCCTAAGTGCCATTATCTCAGCATGACCTAATGGGTCTTTATTTATATTCCTCCTGTTAACACCTCTCCCGATACATCTTCCTCTCTCATCTAAAATTATTGAACAGATTGGTAACTCAACTTTTCCAATTTCTCTAGATCTTCTTAATATAGAATTCATCCACAAACTGTATTTTGAATCATTTGTTTTTTTTTGTTGATCTTTATTACTATTTCCATTTTCGAAAATATATCTCATTTATCAATATTGAGAATAGAATTATTTATAGATATCTTATCTGATGGCTGAAGATTTAATTAATAATAACGATACATATTTTCCCTCATATTTAGGGACTAATGAAAGATTGATCACTCTTCTGAATAGAGCAAGTCAAAATCTTTGTGACTGGTTTTCTAAAGCTGATAAAAATGGTCCTTTACCTTTTGATGAAAGTTTCAAGTGCATTATGCCTTCGGAAGATGGTAACTCTGAAGAAGATTTGTTTTCTGAGATTAAATCTCTTTTGAATAATTCATTTAATCCCGTTCATCCTGGCTCACTAGCTCACCTTGATCCCCCACCTTTAATTTTCTCTATTTTGGGAGATTTAATTGCTGCTGGTTTAAATAATAATCTTCTTGCTTACGAGTTATCACCAAGTGTTACTTTGCTTGAGGAATCATTATGCAAATGGTTTGCCAAGAAAATAGGTTTTAATGATTTCTCAGGAGGTATAGCTGCAAGCGGAGGTACATTAAGTAATCTGAATGCACTTATAGCAGCTCGAAATAATGCTGGATTAGGTACAAATCCTAATTCTGTATTACTTGTTAGTGAAGATGCTCATTCTTCCTTCGTTAAATGTATAAGAGTAATGGGTCTTGATGAAGCAAATCTTGTCAGAATTAAAACTGATAATCAAGGTCGAATGGACATAAACGATCTCAGAAAGTCTTTAGATATATGTTCAATAGAAAATAAACAAATATTTGCTATTGTTGCCACCCTTGGGACAACTGTTAGAGGAGCAATTGATCCTGTTAAAGAAATAAGTGAAATCTGTAAACAAAGAAATATATGGTTACATCTAGATGGTTCAATTGGAGGTATTTTTGCTATAACTTCTATTCCAATAGAAGGTTTAAATAATATTAATCAGGCTAATTCGATAACTATAAATCCACAAAAAATAATTGGCATCACAAAGACTTCATCATTGTTATTGGTTTCAAATATGAGTACTTTAGAAAATACTTTTAATACTGGACTACCATATATATCATCTAAAGAAAATATTATAAATAGAGGAGAAATAGGCATACAAGGTTCTAGACCTGCAGAGATTATCAAACTTTGGCTTGGGTTACGTTTTTTAGGTCTGAATGGAATAGAAAATATATTAAAAACATCAATTAAAAGAAAGGATTTTTTCATAGAAAATATTAGTAAAAATAAATTTGATATATTCTCAGGTCCTCTTCATATTGTTTCATTCTTACCAAATAAACTTGAGCCAAAAGAATCTGATGCATGGACTCAAACTAAAGTTAATCAACTAATTAACAATAATTTTATGCTTTCTAGACCAAAATTTAAAGGTAAATATTTTTTACGGGTTGTCATGGGAAATTACAATACAAAAGAATCTCATATTGAAGAACTTTTGAGACTTTTAGATTCTTAACTAATAAATATGGGTAGACCAAAAATTATTGCAATAGTGACAGGGTTTATATCTATAGCTATTTGTATTGCTTATTTACTCCTAATAACTATCTTTGATTTCAGAACTTATTTAAATGATCAATTATTCAATTTTACATAGTAAATGGAGGCAAACTTTTATTTGATTTGAAATACTTTTTCATTTCAATTTTTGAAATAGCTTCTTTTACGAAGTTGTTTAAAATGTCATCTCTCTTACTTATTCTATAGATCTTATCAACAACTTCTTGAATTCCTCCATCTCCCCAATCTTGCCCATTTTTAAAATATTCAATCAAACTTAGTCCTACTATTCTTATTAACCAGCCTGCTGTAACTGATTGTATAGATTTAGATAATATTATTTTAGTCAAGCTTGTAGCTAAAGCAGGAGAAAGAATGGCGAGACCCCCTTTCAGTATTCCTTGTTTAGCCAATGCGCTTAGCAATGATGTCGCTAAATCTTTTGCATCCTTTTTTGTAAGCTTAATTTCATATATTTTTGATAATTCCATTATCATTTGCAGATTTACGGAGGTAGTAGTAAGGAAATCAACAGCTGGTAGTGGATTAACTAGTATTACTCCCCCTGTTATCCACATATATTTTTTAATCACTTTATTTGACATTAAATATCTTTGTTCTTGCAAGAAATTTTTACTTTTAATACCTAACTTATTTGAGCGAAAAAGAATATTATCCGCCAATAACTCTTCACCATTATTATCGAGCGTTTCAATTATTTCTCTAAATAAACTTCCTACCTCTGGAACTAAATCTAAAGCATCTGATTTTATATAGGGAGATTTTTGAGGTACTGCAATTGTTTGAACAACTGAAATTTTGTTTTTTCTAGCGGAAGTTATAGAAATTATATTATCTTTGATGAGGTTATTGTCATTTCTAGACCTCAAATCACATTTATTAAGAACTATTATTATTTTTTTCCTTAATTTTAATAATTCCTTAATTAGATAGTTTTCGTATTTATTTATGTCCTGATCTAACACAAAAAGAACTAAGTCAGAATTTGACGCTTGTATAATTGTTGTTTTTTCTCTTTCTTCTCCTAATTTAGATGGCTCGAATAAACCCGGAGTATCAACTATATTAATGTTTCTTTTTAAGATTGGGATACGAATTTTATAGCTATTAATTTGCTTTGTTGTACCTATTTTTGCTGAAGTTTGTCCGACAATATTTTTTAATAAAGATCTTGCTATAGATGTTTTTCCTGAAGAACCTGCTCCAAAAAGAGTAACTTTATAATCTCCTGTTATTAATTGGGACTCTAGTTTATTTTTTTTGTAATTTAACAATTCAACTTTAACTTTATCGTTAATTTTTTTATTAATTTTCTCTACCCCTTCCAAACTTATCTTGGCAGCACCATATGTATTTTTGAATGAAAGTGTATTTTTTTTATTTTTATATATAAATTTATAAACAATTTTTTTAAATAATTTTTTATCAATATTATAAAAGATATAAATAATTACTATTAAAAATAAAAGGGTATAAATATTTACTATTCTTATAAATATCGAAAATAAAATATATAGAAATAATATTAATATAATATACTTTATATACTTTAATTTCAAGTAATTCATTTTAACGATTATTTTTAAAAATATTAAACAGTAAAAAAATAATACCAATATTAATAGATATATCAGCAATATTAAATACTGGAAAATTTATAATATTTAAATTTATAAAATCAATTACATAACCTTTTAATATTCTATCTATACCATTACCAATAGTTCCGCCAAGAATAAAGCTATAACTTAATAGATTAAGTGTATTTAAGTTATTTTTCTTTAATATTAAATAAATAAGTAATATTGCAAAAATAATACTTATTAAAGATAAAAATATTCTACTACCACTAAATATGTTGAATGCCGCCCCGTAATTTTTGACAAAGTCTAATTTGAATAAAAGAAAATCTATATTAATGAATAATTTATTATTATAAAACATTAAATATTTCGTAAATTGATCTATTAGAAAAATAAAAATACTTAAAGATAAAAAATATATTTTTGTTTGTACTTTATTAATCATTGTTTACTACGTTTTAAAAGTTCTATAGGTTTAATAAGTAATAAAAGCGGAAAAAGCATTAAAAAATGATATCCAATCTTACCTAATGAGTATTTCCCTAAATTATATAAAAATAAATAAAATTGACTGTAGAATATAGTTTGTATGAAGTTGTAAAATATTCCAGTTAAATGCATAGCACCTATTGCCATAAATCCATTTTTTAGAAAGTTTCCAACTTTTATTTTATTTCTATTGTTTAAATTATCAATTATTTTTATTAATGGATATAAACCTAATAAATAACCAAAATTTGGAGTGAGCAAATAGCCTATTGAACCTCCTTGATTAAAGACAGGAAATATAAATAACCCCAAAATTAAATATATAGAAAATGCTCTGAAAACAACTTTTTTATGAAATATAATTGTTAATAAAATCATGGTTGGAATTTGCCATGTGATAGGCAATTCAAAGTTATTACTAGATTTATAGATAAAAGGTAGTGGAATATAAACAGGTAACATTGAGGTTATTACTAATAATTGAAGACTTACCAGTATCTCAATTAATTTATAAAAATTGAGCATTATTATAAATTCTATTTATAAACTTCTCAATGCAACAATTGGATCTAATTTAGAAGCTCTTTTTGCAGGTAAAACGCCAAAGATTAAACCTATTGATCCTGAAATGATCATAGTGGAAAAAGTAGTTGTAATTCCTACTGATGCAGGAAGTGGTGTTATCAGAGATAAAAGAAAAACACCTGATAATCCCGTTGTTGTTCCAATTAATCCTCCAATTGTAGATAAAATCAATGCCTCAATTAAAAATTGAATTAATATATCTGACTGTTTAGCTCCTATTGCTTTTCTAAGTCCAATCTCTTCAGTCCTTTCGCTTACAGAAACGAGCATAATATTCATGATTCCAATGCCTCCAACCACTAAAGATACTGCTCCAATACCAGCCAATAAAAATGTTAGTCCACTTGTTATATTGGTTACTATATTCAATGCATCTTCTTGCGATCTAACCGCAAAGTCATCATCTCTGATTATTTTATGTCTTTGCCTTAATAAATTAGTAATCTGAAATTTAGCGGCACTAGTTGCATTTTTATTTATCGCTTCAACACTAATGAAGCTTAAACTTACTCCGTATGTCGGATCCTTCCCTGTAATCCTATTGACCATGGTGGTTAATGGAATATATGCATTTTTGTCTTGATTGCTTCCAAATACTGCACCTTTTGGTTTTAATATTCCTATAATTTCATAAGTATGGTCTTTAATTCTGATTTTTTTTCCGAGTGATGAAGATTTTTCTTTAAAAAACTCGTCTTCAAGATCAGGACCTATTACAACATAACTTCTTGCACTATTAACATCACTTTTTGATATAAATCTACCCTTGTCTACTTCAAAACTTCTTACTTCAAGAAATTCAGTAGTAACTCCAGCAATTGATATATTTAAACTTTTAGAATTTGATTGCACTATTTCGTTAGCAGAGATTTGAGGAGCTACTTTTTTAACTGTTGGTACTTGATTACTTATTGCTATTGCATCTTCTAAAACTAGGTTTTTAGGAAATGAAATACCTCTTCTTCTTGTGTCATTATTTCCGGGAACAATGAATAAAACATTGGCACCTAAATTACTTAATTGGTTTTTTGCCAATGTTTGAGCACCTCTACCAAGTCCAACAAGTGTAATAACTGAAGCATTTCCTATGATTATCCCAAGCATTGTTAACGAACTTCTCAATTTGTTCGATACTAAAGTTTTTGTGGCCATGCCTAAGGCTTCTTTTATTGAGATATTCCTAGACATATTTATATTTATCTATTGCATCATCATCTTCAATTTGTCCCATGTATATAACACCTTCATTAAGCTGGAGTGTAATAAGGTCACCATTACTGATTTGATGATTATCCATATTTTCTAAATTACAAATTGTAGAAATCTTTTTATTATTTTTGGTAAACAAAGCATAAACATCATTTACATTTTGGTTCGTAACAATGCCGGCAATATTTTTACTCAGTGGAATATTTTTCATTAATTCCTTCGGAACAAATAATATTTCTCCTGGGCAAATTAATGATATATCAAGATTATTCTTAATTATTCTTGCTTTACCTGTAACACCGATTTCCCCTATTGAAATTCCTCTTGATACAATCTTTCTTACTAAACCGACTTTTATTAAATCTGTAGAGCCGCTAATTCCAGTTAATGTACCTGCGGTTTGAACTACTAAATCGCCTTGATTTAAGATCCCCATCTCCTGAGCAATTTGCATGGCTAAACTAAAAGTTTTTGCTGTTCTTTCATCATTTTTAACTACTATTGGAGTAACTCCCCAAACAAGTTGCAATCTTCTCGCTACACTACTCTCTGTAGTAGTTGCCAAGATAGGTGTTGGTGGTCTGAACTTACTCACATTTCGAGCGGTAGAACCTGATTTAGTTAGAGGGATTATAGCTCCTGCATCAAGTTGTCTAGCTATATTACTTACTGCTGCACTAATAGCGTTTGGGATCGTACTGGGTAAGTGGCTTTCGATAGCCTTAAGTGGATAATCCCTCTCAATTCTTCTTGCTATGGTTGCCATCGTTTCAACTGCCTCTACAGGATAATCGCCAACTGCAGTTTCGTTTGATAACATTACAGCATCTGTACCATCTAGAATTGCATTTGCAACATCACTAACTTCGGCCCTAGTTGGTCTTGGATTAGAAGCCATAGAATCAAGCATTTGAGTCGCTGTAATTATTGGGATACCTAATGTATTAGCTTTTCTTATTAATTCCTTTTGTAAAAGAGGAACTTCTTCAGCAGGCATTTCTACTCCCAAGTCACCTCTTGCAACCATAACCCCATCACATAAGGGTAATACTGTATCGATCTGATCAATTGCTTCAAATTTTTCTATTTTTGCGACTACAGGAGTTGAATTCCCATTTTTGTTTATTAAATCTTTTATCTCATTTATATCGGATGGATTTCTTACGAAACTTAATGCTATCCAATCAACTCCTTCAGATAAACCGAATTTTAAATCCTCTTTATCTTTTTCTGTTAATGCTTTTACTGATAATTGAACATCTGGAAAATTAACACCTTTATTATTTGAAAGAACCCCTCCTACAGTTACCATGCACTCTAAATTATTAGCTTTTATATCAACTTTTTCTACAATCATTTCTATTTTTCCATCATCTAAAAGTATTCTTTTACCTTCGCTAACTTCTTGAGAAAGTTTGTCGTAGGTTACATTTGCAATAGTATTTGTACATTCGACTTCATTTGATGTCAGTGTGAATTTATCTCCTTTTTTTACTCTTACTGGCCCATCTTTAAAGCGCCCTAATCGTATTTTAGGTCCTTGAAGATCTTGCAATATTCCAATATCTATATCTAACTTTTTTGATACTTCTCTTATGGTTTTTATTCTCTCAGCATGGTCTTTATGATCTCCATGTGAAAAATTTAACCTGAATGTTGTTACTCCAGCTTTAATTAAATTTGTAATTATCTCTTCAGATTGAGTTGCAGGGCCAATAGTTGCTACTATTTTTGTTCTTCTTTTTAAATCAATATTCGACATATATAGATAATATTGCTAGATATAAATAAATTTACCATACCCAAAGTTAGTTATTTAAGTCATGGATTTTAAAACTTATCAGAAAAAAGCTAGAGAAACAGCACAATATCCAGATTTAGGCTCAAATAATATTTATCCAACTCTTGGTTTAGTTGGAGAGGCTGGCGAGGTGGCAGAAAAAGTGAAAAAGGTTATTAGAGATAAAGATGGAATATTTGATAACGAATCAAAATTAGGTATTAAAAAAGAGTTAGGAGATGTTTTGTGGTATTTATCAAATCTTTGTACAGAATTAAATTTCAATTTAGAGGATGTCGCATTACAAAACCTAGAAAAATTAAAATTAAGAGCTGCTAAAGGGAAGATAAGAGGTTCTGGAGATGATAGATAAAATCAGCTATAACCTAAGCTTGCATACTGGAGATTTGTAATTAAATTTTGAATAACATTTAAAAGTAAAAAAGCTAATAAAGATGAAATATCGAATCCACCAATTGGAGGGATAATACCTCTAAAAATGTTTAAATAGGGATCAGTGATAGAAGTTAATGCAGATAAAACGCTGTTACTCCAATCAATACCCGGAAACCATGTAAGTAAAATTCTTATAATCAATATGAAAGAATAAATTGATAAAGTTTGGCCCAGAACTGCAAAAATCTCAGATAACATTTTCTTGTCGTAATTTAATACATCCTAACATTTACTTATTATTGCTGCTTATTATTACTGCTTCCTATATTTGAAAGATATTCATTACTTACAGCAAAAGTTTGAAAAAACTTTTCTGATAATGATAGCCAATATGATCTACCATCTTTTTGCTTCCTTTTGACGATAAATTTCTTTTCTAATAATTCTTTAATATGATCATAAGCGCCTGAACCTCGAAGAAGTATTAGATCCGATTGCAGGATCTTTTTTTTGATAGCAATAGTTGCCAATGTTCTTAATTCGGATGTTTTCAAATCAGAAGGAAGTAAGTCATCGACGAATTCATTAAGACTAGATTTTAGTTCGAGAGAAAAACTGTTATTAACTACATTTAATTCAATAGCTGAGTTAGGATTAGAATATTTATTTTTTAGATCTTTAATTGCATCATTTATTGAATTAATATCTGAATTAGTAATTTCTGAAAGATCTTTTTTTGTTATTGGTCTGCCTTTCAAATATAGAACAGCTTCAACTTTAGTAACTAGATCTATATCAGATATTGGCGTGGTATTTAGATCAGATTGATTGATTTTAGTTACCGAAATCTTTCCTAATTTACCTTAAATTTAATCTGATGCACCAAGAAATAATCTATATGTATCGTTTTGAGTTTCATCCCAAAATTTATAGCCTAGAATTCTTATAAATTTATTCCACTCTAAAATCTCATTTTTATCAATTAAAACTCCAATAACAATTTTCCCTACATCAGCACCATAATTCCTGTAGTGAAATACGCTTATAGACCAATTAGATTTCATATTATTTAAGAAGTTTATTAATGCGCCAGGTCTTTCAGGAAACTCAAATCTGTATAAAAGCTCAACAAAGTTTCTATATTCCATCTCTTTAAAATTCCTTGGTAATCTTCCACCTACCATATGTCTGAGATGATTTTTAGATAATTCATCATCACTTATGTCAATAAATGAGTACGCAGAATTTCTAAATACATTTAATAGATTTTTTTTATCATTTACCCCATAGACTTGAACTCCTACAAAGATCTGTGCATTCTTGGAATCCGACATCCTATAGCTAAATTCAGTTAAATTTCTATTATCAAGTAACTTACAAAAATCAATTAGACTCCCAGGGCGTTCAGGAATTTCAACAGCCATCATTACTTCTTTAAACTCTCCAAGTTCTGCTCTTTCTGCTACAAATCTAAGCCTCTCAAAATTCATATTTGCACCACATGCAATCGCTACCATTTTTCTGTTTGAATGATGCGATTTTAAAATATCTTTTTTCATACCTGCTATTGATAAGGCGCCTGCGGGCTCTAGTATTGATCTAGTATCCTCAAAAACATCTTTTATAGCAGCACATATTTCGTCAGTATTAACCCTAATCATCTTATCTATATATTTTCTACCAATATCAAAAGTATTTTTACCAATTTTTTTAACCGCCACTCCATCTGCAAATTGACCAACAGAGGGTAATTCCACAATTTTTTCTTCTTCCAACGATTTTGTCATAGCGTCAGCGTCTTCAGGTTCTACCCCGATTATTTTTACTTCGGGCCATATTTTTTTAATATATAAAGATATTCCTGATATCAATCCACCACCACCAACAGCAATATAAATTGCATATGGTTTTTCCGTGAGTTGCTGTTCAAGTTCAATAGCTATAGTTCCCTGTCCTGCTATAACATCTGGATCATCAAAAGGGTGAATAAAACATAAATTTCTTTCATGGCTAATCCTTATTGCCTCTTTGTGAGTTTCATCATAATTATCACCAAATAATATTACTTTTGCTTTTAAATTTTTTACTGCATTAACTTTTACTAGAGGTGTTGTAATTGGCATTAATATAGTTGCTTGGCAATTTAATTTGAGAGCACTAAGTGCAACACCTTGGGCATGATTGCCAGCACTTGAAGTAATTACTCCCTTAGTAAGCTGAGATTTGCTGAGCTTACTCATCTTGTTGTATGCCCCTCTTATTTTGAATGAAAATACATCTTGAAGATCCTCTCTTTTTAGAAAAACTTCATTATTAAGCTTTTTACTTAAATTATGTGCTTTCTCTAGCGGTGTTTTTTTGGCAACTTCATAGACTTCCGCTTGAAGTATTTTTTCAAAATAATCATTCATATATATATTTTTAGCATTAATTATTAATCTAATAAAACATTACATGATCTATTTCAAAAAAAATACTCATTTTGCACCTTCACGTTTTAGATTAGATAGATACCAATTTTTGTTAAATGCTTTTAAGTGAGTTAAGTCATCCAAATCAACTTCATGGCTTAACAGTTTCACAATTAGAGGAAATTGCTTGTCAAATTAGAGAAAGACACCTTCAAGTAGTTTCTACTAGCGGTGGACATCTTGGCCCTGGTTTAGGTGTAGTTGAGCTTACATTGGCTTTATATCAAACTCTTGATCTAGATTTCGACAAAGTTGTTTGGGATGTAGGACATCAAGGTTATCCTCATAAATTAATAACAGGACGTTTCAGTCAATTTGATTCCCTTAGACAACAAAATGGAATAGCTGGATATCTAAAAAGAAGTGAAAGTAAATTTGATCATTTTGGTGCTGGACATGCAAGTACTTCTATTTCTGCTGCTTTAGGAATGGCAATAGCAAGAGACAAAAAAGGTATGAATTATAAATGTGTTGCTGTTATTGGAGATGGAGCATTAACTGGAGGTATGGCATTAGAAGCTATAAATCATGCAGGACACTTACCAAATACTCCTTTAGTTGTTGTATTAAATGATAATGATATGTCTATTTCACCTCCAGTTGGAGCCCTTTCATCTTACTTAAATAAGGTAAGAGTTAGTCCGCCATTGCAATTTTTATCAGATAGTGTTCAAGAAAGTGTAAAAAATATTCCCTTAATTGGTAAGGATATACCAGAAGAATTGAAAAATATTAAAGGAAGCGTTAGACGATTGGCTGTGCCTAAGGTTGGTGCTGTTTTTGAAGAACTTGGATTTACATATATGGGTCCAATTGACGGTCATGATATTGGAAATTTAGTTAATACTTTTAACGCTGCTCATAAACTTAAAAAACCTGTACTTGTTCATGTTGTCACAACAAAAGGGAAGGGTTATCCTTATGCAGAAGCTGATCAGGTAGGCTATCATGCACAGTCTGCATTTGATCTGACTACTGGGAAATCTATTCCATCAAAGAAACCTAAGCCTGTTAGTTATAGTAAAATATTTGGTCAAACCTTATTGAAAATATGTGAACAAGATAGCAAAGTCGTTGGCATTACAGCTGCAATGGCTACAGGTACTGGTTTAGATATATTGCAAAAAAATATTCCAGACCAATATATCGATGTAGGAATAGCAGAACAACATGCAGTTACTCTTGCGGCAGGAATGTCGTGCGATGGTCTTAAACCTGTTGTAGCTATTTATAGTACTTTTCTTCAACGTGCTTTCGATCAATTAATTCATGATGTAGGTATACAAAATTTACCTGTATCATTCGTACTTGATAGAGCTGGGATAGTTGGAGCTGACGGTCCTACTCACCAAGGTCAGTACGATATCAGTTATATGAGATCTATACCTAATTTTGTATTGATGGCCCCAAAAGATGAGTCTGAATTACAGAGAATGTTAATGACTTCAATAAACCATAACGGTCCTACAGCACTAAGAATACCCAGAGGCTCTGGGTTAGGAGTAGCTGTAATGGATGAGGGTTGGGAACCTTTAAATATAGGCGAAGCTGAAATACTTGAAGAAGGAGAGGATATTTTAATTATTGCTTATGGTTCAATGGTCGCATCAGCTATCGAAACAGCAAAGATACTAAAAAATATGAATATTAATGCATGTCTTATTAATGCAAGATTTGTGAAACCTCTCGATAAAAATCTTATTATGCCTTTAGCAAGTAGGATTCAAAAAGTTGTAACTATGGAAGAAGGAACCCTAATTGGTGGATTTGGTTCCGCAATAGTTGAATTATTAAACGATAATGAAATAAATATTCCCGTATACAGAATAGGTATACCTGATGTTTTAGTTGATCATGCTTCACCTGATCAGAGTAAAGAAAAATTAGAACTTATGCCTGATCAGATGGCAGATAAAATTGTTAAAAAATTTAAGTTAGATAATTAAAAATTTAATAAATAAATTTTTATAAAACACCACGCGAGGCTAATCCTAAGATTGCTCCAATTCCGAAAATATGACCTAGGCAATTAGCACCTACAACTGATGCGTGACTTAAACCACCAAAGAATTTTGAATTAGGTATTTCAAAACCTTCATTAGGTTTTCTTATTGTTGCTCTAGCAATTGCATAAGCAAAAACATTACATGCAATCATTACGACGGCACACTTTGGAGACCAAGAAAAAGTTGCTGGATCTGCAGCTGCAAATAATGTAGTAAACATAAAAAATCGTTATTTTCATATATTCTCTAATATTTTTACCTAAAAAACACAAAATTGTAAAAGGTCTTAAGAGTTGTTTACTTCTAAACTATTTAACAACTTTATAAATCCAAACAAAATAACGAAATCACTTAGAGTTAGGAAGGATTCTGCAAAGCCATGCAGGAAGTCAACCTCAACAAGGGTTTTATCATAAAAATTTATTGTGAAGATAGATACCAATATAGTTATGAATACGAATAAAACAGTTAAGGAAAATCCTGTTTTTACAAAATTATTAAAAGTTTTGATTTTATATAAGTAAAACAAAAATATTGCATATGGAATTATTGATACTGCGAACAATAATGTGTTATCAATGGAACCTAATTTTTCTATAAAATAAAAAAATAAATCATTCATAAGTCTCTTCCTTTTTAAAAATAGTGAATGATGCGAGAGCTAATGTTGAATTACCAATAAAAGTAAATATCCCTTGAAGCGTTACTAATCCATACAATACATCTTGATTATCATAAATATGCCAAGTAATAGCGCACATAGCTCCTATTAAGTTTGGAACCATAGCTAAGCTTAACCAAAAAAATAAATTGTATTCTTTATATGTAGAAATTTTGTATATAACAAAGATGGTAAATATCCATTCAATGACCGAAGAGATGTGAATTAACCAAGTTCCAAATGAAAGTTCGTGCAAAATTTATATTTTTTTCTTTAGTACATTAAGTACTTCTTTGGCATGATTTATAGGTAAAACACTTATCCATCTATAAGAAATTTCCCCTTCTGGAGAAATCAAAAAAGTATTTCTATCTGAAAATGGAGGAATCCAAGAACCATATTTATCGCTAATAATTCCTTCAGGATCGGATAATAAAGTGTAGTTTATAGATTTCTCGCTGCAGAAACTTTCATGAGAATCTTGATTATCAGCACTAATACCAAGAATTTCGGCATTATATTTTGAAAAATCTTTTTTTAATTCCGAAAAACCCTTAGCTTCAAGAGTGCAACCTGCGGTAAAGTCCTTTGGATAAAAATACATAACAAGCCACTTACCTTGAAAATCATTTAATTCCCAAATATTTTTTGATTTTATGTTTTTATTAAAACCTTCTAATTGAAAGTTTGGAGCAATATCTCCAACTTCAGGAGCAAAGTCAAAAGCGATTACTGAATTAAAATTAAATAAAAAAATAAAAGATATTAATATAATTACAACTAAATTTCTCATCAAATTTAGAATTTTTTTAAATCAACTCCATTTGATTTAGCAAATTTATCTAAACCTACTTTTTGTATAGACTTTAGTGCTTTGGTGCTAATTTTAATATTCACCCATTTTTTGCCTTCTTCCCACCAAAGTCTCCTTTTTTGGAGATTAACTTGTTGCAATTTTTTTGTTCGAATATGTGAGTGACTCACTGCCATCCCGTTATTAGCTTTTGCACCGGTCAGTTCGCAAACTCTTGACATATTTATTGAATTAAATCTTTAAAAATTCTAACACATGGCTCAATTTGTTGAATTAAGCAATTCTGAAATTAATTCGGCATTATTATTTTGTAAATTAATTATCTGTTCTTGATCTAATCCACCAACGGAAAGCTTAGCCATATCGTAAACATGATTAGCAATTTTAGATGCTAATGGATTCTCAATAGGATCTTTTTCATCAATAATTATTTTGTTGCCTGTAATTTTATTAAGACCAACAATAAGTGGATGTTCTTTGTTAATTAAGAGCACATGATATTCAGGTAAGCCAGGCATCTTTTGTTCCATGTAAGCTCCCATATCATTAATTCTTCTCATTTGTTCTGGAAGCAAGATTATCGCTGGTGGCGCCTCTTTACTTGAAAGTGACTGCACTTTAACTGTTACTTTATCATTGTTAAGGGCCTTAACTATCGTATCTCTAAGATTATCTGTATTTGATTTGCCATCCTTATCTACAATTTCTTTAGATTCTTTATCTTCTAGTTCATTTATTTCTGAATCTACTCTTTGGAATTGATAATCTTCATTTTTACTTTCCAACCATGGAAGAAATTGTGCGTCAATTAAGGGGTCTGATTTAATAACTTCTTTATTATCAGATAAACAGATATTTAATGCACTAGACTGCGCAATCAAATCTGAACAGTAAATTATTTTTTTAGAATCAGTTAATTTATTTCGCTCTTTGTAATTTGCGAGAGTTGTGAAATATTTATCATTGGACTTGATGAGGGATTTATTTTCAATATCTTTAGTTACGTCTTTCTCGGAATTTATTATTGTTTCGAAAATTATACTGTTATTAACTAAATCAGCAAATTTTTCATCTTCTATAGCGCCAATTTTAATAAAAGCAGAGATTGAATCCCAAATTTCTGCATAAAATTCTGGAGAATTTTTTATCAAATCCTTCAGTTTATTAGCGATTTTTTTTGAGATAAATGATGATATAGACCTTACTTTTCTATCTGTTTGTAATGCACTTCTACTAACGTTTAGAGGTATATCTGTAGAGTCAATAACTCCTCTAAGAGGTAAAAGATATTTTGGTACTATCTCTTTAATTGAATCGCTTACGAATACTTGATTGCAAAATAGTTTTATTTCTCCCTTTTCCCAATCAGCTCTACCTGACAACTTTGGAAAATACAATATCCCTTGTATGTCATATGGATAATCTGTATTTAGATGAATCCATAACAGTGGATCTCCCTGGAAAGGATAAAGGTATTTATATAACTCAATATAATCTTCATCTTTTAATTCATTAGGTTGTTTTCTCCAAGGAGGATTTTTCTTATTGATTGTCTCTCCTTCTAATAAGACATCTATTGGCATAAAATCACAATATATTTTTATTAGTGATTTAATCCTTTCAGGCTCGATAAACTCTTTTTCTTCTTCAAGTAGGTGAAGAATAACATCTGTACCAATTGTCTCTCTTTCTGACTCTTCTAAAGTGAAATTTGGTGATCCATCACAAGACCATTTGAAAGCTTTTGATTCCCCAATTGCCGACTTAGTTAATATATCAACTCTATCTGCCACCATGAAACTTGAATAAAAACCTAGTCCAAAATGACCTATGAATTCATCATTATCTTTTTTGTATTTTGTTAGGAATTCTTCAGCACTAGAAAATGCAACTTGATTTATGTACTTCTTAATTTCTTCATCATTCATTCCAATTCCATTATCGGAAATTGTTAACGTATTTTTTTCACGGTTAATTGTTATTTTTACTTGAGCCTCCTCTGTATTCTCGCAATCTCCTGCCATAGAGGCCATTCTTCTTTTACTAATTGCGTCAACACCATTACTTACAAGTTCTCTTAAAAAGATTTCATGGTCAGAATATACTGCCTTCTTGATAATTGGGAAAATATTTTCGGTATTAATACGAATTTCGCCTTTTTCCATTTAAAAAAAATCAAACATATTAAATCTTATTTCGTAAAAACTAGTTAATCAAGTTTAATTAGGAGTATTGACCGAACAATATATGAATTTAAAAGTTAAATTAATTTTTAAAAGGTTTTATTTAACCCACAAAATCTCATTACAATCATTTTCTTTCATAATTTGATTGGCTTCAGCCAAGTCATTACATGGATTTAAATGTAAGACAGCAATATTTCCTTTTTTCTGTTGTGCTTTTTGTTCATTCATACCTTTTTCTAACAAATAAGAATCTTTAAACATCAATAAAATCCTTTTTTTATTTGTCTTTTCTTCTTTAATTAAATTCCTTAAAATGTCTACTGAAATTGTAAATCCAATCCCATTAAATATTTTCTCATTAGGACTAAATGATCTTACTAACTCATCATATCTTCCGCCTTTTGCGATGACGCTTTTATTTTTACCATTATCCCCTATTAGTTGAAAAACTATTCCTTCATATAAATTCAAGTGAGGTTGAAAAGTGGGATCAAGTTGTAATTTAACCCCATATTTATTTGATATTTTTGATAATGTTTCAAATAAAAAATTTAAGTCATCTAATGTTTTACTAGTACCATATTTAGTTTTTAATTTTTTTAATATTGCAATTGGCTCTCCTCGTGTGAATAAAATTTCTTTAAGAATATATTTGTCATCTTCATCTATTCCTAATTTAGATAAATTATCTTGATCAAAATTAACCAGACTTTTTTTAATTTTTTCAAAATTATTATTCTTATATTTGTTCAGTATCAAATCCATTATTTTTGTAGTGCTTACTAGTAGAAATAAATTACAACCATCCTTCAAATTAATATTATCGATTGAATCAAACAAAATATTAATAACTTCAATTTCTGGGTATTTTGTATCATATCCAATTAATTCAATTCCACTCTGCAATTTTTCTTGTAACTTAAATGAATTTTTATTATTTTGTTTTTTATCAAAAACCATTCCATTAGTGAATAATCTTATAGGTCTTTTCTTATTTATTAATCTAGTAGATGACAATTTAACAATTGATGTTGTCATTTCTGGCCTAAGACATAATGAATTATTACTTACTATTCCTACAACCTGATTTTCGTCAATAACGCCACGGCCTTTTATGGTCTCTAAAGTATTTATAAATGAGGGTGAAACCTCTTCATATCCCCATAGTTTATAAATACTATTTAAATTATTTATTATGTTTGAGTTATTTTTTACATCGACTAATTTAATTTCTTTTATATCTGTCATTTTAATATTTTACAAATTTTAGGTATAGAGATTTTTTTTAAATGGAGAAACTTTATCTAGTTCATTTTTTAATTCATTTTCAAGGCTTGGAGAACAAGCTAAAATTCTTCCAGAACTTAAATTAAATTCGCCTGATGGATAATCAGAAATAATGCCACCAGCTTCTTTAACAATAATAGCACCGGCCGCTAGGTCCCATACCTCCAATCCTCTTTCCCAATATCCATCTACCTTACCTGCCGCAACAAATGCTAGATCCACTGCTGCTGCACCTCCTCTTCTAACACCTCTAGTTTTATGTGTTAAATAACAAAATTCAGCATAATTATTATCCTCTGTCTCAAATCTGTCATAAGAGAAACCAGTTACAAGTAGACTATCATAAAGATTAGAGGGATTCGATACTTTAAGTTCACTATCATTGCAGAATGAGCCTAAACCTATACATGCTGAATATAGTTCATTTAAATAAGGTACTGATATAGCGCCTATAATTGGCTTATTTTTATATACAAGACCAATAGAAGTCCCAAAAAAAGGATATCCATGGGAATAATTTGTTGTACCGTCTAATGGGTCTATACACCACGTTAAATCCGAAGATTTGGTTAATTTACCAGATTCCTCTGCATTTATAGATATGTTTGGTGTCTCTTCTAATAAATATTCTTTTATTTTATTTTCAACTTCCAAATCTACATTGGTAACTAGATCACCCTTCCTACCCTTTGATGATATTTTCTGAATTTTATTGTAATTAACTTTTAAAATTTCATTACCAAGTTGAGCGGAATTCTTGGCTATTTCATACAAAATGGATAAGTTTACTTGATTTGAAAGTTCCTCTATTTCACTTAATTCAAACATGGTAGTTAATCTTCTTCAAATTCCCAAGGTGGCGCAACTCTTGTATTTCCCCTCCCAAAATATTGTCCAAATTGTAAATCGTAAACTTCATCTTCGTATGTAGTTTCTACCTCAAGATCTGAAGTTGCTTTAGCGACACAAAGAAGTGCATAGCCTTTGTCTTTTAAAGCTTGAGATACACCCATGGCTTCTGGTTGGTTTAAGGTACCAGATTTAATTTTAACTGCACAACTTGTACAGCAACCATTTCTACATGAAAATGCAAGTTTGAGGCCTCTCTTTTCAAATTCTTTAAGTATGTAATTATCACTATTAACCTGCTCTTGGTAGACCTTTCCGGTTTCCTTATTTTTAATCGTGACTGTGAAAGTCTTTTTCAAATAACTTTCCTCTAAAATGGGATGATCAAGGGTTAAAATGGTTATCTTGGGAGAGGTGGCCGAGTGGTTGAAGGCGCAGCACTGGAAATGCTGTATAGGGGCAACTTTATCGAGGGTTCGAATCCCTCTCTCTCCGTTTTATATTAGTTTATTTTGGTTAAATACATCAACACCTTTGTCTTAAAATTATCTTTTAAAATATATAGTAATCTTACTAACAAGTTATAAATAATCTTATTTATTTAAATTAAGTTGAAAATATTTGATTTTTACTATTATATGTAAATATCTAAGATAAAAATTAATTAAATTACTAGTAAATTTTGCTTTAATTTAGCGATCTAAAATCATGGGGCAAATAGTTGGAATTGATTTGGGTACTACTAACTCTGTTGTCGGAGTTATTGAAGCTGGCCGTCCAATTGTTATTGCTAATTCTGAAGGTTCTAGAACTACACCTTCAATAGTTGGATTTACAAAAGATAAAGAAATAGTAATTGGAGACCAAGCAAGAAGACAACTTGTTCTAAATCCTAAGAATACCTTTTATAACCTAAAAAGATTTATTGGAAGTGACTGGGATGAATTAGATGAAAATAGTATTTCTGTCCCTTACAACGTAAAGGCTAATACCACTGGAAGCGTTAGGGTTCTTAGTCCAAATACAGAAAGAGAGTACGCACCAGAGGAATTAGTGAGCTCCTTAATTAGAAAATTAATTAATGATGCTGAAACATATCTTGGAGATACTATTGACTCTGCAGTTATAACAGTCCCTGCTTACTTTAATGATTCTCAGAGGCAAGCTACAAAGGATTCTGCAATATTAGCTGGTATTAAAGTAGATAGAATTCTAAATGAGCCTACTGCTGCCGCTCTAGCTTATGGTTTTGAAAAAAGCTCTTCTAATAATGTTTTGGTTTTTGATTTAGGAGGAGGAACATTTGATGTTTCATTATTGAAAATTTCTAATGGTGTATTTGATGTTAAAGCTACTTGTGGTGATACACAGCTAGGAGGAAACAATTTTGATTCAAAAATAGTAGATTGGCTTGCAGAAAAATTTCTAGCTAAACATGGTATTGATCTTAGAAGGGATAGACAAGCTTTACAGAGATTAACTGAGGCTGCTGAAAAAGCTAAATGTGAATTGTCAGGATTACAAAAAACAAAAATATCTTTACCATTTATCACAACATGTAAAGAGGGCCCGTTACATATTGAAGAATCTCTTGATAGAAAAATATTTGAAGTATTATCACAAGATTTACTTGATAGATTATTAGAGCCTGTGCAAATAGCCTTAGATGATTCTGGATGGAACGCAGATGATATTGATGAAGTAGTTCTTGTCGGTGGCAGTACAAGAATCCCAATGGTTCAACAATTAGTAAAGACTCTCGTTCCAAATGATCCTTGTCAATCTGTTAATCCTGATGAAGTCGTAGCAGTTGGAGCCGCGATACAATCTGGAATTATTAGTGGTGATTTACAAGATTTACTACTAAATGACGTTACTCCCTTATCTTTAGGTTTAGAAACTATTGGTGGTCTTATGAAGGTACTCATTCCTCGTAATACGCCAATACCAGTTAGACAATCTGATGTTTTTAGTACTTCCGAAGCTAATCAATCATCAGTTGTTGTTCAAGTTCGGCAGGGAGAAAGGCCTTTAGCCTCCGAAAATAAATCACTTGGTAAATTTAGACTATCAGGAATACCTCCAGCTCCAAGAGGGATACCTCAAGTCCAGGTAGCATTTGATATTGATGCTAATGGTCTTTTAGAAGTAAGTGCAACTGATAGAACAACTGGAAGAAAGCAAACAGTTACAATCTCTGGAGGTTCAAATTTAAATGAACAAGAAATAAATTCTATAATTGAAGAAGCCAAAGCAAAAGCTAATGAAGATAGGATGAGAAGATCTGTAATCGACAGGAAAAATAGTGCTTTAACTCTTATTGCGCAAGCTGAGAGAAGACTTAGAGATGCTTCATTGGAATTTGGTCCATACGGTGCCGAAAGGCAACAACGAGCTGTTGAATTAGCCATTCAAGATGTTGAAGAGTATATAGATGACGATGATCCTCAAGAATTAGAAATTTCAGTAAGTGCTCTACAAGAAGCATTATTCGGCTTAAACCGAAAATTTGCGGCAGAAAAGAAAACTGATAATAATCCCTTACAGGGCATAAAAAATACATTTGGATCATTAAAAGATGAACTCTTTTCAGATGATTATTGGGATGATGATCCTTGGGATAATCAAATGAATAGAAATTATAGAAATTCGAGGTATGGTAATTCTAGGGACGATGATCCGTGGGACAATGACTACTTCCTCTAAAAAAGACTATTTGTCGATTTTGGGTTTATCCCCTTATTTCGATGATAAAGAACTTAAAAAGGCCTTTCGAAGAGAAGCAAGAAAATGGCATCCAGATTTAAATAAAAATGATATTAATGCAGAAGAAAGATTTAAATTAATTAACGAAGCATACGAATATTTACGTAATCCTAATGTAAAAAAAAATAGTGCGGACGAAAATGTCCATAGTCATAACGAAAATAATAATTTCAAGACTGGTTTTCCTGATTTTCAAGATTATCTTGATTCATTATTTGGATATGAATACTCACCAAAGAATTCCGAGGAGTATGAAAATGAACCATTTGAGGATGAATCAACAAATACAAATAATGATGAATTTAATCATTATGAATACCCTACAACGTCTCCAGAAGAGCCACCACCAGTTAAACTCCACCAAGATATTGAAACAGTTATTGAATTAACTCCTGATGAGGCCTTAAATGGAGCTTCAATTTTAATAGAGCTTGAAGATGAAACCGTTGTAGAAGTTGATACACCTCCATTCGCTGGAGATGGATGGCGATTAAGACTTGAGAATATTGCAAGAGGTGGTAAAGATCATTATCTACAGTTAAAAGTTCAAACGGAAAGTGGTCTACGAATTGATGGTTTAAGAGTTCTTTATAAATTGGAGTTATTTCCTCATGATGCTCTTCTTGGTTGTGCAGTAGAGGTTCCTACGCTTGATGGAAATGTTACACTTCAAGTACCACCAAAATCTTCTACGGGTAGAATGTTACGTTTGAAAGGTAGGGGTTTATCTTTCGAAGATAATGTAGGGGATCAATATGTTGAAATCTTGGTAGTCATACCTGCCGATATTAATGACGAAGAAATTGCTTTATATACAAGATTACAAGAATTATCACTTTCTGATTCTCAATCAAATAATATATAAATAGAAAAATAGACACTTATGAACATATTTGTTCTTTTATATAATTCAGGAACAGATAAGGAAGGAATTCATTCAATCGAACTTAAAGGAAGAACCATTGTCCTTATGTTTGAAGATAAGGATGATGCAACTAGATATTGTGGTCTACTAGAAGCTCAAGATTTTCCTTTGCCAACAGTTGAAATGATTGACATAGAGGAAATAAAGGATTTCTGCATTAAATTAGATTATGAATGCAAATTAGTAGAAAAAAATTTCGTACCTAAAACGGCAGAAGATAGGTTACTAATTTCACCACCCCAGAAAAACCTACAAGTTGAGAATTGGGAGGAAGTCAAAAATGGTGATAAAGACAACATTGATATAAATACCATTAAGCAAAACCTTGAAAAGTTGCTTTAGCTATTAAAATATCAATTAATTACTAAACAAATTAAACATGACAACTGCTTTATTTGAAACAGAAGTTGGGAACATTAATATTGAATTTTTTTCTGAAGACGCACCTAATACAGTTAAAAACTTCACAAGCCTAATTAGTGATGGTTTTTATGATGGTTTAGCATTTCACAGAGTTATTCCTGGTTTTATGGCTCAGGGTGGATGTCCAAATACTCGTGATGGAGCATCAGGTATGCCTGGAACTGGTGGCCCTGGATATAATATAAAATGTGAAATTAATTCCAATAAACATCTAAAAGGTTCACTTTCTATGGCCCATGCAGGAAAGGATACAGGTGGCAGTCAATTTTTTATAGTATATGATCCACAACCTCATCTCGATGGAGTTCATACTGTTTTTGGTAAGACTGATGATATGGATGTAGTGCTAAAGCTTACTAATGGGTCAAAAATTCTAAAAGCAACTTTAAAATAGTAATTTAGTCTTCAAAAACAATACTAAATGTCTCTTTATCTAGATTAAATTTTCTTGTAGACGAATATAAAATTTCATTATTAATAGTAAATTTAGTATGGATTAATTTGATGCTACTTGTTGGGTGTAATACCTGTTCAATATTTCTAGAAACAATAATTCCAATCTTTGTACTATTTTGATAATTGGATAAAAACTGAATAAATAATTCAATATTTTTTATTTCTTCATCAGTAATGTTGCAATTGGCTCTATTCTGATCATGCAAAATTCGCCAAACTAATTTTGGTCGATTCCAAAAAGCCAATAATCTTGGTGTACTTTCTAGTTTAATATTAATGTACTTCTCATTACAGAATTTAATAACGTTATTTTTTATTGGAACTAGATCAATAGATTTATATTTTCCGTCAAGAAAAATTGATATAAATGGATTGATATTACTGGAATTGGGATTATCTTCATCAATCATGTGGCCTAACTTCGTTTTTTTTACACTCAAATATTCTGCATTATTATCGTTTGGACAAATTACTAGTGGAACTCTCTCAATAACCTCTATTCCATAACCACCTAATCCAGCAATCTTTCTAGGATTGTTTGTGAGTAATTTTAGTTTTTTTATCCCTAGATCGGTTAATATCTGTGCCCCAACTCCATAATTTCGTAGATCAGCTGGAAAACCTAATTTTTCATTAGCTTCTACAGTGTCTAATCCACCATCCTGTAAACTGTATGCTTTTAATTTATTTATTAGACCAATACCTCTACCTTCTTGTCTCAAGTAAACAACAACCCCCTCTTCCTCCTTTTCTATCCTTGATAAAGCTGCCTCTAACTGGGGTCTACAATCACAACGTAATGATCCAAAAGCATCGCCAGTTAAGCACTCTGAATGCATTCTTACAAGTACAGGTTCGCTTAATTTTGATGATTTTTGTTTAACTAATGCAACGTGCTCTGAACCATCAAGTTCATTAACATATCCATAAGCTTTGAAATTACCAAAAATACTTGGAAGAACTGCATCGGATTTTCTAAATACAAATCTCTCAGTTTGAAACCGATAACTTATTAAATCAGCTATGGAAATTAATTTCATTCCCCATTGTTTCGCATACTCTTTAAGTTGTGGAAGTCTTGACATGGAACCGTCAGGATTTTGTATTTCACAAATCACTCCAGCGGGATAAAGACCTGACATCGCCGCAATATCTACTGCCGCTTCCGTGTGACCTGCCCTTTTTAATACTCCACCTTTTTTAGCTCTTAATGGAAAAATATGTCCAGGCCTTCTTAAATCATCTGGTTTTGTATTTGGGTTAATAGCAACTTGAATTGTCTTTGCCCTATCTTCTGCAGAAATTCCAGTAGTAACATTATTTTCAGGTCCAGCATCAATTGATATGGTAAAAGCTGTTTGATTTTTATCTGTATTTCTATCAACCATTAATGGTAAATCTAAAGAGTCTAGTTTTTCGCCCTGCATAGCTAGGCATATAAGACCGCGTCCCTCAGTAGCCATAAAATTAATTTGCTGTGGAGTGGCAAACTGAGCTGCACATATTAAATCTCCTTCATTTTCTCTTCGTTCATCATCTACAACAATTATGCATTCACCATTTCTTATCGCTGCCAACGCATCGCTGATAGGATCAAATTCAATTTTAAAAGATTCATTTATATCCAAAATTGTTCCATTATTTGATTTGGGACTTGTTTCTTTCATTATTCCTATCAATATAGAAAAAAGTGTTTTAGTTACCTTAAAGTCAACACTTTATAATCCTATCTCAAAGTCTGCCAATTCAAAGAAATGAATGTTGCAATAGTAGGTGCTACTGGTTACGGCGGTATTCAAGCGGTAAATCTTTTAAAGAAAAATAAAAACTACAAAATTTCATTTTTAGGAGGTAATAAAACATCTGGATCTAAGTGGAATGATAATTTCCCTTTTATTTATCTAGATAATGATCCTTATATAGAAGATATTTCAGTAGATAATATTTCAAATAATGCAGATGTTGCACTGCTTTGCTTACCAAATGGCCTATCTTCAACATTGACAAGGAAATTATTAGATAGAGGAATTAAAGTTATTGATTTATCTGCTGATTACAGATATAAGTCCTTAGATGAATGGAAAAAAGTATATTCCAAAGAAGCTGCTATTTATAAAAGGAATGATGAAGACTTATGTAAAGAGGCCGTCTATGGTCTACCTGAAATAAATAAAGAATCAATTTCAAAAGGTAGATTAATTGCATGTCCAGGATGTTATCCAACATCTGCTCTTATTCCATTAGCGCCTTTTCTTTCGCAAGGAATTATTGAAAATGAAGGTATAGTAATTGATTCTAAAAGCGGTACTTCTGGAGGTGGTCGAGAACCAAACCAAAAGCTACTATTATCAGAATGTGGAGAAAGTCTATCAGCATATGGATTAATAAACCATAGACATACCTCAGAGATCGAACAAGTAGCTTCCTTAATTTCTGGAAATAAAATTGAACTGCTTTTTACACCTCATTTGATTCCAATTTCAAGGGGTATGCATTCGACTATATATGGGAGATTAAGAGATCCAGGATTAACTTCTGATGATTGCAGAATTCTTTTGGATAATTATTATAGAAATTACAAAAATATTAAAGTCTTACCTGTAGATATATTCCCATCAACAAAATGGGTTAAAAATACAAACCAAATTTTCCTTTCTGTTAAAGTTGATATTCGAAATGGAAGGATTATTATTTTATCTGTAATTGATAATTTGTTAAAAGGGCAAACTGGGCAAGCAATTCAAAATCTAAATATTATGAGTGGATTTTCAATAGATGAAGGTCTTGAGTTAACTAATAATTTTCCATAAAATTACTCCTTATCAAAAAACCAGCATGAGAGATTGAGTGAGGTAAAATTTTATGCTCAAGAATATGTATTCTTTTGGAAAGTGATTCAATATCATCATCATCTCTAATTGACAATGCAGCTTGCATTATCAATGATCCACTATCTACCTCCTCTTCAACAAAATGTACTGAACAACCAGTTATTTTTGAACCATTTATTATGGAGTCCTTTATTGCAGAACCACCTTTATATGCAGGAAGTAATGAAGGGTGAACATTTATAATCTTATTCTTAAATTTATTAATAAAAAATGGAGTAACAATTTTCATCCAGCCTGCCATAACAACAAGTTCAACATCATAATGAATTAAAGTATTTACAATTTCTAATTCAAATAGCTCTTTTTGCAGAAAGTCATTTCCTCTTATTATTTTGTGAGGTATTTTTGCACTTTTAGCTCTTTTTATACAACCGGCATCATCTTTATTAGTTATTAGAACTTTTATATCTACATCTAATTCTCCTTTTTCTGAGAGATTAATAAGCTCCTGAAAGTTTGTTCCTTTCCCAGAAGCAAGGATACCTATTTTCAATTTTGGTGAAAATTTTCTAAATTCAGATATCTCAGGTGAAATTATGTAATTAAATGCTTTATCCAAATTTTTTTATTTTATCCAATGATAAATTCATATGAAATAAAATAAACCCTAAATTTTGATTCTTTATAATCAAAAACATATTTATTTGAAGATAAAAATTTAAACAAATTTAAATGATTCAAATCTATGTACTATTCGTATAGATATAATTAAATAATAAATAAAAGAAACAAATATATAAAATGAATGAAGATTTAAACTCTTGGGATAAATTTTGTAATTTTCTTTGGTTTGAAAAAAAATTAAATATTTGGTTAGATATAAGCAAAATTAATTTCACAAATGAAGAAATAAAAAATTTAGAAGAGAAATTTATAGATGTTTTTTCTTCAATAAAAGAATTAGAAAACGGTGCAATATCAAATATTGATGAAAATAGACAAGTTGGACATTATTGGCTTAGAAATCCATCAATTTCACCTTCTTCAAAAATAGGAGAAGAAATTACCGCAGATATTAATGCAATCTCTGAATTTGGAAAACAAATTTTGAATGGAGATATTAAGAATAAGAATAATCAGAAGTATACTGATGTTCTATGGATAGGAATTGGTGGAAGTGGTTTAGGACCATTACTTATTACTGAGTCTTTGCAAAAGTGCTCTAAAGGCTTAAACTTTTCTTATATCGATAATATTGATCCATTTTTAATTAGCGAAAAGTTAGAAGAGTTATCTGAAAAATTATCCACAACATTATTTGTAGTAGTAAGCAAATCAGGTGGTACGCCTGAACCTAGAATTGCTATGGAAATTATTAAAAGTCACTGCGAAAACAATTCTCTTGAATGGAATTCTAATGCTATAGCTATAACAATGAAAGATAGTAAGTTATTTAAAAAGGCTATCTCTGAAAATTGGTTAAAAATATTTAATTTGAGAGATTGGGTGGGTGGAAGAACTAGTATTACAAGCTCTGTGGGATTACTTCCATTAGCTCTTATTAATGAAAATATATATGAATTTATTAGAGGTTCATCATTAATGGATGAGGCCACACGTATAAGTGATTTTAAAAATAATCCAGCAGCATTATTATCATCTGCATGGTATTTAACTGGGGATGGCGTTGGGAAGAGAGATATGGTCGTTTTACCATATAGAGATAGGTTACAGGTATTTAGTAAATATCTTCAGCAATTAGTAATGGAATCATTAGGTAAGAAATTTAATAGGAATGGTGAAGTAGTTAATCAAGGTATTTCCGTTTTTGGTAATAAAGGATCTACAGATCAACATGCTTATGTTCAGCAACTGAGAGATGGTATTGATAATTTCTTTTGTATTTTTATTGAATTATTAGATTCTCCATCTACTAATATTTTTAATGAAAAAGAGAATCCTAAAGAATATCTTTCTGGTTTCTTGCAAGGAACAAGATCCGCACTCTCTAGTGAAAATAGACAAAGTATAACTATTACATTAGAAAAATTAAATTGTTTTTCACTAGGTGCCTTAATCGCATTATTTGAGAGGGCTGTATCCTTCTACGCTGAATTAGTAAATATAAATGCATATGATCAACCAGGAGTTGAAGCTGGAAAGAAAGCAGCCGCAAATATAATTGAGTATCAACTAAAAGTAACTAATTTTTTAGACGAAGGAGGAGAATATTCTATAAATGACATAACATCATTATTTGATAATTCAGTGAGAGAACCTATATTTTTTATACTCCGTGAAATGTGTTTCGGAAATGATGATTATTTAGTTAAGGGTGATTGGTCAAATCCAAATTCATTAGTTATTCAAAAAATAAATTCTTAAACAACAATATTCATAATTTTTCCTTTAACAATAATTATTTTTCTTATTTCCTTATTTTGAGTCCATTTTAATATGTTAGGTCTTTTTAGAGTCAATTCTTTAATTTGATCTTCACTCATATCATTATTAATATTTACTTTGTCTCTAACTTTTCCATTCACTTGTATGACTAGTTCATATGAATCTTCCTTTAGTGCTTCGGCATTAAAGGAAGGCCAGTTTTCTAAATGCACAGATTTTTTAAATCCTATAAGATGCCATATTTCTTCTGCAATATGAGGTGCAAATGGAGCCAACAAAATACAAAATGTTTTTAAAGCATCAATTTTTAATTTATTGTTTACGTCATTAATTGAATTTGATAATGAATTATAAAACTTCATTAATTCTGAAATCGCAGTATTAAATTGGTTATTTAATATATCATTCGAAATTTCTTTTATGGCTATATTCATTGACTTTATTAAACTTTTTTCTTTATCTGGATAGGAATTAGATTTATTATTTATATCTTTTGCACAATTTATATAAAGCTTCCAAATTCTGCTTAAAAATCTAAATTGTCCTTCAACATCTGTATCTCCCCATTCCAGATCTTTTTCTGGAGGTGCTTTAAATAATATAAACATTCTTGCTGTATCTGCTCCATATTTCTTAATTACTGATTCAGGGTCTATTCCATTATATTTTGACTTAGACATCTTCTCGAAAAGAACTTCGAGTTTGGTATTGTCTATTGGATCAGTAGGATTTGATAGGTCATTAATATCGGAAGGAGAAACATATTTACCCGTTTTATTGTTTTTATAGGCTGCAGCCTGAACCATTCCTTGCGTTAATAGCTTTTTAAATGGTTCATCAATATCAAATAGTTCATTATCCCGCAAAGCCTTAGTGAAAAATCTTGCATATAACAAATGCAAAATTGCATGCTCTACTCCTCCAACATATTGATCTACAGGCAACCACTTATTAATTTCAATCTTTTCAAATGGCTTATTTGTACACTTTGAAGATGGATACCTTAAAAAATACCATGACGAACACATGAAAGTGTCCATAGTATCAGTTTCTTTTCTTGCCGCTATTCCACATTTTGGGCATGTAGTATTTATCCAATTATTATTATCACCTAAAGCATTAATCTTGTTAGCCGAGATTTCTATATCTTTTGGTAAGGAAACAGGTAATTCCGATTGCTTTAATGGAACAGATCCACATTTTTTGCAATTAACTATGGGTATCGGACATCCCCAATATCTTTGCCTAGAGATTAACCAATCTCTTAGACGATATTGAATCTTATTTTCAGCCCATCCATTATTTACTCCCTCCTCTGAAATTTTTATTTTAGCAATATTATTTTCTATGCCATTGTATTGATTTGAATTAATAAGATATCCTTTTTCTACATAAGCTTCTTCAAGCTCTTTATTTTGTTCACTTTTATCCTTTATTATTACCTGTTTAATATCAATATTATTTTTCTTAGCAAATTCAAAATCTCTAAGATCATGAGCAGGCACGCCCATAACAGCGCCTGTACCGTATTCATCGAGAACATAACTTGCCACCCAAATAGGAATAGGTTCAGAATTAACTGGATTTATTGCTGTTAAATTAGTTTTTATTCCAATTTTTTCAAGTTCATTAATTTTATTATTTTTCAAATATTGTTTAAGATTTTCAATATCTTGTATTGTTTCATGATGAGAAATATTTTTTACTAATGAATGATTAACAGAAATTGCTAAATAAGTAACTCCAAATAAAGTATCTGGCCTTGTTGTAAATACAGTAATTTTCTCTTCTGGATTGGTATTGATATTGAAATTAATATTTGTACCAATTGACTTTCCAATCCAATTATCTTGCATTATTTTTACTCTTTCTGGCCAGTTATCTAATTTTTCTAAATCCTTCAATAACTCATCCGCATAATTAGTAATCCTTAAAAACCATTGCTTTAATAATTTTTTTTCAACTAATGCCCCAGATCTCCAAGATTTACCCTCTGAGTCAACTTGTTCATTCGCTAGGACTGTATTATCTATAGGATCCCAATTAACTTCCGATTCCTTTTGATATACAAGACCTGCCTTGTATAACTCTAAAAATAGATATTGAGTCCAAATATAATAATTTTCATCACATGTTGCAAATTCCCTATCCCAATCAACTGATAGTCCCAAAAGCTTTAATTGTGACTTCATATGAGAAATATTTTTTTTAGTCCAGACACTTGGACTAATTCCTCTTTCAATCGCTGCATTCTCAGCAGGCAAACCAAAAGCGTCCCAACCCATTGGATGTAAAACAGATTTGCCCTTAAAACTTTGAAATCGAGCTATTAAGTCTGTAATAACATAATTCCTAACATGTCCCATATGAAGATTACCTGAAGGGTAGGGAAACATTGATAGGGCATAAAATTTATCGCTATTCTCAGTTAATTCATCGGTTTTGTATAAATTTTTTTCTGTCCATATTGACTGCCACTTTTTTTCTATTTCAGATGGATTATATAATTTGGTATCAGCCTCATATTGTTTATCGGGAGAAATCACTTAATTTTTATTTATTAAATTATTATTTTAATATCCATTGTATAAAATAGAAATAGATTGTTAAAAGGAATAATTTATAATTAAAATTTAAAATATATTATCTACAAATGAAAAATATAACTTTTGAAAAATATCAAGGTAACGGAAATGATTTCGTAATAATAGATTCTAGAGGAAATGAATTATATAAAAATTACAAGACAAATAAAATATTTGATATAAAAAAAATTTGCAACAGGCAATTTGGTATTGGAGCAGATGGTGTGATTTTTATAGAAGAATCTAATGAAGATAATTATGCAAAAATGATAATTTTTAATTCTGATGGTTCTGAAGCACAAATGTGTGGAAACGGAATTAGGTGTTTAGTTGAGTATCTCCACGTAAATAATTCAATGAAAAATAAAAATATAGAATATAAAATTGAGACTAAAGCAGGTTTAAAAATTGCAAAATATATAAATGATGAAATTACAGTAAAAATGGGAGTTCCAATTTTAGAATGTCAAAATATTCCAACAACAATTGAAAAAAAAATAAATTCAATTCCTTCACACGAATTTATTGAGAAAGATTTTAATAATATGGGTTATGCCATAGGAATGGGAAATCCTCATTTAATATTCTTTGTAAAAGACATAGAGTCAATTCCTCTTTCCAGACTTGGTCCTATATTTGAAAAAAATGAATTATTTCCTGAAAAGACTAACGTGCATTTTTGTCAAATTGTAAATAGAGATAATATCAAAGTAAAGGTATGGGAAAGGGGTGCAGGACCAACCTTAGCTTGTGGAACAGGTGCCTGTGCTATCCATGTAGCAGCTTATAAATTAGGCCTTTGTAATTCACAAACCATAGTAACCTTACCAGGAGGTAATCTTAAAATTGATTGGTCAAAAGATGATTGTGAAGTCATGATGACCGGTAATGCTAAAAAGGTTTTTTCAGGATCAATGTTAGTAAATTAATGGAAAATAATTTTATCTATTTAGATAATGCATCCACAACTCCATTATCTAAGAATGTTTTAAATATAATTAATTCAACTTACAGGAATTATTGGCATAACCCTTCATCTACATATGAGCTAGGGATAAAATGCTCTACATATCTTGAAAAAATTAGATCTAAAATTGCTTATATATTTGAAGCCGATTCAGAAGATATAATTTTTACATCTGGTTCTTCCGAATCGACAAATATTGTATTTAATAATATTTATGAGAACTTTAAAAATGGTAGGGTTGTTATTTCAAATGTTGAACATCAAGCAACAACTATTTGTGCTAACAAACTAAGAAAACAAAATTGGGATATTTACGAATGGACGGTAAATAATGATGGAATTTTAAATATTTCTAATATCGAAAACATTTTAAACAATGATACTAAGCTTGTATCAATTATTTGGGGACAAAGTGAAATTGGGACAATACAACCTGTCCAATTTATTGGTTCCAAATGTGAAGAATTAAATATAATGTTTCATTTAGATGGAACTCAAATATTAAGTAATGGAATATTCAGTTGGAAAGATCTTAAATGTGATTTTTTAAGTTTATCTGCTCATAAATTTGGAGGTCCAAAAGGGATCGGTATTCTTTTAACAAAAGAAAAGTCTAGACAAATTTTAAAAAATAATGACATATCACTTACTCAGGAATTTTCAATTAGACAAGGTACACAAGCTTTGCCATTAATCGCTGGAATGTATGAATCATTAAAGAATATTAAAGGAAAAATAAAATTTTATGATTGCATAACTGAATTTCCTTCTAATAATATTAATAAACTCAAAAATTATTTTTTTAAAAAAATTAAGGATAATAATCATATAAAAATTACGGGAAGTATTAACCATAGACTTCCAAATCATATTTCTTTTCTTCTATTAAATAAACTATTTGAGCCTATAAGGGCCTATAAGATTGTTAATTTTATGTCAGAAAATAAAATAGCCATAAGTAGTGGAAGTGCTTGTTCAAGCTCATCTGGGAAACCTAGCTCAACACTTAAAAATATTGGTTTAAAAGATGATGAACTATATTCAAATATTCGTGTTACTTTAGGTTCTATAAATAATAAGTCAGAAATAGATAAATTTTTAGAACTTATTCAAATATGTATTGACAAATTTTAATGGAAATCAATTACAGACTACCTAAAGATTTAAATGAATCTCTTAAGAATATGGAGGATGCAATCATTCCAAGTTTATTAGATTCAAATAAAAGATTTACTATAGAATTCAATTTTGAAGGATTGAAGTTTAACAGAATTGGAATTACTATTTACAAGATATTGTCTAAAAATAATAATGTATTTATAACATTTGCTGATCAAGGTGCTGTTGCTTTGGCACAAAGAGACTACCCAGATATCAAAGATAAAATTTTTACTTTTAAATCATTTAATGAATCAAAAAATATAAATAATATTGATAGTGCAATGATATCGATACTACCTCAGCCATATGATTTCGATTCATTTGAACCAATGTCTGATAATTACCAAGGTACGCATTATTCATTGAATCCAAAATTTGAAGATGCCAATATTGGTATAGGAAGTGTTATTAGAGAGCGACGTAAAAACTTTGTCAAAACATGGAAAAATATTTATTTTTTGCAGCCTTTAAATAAAGCTGCTCTTATGCATATTTATCCAAATAACTGGTGTCTTTTCAAAGAAGAAAATAAAAGATATTTTTTTAAAAAAGAATTTGAAATTAAACCCGACAATGAATCTATTTTTGTAAATTTATAGATTGAATGTGATAAAAAAAATTTATTCATTTTTCTTAATTGTTCTTGTATTAGTAACATCTCCTTTCTTAATAAGATATTTACTAGTAAATCAGAAAATAACTATTTTAAATAGTATTTATTTTAATTTCCCAGGAATAATTACTAAAAACAAAATATGTCCTACTTATGATGCTTTATTGAATAAAACGCTTGATGATTCTTTTAGTGTATCAATTATTAATAATAAAGGGGAAATAATAAGTTCTTACAATGAGGATGTTCCAAGGTTACCGGCATCTAATCAAAAATTATTCTCATCAGCTTATGTTTTAAGTAAATATAAATTAAATAATAATTTAAAAACTTCCTTATTTAAAAATAAAAACGATTATTATTTATACGGTCAAGGTGATCCAGATCTTAATTATGATCATATAATCGAACTAATTTCAAATATTAAAGAAAATAAAACTATTAACTTTAATATTGTAGAAATTGATTCAAAATTATACTGGCCTAATGGTTGGACAAATAGTGATAAACTTTATGAATATGGATCTCCCATTACATCTCTTGCAATACAAAGTAATCACAATAAATATGATGATATTTATGCATTAAAAATTTTTATTAAAAATTATTTAAAAAATAAATTTCCAAATTCAAAAATATATATAGATTTTTTTGATTCAGAAAAAACATTTTATTTAAAAAATATTAAAGAGATAAATAAAATATATTCAACTCCAATTCTTTCATTATTAACTCTAACAAATTCAGAAAGCCATAATTTTACAGCTGAATCTCTCTTTAAAAATGCCTCAAACACATGGAACGATAATGACTATATAAAATTGAAAAGATGGCTTGAAAATAAAGGCCTCCCAACAACTAATGCATACTTTGCAGATGCTAGTGGATTGTCTCGAAAAAATAAAATTACAACAAGGTTAGTTGTATTGTTTTTAGATAAAATGAGGTATTTTAATGATTTTAAAGCTTATCAATCTACACTTTCAATTACTGGAGTAAGAGGAACCTTAGCTAAAAGATTCGTAAATAGTGAATTGTCTGGAAAGTTTTTTGGCAAAACTGGGACTCTTTCAAATGTCTTCGCATTATCTGGCTTTTTATATAAAAATGAAAGGCCAATAATCATAAGCATTATCCAAAATTCTAATAAAATTGATAAAGAAAAAGCTTTTAAATTATTAAGTGATCTTTATTACTTGAAATCTTGTTAATAAAAATATTATTTAAAATATTCTTTTAAATCCCTCTCAACAGAGGGGGGTACCATATGATTAATTTCACCTCCAAATTTTGCAACTTCTTTTACTAAAGAACTACTGAGAAAACTATAATTTGTATTTGTCGATAAAAATATAGTTTCAATATCATTATTAAGAGATTTATTTGTATGAGCAATCTGAAGTTCATACTCAAAATCACTCATTGCTCTTAAGCCTCTAAGAATAAGATTTGCTTTTAGATCATTTGCACAATCAACAGTTAGACCAGAATAAGAAATAACTTCAATATTAGGTAAATGAGAAAGAGAATTTTTTATTTGTATTATTCTTCTTTCAAGAATAAATGTTGGTGTTTTAGAAGTATTTTCTAAAACAGCAACTACTAGATTGCCAAATATTTTTTCAGCTCTTTCTATTAAATCAATATGCCCGTTTGTTAAAGGATCGAATGTACCAGGATAAAGAATTTTCATGAATTTATTATGATCGGATGAGAAATTTAGTTAAAATAAGTTTATTAGATATATTAATTATGACATTAAATTTAGAAGCAAAAAAAATCTTATTAAGAAAAATACCTCACGGATTATTCATTTGTGGAGTTAGAGACGAAGATAAAAATGAAGTGAATGGTTTTACTGCTAGTTGGGTGACTCAAGGTTCCTTCACTCCTCCATTAGTCGTAATGGCTGTTAGAGCAGAAGGTTCTAGTCATGAAATAATAAATTCCACCAATAAGTTCTCATTAAATGTTCTCAAAAGTGATCAAAAAGATCTAGCAGCTGTTTTCTTTAAACCCCAAAAAGCATTAGGAGGCAGATTTGAATCTGTTGAATTTAATTTAGGTGAACTTGGATTGCCTATTTTAGTTGATAGTGTTGGTGGAGTTGAATGTAATGTTGTTGGAAGTGTTATTTATGGAGACCATACAGTTTTTGTTGGAGAAGTTAAATCTGCTTATTTGAATAATGATGTTGACTCTCTAAATTTATCTTCAACTGGCTGGAATTATGGAGGTTAATCTTTATAAATGAGTAATTCCTCTATAGAAACAATAAATAACAAATATAATTTTAAAATTGAATATAAATTAATTAATAATAAAGAGTTACTAAAATCAAGATTATCCGAAATTCCAAAGTCATCTGGTTGCTATCTTTTTAAAGATATAGATAATAATTTACTTTATATTGGTAAATCTAAAAAACTACGCAGTAGAGTAAGTAGTTATTTTAATAATTTTTCAGATTTAACTCCAAGATTAAGTTTGATGGTTCGTCAAATAACTGAAATAGAAATTATAGTCACAGATAGCGAATATGAAGCACTAAATTTAGAGTCAAATTTAATAAAAACAAACAAACCATACTTTAATATTCTTCTAAAGGATGATAAGAAATATCCATATCTTTGCATAACTTGGAGTGAAAAATATCCTCGAATATTTATTACAAGAAGAAGAAGAAATAGAAATAATTTAGATAGATATTATGGACCTTATGTAGATGTCGGATTATTAAGGAGAACATTATTTACGATAAAAAAAATATTTCCACTTAGACAAAGGCCAAGGCCAGTCTATAAAGATAGAACTTGTTTGAATTATTCAATAGGAAGATGTCCAGGTGTTTGCCAAGAAGTTATATCATCTGACGATTATAAAAAAATAATAAAACAAGTATCTATGATATTTCAGGGAAGGAATGATGACTTAGAAATATTTTTACAGAAAAAAATGCTTCAATTTTCAAAAGATTTAGATTATGAGAATGCAGCAAAAATAAGGGACCAAATATCAGGTTTAAAATTATTAACTGAATCACAAAAAATATCCATACCAGATTCTTCAATTAATAGAGATATCTTTGGAATAGTTTCAGAAAAAAATGTAGCTAGTATACAAATTTTCCAAATGAGATCTGGTAAGCTCATTGGGAGAATTGGCTATAGTCAAAAATTAAATAATGAAGATGAAAATCTTATTTTACAAAAGATATTAGAAGAGCATTATATGAATGTTGAAGCCGTAGAAATACCATCAGAAATTCTTATTCAATATAACCTTCCAAAACAAGCAACCATAGAGGATTGGTTAACGGAGCTAAGAAAAAAGAAAGTAAAAATTTTAGTCCCAAAAAGAAATAAAAAACATGAAACTGTAGAAATGGTTTTAAAAAATGCGAAATTGGAATTAGATAGAATATTAAATGGGATACAAGATAATGAATCATCAATTGAGGATCTTACCCAAATACTTGAATTAAGCGAACAACCTAAAAGAATTGAAGGTTATGATATAAGTCATATACAAGGTAGTGACCCGGTAGCATCACAAGTCGTTTTTATTGATGGGATTCCTTCTAAACAGCATTATAGGAAATATAAAATTAAAGATCCAAACGTTTTTGTAGGACATAGTGATGATTTTGCTTCGATATATGAAGTAGTACATAGAAGGTTTAAAAAATGGTCAATATTTAAAAAAAGCGGAGGGGATTTTTCAATATTAAATGATAAAACGAATAGTAAATTAGATAATGAACTTCTATCAGATTGGCCTGATTTAATAATGATTGATGGAGGAAAAGGACAGTTAAATGCAGCTATTAAAGCATTAAAAGAATTAAATCTTGAGGAAGAAGTAACTATATGTTCATTAGCAAAAAAAAATGAAGAAATATTTATTCCAGGCTTTACTAAGTCTCTTGATACTGATGAAAATCAAAAAGGAGTTCTTCTATTAAGAAGGGTAAGAGATGAAGCACATAGATTTGCATTATCTTTTCATAGAGACAAAAGATCTAAGAGAATGAATAGATCTCAATTGTCCCAAATCAGTGGATTAGGACCATCAAGAATAAGAGAATTGCTAGAGCATTTTAAATCAATAGACGCGATAAGAATTGCTAGTAAAGAGGATTTATCAAAAGTTAAAGGACTTGGAAAAAATTCAGTAAATGATATATATGAATATTTTAACGAGTTATAAATATTAATTAATTTTTGAAAAATAGATTTCTTGATATTGTTAAATATAATTATATTAAAAATATATATTTTAAAATTAATTTATTAATTTGGCTGCTGAAGTATATCTCTGGTTTAAATCACTTCACATTATGGGTGTAATCGTTTGGTTTGCGGGACTTTTTTATTTAGTAAGACTTTTTATATATCATGAAGAATCTAAAAATATGGATAAAGAATTAAAAATTGCCTTTAATAAACAATACACCTTGATGGAAAAAAGGCTAGCGAATATAATCACAACACCTGGGATGATATTAGCTTTAAGTATGGCTATATGCATGGTTATTATGCAACCAAGTTGGTTAAGTGAGAAGTGGTTGCAAATTAAAATTTCTTTTGTTTTAGCATTAGTAATTTATCATTCTTATTGTTATAAAATAATGTATTCATTACAAAATGGTACCTCAACTATTTCAGCAAATAACCTTAGATTATTAAATGAATTGCCTACTTTATTATTATTTATAATTGTACTTTTAGTTATTTTTAAAAATAATTTTCCAACTAGTGTTGCTACCTGGAGCGTAGTTGGACTAATTATTTTCATGTTGGCTTCAATACAATTATATGCAAAGATTAGAAAGAAAAATGAGAATTCATTAAGTAATGAATAGGGAAGACTTAGTAAAATTAACTTCCAATATAAATAAAAATAGTTGTCCTAGTAATATTAATTTTCACTGTCATACAAAATTTAGTGATGGAAGTCTAGAACCATATGAAATTTTAGAACAAGCTTATAAAAATAACTTGAAATTTTTATCAATAACAGATCATCATACAATTAAAGCTCATGAATATATAAAAAAAAATAATATACTCAAAAATTATCCTAAAGATTCTTTTACATTAATTTCGGGAATAGAAATTAATTGTTTGATTCTAGGATGTTTAGTACATGTAATTGGATTGGGAATAGATATTAAAAGTAAATACCTAAATCCCTACATCCTTGGAGAGTCTCCAATAGGTAATGATTTAAATATTAAATCAGTAATTAAAGCAATAAATTTAGCTGGTGGTTTATCATTTCTTGCACATCCAGCGAGATACAGGATTCCCTTTTATAAATTAATTCCAGAGGCCAAAATACAAGGTATTGATGGAATAGAGGTTTGGTACGATTATGAACTTAATGAAGTATGGAACCCTAGTTTATTTGTATGTTCAGAAATAGATAAATTAGCAGATAAATATTCAATGCTAAAAACATGCGGAACAGATAGTCACGGACTTTCGCTATTAGGTAGATAATTCAGAATTCGTTTTTTTCAATTATTGAATCAGTATTAATAATTATGTTTTTTAAATTTTCAATGACATCTGATGAACAATTATTCCACATTTTTCTATTGACAATTTCTAGAAATCTTTGTGCAATATCTCTTAAAGCCCATGGATTATTCTCTAGAAAGAAATTCTTAAGATCCAGATCACATAACCATGATTTATAAACTTCCTCATAACACCAATCAGAGACAACTTCAGTAGAAGCATCAAAAGCATATAAGTAATCTAGTGTAGCTGAAAATTCAAACGCTCCTTTATAACCATTATCCTTCATTCCATTTATCCATTTAGGGTTAAGTATTCTTGATATAACAACATTATTAATTTCATCTTTTAATTTTGAAATTTTAGATAATCCAAATTTTGATAAATCACCATGATACATTTCAGGTAATTTACCGCTCAATTTTTTTACTGCTGAAGATAATCCTCCCTGAAACTGATAATAATCATCAGAATCTAAAATATCATGTTCCTTATTATCTTGGTTATGAACAACTAACTGCACTTTTTTAAGAGCATTTTCTAATGATTTTTTATCCTCTATAGGTTCAAGATTATCACTATAAATCCACTTACTCCAATTAAGAAAAGATTCTCCAAAATCATCAATATTTTCCCAATTAGAATTTGAAATTAGTTCTTGCAGACCAGCTCCATATGAACCTGGCGCTGACCCAAATATACGATTAATTGAATCACCATCCCTTGATGCCCCAGCAAGAGAGTTAAATTTATCATCCTCATTAAGATTAGAAACAAGATTTATTGCTTTAGAAGTTAATTTAACTAACTGTGGAAATGCATCTCTAAACATTCCCGAAATCCTTAAAGTAACATCAACCCTTGGTCTTTCGAGAACAGATAAAGGAATGATTTCTAGATCAACTACTCTTCTTGAAGGCCCGTCCCAAATAGGCTGTACTCCTAATAAATATAGTATTTGACAAATGTCTTCACCTCCATTTCTCATTGTGGATGTAGCCCATACAGATATTGCTATATTTTTTAAATCTTCACCATTATCTTGTTTGTATAAATCAAGTATTTGTGAAGCGGATTGACAACCAACACTCCAGGCTGATTCAGTTGGCAGTCCTCTCGAATCAACTGAAAAGAAATTTTTACCAGTGGGTAAAGCTTCAGTTTTACCTCTCGTAGGGGCTCCAGATGGACCACTTTTTACATATTGTCCATTTAATGAATTAATAAATGATAATTTCTCATTATATGAAGAATTAATGATTGGATATAGAATCTCTTTTTTTAATAATAAAAAATACTTATTATGTTTTTTTTCATTAAAGAAATAGTCTATTATTTTCTGATTTTTATATTTTTCTAGATTTTTTATATTGGTAATCTTTTTGTAAAAAAACAAATATATTAAATACTTTGCTTGTTGTTCCAAAAAATCAATAGCCATTCTAAAGTTTAAAATGTTTTTGTTGGAAAAAGTCAATAATATTTTTTTATCCTTTTCACTTAACATTTGATCATATTGATTTGTCCAAGGATTCAAATCTAGTTTTAAATGTTTTGCTATATATTGAATAACACCAATTCGGTTGGCATTTGGTACTCTAGCAATACACAAGAATAAATTTATTTCATTAATGTCATTCTCCCTATTGCCAAAAATATGCAAACCTGTCCTAATTTGAGATTCTTTAATTTTGCAAAGAAAGGAATCAATTTCTTCTATTTGATTATTTTTATCCTTTAAAGTAATTTCGCTAAAATCTTTTTTAATTAATTCAAAAATGGATTTTTCTATTATTTCAATCCGATTAGAATTTAATAATTTTGCTTCAAAATATTCGTCTAAATAATTTTCTAAGATTGAATATTTTCCATATAATTCGGACCTATCCAAAGGAGGGGTTAAATGATCAATAATTGTTGCAGCAGTTCTTCTTTTAGCTTGTGATCCTTCTCCAGGATCATTTACGATAAAGGGATATATGTTTGGTATTGCTGGACAAATAATATTTGGAAAACATTTATTACTGAGACCTATAGATTTACCAGGTAACCATTCAACGGTCCCATGTTTACCAATATGGCACATAGCATTTGCATTAAAAACTTTTTCAATCCAAAAATATTGTGCTAAATATCTATGGGGAGGTGGAAGATCGGGAGAATGAATATCTCTATCAGTAAAAGCGTCATAACCTCGTTGAGGTTGAATCAATAATGTGATTTTTCCAAATCTAATACCATTTATTGAGAAGCCTTTATTATCTAGATCGATCGCATCAGAAGGTTTAGCCCAACGATTAACAATAATATTTTTGGGATCAAGTTCTAAATAATTCCAATATTTTAAATATTCACTAAGTGGTAAGTAATCTAATGGTTTATTATTTTGAGATTCAATATCATTAGTTCTAGTTTTTATAAGCATTGACATTAATTCCGATGAATCTTGAGGATAATTACAAGATCCAAGGTCATATCCTTCTTCTTTTAACCAATTAAGAATATTTATTATTGAAGATGGTGTATTTAGACCAACGCCATTACCGATTCTTCCATTCTTTACTGGATAATTACTTATTACTAAACAAATTCTTTTATCAAAATTATTAAGTTTCTGAAGTTTTACATAATTTGTTGTAAATTTTGAAATCCATTGAATACCTACTTGATCAGGTTTGTAACTAGTTATTTCACTATATAGTGTATTTTTCTTAGAAATTATTTCTTTAAATGCTGAAGGACAGGTAGTAATTCTTCCATCAAATTCGGGAATAATTATTTGCATTAATAAATCAGATGAATTCATTCCAATAGATGAATTTAACCACTTTTTTCTTGATCTATTAGAAGAAAGAAGTTGTAAAATTGGAATTTTAAGAGAAGTAAAAATATTTGTTGAATTTTCAATTAAATCGTTATTTTTGATTTGAGATGAAGAAAATGAAGTTGTGGTAATTATTAGTTTAATATCTTCTTTTTTAAAAATGTCTATTAATTTCCTCTGAATAATATGATCTTTTAGTGTTGAAATAAAGAATGTTTTAGGAGATAATCCGCATTTTCTTAATTGCAAGTTTAGTTTTTCGTTTACTTCAATTTCATTAGCCAAAAAAAGTGATTTATAGGATATTATTCCTATCTTTTCGCCTTTTTCATTTTTCCAATCATATAAATATGGATCTTCATAAAAAGTAATATTCAAAAAATCATCAGGAATTAATTTTTCATCTACAACTAAATAATTTAAACAATTAAGAAACTTTCTATAATTATCAAGTCCTCCAGATCTTAGTAATCTAGAAATATTTAATGCAATATTTTTATCTATACTACTTATTTCACATAAGGAAATTTCCTGATCAATGGTACCTGATAGGATTACTAACTTCCTTTTTTTATTAACTGCTTGCCATTTTAAAAGTTGTTCAATTCCATAGTTCCATGTACCTTTATCTCCGAATATTCTAAGTACGACAACTTTCGCATAATTTATTGTTTTTAATAAATAATTATCTATTTGAGCTGAGGAATTTAAATTAGAAATTTCTAAAGCTCTTATATTATTTTTTAATGAAGCAAATTCTTTTTCTAACAATAAGTTTGATATGAGATTTAAATCAGCCTTGACACTTGTTATAAAAATAAAATCTGCAGCTGGTTGCTCAATTAAATCATCCTTATTCTTTTCATTTCCTGCTACATTTAAAATCCTGTGCATTTTTATATATAAATAAGGTTTAGAATACGTAAGTAGGATAAAACAAGTTTACCTTAATTAAATAAATTAAATATGCATGAATTTCTTCCATACGCCTGGTTCGAAGGTAAATGTATTCCATTTAAAGAAGCAAAAATATCAATAGCTACTCATGCACTACATTACGGTACTGCTGCATTTGGAGGAATGCGCGCGATACCTAACCCAACAAACAAAGAAGAATTCCTTTTGTTTAGAACTGATAAACATATAAAAAGATTATCTCAAAGTGCAAAATTACTCTTAAATGAAATTTCTGAGGAATATATTTTTAAAGCCTTAGAAGAAGTTATAAAAAGAAATAAGCCAGAAAAACCTATCTATATTAGACCATTCGTATATACAAGTGATTTAGGTATAGCTCCGAGGCTGCACAATATTGAAACAGATTTCTTTATTTATTGTATTGAACTGGGAGATTATCTATCCCCAGATGGAGTTTCTTGTAGAATGAGTAGTTGGACTAGACAAGAAGATAGATCTCTCCCATTGAGAGGAAAAATAAGTGGAGCTTATATTACTAGTTCATTAGCTAAAACAGAAGCTAGTTTATCGGGTTTTGATGAAGCCTTGCTATTAAATTCAAGTGGTAAGGTAAGCGAAGCTAGTGGTATGAATTTATTTATTGTAAGAAATGGAGACTTAATCACTCCTGGCGTTGATCAAGATATCCTTGAGGGGATTACTAGAGCTAGTGTAATTGAATTAGCAAAATCTTTTGGGATAAATGTAATTGAAAGACCTGTTGATAAAACAGAATTATTAATAGCAGATGAAGTTTTTCTAACTGGTACAGCAGCAAAAATTACACCAGTTAAAAAAATTGAATCAAGTGAATTAAATGGTGAAAGACCAATAATGAATAAATTAAAAATTAAGCTTATAGAAATAACAGAAGGTCGTTCTCAAGACTATGATAATTGGGTAACAAGAATTTCTCTAAAATAAATTAATTTTACCTAAAAATGGAATCTTTCAGAACCTATTTAAATAGAGATGAAAAGCCATTAATAATCTTTGACGGGGGTACTGGAACATCTTTTCAGAACTTAAGTCTTACTGCAGAAGACTTTGGAGGAAAAGAATTAGAGGGTTGTAATGAAAACCTTGTTTTATCATCACCAAAGGTAGTTGAAAAGGTTCATAATTCATTCTTAGCAGCAGGTTGTCATGTTATAGAAACTAATACTTTTGGAGCTTCATCAATAGTTCTTGATGAATATGATATTGCCGATAAGGCATATGAGATAAATAAAAATGCTGCATTAATAGCAAAGAAGGCTGCTGCCAATTATGCATCAGTAGATAAGCCAAGGTTTGTTGCTGGCTCAATTGGACCAACTACTAAATTACCCACTTTAGGACATATAGATTTTGATGAATTAAAGCAATCATATAAAGAACAAATATATGGTCTTACAGATGGAGGAGTTGATCTTCTTTTAATTGAAACTTGTCAAGATGTATTACAAATTAAATCTGCCTTATTAGCGTCTAAAGAAGTACTTGATACTAAAAATATAGATATACCTATAATGGTATCTATAACAATGGAAACAACAGGTACCATGCTTGTTGGATCTGACATCGCCTCTGCATTAACAATATTAGAGCCATTTAATATAGATATCCTTGGACTGAATTGTGCAACTGGTCCAGAACAAATGAAAGAACATATTAAGTATTTATCTGAAAATTCTCCTTTCGCTATAAGCTGTATTCCCAATGCAGGACTTCCTGAAAATATTGGTGGTGTAGCTCACTACAGATTAAATCCAATAGAATTAAAGATGCAGTTAATGAATTTTATATATGACTTTAAAGTTCAATTAATAGGTGGATGTTGTGGGACAACACCTGAACATATTAAATATCTTTCTTCAATAATCGATGAAATTATACATAACGAAAGGTCTAACAAAATTGGTAATAATTTAAGTGGTTTTATTCCTTCTGCATCATCAATATATAATTCTGTACCGTACAAACAAGACAATTCTATCTTGATTGTAGGAGAAAGATTAAATGCAAGTGGATCTAAAAAGGTAAGGGAGTTATTAAATAACGACGATTGGGATGGACTAGTTTCAATTGCCAAGCAACAACAAAAAGAAAATGCACACGTTCTTGATGTGAATGTTGATTATGTGGGGAGAGATGGAGTGAATGATATGAAAAAAATAACTTCAAGACTTGTTACCAATATAAATTTGCCATTAATGATTGACTCTACAGATGCTGACAAAATGGAAAGTGGATTAAAGTCAGCTGGTGGTAAATGTATTATAAATTCAACCAATTACGAAGACGGGAATGAAAGGTTTGATCAAGTTCTAAATTTAGCTTTGAGTTATGGTTCAGGTCTTGTTGTAGGAACTATTGATGAAGATGGAATGGCAAGGAATGCAGATAAAAAATATAACATTGTAAAACGAGCGCTTAATAGAACCAGGGAATGTGGCTTGTCAGATTATGAGCTATTTTTTGATCCATTAGCTCTGCCAATATCTACTGGGATAGAAGAAGATAGATTAAACGCTAAAGAAACAATTACTGCTATATCAAAAATTCGTGAAAATTTCCCAGATATTCATATCATACTGGGAATATCAAACATTAGTTTTGGTCTTTCACCATTATCAAGAATTAATCTAAATTCAATATTTTTAGATGAATGCATTAAAGCAGGATTGGATTCTGCTATCATCGCACCAAATAAAATTTTGCCATTATCAAAAATTTCTGAAGAAACTAAAAAGATTTGCTTAGATTTGCTATATGACAAAAGAGAATTTGAAGATGATATTTGTATTTATGATCCATTAGTAGAATTAACAAAGGCTTTTCAAGATTTATCTATTCAAGATTTCAAAAAAGCATCTTCAGAAAATAAAAACCTAACTCTGGAAGAAAGTCTAAAAAATCATATTATTGATGGAGAAAAAATAGGTTTAGAGGATCAATTAAATAAAGCGTTAAAAAAATATAAACCTCTTGAAATAATTAATACTTTTTTACTTGATGGGATGAAAGTTGTAGGAGATTTATTTGGTTCAGGTCAAATGCAATTGCCATTTGTACTCCAATCAGCAGAAACAATGAAATTTGCTGTTTCAATTTTAGAACCATATATGGAAACTGTAGATGAAAACATATCAAATGGAAAACTCTTAATTGCAACTGTCAAAGGCGATGTTCATGATATTGGAAAAAATTTGGTTGACATAATACTTACAAATAATGGTTATGACGTTATAAATCTTGGAATAAAGCAAGATGTTTCAGCAATTATAGATGCACAAAAGAAGCACAATGCAGATTGCATTGCTATGAGCGGATTACTTGTTAAATCAACTGCTTTTATGAAAGATAATTTAGAGGCTTTTAACAATGAAAATATTAGTGTACCAGTAATATTAGGAGGCGCAGCCTTAACCCCAAAATTTGTAAATGAGGACTGCAGCAAAATATATAACGGGAAAATATTATACGGAAAAGATGCATTCACTGATCTTAAATTCATGAATGAATATATGGATAATAAAAAAAAGGGTAATTGGTCAAATACAAAGGGGTTCATTAACAATGAGGGTATAAATATTAATTTAGCCTCATCAAAATCCAACTCTCAAATTGTTAAAAAATCAATATCTATAGATATAAAGAGTGCTAAATTAAACTTAAAAGAAAATTTTATAAGATCTAAATTTATAAATGAAGAAGAACCAATCCAAGCTCCTTTCTTGGGAACGAAAGTCTTGAAGGAAGTTGATATAGATTTAAATAAGTTAATTTTTTATTTAGATACAAAAGCTCTTTATAGCGGACAATGGCAAATAAAAAAAGGAAAAAACCAAAGTGTAGATGAATACAATAACTATTTGGATTCATATGCTAAACCATTGTTAGATAAATGGTTAGAAACAATTATAGAAAAAAAACTTATCTCACCCAAAGCAGTTTATGGATATTTCAAATGCGGGAGAAAAGATAATAGTATCTTCTTATTTGATGATAAATCATTAAATAAAATTTCCCAATTTAATTTTCCAAGACAAAAATCCGGGAACAATTTATGTATAGCTGATTTCTATTGTGATTTAAAAAATGATAAACCGATAGATATATTTCCTATGCAGGCAGTAACGATGGGGGATATTGCTAGTGAATATTCTCAAAAATTATTTAAAGAAGATAGATATAGCGATTATTTAATATTCCATGGACTTACAGTGCAATTAGCAGAAGCTCTTGCTGAGTATGTCCATGCATTAATTCGCATTGAATGTGGTTTTAGGACTAAAGAACCAGACAAAAATAGAGAACTATTAGCTCAAAAATATAGAGGAGCTAGATATTCTTTTGGTTATCCTGCATGTCCAAAAGTATCTGATTCAAACATACAATTATCATTGTTGGATGCAAAAAGAATAAACTTGACAATGGATGAATCTGAACAACTTCATCCCGAACAAAGTACTACAGCTATCATTTCACTACACTCAAAAGCTAAATATTTCAGCGCTTAAGCTAAATCTTTAGTTGTTTTCTAAATATTCAATAATTTCTTCCTGTAGTTCTCCCAGCGTTTCATTATCACCTAGATCAAGTCCCTCACCCGCCGCGTCCTGAGTTAACTCTAGATAATATGAAGCACCATCACTAGATAAAAATTCTAATGCAGAAGTTTCATCACTATCTTTAAAAGCTTCATAAAGAGCTTTAAATGCTATGTTTTCAGTGAAGTCCCAATCCATAATGAAAAAAACCTTATTAGAATTATTACCTCCTTACCCCCCATACTCGTCAACCTTTTTTAAAGAAATGTTGGTGTTTTATTATTATTAAAAAAATCTATGACCATAAATACTAAAGATCAATTGAATGTCTTAGGAGAAAAAATTGAGGTTTGTAGTTGCGCTCCTATTACTGGCTGGTTTAGAGATGGATTTTGCAATTATGACAAAAATGATGGAGGGAATCATTCCATATGTTGTGTAATGGATGATAATTTCCTGAAATATAGTAAATCACAAGGTAATGATTTAATTACTCCCATGCCTACTTATTCCTTCCCAGGACTAAAGGATGGTGATCATTGGTGTATTTGTCTTGATAGGTGGAAACAAGCATTATTAGACGGTCTTGCACCAAAAGTCATATTAGAGTCAACGAATATTGCAGTCTTAGAATCTGTATCTCTAGAGAAATTGAAAGAATATCAATTTAATAAAAAGTAATTACAAATTCATTATTTTTTTTAAAATGATTATGATAATTTTTTTTAAATGAGTTTAGAAATATATTGGAAAAAAGCACTAAAGCAAACTCGATTATCAATTGATGAGGAATCATTATATCCTCTCAAAACGGATATTATTACAAGTGATTTATATGAAAAAGACGACTTCATAATTAGGAAACTAGATACTTCAAAATTTAATAAAAAAAGAATTTATGGTCCTAAGCAGAATCCATTTTGTCCTTGGGAAAAAATACTAGAAATTGATAAAATTGGTGATGATCATCAACTAATATTAAATAAGTATCCTGTACAAAAAGGTCATATTTTACTGATTACAAATGAATGGAAACCTCAAAATGGATGGTTAGATATTAAAGATTGGAGAGCGATTCAACAAGTTAATAAAGACACTAGTGGATTATGGTTTTTTAATAGTTCTCCAATTGCGGGTGCAAGTCAACCTCACAGACATTTTCAACTTCTGCGAAGATCTAGAGGAGAGATATCATGCCCTAGAGAAAAGTGGTTTTTAGAAATGAACTCATATAAAGATATAAATAGTAAGCTTAAAAAAAATATTATTGTATCCAAATTTAATTTTTTAGAACATTCATCATCTATTTTTGAATCTTATTTAGAATTATGCAAGAAATTAGGACTTGGGGACCCTATTAGTGATAAGAAACCGATACATCCCTACAATATTTTAATAACTAATAAATGGATCGCTATTATAAAGAGAAAAATTGATCATATTCATGGTTTCAGTATTAACGGTTTAGGGTTTGCTGGCTATCTATTAGTAACTGAAAAATCAAATATTAATTATTTAAAGAATTTTGGCCCTGAAAAACTTCTAGAAAGTTTTGTTTGAATACTAGTTAGTTACTTCAACTTCTTTATCCCTGCTTATTTGGCTTTCTAGAACTTCTATAGATGCAGTTATAGAGGCGATTTTACGTTCAAGTGAATCCTTTATATAATTGAGCATTTCTAATTTCTTATGTTGATAAAAACTCTTTTTTTCTTTAGATGACTTGAAATAACAATTTAACATTTTTATTTTTATTATAAAAAGATACTTAATTGACTTGTGACATGAAATTAAATTGGTTTTAATTTAAAAACAATATTCCATATGGACTTTAAATTTTTTTTTAATAAAATTAAATAAATTCCTTTCTATCCAAGCAAAATATTATTGAATATTCCTGATAATTCAAATACAAAAAGAATTTCAATTGATTTACCTGAGGAACTAATTTCCAGGTTTGATCAATTACGAAAAGAGTGGGGATTTAGAGCAAGAGGACCTGTAATAGAAAAGATACTTAAAGAACTTCTTCAAGAAGATGATTTACTACCTAAGAACCAACAGCAAGAAATAGACTTTAATAAGAAGAATAATAATGAAAATTTAAATATTGATGATGATACTGCATTGGTATTAATTAAATCAGACGTTAAAAAAGAAGTTAATGAAATATCTTTGAATAAAAAAGTTTCAAATAACCATCAAATTAAGGAAAAAGTCAACTCCAACATAAGCCTTCCCAATTTTGTTGAAAAAAAAGTAAAGAATCTAAGAAGAAGTATTAATAGTGAAAAATTAAAGGAGAATATTAATGATATTCAAATTAATACTATTAAAGAAACTGAATTAATAAAATGTCGAATTGAGATAATAAGTCATTGGAAAACCTTATATGGATCAGTACCTAATGATCATGTAGTAGAAGCTTCGATGGATTGGTTTGGTAGGGATATATGGCCAAATCTTGATGGAACTGAAAATCTACCCTTTACGTGGAGTGCAGCCAATAAATTAATGTCTGAATTATGCCCATTTTGGATAAGGAAAAATCCATCCCTTGAAATTGTTTTACTAATGATTGGCGTATTAGAAGACCCTTTTGCTACATCAGATTTAATTAATAGGATACCAACACTTATGAGAAGGTTTGTAAGTAGATTTAAGCGAAATAACAGATCAAATTCATTTGAAACTTTGGACTCAACAATGACAGTACATGGAGCACTTAAATTATTGAATTTATCAACATCCGCAGGATCATCTCATACATTGCGTAAAATTAGGGAGGCCTATAAATCAATGGCTTTAGAGACGCATCCAGATGCTGGAGGATCAACAGATCAAATGCGGAAATTAAATGAAGCGTATCAATTGCTAAAAAATCTATACAGAAATTAGTATTAATATTCTTATATTAGACTAATTATAAGTCTATCTATTAGTCTTATATAAGATAAATGCGAAGTCTAAAATAGCAGATCATCATCAATCATTTAATATTCAAATTTGGAAAGCAATCATTATGTATAAATGGTAAATAATATAAAATTTACTTTTTAAAATATAAAAATTACTTTGTATAATAATTCTTATATGAGACTTATTACTAGTCTAGTTGATAGTCTTATAATAGAAAAATAAGATAATGTAATTTATCAATTCGAAAAAGAAATACACAAACTGCTTAATGCCCGTGAAAAAATTTAAAAATTGAATAATAATTCAGTAAAGTATGTCCTTTTAATGTCCAAGAAAATAATAGAACCTAATAACTATTACTATAAAAGACTTTTCCAATTACTCGTACTGCCTTAAAGACAGTACTACTTAGATTGGAGCTTTTCAATGGCAGTTTGTTTATCAATACTAGGAACATCACTTAATCCGTTTGCATCGAACCAAGGTGCGCTAGCCCAATCAAATCCATCCCCAAAAGTATTATCTGGTGCAGTTATGTACCAATGACATGAAGCATCTGGTATGTCAACAGCACATTTTGACCAATCATCTGACCACTGAGGAACTTGTACCCACAGCACTGAAGATAAAAGTAGAGAGAGCAAATTAATCATGATACGTATCATACAACATTAATTAGTTTTATAGGATTATTATTTATCTTATATAAGAATTATATCTAGACTAGTTTGTAGTCTCATATAAGATTAAAGATACAATTAATTTCTCAATTTAGTATTAAAACATTTTTCAATATTAGAAATGATATTTGAATGTATTGATGTAATGTCCGAGTCCAGTAATGTTTTATCTTTATCTCTATAAGATAATCTAAATGTATAACTTATATGATCATCTCCAAATTTAGTATCTTCAAAAACATCAAGTAAATTTACATCCTCTAAAAGGTTTTTTCCTGTTTTTCTTATCTGTGATGTTATTTCGCTAATTAAAAATTTCTTACTGAAAACAAAATTTATATCCCTTTCTATTTTCGGAACAATTGGGTATTGCTTATATATTGGAATCCATTTATTTTTTCTTGTACTAGCTCCCAAGAGTTTAGAAACATTTATGTTAAATAAATAAACTTTTTTTAATGACTTCTTTTCTAATATTAGTTTTGGATGTATTTCACCAAAATAACCTGCATCTTTCCCTTCAATAAGTAATTTGGCAGTTCTTCCTGGATGAAGAAAATCAATTGAATCAGTAGGTATATCCTCAATTTTTATATTCAAAGATGATAAAGCCTCCTTTAACTTTCCTCTTGCCTGGTAATAATTAAGATCGTTATCCTTTCCCGAATTTATCCATTTTTCAAATTTTTTATTTCCATAAATAGCACCATTCAGAACTTCTTCTTGAATTAACTCAGTTTTCTTATGAAAAACATTTCCAATTTCAAATATATAACAACTTGCTTGTCCAGCTTTTATATTACGGTTCACTATCTCCAAATGTTCTTTCCAGATATTATTTCTAAGACAGCTTGTTTCTAATAACAAAGGATTAGAAATCTTTATAAGTTTATCATTATCTTCAGGAACAAGAGAGTAGCTTACTACCTCGTTAAAACCGTTTTCTATAAAACCATTTTTTGCTTTTCTCAATGCCAACTGTTCTGATGACAATTTTCCAGGCTTTATTGGATTAGGAAGTTTTAAGTCGAATCTGTCATACCCTATTAATCTCGCTATTTCTTCAATTAAATCTATTTCTCTTATCAAATCATGTGATCTATTAGGAATTACTGCTACATCCCAGCCATATTCTTTATTCTTTAAAGTACAACCTATGAGTTTTAATTTATCAACTATTTCATTATCAGATAAATTTCTTTTTTCAAATTGATCGTTAATTATTAATGGACCAAGAATTTTATGTATTCGATTTCTCCGTAGTTTAATAAATATATCCTCATTACTTATTAAATTGGAAGTATTGATGACTGGTGAATTAATAGAAAAATATTCTTCTAAAAGATTAATCGCCCTTGTTACTGCACTTATTGTATTTTTTGATGAAATCCCTTTTTCATATCTGCTGCTAGATTCTGTTCTTATGCCAACCGCCTTTGAAGATTTTCTTATAGTAACTGGATTAAAAACAGCGCCTTCAAGGTAAATTGATGAGGTAGTATTAGTTACAGAAGTCTCTAAACCGCCTATCACCCCAGCAATAGCTACCGGTTTATCACCACAAGTAATAACTGTGATATTGTCATTTAAGTCATATTCTTTACCATCTAAGCAAATAAGGCTTTCGTTATTCTTGCCTTTTCTTACAGAGAAATCTTCTGGAGAAACTTCCTTACTAATTAAGTTTGACAGTTTATCTTTATCAAACGCATGCAAAGGTTGACCTTGTTCTAAAAGAATATAATTTGTCAGATCAACTAGAAGATTAATAGATTTTATACCTGATTTTTCTATACGGTCTTTAAGCCAGTTTGGCGATAATTTCTCTCCATTTACTCCATCAATGCAGCTTATTGTATAAATGCAATTAAATTCAATAGCCTCTGGACAAAGTTTAATTCCCTTGAGTAAATGAATATCATATTTATGGTTTAATTTTGGAAAATTTAAGGTGGATTCTAAAAGGGCAGAAATTTCACGGGCTATACCTATAACAGACATTCCGTCAGGTCTATTAGCTGTAATGGCTAAATCATATATAAAATCATTTAATTCAAGCAAGTCAGACCCTGGAGTGCCCAATTCATGTTTTAAGGCTAAATCTTCATCAATGATCTCTATCCCTTCGTTAGAGTCCTCTAAACCCAGTTCCTGCAGTGAACATATCATTCCTTCACTCACGACACCTCTAATTTCACTTCTTTTAATAGTTAAATCGACAGCATTTAATTTCGTGCCAACAGTAGCAACATAAACATAAATATTTGGTTTAATATTCTGCGCACCACAGATAATTTGTAAACTCTTTGAATTACCAATATCGACTTGGCAAATTGAAAGTTTGTCAGATCCTTCGTGTTTTAAAACAGATAATACCTTACCTAAAACAACACCTTTTACATTTTCTGAACAATCCTCTAATGATTCAACCTCAAATCCACCAATAGACAATTTCTCAGAGAGATCTTCAGGAGTAGAAGTAATTTCTACTAAATTATTCAACCAATTTTGAGAAACTTTCATAAATATTTTTTAATCATTGATTATAAAAGAAATGAGTATATCTTCAAAAAAGTTTGTTGAAGATGTACAATAGAAAATTATACAATAAAGTATTAATTAAAATGGCTAAAAAAGGGACAAGAGTTGTAGTGACCCTGGAATGTACTGAAGCTAGGACAAGCACAGACCCTAAGAGGTCAAATGGTGTCTCAAGATATACTACTGAAAAGAATCGTAGAAATACAACTGAAAGATTAGAACTAAAAAAATTTAATCCTCATTTAAACAGAATGACAATTCACAAAGAAATTAAGTAATCAAATCAAATTAAATCATGCCTAATTCAATTTTTAAAAAACAATTATCACCTATCAAACCTGGAGATCCTATTGACTATAAGGATGTAGAATTACTAAAAAAATTCATAACTGAGAGGGGCAAGATCCTACCAAGAAGGATGACAGGTTTAACTTCTAAGCAACAAAGAGATCTTACATTAGCTGTAAAGAGAGCCAGAATTGTAGCTCTTTTACCTTTCGTAAATCCTGAAGGATAATTTCATATTGAATATAGTTGGCACTATAATTAATATCTAAAATATTTGAAAGATTTAACTAATTTAAAAACATATATTATTGACTCTGATGATCCACATGAAGTTGATGACGCTATTTCATTAGAAATAAAAGAAGGAAATAAAAAAAAATTATGGATACATATTAGTAATCCATGCAAACTATTTTTGCATGACTCTAATGTTGATTTAGATGCAAGAAAGAAAAATAGCAGTTTATATTTAATTGATCAGTATGTCCCAATGCTTCCTAAGGATCTTCTTGAAAAGGCAAATCTAGCTCAAAATAAAATTTCAGAAACTATTAGTGCAGCAATAGAATTCAATGACGATGGATCAATAAATAATTATGAAATAACTGAAGCAATAATAAAACCAAAATATCAATTAACATATGAAGATGCAAATGAATTATTAGAATTAGAACCTATAGAAGAAATAGAATTAGTTGAAATTAAAAAATTATTAGAAAAAAGTATTGCATTCAGAAAGAAGCAAGGAGCAATTATTTTTGAAAGTCCTAATTGTAAAATTAAATTATATAAGGATAAAGTAGTATTAAATAAATTAGAGAAAACAATATCACAAATTATAATTGCTGAATCAATGATATTAATGGGTTATGTAACAAGTTTATTTATAGATAAAAATAATTTAGCGGCTGCATTTAGGATTCAAAAATTAAATTGCAATCCATCTGATATACTTAATAGATACAATAATAGTGAAATTAAATATATAATATTAAAACAATATATGGGAAGAAGTTACATAACAACTAAGGCCGAAATCCATGAATCATTAGGTCTAAAGATGTATGTACAATGTACTTCACCATTAAGAAGATACCTTGATTTAATTATACAAAGACAAGTATATAATAAAATTAATAATTACGAACCTTTAGGTATAAATTCAGTTTCTAAGATTATTGAATATTCTAAGATCAGACAAACTGAGAATAATAATATTTTTAAAAATGATAAATTTAAATATTTAACATTATTTTTTATGAATGAAAAAAAATCTTTTTATAAAATGATATTCGTTAAGTGGATTAATCATAAAAGAAATATTGCTTTGGTTTATTTTCCAGATTATTCACTAGAAATACTTATTACTCTTTTTGTATCAATAGAAATATATAGTAATAAAATATATAAAGTTAAATATATTAAAAATGATAGTAATCTTTTAGAGTTTATTTATTAATAATATAATAGGCTATTTTTAGTTTAAAAAATATCTGTTACTATTAATAAAAAAGCTTTATGACTTTTGTCATTACTACACCTTTATACTATGTTAATGATAAACCTCATTTAGGAAGTGTATATACAACAATAATTTGTGATTCAATAGCTAGGTATAAAAGGCTTATAGGTGAAGATGTTATTTTCATCACTGGTGTTGATGAACATGGTTTGAAAATACAAAGAACAGCTAGTGAAAAGGGTATTGAACCAAAATCACATTGTGATGAAATCTCAGAAGTCTTTAATATTAATTGGAAAAATTGGAATATATCCTTTGATAAATTTATAAGGACAAGCTCAATAAATCATGAATTTGTTGTTAATGAATTTTATGAAAGAGTAAAAGCATCAGATGATATTTATATGGGAGTTCAAAAAGGTTGGTATTGCGTCGGTTGTGAAGAATTTAAGGATAATCCAGAAAACTCATCAACATACAAGTGTCCCATACATCAAAAAAATTTAGAATGGAAAAATGAAGAGAATCTCTTTTTTAGACTTTCAAAATATCAAAAGGAAATTGAGAACATAATCAACCAACCTTCTTTTATAGAGCCAATAGAAAGAAAGAATGAAATTATAAATTTTGTATCTAGAGGTTTAAAGGATTTTTCAATTTCAAGAACAAATGTTACATGGGGAATACCTGTTCCTGACTACGCTAACCATACCTTTTATGTATGGTTTGATGCTTTACTTGGATATGTAAGTGCCATTAGTTCTGATGCGACAGAACCTTCATTGGAAAAATCAATTAGTGGAGGATGGCCAGCTGATGTTCATTTAATTGGTAAGGATATTTTGAGATTCCATGCTGTATATTGGCCCGCAATGCTCATTTCTGCCAATATGAAAGTTCCTAAAAAGGTTTTTGGGCATGGGTTTCTTACAAGAGAGGGGCTAAAAATGGGTAAAAGCTTGGGAAATGTACTTGACCCTGATTTATTGCTTACAAAATATGGAAATGATCCTGTAAGGTGGTATCTCATTAAAGACATATCACTAGGAAATGATGGAGATTTTCAAGATAAAAGATTTGTTGACATTATCAATAATGACTTAGCTAATACAATTGGTAATTTATTAAATAGAACATCATCTATGTCTAGAAAATGGTTTGATAATAAAGTGCCAAATAATGAACAATTTTTAAGTGAAAATAAATTAGAAAATACTGCCCAAATTGCAGTCGAAAACTATATTTATAACTTTGATAACTACAAATTAGATCTAGCAGCTAATGAAGTTCTTAGCCTAGCAATTAATACAAATTTGTATTTGAATGATAATCAGCCATGGCTGTTAATAAAAGAGAAAAATAATCTACCTATTGTTAAAGAAATTATTTATAACGTTTTAGAGAGTACCCGAATAATTGGATTATTATTACTACCTTTATTGCCCGAATTATCAACAAAGATTAATGAACAACTTGGTTCTATATACAGAGAAGAAATTCCTTGGAAACAACAATTAATTTGGGGATTATTAGTTAGTAACTCAAGTCTTCCTAAGCCCACTCCAATCATAAATAAACTGGAGTATGAACAACATTTATAGATTAATTATTCTCCTTCCATTATTTATGCTTGGTTGCGCCCCAAATGTATTTGATGAAAATAAAGTAATACAAAAAATAGATAGTTTAGATATGAATATTTTTTCTAGAAAAGGAGATAAAATATATAACATTACTAGTCCAAATTCTATTTATGATAAGGTTAAATTAGAATTAAATTTAAAAAAAACAACTATAAGTATATTTGATGGCAAAATCATTAAATATATTATTAAGTCAGATTCATCAAAATTAAGGGACAACAATAAAGTTGTAGAACTTACAGGAAATGTAGAATTAAGAACTCTTAATAAAGAAAACGATTTGTTATACGGAGATAATTTATTTTGGAATATTAAAGATACTAAATATGAATTAATTGGTAATGTAAGATTTGAAAATAAAAATATTAAATTAAATTCAAATAAGGCAGTATTGGATAGTGATAATATAATTAAATTTTTTAATCCAGTAAAATATATAATTAAAGAAGTTAATGATGAAAATAAATATGAAATTAATTCAGAAAATGCTTATTACAACATCAATACAGAATCCTTTAGTTTTAGTGCAAAGGATAAAAGAGTACGCTCAATAATTTATTTTTAAATATTATTATTTAAAAAAATATTGTTAATTTTTTTTGACCAATTATTTATCCATTTTTCATCAGATTTAGTAAAACATTTTGCACTCCAACCTCCTATCAAAATAAAAGCCTTACTATTTATAGGCACAATTAAAATTGATGGTATATCAGGACAAAAATTTAGAAATTCATCTTTACCTGGATAAAATTTAGTATTTGCTAATGATATTAATTTCATATCCTTTATTGATCTTAGACAAGTTTCTCCGGGATTAAATTCATTACTTGAAGTTATCCCTCTTCTTAATATATTTACACCATCATTGTGAATTAATATTGCTGCTGCTGCTGTAGAAGTTAATATAGCTTCAGAACCCCATGCAAGTTCATCAATAACTTCATCCGGCATGTTTCTATCGAAGAGAAACTTATTTTCTCCTTTTAAAGCAGCTTTCTCACCAGCTAATGGTTCGAATTGTTTAAATAAAAAACCAATCAAAATAATAATTAATGAAGCTATTGCAGCTAACACTTGTGCTCTTTCAAGCTCAGGAGTGATTGTTTCTATTGAAATGAAATTTGCTATCTGAAAAATAAAGAGTATTGAACCAACTAATATTAATGATTTCCCATTGAATTCCATATTTTAAATATGTTATTTCTAATTAAATTATGCAAATATTATATTGTTTAGTACATTTATAATTACTCAAACATATTGTTTTTAATATATAATTAACCAAAACCTTTTAAAATGAACCTATACATCAATAAATATATACTTTCTCTTATCTTTACTGGCTTAATTCTTATTCTTACCCCCTCTAGTACGTACGCAGATGAAATTAGTAATATAAATAAATATTTTGGTATTACTCAACAGAAGACTGTTATAAATTACGAAAAAAGTCAGCCTTCATCTATTGACAACCCTGTAGTGGATCCAAATTTTAACACTATGAGATCAAAAGATACTGAGAGTTCAACTGCTACTTATATAGTTATAGGTTTGTTAATTGCTGCCACAATTATTCCTTTAGCAACATGGTGGTATTTCTCTAAATAATAGAGAATTTATGAATGCCAAGGATTTAAGTATTAGTGAATATTCATCTCATATAGTTTTTGTAACAGGGGGGATAAAGAGTGGCAAAAGTGAATTCGCAGAGCATCTTGCAAAGGAGGTAAAAAATTTATCATATGTTGCCTTATCTGAAAACAATTTGGATGATAAAGAATGGCAAGATAAAATTAATTTACATCGAAAAAGAAGGCCAAAAGATTGGAAATTAATAGAAACGACAGATCTATTAAATACATTAAGGAAGGAAGAAGGTCCATTATTAATAGATTCGATTGGCGGATACGTTATGAAAAGTATTGGCAAGGAACAAAATGAATGGTCAACGATAATGAATTCACTTATAAGTCTCTTAATGAAAAGAAAAAGCAAAACAATTATTGTTGGAGAACAAGTAGGTTGGAGTCTGGTCTCTGAATATAAAATTGGTAATACATATATTGAAAGAATCGGCGAACTTCAAAAGAGAATAACCAAAATATCAAAAGATAATTGGCTGACAATAAACGGCAGAGCAATCAAAATAGATGAAATAAGTATTGAAATACCTACTTAAAATTGGAAGTCGCTCTTTTTGAACCCAGAATACCTCAAAATACTGGTAATATTGCCAGATCATGTGCTGCGTTTAATATACCTTTAAATCTTATAGAGCCCTTAGGTTTTAAACTAGAAGATAAATATTTAAAAAGAGCAGGATTAGACTATTGGCCTCTAGTTACTGTTAATAATTATGAGAATTTTGAAAAATTTTTGGAGTCAAAAGAAATAAAAAGAATAATTTCATTTAGTAAAAAAAATGGATTATATTTGAAGGATTTTAAATTTAAGCAAGATGATATTTTGCTATTTGGGAGAGAAGATTCAGGATTGCCAGATTCAATTATTGATAAAAGCGACTTTTTAATATCAATATTTATGCCGAATTTACAGACTGGAAACAATGATCAAAGAGGTGTTAGGAGTTTAAACCTTTCTGTTGCATGCGGAATTGCTATATATGAGGCCCACAAACAAATAAATTTTCAAAATGGTAATTAAGTACAACCAATGCCTTACAATAATTTAATGTCTCGGTAGCTCAGCTGGTTAGAGCGGCGGATTCATAGCCCGCAGGTCGCGTGTTCAAGTCACGCTCGAGACATTTACAATACTTTTCAATTGAAGAACTTAGGTGTAATTTTAATTTACTTAAACTATTACAGACAATAATGTTTAATTCACTCGGTACAGTTTTAGATCCAAAGAAATCAAGAGCAAAATATCCAGAAGCCAGGGTAATAGTTCTTGATGATAGTTTTAATACTTTTCAACATGTCGCAAATTGTCTTCTAGCAATAATCCCAGGCATGAGTGAAAAAAGTGCATGGGATCTAACCATCAAAGTTGACAAGACAGGATCGGCGGAGGTATGGAGAGGTAATCTTGAACAGGCAGAGCTATATCATGAGCAACTCTTTAGCAAAGGATTAACAATGGCTCCGATTGAGAAAACATAAAATAAGTAAGATTGACAGAAGATTTTTGGCTTATAAATTCTAATCGTTCAAGGGTTAAAAGGTTTACAAAGAATAATCAAAATAAAGATAAATTTTTTGAATATATGTTCATTGACTCTGGAAAAATTCTTGGTGTTTTAGGAAAAGAACCACCTCTTATGAAAACCAGAGAAGAACTGAAAGTTGATAAAGCTAGAGATGTATGGAAAAAGCTAATCGCTCAAGGTTGGAGGAGAACCAAACCAGTTTGGGAAGACTCTTAGTAACCAATATTGTTGCTAGGATTAGTTATGAAAATTATGAGATTAAGGACATAGTTAGCGGGTAAATTTAATGGCTTCAAAAGTAACAAAGCCATTCCTTGAGTCACATTAAATCCTTTATCTTTCATAAAAAAATAGCTTCATATTAATTATAATAAGACTGTCAAATTCAAACTAAAAATGCAAAAAAAAGATATATATTTAATTTAGTGATTATAGGTTTTAAAGATAACTTATATTTAAAAACTTTTATTAAAAAATTATAGATATAGGGTTACTTATTATTTTTCTCTTAAAACAAATATAATCCACGTAATAATCTCATAATCTCTACTATTTAAAATTATTTAATAGTCAATGAAATATCTCATCTCAAGCAAATATCCAAAGCTTTAGCTGGTACTGGAATAGTTGTTATCAGTATTGGATTAATATCAAAAAAAGTAATTAATTATCCAGCTGAAGGTTGTATGAAAGGTACTCAGAAATTAACCTTTAAGATCTAACCATTAATCTTCTTACTTGTCCTTAATTATTAAATCCAGTCAACTTTGATAACTCTTTTAGTGAAAGTACACCTAAAATTAGGTTCCCATTTATTTCCCATGTCGGAAATCCTTTAATTTTTTTATCAATACATAATTGTGTTTGACTGTTCATGGCGTCTCTTGCACATTCAACTACATTAAGTTCCTTATAAGCTTGCTTACCAAATAGTTCACTTTGTTTGAGGCAATTTGGACACCAATATGCTGAATATTTAACTACCCCATTATCATAAAGGTATTTTGCTAACTCGATAGAATCCTTAGTGCTTTCTGAAGTGACTATAAGTTCTCTCGGATTATTCAAATGGGTGCTATGAACAACATTTGGTAAAGTAAGAAAAGCTAATATCGAGATTAATAAGTGTTTCATTTATTTACTACTTTTCCTCCATATTTTCTAACTATCTTATCAAGTAAAATTCTTATATCTTTATTTTTAAGTTTCTCTATATGCTGAAGATTTTCAAGAAGATCACATATTTGATCCTGTGTATCTTCATTTAATTCACTTATCGCCATTTATATCTAGAGTTTTTATATTCTAATTTTAAATCAAAAGTCAATTTACATACTTATTATATTTATATTTTTGTTTATTATTTTTTTTAAAGCGAGCTAAGGTTCATTTCTCCACTAGTATTTAGTCGGCTGAATTTTTAAAGTTTAAATTTATTTTGATCCCTCTTTAAGGAGTTGATTAGAAATAGTCAAAAATATTTATTATTGCTTAATTTCTATATTCCATTGGAATGCAATATCATATACGCATAAGAAGTGTGACACTTTTTATTCAATAATATTGTTATTTCGCTTCATAACTTTTTTAAAATACTTAAACTCAATAAATTCATACATCATTTTGATATCATCAGATAATACTTTTTTATTAACTGCATAGTCGTCCACATTAAGTGGAGATTTAATATTTTCAGTGAATGTTTCTTGATCAAAAGAAAAATTGATTAAATCCCCATTATCGATTTTATTTTGACCAGAAGATTGATTTAATACACCTCGAGATCTCAAAGCTTCCTCGACCAATAAACCTGTAACCTTTGACTGACTGAATTCATTAGCTGCGCACAATTTTTCAATAATTTCATGAACTTCTTCACTAGGCAAAAAACCAATTCTTTTCCTCGGAGAGGGCATAATTAAAAAAAATTAGTGTCACACTTGCACATTATAAGTGTTGCACTATATTTAATTTAAGTCAACTAATTTTGCTATGCATATTTTAATATTTCCTGTCGGATTTATTCTTTGGTATCTAGCTTATGAAGCAAAACCTATCATTAATGATGAAGTAACACTTGATTGGGAAGAGAAAAATATAAATAAAAGAAATAAACTTTTAAATATAATTAACGAAAGCTTTTAAAATTTTCTGTCAATCGATTTTGACTATTCCTTGTGCTTATAATCAAGATCTCAGATTAGTTGTTTTTTATAAATAAACTTGAGTTGATTTTCGTTAAGTGATTTTTTGGTGATAATCATTTCTTTAGAGAAAAAAATCAGGAGTATTAGAACTACTAAATTTTTTGACTTCCATATAAGTAATTTATCTATTTTTTTATATGACTCAAAATAATATAGTCTTGATATTTTTATATTCTTTTTGTATTTCCTTAATATATATTTTTAGCACGTTTGTTAAAAATATTAGTTTATCAAATAAAAAAGGCTATATTTAAACAAAATATATGTTTTATTATGAATCTTAAGGAGAGAGGGATTACTATTGGAGATTTACTAATCATACTAATAATAATAATCACTTCTACAACACTAATTAAATCATTTAGCAAGGATAAGAAATCTGCACATAATTATATTTATCAAGAGCAAGTTACTTATAAGAAAAATTATTATCAAAAATTAATTTGAATAGTTTTTATAAATCATTTATAAAACTCTTAATTAATTCATTTAAATATTATTTATCTCCTATATTAATTTAAAGAATTCATAATTATCAAACATAGAGTTTATTTATTTCTACTATTTTGATGAAATGATTTAGAACTTTCCCATTTCAAATTATCCTTTAAATCATTAAAATCATTTGATATTGAAACTAAATTCACCATTTGAAGAATTTGAGTTTTATTTAGCCTATTAATAGCAATAAGTTTATTTAGCATTTCTAAAACGGATCTATCATTAATATTCATTGTTTGTATAAAAAAACTATGCTTCTTCAATTTCTATAAATTATCTTATAGTTTTAAAATTTATTTTTAAAATTTCATAATATAATTATAGACAAAAAAAAATAAATATCTAAAAAATCATCAAAAATAAAACTCTTACTGATAATTAAAAATCTTTAGCTCACTTTATTATTAATTCGTTTATTGTAAAAAGAAAAAAATGAAAAAAAACTCCAAGAAAGAATACCTTAATAGAGATGAAGTTAATGAAATGATTGAATCCGCATTAAGGAGACACAATAGAAGATCTACAATAATATCAAGCGTACTTGGCTGGATACTAATAGGAGGTTATTCGTTTGGACTTTTTCAAGCAGTTCAAAGTGTCTAATTAATCTTTTCTTTAAAGTAGACTTGCTAGATGATAAATTAATATAAGACTAAGTATTTATTATGAGTGAATATATTGAGGCGAATCTTACAGTGATAAGAAAATATTTAAAAAAACGAAAAAAGTATACATCAAGATTAAATAATGCTTCGATAATGGAGGAATTCAAAGAATGGAGCAATGATCCATTACCTGAGACAGAATCAATTTGGACTTTACCTGACTTAACGAGAAATGAAAGACTAAAAAATTTTTGTCGCTCAATTAAAAAGGAAATAAGATAAGTTTTTAACTACCTAGTTGTATATGATTTACCTTTAAGTAAAAATAACCCGCAAATCCAACTATATTCAAAATTACAACGAAAATCCAAGCTCCAATAGGCTGATTAGAGTCAAATTTTTTTATTTTAACTTTTTCCTTTAGTCTTTCAATATATTTAGCCATAATTAAAAATATTAAAAAGAATTTTTCTAATTATATAGAGTTGAATTTAAAGTAATCTTAAATAAAATAAAATTTCTTTTAATTCGAATTTTTATTGTCAAGCCTGTTAATGGGATATTTAATTAACTCCTTTTTGAGATTTTTTAAAAGCTTATTGTGATTCAAAATTGTAAATTTTCTAGTAAAGGAATAATGCCATTTCATTTAATTAAAAAAAACTTGCTAATTCATTATTAATAAAATTATAATACTTATTACGGTCGTTAAGACCTTACATAATTTAAATAGGGACAAATTTTTTCATGAGCTTAAGAGTTGGCCAAGAAGCACCAGACTTTAGTGCTACAGCAGTATATGATCAAGAGTTTAAGGAGATTACACTTCAAGGTCTAAGAGGTAAATGGGTTGTTTTATTCTTTTACCCACTAGATTTTACATTTGTATGTCCAACTGAAATCACTGCATTTAGTGATAGATACCAAGATTTCTCAGCTCTTAATACTGAAATACTTGGGGTATCAGTTGACAGCAAACACTGTCATTTGGCTTGGATACAAACCCCAAGAAATGAAGGCGGGATAGGTGATATTAACTACCCGTTAGTTTCTGACTTAAAAAGAGAAATTTGCCAGGCGTACAATGTTCTTAATGATGATGGAGAGGCCGATAGAGGTTTATTTCTTATCAATCCCGAAGGAGTAGTTATGCATACGACTGTTAACAAGGCTCCTGTAGGTAGAAATGTTGATGAAACGCTAAGGATTCTTCAAGGTTATCAATACGTTGCGGCAAACCCCGATGAAGTATGTCCAGCAAACTGGACCCCAGGGGAGAAAACAATGTTAGAAGACCCCAAAGGTAGTAAGGAATATTTTTCTGCGCTATAGAATGATTAGAAACATTTAAGTAAGTATTGAGTAGTAAATAATTATAAAAAAATAAAAAATAAATATATTCAAAAAGGGGGTAACATCCCCTTTTTGGGGTTTGGGCACGATCCAATCGCTCAAATTAGTTTTATATGATATGAAGGACCACGTATAAAAAGAAATTTCTATGGCGACTAGGATAAAAAGATTAATTAAATTTAAGTCATTTAAACCAAAATATCTATAAATATGAAACTGATTATCAATACTTATATTATAAATTTGAAGATGCCAAAGATAGAGAGAAATCAAAATAAAATTTACCAATATTATTTTTTTTAAAAGAAACCTAGATTTCTTAAAAATTAATAAGATAGAAATTAAAAATATGAAAAAACATAACTGTGGAATATCCGGTTTTGGTAAATTAATTCCTTCAAGAAATAAATTAAATACAAGATCAAAATTTATATATATATAGTTAGCTATTAAGTAAGAGAGAAATATTAAATTTATTGCTACTAAGAATAATAATCTTTTTCCTTTGATTATTTTTATACTATGGATTTTATCCTTAGTAAAATTATAATATGTATAGTTTTTTAAAGAGTTTAAACACACTATAGATGGACATATTGCACCGCTCAAATAGTAAAGGATTGAATAAAAGGAAATATCATTATTATTTAGTGAATACAAATTAAACCATTGTTTTTGTACAAATGGAAGAATAAGTAAAAATGAAAGTGTAACTAATAACTTCCTTGTATTGTTTTTAATTATCAAGAAAAATATTTTTTTTAATTTAAGACAATTAAATCAAACTTTCAACAATTTAGAAGTTGTTAATTTAAAAACTTTTTTATCTATAGTTTCTTGATTTAGAAGTATATCAACTAATTTATCTAGTAGGACTCTATTTTTTTTTAATATTTTTATTGAATTATTTAATGAAATTTTAGAAATATTTATGATTTCATTATCTATTCTAGAACTGGTATTTTCTGCTATGAGAGGTTTTCTTCTAAATAATCCATCTCCTAAATACATTTCATTATTATCAGAATCCATTGAAATTGGACCAATAATTGAAAATCCATATTTTGTAACCATTTCCCTTACGATATTTGTCGCATAAGAGATATCATTAAAGGAGCATTGTGTAATTTCACTTTCACCAAAAACTATCGTTTCTGCTGCTCTTCCAGCTAAAGCAATTTCAATTTTTGAAAATAATAATTTTTTTGAAATCAAGCCACTAGAAATTACATCTTCGTCAGGGCATATTTTTGTGTATCCTCCTATAGATCCAGATCTTGGTAAGATCGTAATTTTATCAACTGATTCAATTCCATTTCTTACTGCAGATACAATCGCTCTGCCTACCTCGTTGTAAGCAATAATTTTTTTCATATTTGGAGAAGTTATTAATGAACTTCTAAGGCCGATGGTAATTTTATCAAGAGCATTTTCTATATGAAGATCACTGATTAATTTAGATTCATCCCTAGCACAGTGAATAGCACTCTCGTTCATCAAATTTGCAAGATCTGCTCCCGAAAATCCAACTGTTCTAGAAGCCCAATATCCTAGGTCAACTTCGCTTGAAAGTGGTTTGGAAAGTGAGTGAACTGAAAGAATTTTTTTTCTTCCATCTAAATCTGGAAGCATTACTTCAATTTTTCTATCAAATCTACCTGGTCTTAATAATGCTGCATCCAAAATATCTGGTCTATTTGTTGCTGCTAAAACAATAATCCCAGAATTATCAGCAAAACCATCTAATTCAGTTAGAAGCTGATTAAGGGTTTGTTCTCTTTCATCATTTCCACCTCCGATCCCAGACCCTCTTTGCCTACCAATGGAATCAATTTCATCAATGAAAATTATACAAGGAGATTTTTCCTTTGCCTTAGAGAAAAGATCACGAACTCGGCTTGCTCCAACACCAACAAAAAGTTCTACAAACTCTGATGCCGATATTGAGAGAAAAGGCACTCCTGATTCACCAGCAATTGCTTTAGCTAATAATGTTTTACCTGTTCCTGGCGGACCTATTAAAAGAACTCCCTTAGGAACTTTTGCTCCAAGATTTTCAAATTTCTTTGGTTCCTTCAAAAATGTTATTACCTCTTTTAATTCCTCAGCGGCTTCAGGGACGCCAGCTACATCATCGAATCTCGTTTCTACATCATCAATAGTTACAAATTTAGCTTGATTTTTGGTAAAACCAAAAGCTCTGGAAGCCAATTTTGAAGTACTCCTCAAGATTAAGACTATAGCTAATATGAAAATCAGGAAAAGACTTATTGAAGCAAATGAATTAGCAGCTGAGGCTTCTTTTCTACTATTATTAATAGTTAGATCTACCTTATTTTCAGTAGCCTTTTCAAGGATTAATTGATCGTTGTAAAGGATAGGTATTTTAAATCTATCGCCATTTTTATACAGAACATCAATTTCTCTCTGCCTAGGATAGAAAAATATTGATTCTATTTTCCCCGTCTCTATATCTTCTAGAAGATCCGAATAACTTGATTTAGAATCTGAATATGAGAATTTTGATCTAAACACTAATCTTTATAAGTGATTAATAAAGCATATATGCTTATTTAAAAAATTGACGTATATAAACAAAATATACTAAAAAGTTTTGGAGATAACCAGTTAAAGGTTATATTATTATATGGAAATAAAGAAACAGAATGGCTGTACCAAAGAAGAAAAAATCAAAGAGCAAAAGGAACCAAAGGCACGCTATTTGGAAGGGCAAAGCAGCAATAGCAGCACAAAAAGCTATATCTTTGGGTAAATCAGTTTTAACTGGGAAAGCTCAAGGATTTGTTTATCCTATTGAAGAAGAAGAAGAAGAATAGCTTTTAAGACCCTAATTTAAATGCTTCAAGTATAACGGCATAAATTGCACCAATTCTTAATTTATCAACTACGGTCCATAGATAATAAAACTTTGAATTTGCGGCAGGTTTGATTCTTATAATAATTTCAATAAAAATAATAATTATTGGGACCATTATCAACTCATTTTTACCTTCAGATATAAATTTTGTAATAAAATTTGCGAACAAAAAATAACCTGACAAAACAGAAATTAGACCAATAGACTTTGTTCTCCAAGTATCACTTAGAAAACCAAAAAATAAATTATTTAACTGGTAGGTAATTCTTGAAAAATTAGTTTTTTGCATCACTAAAAGAAACTAAAAAATCACTTAGAAAGTTATGGTCAACATATGATTTTTTTAGTTTAGGGCCTTTAATTACATTTGCCACATTATTCTCATCACCAAGACTGTCTAAAATACAATCTAATTTCATATTTTCCTCAAGAACAATTGGGATATTTGAAGGAACAAAAATTGTAGGCAAGTTAGCTGCCAAGGAAGATTTCAATCCTGGATTGGAGTCTTCAAAAACAATTGAGTTTTTTTTGTTTATTCCACTTAATTGGATTGCCTTTAAATATGGTAATGGATTTGGTTTCTTTAATTCAACGTCTTCACTTGAAATAATGAACTCAAAAGGGTTGAAGCCATTAAAAAGATATTCAACAAGTAGATTGACTTGAATTCTTGAACTTGAAGTAACAATAAATTGCCTTACTTTTTTTCTATGTAATTCATTTACTAATCTAAAAACACCAGTTTTTAAACTAACGCAATTATTTTTTATAATTTCTAAATAATGAAACTGCTTTGTTTCATGAATTTTGAGAATTAAATCTTCTGAAAAATCAACATTATTAGATTTAGCGTAAAAAGCAATCCTATTTTTGCCCCCATTTATCTTCAGAAGTTTTATATATTTATTACTGTCCCAATTCCAATCAATCCCAAGGTCATTGAAAGCATTATTAAAAGCAGGTAAATGGGCTTCTAATTCAGTATTTGCGATGGTACCATCTAAATCCCAATAAACACCCTCCAGATACGTCACCAAAAAGAATTTCTTTTATTTACGGTAAAATACAAGAGCAATTATTGCTGGTCCTGCTAACGCAACTACAGCCAAAGGAATAAGTGTTGCCATGATTAATGAATATGTTTTGTGATACTATTTTTACAAATAAATGACGAAACTGTACTGATACGTTACAAGATTGAATTAAATTATGAAATCATGGACATGTATAGAAAATTGTGGAGCTTGTTGTAAATTCGACTTGAACGAAAGAAGCGATTTGGCTAACAAACTTAACAAAGAAGATATAGCTTTGATAAATTCGATGACGGCTAAAGACGGTTGGTGTAAAAACCTGGACAGAGAAAATAAAAAATGCTTAATTTATGAAACCAGACCACATTTTTGCCGGGTAAGTGAATTTTCAACCTCATTTAAAGGATATTTGAAATCTGGTGATAAATTTTTAATAGATTGCTGCAAACAACATATTTCATCAAATTATGGATATCAAAGTAAAGAGATGAAAACTTTTAGAATTGCTGTTTCAGGAAAATGAATAGTAAATTAGAAAAAAAAGAAAACAATCTAGAAAAAAGTTTTTTTTCAATATTTATAACGACTTTTACGACAATTTTTATTGCTGAACTTGGAGATAAAACTCAGATAGCCACATTAATGCTTTCTGCTGAATCGGGCAGGCCAATAATTGTCTTTTTTGGAAGTTCTCTAGCATTAATAAGCTCTAGCATAGTAGGAGTTCTTATTGGTAAATGGGTATCAAAAAAAATAACTCCCAGCAAATTTGCTTTAATTACTGGTGCTCTAATGATATTGATTAGTATATTTTTAGCTTATGAAACTTTCAAAATTTATTTATAAATGGTTTTAAGTTTATTACTATCGACATTTCTAACCGTTTTCATAGCTGAATTAGGTGACAAAACACAACTAGCTACTTTAACTATAAGTGGCACTTCAAATAAACCATTAGCAGTTTTTCTAGGATCTTCTTCAGCACTTGTTTTTGCGAGTTTAATAGGAGCTTTAACAGGTGGTTCAATTTCTAGTTTTTTACCCGAAGTAGTTCTTAAGTCAATAGCGTCTATTACATTTTTTATAATTGGTATAAGGCTTTTTATCAACTCTTTTACCATCGAAAAAGAAGAAAAAGAAGAGAAAGAAAATAATTAGTTTTAAGCTTGGATAATGAAGTGTAATAATGAAGTATATACCCCTAAATTAATTTATAATTTCATTTAGATCATGTTCACATCATCTTCAATAATTGATAATCTTAATCAGTCAGAAGGTTTAGAATATAAAAAATTATGCAGATTATTAAAAATAACAAAGAAATCTGATAAGGATAAATTATATATTGCTTTAACAGCTCTAGAAAAACTTGAAATAATTAATAAAAATGAAAATGATGAATATACCTGCATAAAGGATAATAATCATCTTGTCGCAAAAATAAGATGCAGTAGCAAAGGCTATTGCTTTGCTGTAAGAGGAAAAGACAAAGAAGATATCTACATTAAAGAAAATCTACTTAACTATGCATGGAATGGAGATAAAGTTTTAGTAAGGATAATAAAAGAGGGTTATAGAAGAAGATCACCTGAAGGAATAGTTGATTGTATTCTTGAAAGATCAAATCAAATACTTCTTTCTAAAGTTGAAATAATAAACCATGATGTATATGCAATCCCAATAGACGATAGGATCCTTTCTAAAATTAAACTTCCAAAAGAGAATAAAAAATACACTTTCAATCCAGACAATAAGAATATAGTAAAAGTTGAGATTGATAGATTTCCCATAGGTCAAGAAGAGGGACTAGGTCATGTGATACAAGAGCTAAAACTAAACAACAATGAGGAATATGATACAGAATTTGTTTTATCTAAAAGTAATATCGTTAAATCATACGATTTAAATCATATTGAATCAAAAAAAATAGAACTAAGGGAGAGGATAGACCTTACAGATAAAAACTCTTATTTATTCAAAAGTTGGAATTCTAATAATTCTCCAATGCTACCAATGATTCAAATAGAGCATGGAAAAAATAAAAGTACTAAATTATGGATACATACAAATAATCTTGCAGAAAGAGTAGATCTAAACAGTAAAAAATCTCTAGAAATATTATTTAAAGGCTTTGAATCATTACCCTTATTAAATGATTGGCAAAACTACCTCAGTGATGCCATAAGAAATGATTCTGAATTTAAAGTTGGTGAAAAGAATGAAGCAATAAGCCTCTGTGTGCATTTAAATAGTGTTAATGAAATAATTGATTGGTCTTTCCATCTTACTTTAGTAAAATGCACCCTTATTGTTGGAAGTGATCATACTGACGCACTTCTATCAAGAAAAAGTAAATCAAGGATAACCTCTCGGGTATTAAAACCTATAAAGAAATATATAGACGATTTAGATAAAGTACTTGAAATATCATGTTCATTCAGACAAAAACATCTTTTGGAGGATAAAGTTGAAATTCCTACGCCACTTAATAAAATTGAAACATTAGAAGAATTTTTTATTCACAATCCTGCTGAATATTCAAAAGGATATTTTGAATCAATTAATAAAGAAGATTGCCAAACTTATCTTTCACCAATACTATATGAAGCTAATTTAATATGGTTCAAACATTCAAATCAATATGGCTTAAAAAGTGCAGGATACATCTCAAATGGAATAGATTACGTTAATGCAAATGAAATCATCAAATATTCAGAATTTATTGACAACGATATAGAGCTTAATGAAGATGGCAATTTGACATTTAGTCAAGTAATTAAATTATGTGGCGATGATAATAAAAAAAGAATATTACATAAACTTCTAATTAATGAATTTAAGGACAATGAAATAATATTGATATCTAAAAATCCTGATAATGATGAATCAGAAAAATTATTTATTTCTCCATGGACAATTCCTGGATTTGACTTCACAAATCTTATAAACCAGTACTGTATTTTTAATATGATAATTAATGGTAAGAAATCAAAGAAAAATAATGTAAATGCAATCAATATATCTGAAAGTAGTTCATTAGAATTAGTAAATTGGGATATATTTAATTCATCAATATCAAAAAGTCTAGAAATATTATTTAACAAGTTTGTGATAGATAAACTTAATGAATTCAAGTACAAAGTTAACCAATATAAATCTAATATGATAAATATAAAAAAGGTGAGAAAAGCAGAAAAATTACTAGGTAATACTTATAGTGGGTTTATATTATCAGTGCAAACATATGGTTTCTTTGTTGAGATATCAGAACTAAATGTAGAGGGTTTAGTACACGTAAGCACTCTTAATAATGATTGGTATGAATATAGGTCAAGGCAAAATCTATTGATTGGAAGAAAATCTAAAAAATCTTATAAAGTTGGAGATGCAATAGAAGTAAAAATCATAAAAGTAGATATTCTTAAATATCAAATTGATTTAGAATTAACTTAAATAAATTTTCACAAAATATACTATGGAAATATTAACCAAAAAATTTAAGATAAATTTTTAGAATTATGTTAAAGAAAAAATATTTATTATTGACTTTTTTTTTAATAATAATTTTTCAAATTTTATTATATACAAATAATAATCAGAAGACTTCATTTAGATACTTTAAATGGACTCTCCAAGAAGTAAGCATAGGTAAGTTAATCAGTATTTCGTTTTTTTCTGGTTTATTTGTAAGCACTTTATTGAATAAAACAATTACTAGTACTAGTTTCAGACAAAAAAATTTCGAAAATGTGGAGGATGATTTCGCATATCATGATAATGGGGAAGATATGGATCCAAACGTTGAGATGCCGCCACAAAGGGATATTAGAGAAACTCAACCAACAATTTCTGTTAACTACAGAGTAGTCAAAAATATGAATGATAGTAATTTAAAGAAAGATCTAAATTATTCAAATCCAGATAATAAAGATGACTGGGATAATTCTGATAATGATTGGTAGAAAAATAAATTAATTAAAAATGTTTTTTTAATTTATAATGGAATAAATGGTTTTTTTATGGAAGAAAATTTTGACAAAAATAATGAAGTTAATAAAGAAATATCTAACAACACTATTAAATCAAACTCTGAGGAAATAAAAGAACATAAATCAGAAAAAGTTATCAATATAGATATAAATAATGGCAATTCTGAAAATAATTCTGCTTCTAAAGTAGTTAAAAAAAATGAAATTGATAATTCCGACAAAACTATTACAAAACCCAAAAAAGAACTCCCATTAGAGAAAAAGCCTTTCCAAGAATTTATTAACATACATCTAATTCCTGCACTTATAGAGGAAATTAATCAAAGAGGATTAGAAATAAACAATATTAAACTCACAAACACTAATAGACCTATTGCTGGAGATAAATGTTGGGTAATAAATTGTGAAATTAAAGATATATGTAACTTTTGGTTATCCTTCGAGAAGGATGACATAAGTTCATTAAAAAGTATTTCTTTATCAAAACCTAATCAAAAACCCAGCATTATTGAATCTTTTCTTATTGACGAAAAAAGAATCACCCTTAAATTAATCATTTCAAGAGTACTTCAAAGATTAAATGGGCAAAAATTAATAGGAGTTAATTAGAAAAACAATAACACCAAGTTAACTTTTCCCTCGAAAATACAAATAATAGTAAATAATAGTATTAATAAATCAAATAAAAGATGGCCCAATCAACTGTTGAATCAAAAAATAAAAAAGATATTAACAATGGGAAGATACCAGCAAAAGAAACAATTTTGTCACCAAGATTCTATACAACAGACTTTGAGGCAATGGAAAATATGGATTTATCAATAAACGAGGAGGAATTGGAAGCTATTTGTGAGGAATTTAGGAAAGATTACAATAGGCATCATTTTGTAAGAAATAGTGAATTTGAAGGCGCTGCAGATAAATTGGATTGTGAGACAAGAGAGCTTTTTGTTGATTTTCTTGAGGGAAGTTGCACTTCAGAATTCTCAGGTTTTTTACTTTATAAGGAACTTAGCAAGAGGATAAAAACCAAAAATCCTCTACTTGCTGAATGTTTTGCTCATATGGCTAGAGACGAAGCTAGACATGCAGGTTTTTTGAATAAATCAATGAGTGACTTTGGACTGCAGTTAGATCTAGGTTTTTTAACAGCTAATAAAGATTACACTTATTTCCCTCCACGCAGTATTTTTTACGCCACTTATTTATCCGAAAAAATAGGTTATTGGAGATACATTGCAATTTATAGGCATCTCGAAAAGAACCCAGATAGCAAGATTTTTCCACTCTTTAATTACTTTGAGAATTGGTGTCAAGATGAAAATAGGCATGGTGACTTTTTTGATGCATTAATGAAAGCACAACCACGTACTGTTAAATCATTAAGCCAAAAAATTACCATTGGAGGCTCTACCTTTACACATCCACTATTTGACTATTTCCATAGATTTAGATACTTTTTGAACAATCTTCCATTAACATCCAAGTTATGGTCTAGGTTTTTCTTACTTGCTGTATTTGCAACTATGTATGCAAGGGATCTAGGAATCAAAAAGGATTTCTACGCTTCATTAGGATTAGATGCTAAAGATTACGACCAGTATGTTATTAATAAAACAAATGAAACCTCTGCTAGAGTTTTTCCTGTAGTACTAGACGTTTATGATAAATCTTTTTACGGAAGATTAGATAAAATAGTAGAGAATAATAAGGTTCTTTCCGATATTGCAAGTAGTGATGAAAATAAAGTATCTAAAACTTTTAAAAAATTACCAAAATATTTATCAAACGGTTACCAGTTATTAAGACTATACTTATTAAAACCTCTTGATAGCAAAGATTTCCAACCTTCGATTAGATAATCTTTTTTACAGGGAAGAATTATAGACTCAAATGCTTTCGTCACAAATCAAATCAAATGAAATTGTTTTTGGTAATTGCAACAAAGATTTATTAGAAGAAATTATCTTCTACGGGATTGGACTTGGAGCTGAATTTGTAGAAATATTTATAGAGAATACTGACAACTCAAGTGTTTTAGCTGAAGAGGATTTCATTACAAGTGTAAGTCCATCGTTTGGAAGGGGTGCCGGTATTAGAATCTTTAAAGATAAAAAGGATGGATTTGTAAGTACAAATGATTTAACAAAGCACGGCTTGATGAGATCGATATCTCAGGCTATTGAGATGTTAGACATAACAGACAACAAAAAAAAAGAAGTATTTAACGGTTTAAATAAACTGAGGGACTATAGTTTATCCAAGAAAGAATGGATTAATGAAGTACCATCGATTCATGAGATAAGTGAAAAACTATTAATCAGCACAAAGGCTTTAAAAAAGAATAATAAAATAATAACTAGAAAAGGGAGTTACTCAAGAAATCTGCAAGAAGTAATTATAGCCTCCAGTGATGGAACCTATGCCTCCGATATTAGGTTGCATCAAACAGTTGGACTCAACGTAATTGCAAGTGATGCCCAATATAGATCTAATGGAAGTAGAAGATTTGGATCGTCAGGAATGCCTAATGAATTCAGATTATGGGATCACGAAAAAGCAGCTAATGATGTTTTTGAAAGTTCAATGAATATGTTGTATGCAGATTATGTTGATGCGGGACAAATGCCTGTTGTATTAGCTAATAAGTTTGGTGGCGTTATATTCCACGAAGCCTGCGGTCATTTACTTGAAACCACTCAAATAGAGAGAGGAACAACACCATTTGAGAATAAATTGAATGAAAAAATTGCACATGAATCTGTTACAGCAATTGATGAAGGGATATCAGAAGGATCGTTTGGTTCATTATCAGTAGATGATGAAGGTATGGAACCCGAAAAATCAGTTCTTATAAAAGATGGAATTTTAAAAAAATTCATATCCGACAGGGCAGGTGAATTAAGAACTGGCCATAAAAGAACAGGAAGTGGAAGAAGACAAAATTACTCTTTTGCAGCAGCTTCAAGAATGAGAAATACTTATATAGCTAAAGGTGATTACTCCAAAGAAGATCTAATAAATAGCATTAGCGAAGGTCTTTACTGCAAATCAATGGGGGGAGGCAGTGTAGGTGCTACAGGACAATTTAATTTCGCTGTAGAAGAAGGTTATCTAATTAAAGATGGTAAATTAACTAATCCAGTAAAGGGGGCAACATTGATTGGTGAGGCTAAAGAAGTAATGCCAAAAATATCAATGTGCGGAAATGACCTTGAATTAGCACCTGGATTTTGTGGATCCATCAGTGGAAGTGTCAATGTAACTGTTGGCCAACCTCATATTAAGGTTGATTCAATCACAGTTGGTGGAAGGTAGGATATGAATACAAGAGAAATAACAACTCAAATCTCAGAAGCGGCAGATACTCTAAATCTAAGAAAATGGGATTATGGTGCAAGCTTTTCTAATGATTACTCTGTTCAAGTAGATAAAGGAGAGGCTAAACAACTTAAGGCATCACAAAAGCAAATTTTAACTATAAGAGTTTGGAATCAATCTAATCTAGTTGGTATTACTACAACAAGTGATATTAGTGAATCTGGTATTAAAAAAGCTCTTAAGCAAGCAAATATAGCTTCAGATTTCGGCAATAAAAATGAAAGTACAGAATTTTCACCACTAGCGAAAGATCCTATTAAAGTTAAGGAAGTTAAAAAAAGAAGTCCTGTTGGAATAAAAAAATTACTTACTCTTTTAAGAGAAGCGGAAGTGAAACTAATAGAAAGTCATGAATCCATAAAATCTGTTCCATATAATGGTTTATCTGAGAGTTTCTTTGAGAGAGTTTATGCAAATAGTGATGGTGCCTTTCGAAGTTTTTCCAAAAGTCAAGCTGCACTATATTTGTATGCAAGAGCAGAAGAAAAAAATAATAAACCTCGTAGTTCAGGTTCCGTAAAACTTGGATATGGAGTTGATGATATAGATATAGAGTCGTGTATTAGAGAGGCTTCAAATAAAACAATTTCTCATTTAAATTATTCATCTATTAAAACTGATAAATATTTAATATGTTTTTCCCCAGAGTCTTTTTTAACTATCATTAACGCCTTTAGCTCAATGTTTAATGCTAGAAACATTATAGATGGAGTAAGTTTATCTAATAAAAATTCAATTGGGGAGAAACTATCTACAGAAGCACTTAACATATATGATGATGGTCTTCACGAAAAGAATATATCTTCATCTCCATTTGATGGAGAAGGAACCCCAACCAAAAGACTATGTTTAATTAACAGAGGGAGAATTGAAAATTTTATACATTCTGAATCAACTGCAAGAATATTTAAAACATTTCCCACTGGCCATGCTGGACTAGGATCAAAAGTCTCAGTATCTCCTGATTGGATCGTAGTTGAAAAATCAGAGGAAAATTTTGATCTTAAAACATCACTAGATCACTCTACTTATCAGGGAGAATTTGTTTATATAGAAGAATTAAATGCAATCCATGCTGGTGTTAGAGCAAGTCAAGGTTCATTCTCTCTTCCCTTTGATGGATGGCTCTATAAAAACGGTAAAAAAATCTCAATAGAATCTGCCACCGTAGCAGGTGACATAAAATATCTTTTGAAAAATATAATAAATATTGAATCAAGCCAAGAGGTAACAACGAGTGGAATTTCTCCACATATATGGGTAGATGAATTATCAATAACTGGTGACACGTGAGAATTATATTCTGGGGAACACCTGAATATTCAATTGCGAGTCTTGATATTTTTATTAAATCTAAGCACGAGGTAATTGCAGTAGTTAGCCAACCGGATAAGAAAAGATCAAGAGGAAATAAATTAATATCCTCACCTGTTAAATGGTTTGCTGAGCAAGAATCTATAAAAATTTATACTCCAGAAAAAATCAAGGGCAATATAGATTTTATAAATGAACTTAAATCACTTTATTGTGATTTATTTATTGTTATAGCTTACGGGAAAATTTTACCCAAAGAGATATTGGAAATCCCTAAGTTTGGTTGTTGGAACGCACATGCTTCATTACTTCCAAGATGGCGTGGTGCTGCCCCAATCCAATGGTCCCTAATAAAAGGCGATGAATTTACTGGTGTGGGAATTATGAAAATGAATGAGGGACTAGATACTGGCGACATATTGTTGGAAGAAAAAATTAAAATCGATAATAACGATAATTTAAATACACTATCGGAAAAACTTAGTATTTTATCGGCAAAATTATTTTTAAATGCTACATCTTTAATCGAGGAAGATATTAATGAAAATACTAATTCTCAATTAACAAAACAAAATACCCTTGGCAGAGAAATTACTTATGCAAGAATGATTGAAAAATCAGATTATAAAGTGGTTTGGAGTAATGAGGCATATAATATTTCTCAAAAAATAAAAGGATTATACCCACGAGCAAATACAACTTTTAGAGGTAAGAACCTAAAAATAATTAAAATCAAAGTTTTGAGTAGTGATGAAATTAAAAATGAAAAATATATTTTAATGAGCAATTATTCAAAACCAGGAATTATTCTTGCTGTAAAAGATAATGAAGGAATAATAATTTCAACTAAAACTGATCCGATTATTTTGTTAGAAGCAAAACTTGAAGGCAAAAACATATCTAGAAAAAATCAATTGATACAACAGTTAAAGCCAACAGTAGGTGATTATTTCTGAGATTAAGTTTTAGATTCCTTTTTAGAGAATCCCCAAATGAAAGCAAAAAGGATCAAAATATAAAAATAATAATCTGGAAGAATAGACTCTTTAATTATCGTATTTAGTAAAAGCTTAATCCCAACAATCAAAATTGCTATGTAACCAGCTGTTTCTAATCTAGAAAATATATCCAGAAGTTTTAGAAAAATCCCCGATGTAAATCTTAATGCTAATACACCAATTACTGCTCCAAATATAATTAATATGTATTGATCGCTGATAGCTACTGCAGTAGTAATACTGTCTATAGAAAATGCAAAATCAGTAATTGAAAGAAGTGCTACAACTCTTAAGAACCTAAAATTAATATTTTTATTATCTTTACCATTTTCATCGTTTTCTATATCTGAATTTAAAAAAACATTAGAGAAGAATAAGTATATTAAATAAAAACCAGCAAAAACCCTAATAAGAATAAACTTGAGAAGAACATTAGATAATATAATGAGAATAATTCTAAATAATAGAGATATTGTTATACCAATATTTAAGGCTCTTGACCTTAATTCTGAACTGTCAAGGGATTTAGTAAGAGAAGCTAGTGCGACAGCATTATCAGCCGACAATAATAATTCTAGAGCAATTAATATTGGTAAAAGTGTAAATATTTCGTACCAACTGTCTACTTGATCTAATGTAGGTATTAAAGAATTTATTGCGGCTGAATCCATCAAATATTATTAACAATCTGTATAAAATCTAATATAATATATCGAATATTTGTAATCAAGATTGATAACCATAAATGAGTTTAAATACTTTAGTTGATTATATTTCTAACTCACAAATTACTTCTGAATTAATAAAAAGAATTTCAAAAAATAATGAATTGAATATTGTTGGTTCAAGTAGATATGCAAAATCAATAATCATTGATAGCATCGCGAAGAAAGAGGAAAAAAATATATTATTAATTTGTCCTAATGAAGAAATTGCCTACAAATGGATTGGATATTTTGAAAGTATAAATGATAAAGCAGTTTTATATTATCCTCCAACAGAACATCCACCATACGCATCAATTAATAAATCCAAAGAGATTGAATTTAGTCAGCTTACTGTTTTATCCAAATTGATAAAAAAAGAGAAAAATGACCTTAATATTGTTATATCAACAGAAAGATCACTACAACCTCATCTAATAAATAAAAACTTATTAATTGAAAACAAATTAGATTTGCAAAAAGGGGGTCAAATCGAGATTCAAGAATTAGCAAATAAACTTACTTTGCTGGGTTATACAAAGGATAATGTAACTTCAACAGAAGGATTCTGGAGTAGGAGAGGGGAAATAATAGATATTTATCCTGTTAATAATGAGTTTCCTGTAAGATTAGAATTTTTTGATAATATAATTGAGAAAATTAGAGAATATGATCCCCATTCACAGAAAACATTAGAAAGTATCAATAATATTGAAATAATTCAAGCTGGATTTGATTTATTAATAAAATATAAGTTAAATAATTTATCTAAGAACAGTGTTTTTAATTCAGAAGATACAAATAAAAATAATCTTGATCGTTATTTAGGAATAATTGAAAAACAACCCTCAAATATAATAGATTTTATAAATAGGGAAACAATTCTTGTAATTGATGAATTAGAAGATTGTAAAAAATTTGCGAATAATTGGTATCTAGATTCAGAAAGTAATTTTGATAATTGTGCGTATGAATTAAATGAGAACCTTAAAAATAATGACATTAATTTAGAGGCCAAACCTAATTTGCATTTAAAGATTGACGATATATTAAATTCACTAGGAAATTTTAATTTAATAAAATTTTATGAATTTGAATCTAAAGTAAATATTGATAATAGGTTTTTGTTAAACGATAAAAGATTAAATTCATACTCTAAAAATATAGGAAAATTATCCAATGATTTAAATAAAAATATAAAAAATAATGAAAAAGTATGGATATTATCAGCACAGCCATTGCGTACTAGGACTTTACTTTTTGAGCACGATTGTAATGCAAACTTCTTAAACAATCCTAATGATATTGATGAAGCATTTAAGTCAATTAAAAATTCAACTCCTTTAATTTTAAAAAATAAAAACAATTATGAAATCGAGGGTTTTTATCTTCCGATATGGAAGGTTATCCTGATAACAGATAAAGAATTATTTTCACAACAATCTCTTTTTAATAATGTATTCATAAGAAGAAAAAAAAGAAGTGTCAATTCAAATATAAATGTAAATAAGATTAGTCCCGGTGATTTTATAGTTCATAAAAATCATGGAATAGGAAAATTTTTAAAAATAGAAAAAATAAATATAACTGGAGATTCAAGAGATTATTTAGTCATTCAGTATCAAGATGGGAAGATAAGTGTTGCCGCTGATCAACTTGGTAGTGTTAACAGATATAGATCAAGCGGAAAAATAAAGCCAAAAATAAATAAATTAGGAGGGACAGAATGGGAAAGAATAAAAGAGAAAAATAAGAAACAAATCAAAAAAGTTGCTGTCGATATTTTAAAACTTTATGCAAAGAGAGAAAAATTAAAGGGATACATTTATCCAGAAGATGGACCTTGGCAAGTTGAATTAGAGGAATCATTCCCTTATCAACCAACACCCGATCAAATCAATGCTGTAGAAGATATAAAATCTGATATGGAAAGCGATAAGCCAATGGACAGACTAGTTTGTGGAGATGTAGGATTTGGCAAAACAGAAGTCGCTGTTCGGGCTATTTTTAAGGCTATTACATCAGGCAAGCAGGTGATATTACTAGCACCCACAACAATCCTAGCTCAGCAACATTGGAGAACAATAAATAATAGATTTTCCCCTTACCCAATAAAAGTATCATTACTAAATAGATTCAAAACCGTTAATGAAAGAAAGGAAATCTATGCAGGTTTGAAAAATAACAAAATTGATTTAGTTGTAGCAACGCACCAAATTTTAGGAAAAGAAATAGAAATTAAAAACTTAGGACTACTTGTTATTGATGAAGAACAAAGATTTGGTGTAAGACAAAAGGAGAAAATAAAAAAAATCAAAACTAACATAGACGTTTTAACGCTCTCGGCAACTCCAATTCCAAGAACTCTTTATATGAGCTTATCTGGACTGAGACAAATGAGCTTACTAAATACTCCTCCTCCATCAAGAAGATCAATAAAAACATATTTATCTGAAATAGATATGGATGTTATAAGAACAGCAATTAATCAAGAACTTGATAGGGGAGGTCAAATTTTTTATGTTCTTCCAAGAATTTCTGATATTGATCAAGCTATAAACAAATTAAAAAATATGTTTCCCAGCTTAAAATTTATTGTTGCTCATGGGCAAATGAACGAAACAGAGCTTGAAAATGCAATGATTGCTTTTAATAATGGAGAAGTAGATCTAATGATATGCACAACGATAATTGAAAGTGGATTAGACATCCCCAAAGTAAATACAATTATTATTGAAGATTCTCACAAATTTGGCCTTTCACAACTTTATCAACTTAGAGGAAGAGTTGGTAGAAGCGGTGTACAAGCACATGCTTGGTTATTTTATCCAAATATAAATAAAATTAATGACGCTGCAAAACAAAGATTGAAAGCGATAAAAGACTTTTCAGAACTAGGAAGTGGATACCAACTTGCAATGAAAGATATGGAAATAAGAGGTGTTGGTAGTTTACTAGGAGAAGAACAAAGTGGAAAGGTTAATGCCATTGGATATGATTTATATATTGAAATGCTCCATGAGGCTATTTCAGAAATCAGTGGGCAAGAAATACCTGAAGTTAACGACACTCAAATTGATCTACCAATAAATGCATTTATACCTGCAACATGGATATTAAACAGGGAAGAGAAGCTTGAGGCATACAAATCTGCTACTGAATGTTCAAATAATGATGAATTAACTGAATTGGCTACAGACTGGGTGAATAGATATGGAAACTTACCCAAACCTGTTGAATCCTTAATTATGATTATGAGACTAAAACTACTAGCTAAAAAATGTGGTTTTAATAAGATCAAGCTCAAAAAGCCAAATATCCTCATAGAAACAAAATTAAAAAATTCTACTTTTAAAATTCTTAAAAATTCTTTAGCGAGTAGTGTTCAAAATAAATTTCATTTTAATGAAGGCGAACAATTATCAAAGATCACTATAAGGGGTTTAGGTGCTACTGAAATTCAAAATCAAATTAATCAACTAATGTTGTGGTTCGGATCTTTTGAAAGAGAAATAAAGAATTTCGATAAAGAACTTCTTATGAAAAAAGAATAAATAATTAAATAATTATTTAAAATCCGCGAATCAGTTTGATTTCGGTTAAGTTAATAGAAATTTATTTGTTTTATGGGTGAATATATAGATGTAGGAATTCAAACTTCGATTTTACCCTTATCAATTCTTCTTTCATCAATTGTACTTGGCATATTTGCATTATTTGGAGAAGAAACAGAAAATGATGATGATGATTCTGATTCAGGAAGTGGTGGCTTAATGCAACCTATTTGAAATTATTTATAACTTATTTGTTTTGACTTTCTCTTAGATAGTCTAAATAACCTATAAAAAGAACCTATCATTAAGATCAGAGCAGTAAAAGAAGAGGCAAAAATAAAGATCACTAAGAATATTTCATAGAGATATGAAAAGAGAGCAATTAACGATAAATAAGATTTGTTAATAGTAGTAGGTAGGTTTTGTAGTAGCAAATTTTTATTAGGAATTAAATAATTTATATAAACTAATAAAACACTAAAAATAAACAAGAAGAAAGATTCAGTAAATAGTCGTTTTTTAGATTTTCTTCTTAAATTTAATTTTTTTTTAAAAATATATTTATCAGATTTAATATTCAAATTCGGGATGTTTAAATCTGCCATACATCAAAGCTCAAAGAATAAATTTGAATTACTTTAAAAGAAATCAACCTATAGTATCGCGTTTGTATTTAAGATGCTAATGGGTCTTTATCCTGGTTTAATTGTTCTTTTTTTTCTATATTTTCAAAAGGACTATAAAAAAAAATAAAACTAGTAGAGAATAAGATTAAAGAGCAAATTGCAATAAACGGTGGAATAAAGAAATTGAAAAATTTAACTTTTTTATTTAACCCAAATCTTCCTTTTTTAGGTAGGTAATTAGATACCGCAGTTTTCTTAATTCTTACTTTTGGAGATTCATTTAACTGATCAAAACAATTTATGGTATCTGAAAGCAATGAATTACCAATCTTTAAAACTAAAGGCTTTACATTTGGTTTAGAGCTCTTGAGAACAATATTATGTATGTGGAGATTATCGGCTTTTATATCGATTAATTTAGACTCATATATTGGGATTTCGTTTTTGATTAAAAGATTTGAATAAATATAAAAAGCATTCATAATAGGCCCTAAATGTTCAATTTTGCCTTCAATAAGTGGTTTATCAACTATGGTTAATTTCCATTGAGAAATTATAGATATTTGATCTTTATTTTCATTATTGGAATAATCTGGCAATCCAATTATTTCGAGACTTGCTGAAGATTGATGAAATGACAATTTATTTTGCATCATATTAAAAATCGTATAAAAAATTTTTCAACTTTTGATAACCCTGATTTGAAATGCAAAAAGATAAAATAAGCAAAGATTTTATGATAATCTCTTCATTCTCAACTTGATTTAAAAGCTTTTTCACCCTCATACTATCTATGTTAAATCTCTCTTTAATCAACTCAATAAATCTTTTATTAAAATCATTCCAAATAACTGAATTCTCTTCAATATCTTCTTTAGTTTTCAGTATCTCTCTGATATAAGGATATAAATATTTAGACATTTCAACTGTAATTCTAATTAAGGCATCAAATTCGTTAAGTTTAATATTGTTAGTAACATAAGATTTTCTCAATGGATTATTGTTCCTTAATTTCCAAATAGTCACTTTATTTGGTAAAACATTATTTAGATTAAGTCTATTTGATAGGGCGTAAAGGGACTGGATACCATTTAAATCAATAGTTTCTAGTATTAATAATAATAAATCAAGCTTCTCTATAGCTTTTCTTGATACCTGATTTCCTCTAGTTAAAACTGTAATTGTTCTTTAATTAGAATGTTGACAAATTATAACAGAATTATTTATCCATTTTTTGAAATAAAAATGAATATAACTTATCTAGTTCTTCAATAGTGAGCATTCCATAACTCCATAATAATATTGGTAATGGAGTGTTATTTTTTATAGATAATTTTATACCAAGTTCAATAGTAGATTCATCTAAATCTAATACATTAAATAAATAAATTATTATTTCTCTAGATACATATTTATTATAATTATTCATGAGTTCTATTTAATACTTGAGTAAATGAGAGATTTAGTCATTTGATTTAGAACTAATTTTCTTGTAAAAAGAAATTTATTTAAAAGTAAAAATGAAAATTTCCTTATTGGAAATAAAAAAACGTTTCTATTAGCAAAAATTGATATCAACGAGTCAGTTATAAAAATAGTGACGATAATATCTGAAATCCTGCTTGAAAAATACTTAAATTTAAATAATAATAATTGCACTTTAGTAATAGCATTATTTTTATTAAAAAGATCATAAATAGTATTAACATCTCTCCAACAAGTATTTAGACCTTGACCACCAACAGGATGAAATGTATGAAATGCATCTCCTACAAAAACTAATTTTTTAAAATTTAAAACTGGTAAATTTAAAGATAATGAAACAGGAAAAATATTAAATTCGCCAATTATTTGGTCCAACTTAAATTTATTTGGCAAGATTGTTGATAAATTATCCATTAAAAAATTCTTGTCAGAATTTAACCTTTCAATTGCCTTTAATGTACTGGAAGTCCAAATCACTTGATACAAGTTTTTCCCTAAAGGTAATAATGCAAGTGGACCTTCTTTTCTAAAAATTTCATAAGCACGCTTTTCACAATGACCTCTAAGAGAAACTTTAAAAGTTAAACAAGACTGACTATAAGATTTTTTTATAACAACAAAATCTAAGAGTTTTTTATCAAGTGAGTTTGCTCCTGTGGAAAAGAATTGATAATCAAATAATATTTTTTTACGAAACAATTTCTGCGGTGTCATAAAAAATATATTTTCATAATTGTCAATCTCTTGAAAAAATACGTTCATGAGATCCGAATGTTTAACTACCCAGCCAATATTTTCAGCAGGACTTATATCATCATCTAAGTCAGAAGTTGATAAATTGGTAAAAGCAGAAGTTACGCTATCTGAAATTGAAAGGGTATCAAAGCCAAATAAGTATGGTTCTAATTTTTCCCAAAGTCTGAATTTAGATAAGATTTTTCTTGTTGAGTGAGTAATTGCATAAGTTTTATCTTTATCAATTAATCTATCTTTTGTTAATAAATCAGTTAAAAAAATATTGCAATTAAATTTTGAAAGTGCAATTGAAAGTAATAAACCTGTGGGACCTGATCCAACAATTTTAAAATTGAATTTATTTTTCATCAGATTTTATAAACATCAACTATCTATTCAGATAAATATAGCAAATTTCCTCAAATGCTGGTCTTAATAAATAGGGGTACTCACCAACCCATAAATTAATTTCAGGAAGCCAAGCATCGGTTAAATAAAATTCTCTGTCAAAATTACGGTTATCAGATGTTATTAAACATCTTATATTCGAACCAACTCTAATTTGACTGTGCTTATTTTCCATGGGGAAACTTAATTTTTCCAAATAACCATCTTCATCTTCCAATTCAAGTACTAACCAAGTCCTTTTGTTTTCGACAACTTCTAATCGTCCTTGCCTATTTGATTGTTCTCTTGTACTTTCAATCTTTTCTGTTTTATAGATATCTGATATGTAGCCATCAAATATAGAAAAAAATTTATATTTTCTTAATTGCAAATTTTTTCTACTTGACTCAAGAATTGGGCCCCAGATGATATACAAAAAGAAACCTACACATAGGAATAACCAGAAATTATTAGTTTGATCTCCATTCGAACTAATAATTAATGAGATAAATCCACCAATTGAAGAAACTATTACTCTTTGAAGAATTTTTCTCGGATTCCCCAACGCGTACTTAAATTGACTTCCCGTACCAACTGCAGGAATAAGTTTTGAAATTTGACTTGAATTAATTGGAATTAACATTTTAAAAAATCAATTTTTCAAGTCCGTAAACTAAAGTTTTATAATTACCAATTTTTTTAATAGCCTGTAAAACTCCAGGCATATATGCCTCTCTATCAATAGTGTCATGCTTAATTGTGTAAGTTTCACCTGGAGATCCCATAATTACTAACTGATGAGCGAGTAATCCTGGTAATCGTACAGAATGTATATTAATTCCTGAATCTCTGAGCCCACCCCGCACACCTTTCAATGACTCAGACTCTTTTACTAAATTCTGATTAAATTTCTTTGGATATTCTTCAATCATTTCTGCAGTTTTTATACAAGTCCCACTAGGAGAATCAGCTTTTTGATTATGATGCATCTCTATTAATTCGATATTGTCATAAAACCTTGCAGCTACTGATGCCGCCTGCTGAAGAAGAACCATACCTACTGAAAAATTAGGAATTATTGCACAACCAACAGATGCTTTCTGAGCAAAAACAGACAAATCCTGTATTTGCGAAGGACTAAGACCTGTAGTTCCTACTACAGGTGATACACCATATGCAATAGCTGATCTGGTATTTTCATATACAGAATCAGGATGAGTAAAATCAACAAGCACAGGTTTGATTTTTTCATTTCTATAATTTTGACTGACAGAACATAAAGTTCCTTCAAAATCATTTGAAACAAAAACATCACAATTTTTTACCTTCAATAATTCAGAAATATTTGCGCCATTGTTCTTTTCGTTTATATCGATTGCTGCAACAAGTTCACAATCTGTAGAATTTAATACAGTATTAACAACTTCGCTACCCATTCTGCCTAAAGCTCCGGATACTAGTACTGGTATGGGTTTTTTAGAATTTTCAATCATTTTTTTTAAAATTTTTTTTTAAAAGGTTGTTACACGCTATTTATATTGCACACAATAACGTCTTTTCATTCGTAGTCTGGTAGAAATACTTAAAGAAAATCAATGTTTACGCAGGTCCGCTCAGCAAACCGCAGAGTATCTCCTGTTGAGGATAACAAACACAAAGTTGTAATAAAAGCAGTTTATGTTGTCCTTGAGCCACAATACCAAAATTCCTTAACGGAAGCTGCAAAGTCAATAAATAAGATGAATGGGCCAATAGGTATAGACCTTAGCGGATATCTTATCGAAGAACTTAGGAATGAAAATAATTTTGAGGATTTTAAAAAAGATATAGCTAATGCAGATATATTCGTTGCTTCTCTAATTTTCATTGAAGACCTTGCGCAAAAAGTGGTTGATGCAGTATCTCCATTTAAAGACAAACTTAAAGCATCAATTGTTTTCCCCTCCATGCCAGAGGTAATGAGATTAAATAAGCTAGGTTCATTTAGTATGGCCCAACTTGGTCAATCTAAAAGTATTATTGGAGATTTAATAAAAAAGAAAAAAGAATCTGATGGAGCAAGTTTCCAAGATTCAATGTTGAAGTTATTAAATACATTACCTTCAATACTTAAATATCTACCAGTTGAAAAAGCTCAAGATGCTAGAACATTTATCCTGAGTTTTCAGTACTGGTTAGGCGGTACCACTGAGAACTTAAAAAACTTCTTATTAATGATTTCTGAAAAGTATGCTGTTTCAGAGATCATAAAAGATCAAATAGAAGAATTCAAAATTCAAGACCCTGAAACATTCCCAGATTTAGGAATTTGGCATCCTCTTGCTCCTTGCATGTTTGAAAATCTTAAAGAATATCAAAATTGGGAAAATGATAGGAAAGATATTAATCCTAAAGATGACAAAACTCCAACAATAGGCTTAGTGCTTCAAAGGAGTCATATCGTTACGGGAGATGATGCTCATTATGTTGCTGTTATTCAAGAATTGGAATACAGAGGTGCGAGAGTACTACCTATCTTTTGTGGAGGTCTAGATTTTTCTAAACCAGTTAATGAATTTTATTATGATCCCATAAATAAGGATCAACCTATAGTAGATGGAGTTGTATCTCTAACAGGATTTGCACTAGTTGGTGGGCCAGCGAGACAAGATCATCCTAAAGCTATTGAAGCCCTAAAAAGGTTAAACAGACCCTATATGGTTGCGCTTCCATTAGTCTTCCAAACCACACAAGAATGGGAAGATAGTGATCTAGGTTTACACCCTGTTCAGGTAGCACTTCAGATTGCAATTCCAGAGCTTGATGGTGCTATTGAGCCCATTATTCTCTCAGGTCGTGATGATGCTACAGGTAAGGCGCATACGCTCCAAGATCGAGTTGATGTAATAGCTGAAAGAGCAATTAAATGGTCAACTTTAAGAGTTAAGAAAAGAAAGGATAAAAAATTAGCCATCACAGTATTTAGTTTTCCACCAGACAAAGGAAATGTTGGTACGGCAGCATACTTGAATGTTTTTGGTTCAATTTATAGAGTACTTCTTGAAATGGAATCGAAAGGGTATCAAATAGATGAACTTCCAAGTAATTCAAAAGAATTAATGGAAAAAGTAATTAACAACCCTGAAGCGATGGATGGCTCTCCAGAGTTAAATATTGCTCATAAGATGTCAGTAAAAGAATACGAAGAGTTCACACCATATTCACAAAGACTTGAAGAGAATTGGGGTAAACCTCCTGGAAACCTTAATAGTGACGGACAAAACCTTCTTATTTATGGAAAACATTTTGGAAATGTTTTTATAGGAGTTCAACCTACGTTCGGTTATGAAGGTGATCCCATGAGATTGCTTTATTCAAGAAGTGCTAGTCCTCATCATGGTTTTGCTGCTTATTACACGTATGTAGAAAAAATCTGGGGGGCAGATGCTGTTCTTCATTTTGGAACTCACGGCTCACTTGAATTTATGCCAGGTAAGCAGATGGGCATGAGTGAAACTTGCTATCCGGACTCTCTCATTGGATCATTGCCTAATTTGTATTACTATGCTGCTAATAATCCATCTGAAGCAACAATTGCGAAGAGAAGAGGATATGCTTCAACTATTAGTTATCTGACTCCTCCAGCGGAAAATGCAGGACTCTACAAAGGACTTAAAGAACTAAGCGAACTCGTTGGTTCTTATCAACAATTAAGAGAAAATAGCAGAGGTATTCAAATTGTTAATGCAATAGTTGAGACTTCTAAACAATGTAACCTTGACAAAGATGTAGTGCTTCCTTCAAAAGACATAGAGGAACTTTCAATAGATGAAAGAGATTTATTTGTTGGTAATGTCTATAAACAGTTGATGGAAATTGAAAGTAGACTGTTACCTTGCGGACTTCATACTATTGGAAAAGCTCCAACAGCAGAAGAAGCTGTTGCAACACTTGTAAATATTGCATCTTTAGAGAGAGAACAAGAAGGATTAAGATCTCTTCCTGGATTACTCGCAGAATCCAGCGGTCTAACTATTGAACAAATTTATGATGGTAATAATAAAGGTGAACTTAAATTTGTAGAGTTAAATGAAAAAATCATAAAAACAGCAAGAGAGTCGATTTTTGCGATGGTCAACTCTTTAAAAATTGTTAATGGCAGAGTTTATTTAGAAAAATCACTTCTTTCCAAACTATTCGATTTACTTAAAGTTTTTGGTCTAAATCTACCTACCCCTTGGCTAAGAGTTTTCAGATTAAATGGATTTAATGAAGTTAATCAGAAGGAATTAAATAAATTATTTGATTACTTACTTTTCTGTCTGGAACAGGTCTGCGCAGACAAAGAAATGGATAGCCTCATTAAAGCCCTAGATGGAAATTATGTTTTACCTGGACCAGGTGGAGATCCCATAAGAAATCCAGGCGTTTTGCCCAGTGGTAAAAATATCCATGCACTTGATCCTCAATCAATCCCAACTACAGCAGCAGTAGCTGCAGCGAAGTCAGTTGTTGATAAATTAATTGAAAGACAAAAAGAAGAGCAAGGAACTTGGCCTGAAACAATAGCTTGTGTTTTATGGGGTACTGATAACATCAAAACTTACGGAGAATCACTAGCACAAATCTTATGGTTTGTTGGGGTAAAACCAAAACCAGATTCTGTTGGAAGAATTAACAAACTAGAATTAATCCCTTTAGAAGAATTAGGTAGGCCAAGAATAGATGTAGTAGTTAACTGTTCAGGGGTATTTAGAGATCTATTTATCAATCAGATGGCATTAATAGATCAGGCAGTCAAATTAGCAGCTGAAGCTGATGAACCACTGGAATCTAATTTTGTAAGGAAACATTCACTAGAACAAGCAGAAAAAGAAGGCACTTCTATCAGAGAAGCTTCAGCTAGAGTATTCTCTAATGCAAGTGGGAGTTACAGTTCAAATGTTAATTTAGCTGTAGAAAATTCAACATGGGAGGAAGAAAATGAATTACAAGAAATGTATTTATCTCGCAAAACATATGCTTTTAATGCCGATAATCCAGGTGAGATGAATCAAAAAAGAGAGGTATTTGAGTCAGTAATGAAAACTGCAGATGTTACATTTCAAAACCTTGATTCTTCAGAGATTTCATTAACAGATGTAAGTCATTATTTTGATTCGGATCCCACAAAATTGATCAAGACACTTAGAGATGACGGGAAAGAACCAAGTAGCTACATAGCGGATACAACCACTTCTAATGCTCAAGTTAGAACACTTGGAGAGACTATCAGATTAGACTCAAGAACAAAACTTTTAAATCCTAAGTGGTATGAAGGTATGCTCAAATCTGGCTACGAAGGAGTTAGAGAACTTTCTAACAGACTTAATTACACTCTTGGTTGGAGTGCGACAAGTGGTCAAGTAGATAATTTTGTATATGAAGAAACTAATGAAACATTTATAAATGACGAAGAGATGAGGAAAAGATTAATGGATCTTAATCCTAATAGTTTCAGAAGAATTGTTGGAACATTGCTAGAAGTCAATGGTAGGGGATATTGGGAAACTTCAGATGAAAATATAGAACAGTTAAAAGAACTATACCAAGAGGTAGAGGATAAAATCGAAGGAGTTAAAGAATAATAAATTTATTATTTTCTGTAAATTCTATCAGCTACTTTCAGTATTTGATAATTTAATTTGACGTTGTGAACTCTCACAATGTCAATATTAAATTGAGAACAAAGACAACTTATTGCAAGTGTTCCTACATCCCTTTCTTTTGGATTTTTCTCATTCAAAATTTCTCCTATAAATCTCTTCCTAGATGCACCTATCAAAATTGGCAAATTCCACTTTTTAAATACATCTAAGTTTCTCAAGATTTCCAAATTATGAATGATATCTTTTGAAAAACCAATTCCAGGATCCACTATTATATTTCTTTCAGATATATTTTTTTCTAAAGCATTCTTTATTAAATTATCAAGCGAGCACTTAACATCACTCAATACATTTTGGTAATTAGAGAGTTTATTCATATTTTGACTATTACCACGACTATGAGTTATGACGAATGGACAGTTAAATTTTGATACAACATCCAAAATTTTTATATCTCTTCTTCCTCCCGTGACATCATTTATCCAATTAGCACCATTTAAAAGAGCTTCATAAGCCACTTCAGAATTAAAAGTATCAATAGAAATTAAAACATCTGGAAATTCAGATTTTATTAATTTTAGATATGGGATCAATCTTTTTATTTCTATTCTAGATCCAACTTCTTCAGCCCCAGGTCTCGTACTTTGAGCACCAAGATCAATAACATCAACACCATTGCTCACGAAATGATTTACTTGATCTAAAACTTTTTTTGAAGAGTTTAATTCCCCACCATCACTAAATGAATCAGGAGTTAAATTAATAACTCCCATAATTGAAGTTTTTTGGCCCCAGCTTTTTGGCCATGGATTTTTCTTATTGATAATTTGCAATTCTCGCGAAACTATTTGGATCTAATGAAGCCCCTCCAACTAACACCCCATCTATATCACTCATTGACATGATTTCATCAATATTATTAGGTTTAACAGATCCACCATATTGAATAATTAAATCATCAAAACCTATTAATTTCCGAATTAAAGAACATATTTTATTAGCGTCTTCTGCCTCACATGTTTTACCAGTGCCAATAGCCCATATTGGTTCATAGGCAACAATTAAATTAGATGGATCTGTATTTTCTAATCCTTGTTCAACCTGTCTAGTAATAACTCTAACAGCTTCTCCTCTCTCTCTTTGTTCTAATGTTTCTCCTACACAAACTATTGGAGTAAGTCCACTAGATTGAGCAAAAACTGCTCTTTTATTAATTTGTTCATCACTTTCACTAAAATATTTCCTTGGTTCACTATGTCCAACGATTGCATATGAGACACCATGTTCAAGAAGCATTTTTGGAGATATTTCTGCAGTAAATGCGCCTTGATCCTCCCAATGAATATTTTGACTAGAAATATTTAAATAATCAAAATCAGAATGATCAGAAAAGGTTGAAATAGCTGTGAAAGGTGGAGCAATAACAACTTTACGATCATCTTTAATGTTTTTTATTAAAGGGATAAACTCTTCTAAATAGGATTTAGCTTCAGCACAAGTCATGTGCATTTTCCAATTGCCAGCAATTACAGATTTTCTCAAAATACTATCTCCAAGAAAAATATACTAATACAAAGTGAGTTGAATAAGCTAACTATTCAAAAATTAATTCATTTTTTAGAAATATTACTTTATCTCCCTTGTTTAACTTCCTTCCTCTCCTAGTTTCAATTACACCATTAACCTTAACAGAGCCGGATTTAATAAAAATTTTTGCTTCGCCACCAGAAGATACCAAATTTTTCCATTTTAAGAATTGATCCAATTTCATTGTTTTTTATACCCAAAGATATTGATAAAGTAGGATAAATAATTAAATATATAATATTTTGAGACTAATACCACCAGTCAGACCATATTCAAATAGGTTTATCAAGGGTTTTATATGCATGCTTATTTACGTAGCATGTTGGCCTTTATTAGCTTATTTAGCTGGAAACTTAATCCCAGCAATTGGGTCAGGTGATCTCTCAAAAGTTTCTAGCATAATAATTAAGTCTTTATTTGTATTTTTAGTTCAGAAAACTGCTCAATTTGGACAGGATGTATTCATAGCAAAACCATCTTTAGAAATTAGTGAAGTGATGAGAGGAAATTTATTTAGCAGAATTCAAAAAATAAAGATGAATTCTGTTGAAAATATTTCAGCTGGGGACATCACATATAGACTTACAGAAGATGCCGACAGGGTGAGCGAAGTTATTTATAAAACAGCTCAAGATACTATTCCATGTACTTTACAGTTGTTAGCGGTAATAATCTACATGTTTTATTTAGACTGGTCACTAACAGTATCAACATTCGTTTTAGCACCATTGATTATTCTTTCAGTTAACAGTTTTGGAAGAAGAGTTTTAATAGCATCCGAAAAAAGTCAAGAATCAACAAGTAATTTAGCAGGTTTAATAGGTGAATCTATAAATGGAATGTCCACGGTAAGAGCTTTTGCTGCAGAAAATTGGATTGAGAAAAGATTTTATAAAAGATTAAGTACAAATAAAAAAGCAAAATATAAAACATTAAAATTACTTGCATTTCAACATCCAGTCGTAGGATTTGTGGAAGCATTTGGAATATTAGCAATATTAGGTTTAGGAGCCGCAAGAATCAATCTAGGCTTTCTAACAAGCGAAGAATTTAGTAGTTTTTTTGCGGCAATATTAATGCTTATTGATCCAATAAGCCATGTAAGTACAAATTTTAATGACTATAAACAGGCAGAAGCCTCAATAAATAGGTTGAAAAACATAAATCAAGAACCTGTAGAAGATGATAAAGAAAATTTACGAAGGGTATCCAATTTTGAAGGCAAAATAAGTTTCAAGAAAGTAAATTTCGCTTACAAAAAAGATAATCAAGTACTTAAAAATATCAATTTAGAAATTAAAAGAGGGGAAGTCACAGCATTTGTTGGAGCTTCTGGAGCAGGTAAAAGTACAATGTTGGCTTTGATATTAAAGTTTATAACTCCAAATAATGGAGACATTTTTATAGATGATAAAAATCTCAAAATATTAAATACAAAAGATATTAGAAAAAACATTGCATTAGTACAACAACAGCCTTTTTTATTTTCAGGAACAATTATTGATGTGATAAGAATGGGCAGAAATTTCACCAAAGAAGAAGTTATAGAATCAGCAAAAAAAGCAAACGCTCACATCTTCATTCAAAAGCTTTCTAAGAAATATGAAACTGAGATAACTGAAAGAGGATCAAATTTCTCAGGTGGTCAGATCCAGAGGATAGCAATTGCAAGAGCAATACTTGGGAACCCCTCAATTCTTCTTTTAGATGAGGCCACAAGTGCGTTAGATGCAGAATCAGAATCTGAAGTCCAAAAAGGACTTAATAGAGCTATGAAAGATAGAACAGTTATTATAATTGCTCATAGATTAGCCACTACTCAAGAGGCCAATAAAATAGTTGTTTTCGATAAAGGTGAAATTATTGAAGTTGGGAAACACATTGATTTAATAAATAAACCTGGAATTTATAAAGAATTATGTGAAAAACAATTGATTAAAAAATTATAGTTATATTTTATTTATTAAAAAAGTAAATCCATGAGCGAAAACACAAATGACTCTGCAAATCCAGTTTTAACCTTTGAAGGCAAAAAATATTTAATAAATGAACTTTCTAATGAAATAAAAGAATCTATAAAAGTACTACAAATAGCAGAGACACAACTTAAGATGCATCAAGATACTCTTAAATTACTTTCAATTAGTCGAAACACTTTAGTAAATCAATTAAGGGAAAAGCTAAAAACTTAGAATAAATTTTAATAATTATGGATTTCTTGAAGAGAGTAAGCACTTATTTTATTATTTTGTAAAGCATTGATTGCTTTAATGGCCGCCTTTGCTCCGGGAATAGTTGTAAAAGTTGGAATATTATATTCTAGAGCAGCTCGTCTTAAATAAGCGTCATCATAAAGAGCCTGTGAGCCGATTGGAGTATTAATTATTAATTGGACAAGTCCCGAACGAATTAAATCCTCAATATTTGGTCTACCTTCATGAACTTTTAGCACTTCTTCAACTTGGATACCTAAATTAACTAAATATGCTGCTGTACCTTTTGTTGCGATTAATTTAAATCCTAAAATCAACAGTTCTCTAGCAACTTCCTCAAGATTTTTTTTATCTAAATCATTTGTAGACAAAAAGGCTACTCCTTCTGAAGGAACACCATTTCCTGCTGCCAATTCAGACTTGGCATAAGCAATTCCAAAATCTTTTGCTAAACCCATTACTTCTCCAGTAGATCTCATTTCAGGACCAAGTAATGTATCAGAACCAGGAAATCTCTTAAAAGGCAAAACAGACTCTTTTACTGCCTGATATTTTGGAGAAAATTCTTGTGTAAAATTAACATCTTCTAATGTAAAACCCTGCATTAACTGGGTAGCTAATTTTGCGACTGGTTTACCTATAGCTTTTGAAACAAATGGGACTGTCCTAGATGCTCTTGGATTTGCTTCAAGAATAAATAATTTATTTTCTTTATTATTTATATTTTTCACTGCAAATTGCAAATTAATTAAACCAACAACATTTAATCTTTGTGCAATTAATTTAGTCCAGTTCCTTACATTTTCTATTGTGGATTTTGAAAGAGAAATGGATGGCAAACAACAAGCTGAATCTCCTGAATGGATTCCTGCTGGTTCAACATGTTCCATTAGACCAGCAACTACTACGGAACCCTCTGAATCACATAAAGCATCCACATCTATCTCAATAGCATTATTCAAATATTGGTCAAGAAGGATTGGATGATCAGGCGATACCTTAACCGCCTCAGAGATGTATCTCGATAGTTCATTCTCATCTTTCACAATTTCCATAGCCCTTCCTCCTAAAACATAAGAAGGTCTTACAACTAAAGGGAATCCTATATTTTTTGCTACTATTTCTGCTTCATTTTGATTACGTGCAATACCATTTAAAGGTTGTCTAATATTTAATTCTTCAAGTATTTTTGTGAATTCCTCTCTATCTTCTGCTAAATCAATAGATATTGGAGAGGTCCCAAGAATTTTTGATCCAGTTCTGAGGCCATCATGAGATTTAAGCCAATCAAATAACGGTAATGATAATTTCAGAGGGGTTTGACCTCCAAATTGAACAATCAAACCATAAGGATTTTCTGCTTCTATTATGTTAAGCACATCCTCCAAAGTTACAGGCTCAAAATATAAAATATCGCTCGTATCATAATCTGTTGATACGGTTTCAGGGTTACTATTAACCATTATCGTTTTATAACCATTTGCAGAGGCTTGATATGAAGCATGACAACAACAGTAATCAAATTCTATTCCCTGACCGATTCTATTTGGACCTCCTCCTAGAATCATGATTTTTTTTGATTTACTATTTTCTGAAATCTCACTATCAAAAATTTGAGAATTTAAATTAATGAAAGATTCTTCGTAAGTTGAATAATGATAGGGAGTCGAGGATGAGAACTCTGCTGAACAAGTATCAACAGTTTTAAAGATTGGATTTATATTGAGTTTTTTTCTGTATCTTCTCACTTCAAAAAAATCAGAATTAGTTAACTTTGCTATCTGTTGATCTGAAAAGCCTAATTGTTTAGCATGTAACATCAAATCCCTATCTAGACTATAAAGTTCCTTTTCTTTCAAAAAATCATTTTCAAAATTAAAGATATTGCGTAATTTTTCGATAAACCATAAATCTATATTTGTAATTTCTTGAATATAAGAATTAGTTTTCCCTAGGTGCATAGCTTTTTTAATTAGGAGAATTCTTTCAGATGTTGGGTTTCTTAAACTATTTTTTATTTGACTCTCGTTTTTAAGTTCATTTAGTGAATCACATTCCCATCCAAAAACTCCTACTTCTAATGACCTTAATGCTTTCTGAAATGATTCTTCAAAAGATCGACCTATTGCCATTGACTCACCAACGGACTTCATGGCAGTGCTTAAAATATTTGACGAGCCTTTAAACTTTTCAAAGGCAAATCTTGGAATCTTAGTAACTACATAATCAATTGATGGTTCAAAACATGCAGGCGTTTTTTTTGTAATGTCATTGATAATTTCATCAAGTGTATAGCCAACTGATAATAAAGCTGCAATCTTAGCAATGGGGAATCCAGTTGCTTTACTTGCCAAAGCAGAAGATCTACTCACACGAGGATTCATTTCTATAACAAATACTTCTCCATTAGATGGATTTACTGCAAATTGAATATTACTGCCTCCTGTTTCAACGCCTACCTCTCTAATTATTTTCAAGGACAAATCCCTCAATCTCTGGTACTCCTTATCTGTTAAAGTCTGTGCAGGAGCTACGGTAATCGAATCTCCAGTGTGAACTCCCATTGGGTCTAAATTTTCAATGCTGCAAACTATTACTACATTGTCAGCTTTATCTCGCATTACCTCTAATTCAAACTCCTTCCATCCAATAAGTGATTTTTCAATCAATATTTGATTACATGGACTTTCCTCTAAACCTGATTTACATAACTCGGCAAATTCTTCAAGATTAAAAGCAATTCCACCTCCTACACCACCTAATGTAAATGCAGGTCTTATGATTAGAGGATATGAACTAATTTTTTTAGATACCTCAATAGCTTCATCTAAGTTGGATGCAATCCCAGATGGACAAACGTTTACATTTATTTTCTCCATCGACTCTTTAAATAATTTTCTATCTTCAGCTTTATTAATTGCTCTTAAATCAGCACCAATTAATTCAACATTATTTTCTTTTAAAAAATTTATCTCTGATAATTTAACAGCAAGATTTAAAGCTGTTTGACCTCCCATAGTGGGAAGAATCGCATCAGGTTTTTCTCTTAAAATAATCTGAGAAACAATTTCAGGAGTCAATGGTTCAATATATGTTGTGCTTGCTATCTCAGGATCAGTCATTATTGATGCTGGATTTGAATTTATCAAGACAATTTCATAACCAGCATTTCTTAAAGCTTTGCATGCTTGAGTGCCAGAGTAATCAAATTCGCACGCTTGTCCTATAACAATCGGTCCAGAACCTAGAATAAGAATTTTTTTTAGATCACCTCTTTGAGGCATAATTTAAACTTTCATTTATCTCATGCTACTTATAAATCATCAGATGTTAATCAAGTTACTTGAAAAGCAACATTTGTTTCTATAGTATTGAAAGAAATTAATTTTTTATGAGCGAACTTCAGCGACTTAAAAGTTTGTTGCCTCCAGAAAATGAAAGTTGGGTATTTGTTGAAGCTGCTGCGGCTATAGATCCACCTTTGATAACACTTGAGGAAATCGGTCGTGACGAAGTTGAGATTCAAATAAATTTAGATGAATGGGATAACTTAGCTATTGATCACAGAAATCTATTATTTTGGCATGAGGTTGGCAAAATTCAAAATGACACAATTCCCAGAGATGGATGGGAAATGGCTGCTCTAGCAATAGGACTTGGAGGGGCTATAGGAGAGTTGTGGGTACAAGATGGATTACTTTTATTACTTGCTCTTGGTTTATCAAGTTTTGCAGGATATAGATTATATTTAAAAAATAATTCTGAAAAAAAACTTCAAGATGCTATCTATGCAGATGAAAGAGCGATAGATCTTGCTTGTAGATTTGGATACAGTATTCCAAATGCTTATAAAAGTCTTGGAGGAGCTTTAAAAGAGTTAATAGATAAGACAAGAAAAAAGAAAAAAAGAAGTTTCTTTGAAGATAGATTAGATGCTTTAAGAAAAGGTGCAGAAAAAGCAAGATCAGAATTATCTCAACAAGAAGGTTCAGAAGAATCAGTTTCAAGTGAAAATGTTTATGGACAATAAAAGTTTGGTCTTAATGGCAGCAAAAGCGTGTGATGAAAAAAAGGCAAGAGATATAAAACTTATTAAAATTGACAAAGTATCATTTATAAGTGAATGGATTTTAATTGCCGAAGGATTATCTGATGTACAGGTTAGATCTATAACTAACTCTGTAGAGGGAGAACTTAGAGATAAGGCTAAAGTTGAACCGATACGAAAAGAAGGGGTTAACGAAGCGAAATGGGCTTTACTTGATTATGGTGATTTGATCGTAAATATTTTTCAACCAGAAATAAGAAAATATTATGACCTTGAATCATTCTGGAGTAATGGAGATAATCTCATATTTCCATAATTTTATTTTATGAATCAATCTAAATGTCCTGTCCCTAGAGAGCAACAACCCACAAATGAATACATAGAATTATCAAAATCTAAAATCTTTTCTTGGCCAAAAACAAAAAAATCACTAATTCTTATATTGATAAAATTCTGGGTTGGAGCTTTTGTTCTATTTCTTGTTATTTCCTCAGGAAGTGTATATTTCAAAACATCCCTTTTAAAATATATTCTATTAAGTTTTTTTAGTAGTTTATCAATACCTCTTTTAATTTCAATAAGGTTATATTTAGGTTGGAAGCATATATTTCAAAGATTAACATCCGAAAAAGTTGA
>QCBF01000002.1:0-115398 GCA_003281705.1 Prochlorococcus sp. AG-347-C10
GTTTTATTCATATGTTAAGGAAGTTAATTAATGACAATACAATTGTCATTTCAGATATTGGCTCTCACTACATGTGGATTGCTCATTACCTGAGAGTATATAATCCAAGAAAATTACTTTTTAGTAATGGTCAACAAACATTAGGTGTCGCACTCCCCTGGGCTTTAGGTGCTTATTTCGCAGGCGAAAGAGACATTGTAAGTATTTCAGGTGATGGAGGCTTTCTCTTCTCAGCAACGGAACTTGAGACTGCAGTTAGAGAGAATATTCACTTAATTCACTTTGTCTGGACTGATGGTCATTACGATATGGTTAGGCAGCAACAACTATTAAAATATGATCGGCAATCATGTGTAACCCTTGGTAAAGTTGATACTACAAAATTTGCAGAAAGTTTTGGTGCAAAAGGTTTCTTATTAAACAATATTGAAAACTTTTCTGAAGTATTCTCTGAAGCTAAGAAATGTGATGGTCCTGTAATTATTGAAGTTAGTATCGATTATTCAGACAACAATATGCTTTTTTCAAAAACTCAAGAAAATTCTTTTCATTAAATTTTAAATCATTTTTAAAAATCAATAATTTGATTGCTGCAGGTTGGTAAGTTACTGAGCCAAAATCTTTGTCATAATGATCCACATGTGACAGCAAAGTGCTGCAAGGTATAGCAAATCCTCGCTCAAAGCTCGCTCAGTCTCATCTTTCTAAGTGTTGGCAATAAAAAAGAGAGTCTGGGAAACTCTCTTGTATGACTTGGTTTTTAAATGGTCGGGGCGACAGGATTCGAACCTGCGACCTAGTGCTCCCAAAGCACCCGCGCTACCAAGCTGCGCCACGCCCCGCTCATAAGATCTTAGTTCATAACAGACATCTATAAAAGACCAAATTGCTAAACTTTTTATAAAAAATCACTTTTGATGATAGAAAATGATTTTTGTCGCTTTTTTGTCGCTTAAAAATAAGTGTTTTGTCGCTTGAAATTAAACTTTTTAGTTCCTATATTATTTCTAGAGAAAGTTAAAACTAAAAAGTTTCAAAAGTAACGCTAAATGGACCAGAATCCATTATTAACTCAGTTGGAGGCTGACCTTCTTCACCATTAGTGACAACACTCATACCATTATCAGTTACAACGAAGGTCATTTTTAAACCATTTGTAGTATCGGAAATTGTTAAATCACTTGACATATTCATCACTCCCAATAATTTCTCCATTCCAGAGCAAGGAACTCCTGTTCTACTTGAATCACTAACTAATATAGTTCCAGTTGAATCTAATAAATAAGCACTAATTGTTCCGCCAACTACAGATTCACCCTCTGTCGTCGCTGTACATTTTTCTGGCCCATCAAAAGATTTTAATGGAGCTGTTGTAAGAGCATAATCATTTATATCTGTAGAGGATTCTCCAAAAGTATCTGTTGAATAGTAAGTATTTCCTCCTACGGGACCAAATTTCCCTTTGATTCTAAAATCTTTGGAAATTATCATAACAGCATGTGGATAAGTCCCTAATGCAGGGTTAGATGAATAAGTTTCTGTTAAATCAATACTTCCCCCAGCGCTAAAATCGGCAATTTCCCCACTTGAATTTTCATAAGCCCAAGTACAAGAACTGTAATCAGGTTTTGAACCTTCTAAAATTGATGAACCGGTTGGATTACCTGGGTTTTTTGTACAAAATCCCATTTTAAAAACTGTTACACCATAATTATCTGGAGTGCCGCGACACATTCCGCTGGTAAGACCATAAAAACTGCTAGGGTCATCCTCATCAGACATATTATAAACCCTTGAAATTGTAATTTCTTCTGGATCTGGACAAACAGGAGCTTCATCTGCCTTGAGTGGTTTATCAAGAACGAAAAAAGAACCTAATAGAGAAAAAGTAAAAAAGAGAGATTTAAATAAAGTTTTGTTTTTCATTTTATGTAAGAAAAGATAATTTTTATAAAGTAAATTTGAGAGATGTTATTTATATTTATGAACCCCCAACCCTGTTAACAAAAGAGGCATCAGAACTCCTTTCAAGAAGAACATCATATTTACGTTTTACAGGTTGGATCATTTGAGTAATCATATTTTTCTTGTAATTTGCCTTTTCAAACTTCACAGGATTTCCTGTGATGTTCATTCTTAAACCAAAGAAAATCTCATCAGTCCCAGGTAAATCAGAGTTTGCTGTAGTGATTGCAGCAGAAATTTCGTTAGAGACATAGGCTTCTAGACCTACATGAGGTGTAGCTTGCCAGCTAACAGATCCTTCTAAGCCGGAATTATCTTGGGTATTTTTATAGTCCCAATTAAATCCTCTTACAAAAAAAGCTATCTCTGGATTATTGGGTAATCTATAACCAACTTCTACATCCCATCCTGGGACTACTCTTTCTGAGTAGGAGGTGCCATCAATAGTGACAGATTTTTCATCTGTTATCGACACATACCAGTTGTTTCTAAATTCAAAATCTTTCCAAAAATATTCTCCACCAAGTCCAAGTCTGCTATGAGCATCACTGTAATCCGTCATTCTGTAATCCCAGAAAGCATTAGCTCCAACCATAGAAATATCATCTGGACGATTTCTAATCCCTAAACCAAGGTTAATAGTGGATCCATCTGCATTAGTGGCAGTAGAGAATCTTGCTTGAGAAAAAGCAAGAGTTTTAAGATCGCCTTCATTATCTTTTGCAAGCTCTCCAAGTTTCATCAAGCTATTAACTGAGAAACTTGTATCTGATTCTGTCCCGCCAGAAATATTGAATGTTGTTTGAGCAAAAAATGGAATTTTTTGGATCTGACTATTAGCAGTTGAATTTGCAAAGTTAAATCCAGCATCAACTAATTTTCTTTTACCATCATTAGCCATGATGTTTGTATATTCATTTCCTTCTGCGCCATTATTCATTAATGGAACAAATTTAGTGGCATAAATAGATGCATCAATAATATATTTATCTAATTTGTCTTTTGGTACATATATGTCTTGCTTATATTCAACTTGATCAAATTTGATTTCTTCAAATTTGTATTCGTTAGCTGAGAGAGGTAAAGTAGAACCCAAAGCAAATGCCATTAGAGAAAAATTCTTGGAAAGGTTCATCAATAAATATTTTTTTCCATTATTAATCATTTTTTAAAAAAATCTAAGTTTATGGAGAAAAGTACACATATCAAAGAAGATTGAAAACTTTATGAGATAAGAATAATTTTATTTGAAGTTAAAAGGTTTAAACAAAAAAACTTTTTAAAACTCTAGTAGTGCGGCACCCGTGCTACCAAGCTGAGCCACGCACCGCTCGTAAGACCTTAGTTCATAACAGACATCCATAAAAGACCAAATTGCTAAATATTTTATAAAAAATCACTTTTGAGGCTAGAAAATGACTTTTGTCGCTTTTTTGTCGCTAAAGAAATGAGTGTTTTGTGACAATTAATTGTTGCAGACTTAGGTCGTATTTTTTTGATTTTATATTTATCATCCTATGGAAATATCTTATTATTAAATTCCTTTTAAGAATTATTATCGTAATTAATGTTTAAATTTCAAGGTATGAAAAATCTAGAGAGTTTAATTAAAACTTATAATGATTTTCCAAAAAAAGGTATTGCTTTCAAAGACGTCCTTGGAATAATTCAAGATACTGAAGTTTTTAGGGAACTAATCCTTAAGATGTCTTCAAACAAAGTAATTAAAAATTCTGAAGCGATTATCTCAGTAGAGGCAAGAGGTTTTATTTTTGGCTCAGCAATTGCCCTTCAAGCATCGAAACCAATGCTTTTAGCTAGAAAACCTGGGAAACTTCCTGGGGAACTTATACAAGAAAACTACGACCTGGAATATGGAAAAAATTCTCTATCTATACAAAAAGAGTCACTAAAAAGGTTTAGCTCTTATGCAATTGTTGATGACTTGCTTGCAACTGGAGGCACAGTTAATTGTGTAGCTAATCTTATAAAGAAGAATGGTAGAGAGGTATGTGGTTTAGTTACGGTTGTTGAACTTACGGAACTAAATGGAAGATCTAAGTTTAATTTTCCTGTAGAGTCAATCCTGTCGCTTTGAATAAATTATTTGGGATAATTTCAGTTTGTCATTAAACAAAAATATCTTGCAGTTTGGAATAATATTTAGCTTTTACTTAAACTATCCCTAAAGATCCAGCAGTGAAACCAATAATTAAAAAGAAAAAAAATTCAGCCAAATCTCTTGGCATAGAATTAACAAAAAGATTTATTTGAGTCATTTAACCTTGTGCTCCTCAGGTTTATAAATTTTTAAAAATATAACTAAGAAATTTTTTTATTGAGTTTAAATCTTGTATTTTTTTCTTTTTTCTAAAGATTTAAATCAAAAATTTTATTGTTTAAATTTTTTATAATGTATATTATTGCTACTATAATTAAACTAGTAGGATTCTTTATGGAATATAAAAAAAAGTCTTTAGTAAATCTTGATATAAAAAAAGATTATGAAGAAATAGATACACGTTTAGCTTCTGGTTGGTACGTTGATGATATTAATACTTCTAAAAAGAAAATTTATAAAACAAAGAAGACTACATTTAAAATTTCCAAAAAAAAATAAATTTATAGTGGAATTTTTAAAACCTTAAATTAAGTTTATAAAAGTTTTTATTTTAAAACATCAAAATATCTGAAATTTTTTGGCTTTTTATCTTTCCTTTAGATTTAAAATCATATTTAATTAATATTTAAAATAACCTATCCATTTATTAAGATATTGATTAGATTTTTTAAAATACTCTTCGTAATTTTTCCACTTATCTATTGATGATTTGTAAAGTGGTTGAACTACTTGTGAAGAGGAAGGAGTATTTATTTTCCCTCTTTTATGAGCAGTATTTCTATAATTTTTTATATTTTCATGCCAACTAACATCTAAGAAATTCAATATTTTTAAAATATGTTTATCAAAATCTTCTATTAAATCTTCGTATTTAGAGGTTAGATAATTCATTTTTAATTTTTCCTTATAGTCCAACCAAATACCCATGGTTAAATCATAAATTCTCGACGCTGATTCAATACTTCGGAAGTTAGCCATTGCATTGTTTGGCTCGAACGATTGTTGGAAGCAAGATAAGACAGAATCGTATGGGTTTCTATACGTGAAAATTATTTTTGAGTTTGGAAATAATAAATTTATTAGAGGTAAGCAAACAGTTTGAAACGGAAATTTATCAATCAATATTTTTGCGCTTTTTTTATCAGAATTATTTTGCAGCATTTCCAAATAGTGATTTCGCAAAAAATCAAGATTATCCACACTTAGTTTATGTAGTTCATCAAGAGAATATTTAAATTTAGATTTTATAACTTGCTCCACAGAATTAATTAATGGTTTTTCTTCTATAACGTCAATTTCAGGATGACTTCTTAGGATGGTATCAAGCAATGTAGTACCTGATCTTGGAAATCCTATTAAAAAAACCGGCGAAAAATCATTTTTCTTTGATGTATTGCTCTTTTCGACAAATTTATTAATATCTAAATTTTTCCTATAAGTAAGTATATATTCTTGGAAGATTTTTGGATTTGTATCCTCATATTTGAGATTTAATTGACTCTTCTCAAAACACTTAAAAGCTTCATCATAATTTTTAACTTTTTCCTCAATAAATGCTTTAAAAGACCAGAAAAGAATATTTGTTTGATGATCAGTATTTTTTACCCATTTATTTGAGACTTGGTCAATTATTTTTTTTGCTGTAATAAACTCTTTTTCTCTAAAACAAATTCTTGCCTTAAACATCATTATTTCGTTAATAATGATTTTATTATTTTCAAAAGCTTCTATTTTATATTTTAATTTTTTTAAATTATTTGTTTTTTCATAAAGTCTAAAAAGATTGCTATAAGCATAGTTGTAGTTTTCGTTAATTTCAATAGCGCTAAGAAATAATTCTTCCGCAACATGTAACTTATCGAGATCAATTTTAATTGATCCCAAATTAACATAAGCTAATTCAAATTTAGGATTATGTTTAATTGCTTTTTCAGTAAATTTTTCTGCCTCAAGAAGATTGCCCTGCTTTGATAGAAGGGAACCTAAATTATTATAAGCGAGAGAAAAATCTGATTTTATCTCAATAGCTTTTCGGTAACAGTGCTCTGCCTCCTTGTTCTTTTTTTTGTTGGAAAGAATGTTTCCTAAGTTATTTAGTGTGTTTGGTGAAGTTGAATTTAAACTAAGTGCTTTTCTTAAGCATTGTTCTCCTTCATCAAATTTCTCTAGTTCATTTAATACTGCTCCAAGATTAGTAAGGGCAAAATCATAACTAGGGTTAATTTTAAGAGCATCTTTTAAGAATCTTTCAGCTTGCTTAGAGTTTCCTGAATCTTTCAGAACACAGGCTAAATTGACTAAAACATTAATATCTTTTGGGTTTATTTCTAAACTCTTTCTCAAAATAAATTCTGCTTTTTCAAGATTACCTTCTCCTACTAGTATTCCGGCCAAGATTGAATAGGACCTTAAATATTTGGGATTTAATTCAATAGCTTTATTTAAAATCCCTCTGGCAACATCACTTTTCCCTTTAATAAGTAGCACATTCGCTAAGTTAGTGTATGCTTCTAGACTATTTGGAAATCTTTTTATTGATTCATCAAATAACGATATTGCTTTATCAAAATGCTTTCTTTGACAATAAATACTACCTAGATTATTGAATACCCTAGGGTCATAAATTTTATTTTGAATTAAAAAATTGTAAATTTCTGAAGCCTCTTTAATTTTGCCGTTTGAATGTAATGAAAATGCATTGGATATCAATTGATCTTTTTGTAGAGTATTAGCTGTTTTAATTGACTTCTTAGTCTTTTTATTACTACTTCCGAACCCTTTCATTTCTTCGAATTCTAATAATTAAGGTCTGTATAAAAATAAACTTAACTTTGATTTATCAAAAATGTTGTCTAGAAGTCAATAATTCTTATGAATCTCAATATTAAAATCAATAAATTTATTTGCAAAAGGACACAAATACTATCGTCACATCGCAATTTATATTATTTAGAAATTTTTTAATTTTTCTTCTCAAGCCCTTTCATGCCAGTCGTTCTTCTATTCTCAATAAGTTTTTTTTAAAAGAGCTAAAAAAAAAATTTATGATTCCAGACAAAATGTAGCTGTTTATACTTGAAATTACAATAATTTTTACAGTAATATAAAGTGTCCTTTAAATTTCGTGTGAGGAAATTTATGAAGCTTTTTAAGAGCTTATTAGTCGCTCCTGCAACATTAGGCTTACTTGCCCCTGTTGCTGCGACTGCTAACGAAGTCACTATTAATGATTTCAATGCTGCAGAAGAAATTGCAGTTACAAATAGCCGTATAGACGGTTTAGAAGCTAGATTCAATAATCTTGAGGCTGGCTCATTCTCCGAGACAACTACAGCATCTTTCGGTGTTGATTTTCTTATTGGTGCTGAAGACGGTGCAGATTCTGAGGCCGCAGCATTTGCTTACCAAATGGGTATCGGTCTAGAAACTAGTTTCACTGGTGAAGATGCACTTAGCGCAACTATTGATATAGGTGATGGTGCTTCTGGAGCTTTGGCTTTTGATGATACTACTGATGTACTGACACTTGACGGACTTACATATACATTCCCAGTAGGTGGTGCAACAGTAATGGTTGGTGATTCAACTGACATTAGTGCTGTATATACTGGAGCTTGTGCTTATAGTTCTTTCACTGATTACATGGGTAACTGTGGAACAGGAAGTACTGTTGGTGTAGGCGGTAATGGTGTTACTGCAGCAATGTCATACGGTTTTGATAGCGGATTCTCATTAGCTGGTGGTGTATCTTCTGAGACTGAATCAATTTTGACAGAAGAAGGTTCTGATCTTTTCGGTATTGAAGCTGCATACACTGCAGATTCTTACGGAGTAGCAGTTGCTTATTCTGATTCAGAAGGAACAACTGGATGGGGAATTAACGGTATGTATGCCTTTGATTTCGCTACTTTAAGTGCTGGTATTGAATCTGTTGATGATGGTACAACAGCTGAAGGATTCTTTGTTGGTTTAAGTTTCCCTGAAGTTGGACCTGGTTCTTTTGATATAGGTATGGGAACAACAGGTAACTTCGCAGATGGTGATACTGAGTACTACACCTATGAAGCTTCATACGCTTATCCAATAAACGATGGAGTAACAATCACTCCTGGTGTTTACATCGTAGAGCAAGATGGCGATGACGTTACTGGTGTAGCTCTAAAAACTTCATTTAGTTTCTAATTAAATTAGTTTAATTATTAATTAAAACTACACACACAAAAGACCTGCCTCAAAAGCAGGTCTTTTTTTGTCGTAAGCCATGTGAACTGAAAAGAATGTATCATTCATTTAAATGGCATTATTTCTTCTAAATAAATAATGAAATACGATATAGCAGAAATATTAAAATATATTCAAATTGCAAAAAAGAATCACAATGAAGGAAAAATATATCAAGCTAATGAAATCTATAGGAAATTGATAGATCAAAAAATCTACACATATGATTTACTTATTTCCTATGGACTATTTTGCAAAGAGATTAATAATCTAAAGATTGCAAAAAATTTATTTTTTTTATCTATTAAGAAATATCCCTTAAAAATTAATTCATATATATTACTTGCTGAAATTTTAAGAAAAGAGAACAATATTAATGACGCTTTAAAAACATTGTATGCAGCAAAGAAAATAGAAAAATTAAATTCTGAAATTGACTATAATCTATCTGTCACATTTAAAACTATTAAATCATTTAAAGAAGCAATACTTTCAATTGACTCTGCCATTAATAAGAAGCCTGATAATCAAATATATCTAATTTTAAAAGCTGATATACTCATTGATTCTTTAAAAAATGATGATGCCAAAGAATTATTGCTTAATTTGAAATTACCAAAAGATAGCATTTTGTTTTTTCAAAGGGAAATTTTAATTTCGAAAATCTTTGTTAATCAAATGAAATTTAGATTAGCTGAAAAGGTTCTTTTAGATTTAAGAAAGTTATTTAGTAAAGAGAGAATTTTATATCTTAATCTGAGTGATCTTTATTTCAAAAATAAAGAATTAGAAAAAGGAGTTTTAATTTTGAAGGAAGGTATTAGAAATTTTCCAAAATTTATTCCGTTGAAGTTTAATTTGGGAATTATGTATAGAAATTTAGGGTTAATAGAATTATCTATTAAGACACATTTGGAAATCTTATTAGATGATCAATTTAATTCAAATAGTTATTATGAATTATCAACTATGTACAATTTCTCAAATCATAATGAGCAATTAAAAACTCTTCTAAATATTGATATAGGAAATCTCCCTCAAAAGGAAAAAATATACTTTGGTTATTCAAAAGCGTATGCTTATCACTACAATAAAGACTATAAAAAAAGTGCATATTTTCTCAAAATAGCTAATGAAGAAAAACTAAAGATTCAACCATCTGATTTAAAAAGAAAGTTGAGCACAGGTGAATACTATAGGAATTTAAGGATAGATCAAAATTTAAACATTGAGAGAATAAAAGATAGTAATCAATATTTATTTATTGTTGGAATGCCAAGGTGTGGAAGCACATTGCTTGAAAGCATTTTAAGTCTTAATCATGAAGTTAAAGATCTTGGAGAAGTTTATTACTTAGAAGAATCTCTTCAGAAATCTGATGATTTGCTTGAAGTTAAAAATTTATATAAAGAAAAAGTAATGCTCATCAATTCAAAAAAGAAAATCTTTACAGATAAAAATTTGTTTAACTTTTTTTATTGTCCAATTATCTATGAATTTTTCCCAAATGCTAGGATAATTCACTGTATTAGAAATCCGCTTGATAATATCCTGTCTATTTATAGAACTAACTTTTTAAATCAGAGTTTTTCAAGTTCCTTAAATGATATTTCTGATTTATATCTGTATCACATTCAACTTATGAAAGAATATAAAAGTAAATTTGGATCAATAATATATAGTTATGATCATGAGCAAGTAGTTAAGAATCCTAAAAAAACTATTCGAGATTTAATAAATTGGCTTGATTGGGAATGGAGTGAAAAATACCTCTCACCTCAAAAAAGTAAACGAAGTGTATTCACTGCAAGTAGTGCTCAAGTTAGAAAAAAAATAAATTCCAACTCTTCAGGTTTTTGGAAAAATTATGCGGATTTGTTAGGACCTATTAGTGATTTATTCCCCTCGCACAATTAGTTAGATGGCTTAACAGCTTTTGCAATTAATTTTTTTTACACTAAAATAGGAAGACAAATCAATTCTGTGTGAGGAATTTTTATGAAGCTATTCCAGCAATTATTGGTAGCTCCAGCGGCACTTGGTCTTTTATCACCGTTATCCGTTATTGCTTCCGAAGTTAATCTTGATGCTATTTCTAAATACTCTGAAGATAATTTAGAGATAGATGGTAATTTATTTAAACAAAATACTAATACTAATACTTTACTTTCAGGTGGAGAAGGTTTAGTTGAAAGTGAAGATGTCATTGGCGGATTCTCCGAGACAACTACAGCATCTTTCGGTGTTGATTTTCTTATTGGTGCTGAAGACGGTGCAGATTCTGAGGCCGCAGCATTTGCTTACCAAATGGGTATCGGTCTAGAAACTAGTTTCACTGGTGAAGATGCACTTAGCGCAACTATTGATATAGGTGATGGTGCTTCTGGAGCTTTGGCTTTTGATGATACTACTGATGTACTGACACTTGACGGACTTACATATACATTCCCAGTAGGTGGTGCAACAGTAATGGTTGGTGATTCAACTGACATTAGTGCTGTATATACTGGAGCTTGTGCTTATAGTTCTTTCACTGATTACATGGGTAACTGTGGAACAGGAAGTACTGTTGGTGTAGGCGGTAATGGTGTTACTGCAGCAATGTCATACGGTTTTGATAGCGGATTCTCATTAGCTGGTGGTGTATCTTCTGAGACTGAATCAATTTTGACAGAAGAAGGTTCTGATCTTTTCGGTATTGAAGCTGCATACACTGCAGATTCTTACGGAGTAGCAGTTGCTTATTCTGATTCAGAAGGAACAACTGGATGGGGAATTAACGGTATGTATGCCTTTGATTTCGCTACTTTAAGTGCTGGTATTGAATCTGTTGATGATGGTACAACAGCTGAAGGATTCTTTGTTGGTTTAAGTTTCCCTGAAGTTGGACCTGGTTCTTTTGATATAGGTATGGGAACAACAGGTAACTTCGCAGATGGTGATACTGAGTACTACACCTATGAAGCTTCATACGCTTATCCAATAAACGATGGAGTAACAATCACTCCTGGTGTTTACATCGTAGAGCAAGATGGCGATGACGTTACTGGTGTAGCTCTAAAAACTTCATTTAGTTTCTAATTAAATTAGTTTAATTATTAATTAAAACTACACACACAAAAGACCTGCCTCAAAAGCAGGTCTTTTTTAATAATTATTTTCAAAAAATTTTTAGAAATTTTTTGTATTTTTTGACTGATAGATATGAGTAAAAAGTTTTGTTTTGATAGACTTAAAGAACTAATTATTTATTAATGTCTCCAATATTCAAATGTTTGATTTGTAGAAAAGATATCGAAAGATCTACTAAGACATTTTGGAGCAAGAAAGGTCACTTATTATGTTCTACATGCTTGGATAATATAGATAAAAAGAAACTTTGAATTATTAATTTGAATTATTAAATTTGGAAAAAATTTGGCTTATCGTATTTTAAGCAAGATTGGAGATATCCAGCCAAATAAAATGCAATTTTTATTTCTGTCATTAAATTTATGGCAAGAGTGCCGTAAGATACTTAAGCTATTAGCCAGAAATTTTAGGCAAGTTATTAAATCTAATTGTTCTAAAATTTTCAAATAAAAAACCTCAAATTAACAAAAAATTTCAGTGGTTTACTAAAATTTTGGGAACTTGAGGATAGTTAAGATTTAATTAATAATTTCAGGTTTAGATCAGATTTGATGCTAAAAACTAAATTTTACTATGTCTGTGTTGGTGAATTAAAACCAACCTGGAATAATTTGTCCAGTAGTTACATATGCTCCTACAGCTGCAACGAAACCTAACATTGCTGCCCAACCATTAAAACGTTCTGCTTCAGGTGTCATAATTAAGAATTTGAAATGTATATGTAATATTGTAACAGGAATTATGAAGCTTTGTAAAGTAATTTTTAGATTTTTTGCACGATTTCATAAATTAGTGAAAAATATGCCTTCTTTTTACAGTATTGTTACACTTATGTAATAGATAAAAAATTTTTTTGTTTGTCTAGTAAGCCTTGAAAAGAAGAAATTTTAGATAATTTATATAAGATTAATTCCAGTTTTAAAATAAAACTAAATAATACTCTCACCAACTTGATACGACATAAGACTGCTTTATATTTTGAGCTCCCTAATGATAATTCTAGATTTATGGGTGGACGAATTTGACTGAAATTCAATTAAAAATCTTAAATAAATTAAATCTACATAATTAGTAAGGTATTTTAAGAGTTTATTGTTTTTTACTTTTAAAAAATTAACTCAATAAAAAATGTGGGTCGCCTGAGATTCGAACTCAGGACCAGCCGGTTAAAAGCCGGATGCTCTACCGCTGAGCTAGCGACCCATTTTGTAAAATCGAGTACATATGAAATTATCCCTTTTAAAGGTAAAAAAAACAACTTTTTATCTCAAGTTGGACAATAGAAAAACAATTCTTAACTTATGAAATAAATAATTAAAATTTCTCTCTTAATTTACTGTTAAAAGTTAAAATAGAATTTAAATTAACAGAATTTCCAAAAATGCTCAGAACGATCGTAGTTTTTGCACCAATTATCGCTGCTTTAGCTTGGGTTATATTCAATATACAAAAACCAGCAAGAGAGCAATTTAATAGAGACTTTTTGGGCAAGGATTAATCCAATTTGTTAGATAAAGAAGTAATAGTTATTGGAGCTGGTCTTGCAGGATCTGAAGCTGCATGGCAAATAGCTAATTCTGGCATACCAGTTAAATTAGTTGAAATGAGGCCTGTCAAATCAACTCCAGCTCATCATACGAGTGAGTTTGGGGAATTGGTTTGTAGTAATAGTTTTGGAGCTTTAAGTCCTGACAGAGCTGCAGGTTTATTGCAAAAAGAACTTAGAATTTTTAAATCCTTGATAGTTCAAACAGCAGATAAATTTGCTGTTCCAGCCGGAGGCGCTTTGGCAGTTGATAGATCTAAATTTAGTATCGCTTTGACTGAAGCATTATCAAATCATCCTTTAATCGAAATTAAAAGATTTGAACAATTAGATCTCCCAAGCAAAGAAAATATAACAATCCTCGCAACTGGCCCACTAACTGCCGATGAGTTGTCCTATAAAATCCAAGCTTTTACTGGCATAGATGCATGCCATTTTTTTGACGCTGCTAGTCCTATTATTTATGGAGATTCTATTGATCAAGAGATAGTATTTAAAGCTAGTAGATACGACAAAGGGGATCCGGCATATCTTAATTGCCCCATGGATAAAAATGATTACATCCATTTTAGAAATGAATTAATAAGAGGAGAACAAGCTAATTTAAAAGACTTTGAGAATGAATCAGCTAATTTCTTTGAAGCTTGCTTACCAATTGAAGAAATTGCTAGAAGAGGAGTTGATACTATGAGATATGGCCCCTTGAAATCTATCGGGTTGTGGAATCCAAAATGGGGAGATTTATTTGATAGGGAAAATAGATTGAAGAAGAGACCTCATGCGGTTGTCCAATTAAGGAAAGAAGATTTAAAGGGAAAATTACTTAATATGGTAGGTTTTCAAACTAACCTCAAATGGTCAGAGCAAAAAAGAATATTTAGGATGATTCCTGGTTTAGAAAAGGCTGAGTTTGTACGTTTCGGAGTAATGCATAGAAATACTTTTTTAGAATCTCCAAAATTACTTTTGCCGACATTGCAATTTATGAAAAGAAAAAATCTTTTTGCTGCGGGTCAAATAACGGGTACGGAAGGTTACGCAGCAGCAGCAGCAGGGGGGTTGCTTTCAGGAATAAATGCATCTTTATTAGCAAAGGGTAAAGATCCAGTATGTTTTCCTGGGGAATCAATGATTGGTTCTCTAATGAATTTCATAAGTAACAAAAATCAAATATTGTCAAATCAGAAAAAGAATAAATTCCAACCAATGCCTGCTTCATTTGGTTTGGTTCCTGAACTTACTAAAAGAATAAAAGATAAAAGATTAAGATACAACGCTTATCAAGAAAGATCTACTGATGCATTGAAAGAATTTAAAAACTTGGTAGATTCTTATTTTGATAAAGAGCACTTACTTAGCAAAATTTACTAAGATTAATTATCAAAGATCCAAAAATGGAAATTAATAAGGAAAATTTCGATGCAATTATTATTGGCTCTGGAATAGGAGGCTTAGTAACTGCATCACAACTAGCTGCTAAGGGGGCTAGAGTATTGGTACTTGAAAAATATATTATTCCAGGGGGAAGTGGTGGCTCTTTTAAGAGAAAGGGTTATACCTTTGATGTTGGCGCTTCAATGATATTTGGATTTGGAGATAAAGGTTATACCAATTTATTAACTCGTGCTCTAAAAGATGTAAATGAAAAATGCGAAACTATTCCTGATCCTGTGCAACTGGAATATCATCTGCCACTTAATTTTAATATTTCTGTAGATAAAAATTATGACCAATTTATAAAGAAATTATCAGCGAGTTTCCCTAAGGAAAAAAAAGGTATCAAGAAATTTTACGATACTTGTTCAAGTGTTTTTAAATGTCTAGATTCAATGCCTCTTTTATCAATAGAGGATCCAAGTTATCTTTTTAAAGTTTTCTTGAAATCTCCATTATCCTGTTTAGGGTTAGCTAGATGGTTACCAGTAAATGCAGGAGATGTTGCAAGAAAGTTTATAAAAGATCCTGAACTTTTAAAATTTATTGATATCGAATGTTTTTGTTGGTCTGTAATGCCAGCTCTCAAAACTCCTATGATTAACGCGGGAATGGTTTTTACTGATAGGCACGCTGGAGGGATAAATTATCCAAAAGGGGGAGTAGGAAAAATAGCAGATAAGTTAGTTAATGGGATCCAAAAATTTGGAGGCAAAATTAGATACAAAGCCAATGTGACTGAAATCCTTTTAAAGGATAAAAAAGCGGTAGGAGTCAAGCTCTCAAATGGGGAAGAGATATATTCAAACATTATTGTATCCAACTCCACTAGATGGGATACATTCGGATTAGAAGATAATAATAAAGGATTAATTACGAGTAAAAACGTGCCAAAAAGTGAATATGAGTGGTCAGAAACTTATAAACCCTCACCTTCTTTTGTTTCGATTCATCTTGGAGTAGAAAAAAATTTAGTATCCGATAATTTGAATTGTCATCATATAATCGTAGAAAATTGGGATGAATTAGAAAGTGAAAAGGGAGTGATTTTTGTTTCTATACCTACTTTGCTTGACCCGTCTTTAGCTCCAGAAGGTAAACATATCGTACATGCATTTACTCCTTCATCAATGAGTGAATGGGAGGGCCTATCAAGGAAAGAATATTTGCAAAAGAAAGAAAAATATTTTTCATTTCTTGTTGAAAAAATATCAACTATTCTTCCTAATCTTGAACAAAATATTGATCACAAAGAAATTGGTACTCCCAAAACTCATAAAAAGTTTCTTGGAAGATATGAAGGTAGTTATGGACCAATTCCAAGTAAAAAGTTGCTTGGACTTTTACCAATGCCTTTCAACACAACTAAAATTCAAAACCTTTATTGTGTAGGGGATTCATGCTTCCCTGGTCAAGGCCTAAATGCAGTTGCTTTTAGTGGATACGCATGCGCTCACAAAATAGGTGCAAAGTTAAACATAAACAGTTTTAAATTGCCCGACTAAAAGGATCCTTCTGAAATGATAGAAAAGTTTAAAACACTTTTTTTTGTAAAAAGTTCTTTAATTTCTCTTTATTTAGCGCTTACAATTCCTTTACCATTTATATCAATTGAAAAATTAAAAATCCCCTCTATTATTATTTTTGCCTTAGGACTTTATTTGATAATTAATATCACAAGTGATTATGTAGAAACTTGCAGTAACAAAATTTCATACAAAATTAGCTTTATTTCTAAATTCTTAGGAAAAAAAAATTGGGAGATTTCTTGGAAAGATATTAAATTAATCAAATCTTTGCCAACCAGTCAGGGTAGTAAAGTTTTTTACTTAAATACTTTTCAAGGTGATAATTTTCTAATACCACAAAGAGTGGAAAACTTTGAAAAATTCTTATTAATTGTTTCTAGTAATACTGGTATTGCTACTAATGAAATATCTTACATATCACCACTATGGACGTATAAATTACTGACATTATTATCGGTTGTAATGATTATTGGTGAACTTTTTGCCTTTCTAAATTAAATATTATCAATACTGAATCGGTAACCTTGTTGTCTAACAGTGGTTATTCCCCCACCTTCTCCTAATCCAGCCTGTTCTAATTTTCTTCGCAAAGTTAATACCTGTGTATCTACAGACCTAGGCCCACCACTGAAAGGCGGCCAGGCCATCCTTAGGAGCTCTTGACGACTTCTTACCATTCCAGGCGGCATTAAAAGAGCACAAAGCAGTGCAAACTCCCTAGGGCTTAATTCTACGGGCTTCTCGCTTAGAGTAACTTGTCTTAAAAGAAGATGAACCTCTAAAGGTCCAACCTCAACTTTCTCTTGTAATCCTATCCTTCCCCTTTTTAAAAGTGTTCTGCATCGTGCTGCAAGCTCTTCGAGCCCAAAAGGTTTTCTGAGAACATCATCTGCCCCTTCATCTAATAGATTAACTAATGCTTCAACACCTGCTCTTGCAGTTAAAACTATGACTGAAGACCCTAGTTGTTGGGCTAGTCTCATTGCAGTATTCTGGTCGAGGATTTCTGCGCTAACTAATAAGTCAGGTGATTGTTCTCTGCATAAGTCAATAGCTTCTGCAGCTGTCCCTACTGCCGCAGCTAAATGACCATCTTGGCGAAGTCTTTGCACAAGGACTGTTCTAAGTGTGGGGTGAGGTTCAACAACAAGAACTCTTGAGGGAGTTTGAGAGCTCGTAGGCAATTGTGAACTGCCAGGAGTTGAAGCTAAGATTTGCTCAGTTGATTGCATTCTTAATTACTGTTTGGCCAGGCAATTTTTGATTGTCCTTAATAAGGTATAACAAATGCAAAATAAAAATCAGAAATCTATCGAATTATGACATCATTTGAAAACCCTATAGCAATTCGTCACTTTCAATCAATTTGCGATAGTTGCCAGGACTTAGTTACTCGTTTTCATACACCATCTGATCTTAAATTATATAGTGATGGTTATCTCCAAGCATTAAGGAATTGCAGTACTTTAGAGCAAAAGGATCAAGAGAAATTAGAAAGATTAATTGAAAGATGGATTTTAGATCCTTCAAGTTTTATTGATCCAGATGGAGACGGAAATAAAGGTTTTTTTGATAAAAAAAGGATTTGAAATATTAATTTTTATTAATCAATACAGTATTTATACTTACTAATTGTCTTAAGACGCTAATTCAATTTCTATTTTTTCTTTAAGAGATCCAGAGTTGTACATCTCAATAAGTATGTCTGATCCACCAAGAAATTCTCCTTTTAAGTAAACTTGGGGAATTGTTGGCCAATCTGAATATTCTTTGATAGCTTCTCTTATCGCGAAATCACTTAAAACATCAAACGTACCAAATTCTACCCCTAAGGAATTTAGTATTTGAACTACATTGTTGGAAAAACCACATTGAGGCATTAATTTTGTCCCTTTCATGAAAACCATCACTGGATTTGAGTCAATGAGGTTTTGTATTTTATCTTTTGTTAGGTTGTCCATAATTCAATTTGGAGTTTCTGTTTTCAATGCCAGTGCATGAATAGCCTCTGAAGCTAATTCTTCTTTCAAAGCAGAATATACTAGCTGGTGTTGCTTAACTAATGATAATCCATTGAATTCAGATGCAATTACAGTTACTTGCAAATGATCATTTCCCTTAAGGTTTTCAACAAAAACTTGGGAACTTGGAATTTTTTTAGTGATTAAATTAATAACTTCTGTTTTCGTAATCATAATAAATTTTAATTAACCTTTGTATTTTGTTTCAACAAATCCTAGTTGGATCAATCTTTCATAAGCTTCTTTACCTTCTGGGCTATTAGGTGACATGATTCTAATTGTCTCAACAAGTAAGGGTACTGCAACCTCAGGCTTTTCAGTTTTTATATACATCGAGGCTAATCTCTCATTTGATTCTGCCAAAATTTGTAATGTTTGCTTACCTTTTCTTTGCATTTCATTTGGTATTCTCGCATCAACTCCTTTGAAAGATGAATTTAGATCAGAATAAAAAGACGCAAGTTGCTTTGCTAATTTTCTAGCATCTAGGTAAAAATCCTTAGCTTTTTCGAAATCTCCGTTTTTAATATATTTATCACCTTCTTTTATGAAATATTCTACGTTTGAGATGGAAAGCTTTTTACTCTCATTTGAGAGTACTTTGAAGTCTTCTGGATTTTTTATTTCTGCATGAACTTCATTTTTGTAAGGAACATTTCCAAAAAATATAAATAAAATTGGTATCAATTTTAAGAATTTCATTTTCTTATTCAATTATTAAAATTCATAGTAACTTATTGCAGATTCATCTACCTACATTTTTTAATGCTTTTTCTTCCTCTTGAGTCATTTTTTGATTTAGAAGTATATTAAACTCCTTGATAGTAAAGTTTGAGTAATCATTAAGTGGTATTGGTTTTCCAAAGGATAAACAAAATTCTCCTCTAAAGTTCGGAGGTATTTTGCTGTAAGCAATTCCAATTGGAATAATAGTAATAGAGGTTGTTTTTTTGGTAGCTAATCTAGCTAATCTATATAGTCCTTCTTTGAGAACTAATTTTTTTCCATTTTTATTAATCTTTCCTTCGGGAAAAACAACTAGTTGTTCTCCTTTTTCTATAAGATCAATCGCATATCTTAAAGCTGAGAGGGACGGCGATAATTGATTTATCGAAAAACATCCAAGTCTTTTTAAAAACCAACCTTGTATTCCTCTCATTTCGGATTTAGTAACCATAAATCTACAATCCTTTTTTGTTACCCTTCTACCCATTGCCATGGTGAGTATTAAGCCGTCCCATCTTGATCTATGGGTTGGAGCCAAAATGATAGAGGAATTTATGGGAATTAAAAAACCATTTTTTAATATTTTCTTTTTTCTAAAAAAGAATCTCAAAACAACGTCTTGAGTAACGAACATTGCAATAAATCCCAATACTGGATTGATTTTATGCCAAATATTTAAGGAATTCTTCTTCAAATTCTATTAACTAGATATTAATAATTTAAGTGTTTGCCTTTTTTTATTAGCTATTATTGGGCGGTTACTAGATTGTCCAGAAACTAAGATTTTCAAAATTATGGCTACTTTAGGAGTAAACATTGATCATATTGCAAATGTAAGGCAAGCAAGGAAAACTGTCGAGCCTGACCCTGTGCAATTTGCTTTTTTAGCTGAATTAGGAGGGGCAGATTCCATAACAGTGCATCTAAGAGAAGATAGAAGACATATACAAGATAGGGACGTATTTCTTCTGAAAGAGACTATAAAAACAAAACTCAATTTAGAGATGGCTGCTACAGATGAAATGTTAGAAATTGCAAAAAAAATTCTTCCCGATTATGTAACGCTTGTACCCGAGAAAAGAGAGGAAGTTACTACTGAAGGCGGGTTGGATTTAAAAAGTAATGCGCGATACCTGAAGAAGGCTGTTAGGAATTTAAAGGATTCAAATATAGAAGTAAGTGCATTTATTGATCCTATTGGTGAACAAATAAATTATTCCAAAGAAATAGGGTTTGATTTTATAGAATTACATACTGGAAAATATGCTGAGCTATCGGGATCTGAACAATATAAAGAGCTCCAAAGGATTATAGAGTCTACACATTTAGCAAATAATCTTGGATTAGTTGTTAATGCTGGTCATGGCCTTAACTATAATAATGTTAAAAAAATTGCATCAATTAACAATATGAATGAGTTAAACATAGGTCATAGTATTGTTGCAAGGGCTTTAGCGATAGGATTAGAAAAGTCTGTACGTGAAATGAAGTCCCTTATTACATCAAATTAAATTTCAAAATGACAACATATTTTTTCGTCGCGGCAAGTGAAAAGTTTTTAACTGTTGAAGAACCACTTCATGAAATTTTGAAAGAGAGGATGAGGAACTATAAAGAAAATAATAAAGAAATAGATTTTTGGCTCTTAAAAAATCCATCATTTTTACAAACCACCCAATTTGCTGATCTAAAAGCAAAAATTCCATCTACCCCAGCAGTTGTTTTATCGACTGATAAAAAATTTATAACTTTCTTAAAGCTTCGTTTAGAGTTTGTTGCTGTGGGGGAATTCGAATGTCCTAATGCAGAAATAATTGATCCATTTAAAGTTGAGTAATATAACCATCTAGTAAATTGCTCAATCTTTATAAGTCAAATAAAATTGAAGTAATTAGTGAGCTCTTAGCAGAGGAATTAAAAATATGTCCTCCGCCTATAAATGAGAAATTAGAAATAGTAGTCCCAAATTACTTTTTGGGGAATTGGTTACGTGAACAAATAACTATAAAAAACAAAATAAGTGCTCTTTATGAATTAAAGACAATATCAACGTATACCGAATCTTTATTGACAAATTTTTTCCCTGCAATTGATATGAGCGCATGGAATTTTGAGTCAATTAAATGGGGCATTATTGGTTCCTTGGAAGAATTAAATAGCTTTAAAGAATCATTACCACTTAGAAATTGGATTAATAAATATTTGGATAATAAAAAGACAATTGATGGAGACATATATAATCTGACAAAAAAGATCACGAATAATTTTATTGATTATCTGATTTTTAGACCTGAAATGATTGCTCAATGGAATAGATATGAAATTAATTCATCTAATCTATTTAAGAATTTAAACTCAGATCAATTTTGGCAACCTATTTTATATAAATTATTGGAGGAAAAGATATCTGAAAAGCCATCATGTTTATACATGATTGAAGTAATAAAGAATTTAAGAAAAATTAAAAAATTTCAATTTCAAGTACCAAATCAAATTTATATTTTTTCAGATAATAACTTATCTAAACTACATATTAATTTTTATTCAGAACTTTCAAAATTTATTAAGGTAAATTTGTATTTATTATCTCCTGGAGAAGATTTATGGAATAGAATAAATTTTCTTGAAGGTGAGTTGGAATTTGATGATAATGAAAGTAAATTAGATTTAAATAATATAAATATAGAAAAAATATTTGGTAAATTTGGAGCAAACTTTCAGAAATTAATTGATGAAAATATTTATACAGAAGGTATAAATTTAAAAAATAATCTTATTTATCTCGATCCAACAACTAATTTTTATAATAAGAAAGATATTCCTTTTCTTAATCAAATACAAAAAAGACTAATTGATAATAATAACGTTGATTTTATAGTAAGTGAAAGTGATGATTCAATATTACTTTGTGAGCATTTTAATCAGAATAGTCAATTTGAATATTTAAGAAATAAAATTATTGAAATAATAAATTCTTGCGAGAATATTAAATATAGTGATATTGCTGTTTTATCTCCACAAACTAATTTAATTAAACCTTATCTAAGGTACATCTTTAATAATGAGTTAATTAATGGTGAAAAGATACCTTATTTTTTTATTGATGAGGATAATCATGACTCTTCAGGCATTTATGAATTTCTAATTGACATCACTGAAATAGCAAGTGAGAAAATTACACTTGAAAAAATAGATTATATTCTTTCGAAAAAAGTAACTCAGAACATTTTTGATTTTAATATTACTGAGAAGGATGAAATTATTTTCTTACTTACCCAAGCGGGGTTTCATTGGGGATTAGATGATAAAGAAAGATTAGGTGACGAGAAAAATACTCTAGATTGGTGTATAAATAGAATTACTTTAGGCTTAATTTATGACAAAGAAGTAAATTTAAGTACTTTTAATTTAAAACCATTTAGCTATACAAATATAAGTTTGGATTTGAATAAATGGGTTAAAATATTAATTCATTTAAAAAAATATATTAATTTGATAAGGGGATCTTTTTCTTACTCGAATTGGGTTAAAAAGATAAAGTTTATATTAAAAAGTATTGCTGATTCTAAAGCAAATTTCAATTTAGAAATAAGTGAAATAAATAGAATTCTTGATAATCACGCAATACCTTTAATACCTGATGATCCTATCTTGTTAAAAGTTTTTAGAGAAATATTAATTTCTTGCATAAATAAAGTTAAATATCAAAGCAAATCACGAGTCAACAAGATCCTAGTAAGTGATATTGAGAATTCAAGGCATATTCCTCATAAGGTTATCTTCCTAATAGACATGAATAGTGTTAATTATCCAAAATTACCAAAGAGTGAAAACATTAATTTATTAAAAAACAAATATCATTTGGGTGATCCATCTGTTTTTGAAAGAGAGAAATATGCATTTCTGGAGTTGTTAATTGCCTGCAGAGATAAATTTATAGTTACTTGGGTAAAAAATGATAAAGACAATAAAAAATTAGATGTTTCTTTTCCTATAAAAGAGTTAATTTCTTTTTTTGATAGTTTCTTAAACCAAAGCCAAAGAGAACTAATAATTAAAGATTCTGATTTAAATAAAAATGAAATAATTGATCTGGATAAATCTAAGATTTTTAAAAGTAATTATTCTTTAATAGAAGATATAAATTGGAATGAAAAAAAATCTGATATTAAAAACTACAAATTATCAGAATTAATTTATTGGTTCAAGACTCCACAAAAATATTGGTTAAATAAAAAAAATATTTCTACCAAGGAAATATTTATTCATCATCCAGACGAGGAATATGTAAGCAATCTTCAAAAGTCGCAACTAATTTCAAAAATAATCCAGCAAGTAGAGATTGATAATCATAATATTATTGATGATTTAAATGAATTAAATATTAATGATCAATTGGCTGAAAATGGAATTATTATGCCCAAAAATAGTATTTTTACAAAAGAAAAAGAAATCAAAGACTTATTAAGTAGTCTATGTGCAAGTTTGAGTCAACATAATAAGATTAATAAAATCTATGTTAAGTTAAATTCGAATAAAGAAGAATATTTAATCTCTGATGACACCGTAATTGAATTGATTCATGCGAAACTAAGTTTAAGTCGTTTAACTGAGGCTTGGATAAAATTACTCTTTATTTCTTCTTTAAAGAGGAATATAAAAAGAACTAAAGTAATTTTTAGAACAGAAAATAATTATAAATCGCAAATTATTCAATCACCCGGAGCAACTGAATCAAATCTAATTTTGGAGGAGTACATAAATATTTTTAAAAATTATTCAGAAAAATGTTTACCTCTTCCTCCAGAAAGTTCTTATAAATATGTAGAAGCAAAAATAAAATCAAAAAATGAAAAAAAAGCTTTTGCAGATAAATGGATTGGTAATAAAAATTTTTCTAAAGGAGAAAGAGATAATATCGAAATGAAAATGTGTTTTGGTAATGAAAAAGAACCAGATTTCTTTCTTGGAAATAATAATTTTGATCAATTATCATACAGATTATATGGTCCTCTAATTAAAGCATTAAAGAAATAAAAAATGTCTAAATTTCAATTAAAAAATTTTTTTAAATCTGCTTATGATCTAATGCTTGTTTTTTTACAGTTCTTTATTATTAGTCTTCATTTTTTTCAATGGGAATTTCTTCCACAAAAACAAATAATTCAAGCAAGTCCATTTTCTTATTTCCTGGGTATTTTAATTTTCATAATCGCTTTCATAATAATGTTAGTTTCAATTAAAGATTTAGGTAGAAATTTATCCCCTTTCCCAAGACCTATAAACAATAGCAATCTTGTTACTACAGGTATTTATCGATTTACGCGTCATCCTATGTACTATTCTTTAATATTTATTTCCATTGGAGTTTTTATAATAAAATTATCTATTTATTATTTATTTTTGACAATAAGTTTAGCTTTAATAATTAAATTTAAGATTGCCTTGGAAGAGAAATATTTAATGAATAAATTTAAGAATTATTTACTTTATAAAAATGAGGTCAAAGTTTAATTTAATAAAGAAATGGATATTAATCAAATTAAATTAGATAATAAGTTTAAATTAGTTGAAGCAAGTGCAGGAACTGGTAAAAGTTTTACTTTGGCTCACATAGTTTTAAGAAATGTTTTGGAGAAAAAAGTTAAACCAGATGAGATACTCTTGCTAAGTTTTACAAAAAATACTTGTTCTGAATTACGAGAAAAAATACTTTTGAGATTTTATAATTTAAAATTATATTTGCAAAGTCATAATGAAAGTAAGATAGATAATACTCTTAAGGATTGGTATCTAAATTTTAAGAATAAAGATAAATCTAAGGAAAAAATTATTTCCGAAATTGATAATTTTATAAATCAATTCTATAAGCTAAAAGTAACTACTTTCCATGCTTTTTGTAATAATATTATTGATGAATATAGTATTGAAATAGGTACAACTCAAGATCCATATATTGAGAATAATATTGATAATTTGTATAAAGATGTAATAGATAATTTGTGGATTGATGATTTTCTGAATCTTAATCATGAGCTTATTTCAGCAGTCAACAAAAAAAAAATAAGTTCTTCATTTGGAAGTAGGATCAATAAGTCATTTTTTGTAGAAATTTTAAAAAATATAGATCAAGAAAATATCTTTAAATTTCAAATAAATAATAAATATAAGATTATTGATTTAAATAATTATTTTAATGAATTTTTTTATTTAAATTGGAACGAGTTTTGTTTTGAATGGAATAAGAAAGGTAAGGAATTATTTTTACAACTCATAGAGTTGGGAAAATTAATTAAGGAGACTGGTGGAAAAAGTCAAATATATGCTGCAAAACCAAGAAATGATAAGTTTAATCAAATAAATTGTTGGATTGAAGAGATTAACAAAAGGCTTAATTCTAAAAATGTTATTGATTTTATATATGATATTTCTAAGGATGATCTTTTATCTAAATATTTTTACATTGAAAATATATCTAAAGAAATTAATAAACATGATCTAAAATTAGATTTTACTAAATTTAGTTTATTACAAGATAAAATTTATAAAATAAAAGAAGGTTTCTTTACTGAATTTGTAAGAATATTTACCCAATTAGCTTATATAAAATTAATTGAATTAAAAAAAAGTTTTTCTATTTTCAACTTCAATGATCTTATAAAGACTGTAGAAAATACATTTCTAGAATCAGAAATTAGTAATAGTAATACTCTATCTAAAATTCAAAAAAGATTTAAATGTGTCTTAGTTGATGAGTTCCAAGATACAGATATTACTCAGTGGAATTTAATAAAAAAGTTCTTTAATACAAAAAATCATTTTTTACTTTGCGTAGGTGATCCAAAACAAGCGATTTACAAATTTAGAGGTGGAGATATTGAAACTTACTTAGATGCAAGATCAAATGCAATTGAAGTTTTTAGTCTTACAGATAACTATAGATCCTCAAAAAAGTTAATCGATGTTCTTAATAAACTTTATAAGAATGGACTTAAACAATCAAAACTAAACTATAGTAAATTAACCTCAAGAATTAATGAAAATATTAATCCTCAATTTAAATTTAAGGATGTATTTGAAATTGTAGAATTTACAAAAAAGGATAATGATATAGAAGATCTTGTAACTCATTACATAGTTAACTTTATTTTAAATAATAAAGAAATTGATATTAATAAAATTGCGATTCTTACATTAAATAATTCTCAATGCTTAGATTTTAAAAAAAAATTAAATCAGTTTAACCTCCCATCCAAAATTCAAAATAAACAAAATATTTTTGATACAGAAGCAAGTTCTCTAATATTTTTATTCATTGAATGTTTATTAAATCCGAGGTCATTAAAAAATACAACTTTGCTTGCTACTTCAAAGTTTATAGAAATAAAATTAGAAGATTTACTTGATAATGGAATTAGTAATAATTTAGAAATTTTAATTAATAGATGTATTACTTGGTCCCAAGAACTAAGAGAAAAAGGTTTTTTAAACATTGTTAATGAACTACTTATAAATTACAAGTCATCCTCGATTATTCAAGATTCAGATTTAAATTCAAATTTATTTCAACTTTCAGAAATTGTTGAAATAGAATTAATAAATAATGATTTTGATCTCAATATAGTTTTCAACTGGTATAAAAATCAGTTAGATCATATTTTAAGAATTTCTACTGGAGAAGATTTTTTAACGAAAGATTATAATCTTCAAAATGGAATAAATCTTTCTACTATTCATAGTAGTAAGGGCCTCGAATTTGAAATAGTCATATGTCCATATCTTTCAATTATATCAAATAAGTCAAATAAAATTAAAGGACCTCTTTGGAAATCAAATATTGATAGAAATATATACATTAATATTTCTAATAATTACGCGAAGGTTGAGAAATTTAAATTAATAGAAGAAGAAGATTTATTTAAAGAGAGTGAGAGGTTAATTTATGTAGCACTTACAAGGAGCAAATATAAACTTATTGTTTTTAATGATTTAGAGGATACAAATAATATTTTAAATAATGATTTACTTAATAATTTAGAAAATATCAATATTTATAAGTCTACTTTTGAAGTCAGGATAGAAAAAGAGAAAATAAAAGAAATTTTTTCTAAGTTCCAAACCAACCGATTTAATAATAATCTTTGGAAAATCGATAACGTTAATAAAAAAATATCTAATGTATTTAATTCTGATCAATTTATTTCTTATTCAAGTTACTCTTCTTGGATACGTAAAGATAAAAATATTGATACAGTCATTAATCAATATAAGGATTATGAAGATAATATATCAATTATCAAAGATTCTAATTTTAAGAATTCAAAGAATTATCCTAATTATTTTTCTTATCCAAATCCCTTAAGTGAATTTCCAAAAGGAACTATTGCTGGGACTTGCCTGCACAAAATAATAGAAAGATTTGAATTTAGAAACGATAATAGTCAAGAATTAATTGATTTAATTATTGAGGAATTGAACTTTCATCAAATCGATACTTCTTTGGCTTTTAAAGTAAAAGATGCGATTTTAAGAACCATAAATATATCTTTAGGAAGAGAATTACAAAATAAGAAACTAGTTGATATTCCAAATGAATACTTAATTAAGGAACTCAAATATGATTTAACCCTATCTTATGAAGGTAGAAATATTAATTCTAATGATATATCAAATTGCTTTTTTTTAGATCAGGAATATGAATTTGGTGAAGAATATGCAAATAAAATAAATGATCTTCAAATTATGAATAAAGGCTTTCATTCAGGATGTATTGATTGTGTTTTCCCTTTAGGAAATAAATTAGAAGATAGTAAATGGTGGGTAATTGATTGGAAAAGTAATTTGATTTCTGGTAGTGATAATAGTGATTGTTTACCAAGAAACTATAACTATGAAAACATGAGAAATGAAATGATTAAACATCATTATCCATTGCAATCTCATCTTTATTTATTAGCATTGCATAGATTATTAAAGTGGCGACTTAAAAATTATCAACCACAAAAACATCTAGGAGGATATATTTATTTGTTTTTAAAGGGATTGCCAGATTTTGAATTATTTGAAAAATCTAAGTCTGAAGAAATATCTCCAGGTATTTTTATTAGCAAAGCACCTTTAAAGAGAATTAATTATTTAGATAACCTTTTTTAGAATGACTAAAACTACTGTAGATATTGAAAAGTTCCAATATGATCATATATTTAATTTAATCTTAGGTATTTTCAAATTTAGTGAAAAAAAATATGGAAATTTCGTAAAAGATGTAATAAGAATTTTATTAGAGTTTGAAAAAAATGGAGAAACTATTATTGATATTGATAATAGTTTAATAATCTTTGAATTATTAGAAGATGGCTGGCCCAATAAACATATAGATGTTCTAAAAAATATAGGTTTGATTGGTTCCCTTCATTCTCCATTCGTATTAGTAAATAGAAAATTATCCTTATCAAAATGGTCAAAAAAGATAGAAAGAGTTATTAATTCATTTCTAAAAAAAATAGATACCGATAATTTAATGAACTCAATAATTTATAAAGATGATAATAAAATTGATCAAATTAAAAATATATTTAAATATTCAAACTTAGTTTTCCTTCAAGGAGGACCAGGTACGGGTAAAACCACTTTAATAATAAAGTTAATACTAGAACTCCTTCAAATGGATAACTTTTTAAATATTGGTTTGTCTGCTCCAACTGGTAAAGCTACAGCTCGTTTAAAAGAAGCTCTTAATGATAAAAAAAATATTTCCTTTAGCAAATTTCTAGAGCAAATAGAATTTCAAACTTTACATAGATGGATTTTAAATTCTCAAAATAAATCTCTTGCGTTGAAATTTAAACTAAAAGAGCTTGATATTTTCATAATTGATGAAATGTCAATGGTTAATATCGATTTGATTGAATCAGTTTTAAATTTGCTAGCAAAGGACTGTAAAATTATTTTAGTTGGAGATAAAAATCAATTGTCTCCAGTAAATAATTGTTCTATATGGAATTATTTGTTTGAATATTCCGATAATAGTTCAATTAAATCTTGTGTAGTAAATTTAGAGAAAACTTATAGAAATATTGGAGATATAGCATTAATTAGTAGATTAATATTTAATAATGATTTTTCTTTACTTAATCAAAAGATAAAAGAATTAGAAAAAGATAATAATTCAAAAGAAATTACTATTTCAAAGAGTAGAGAAAAAAATATTCCAAAGGATCTATTATTTTCGATTACAAGTCATCTAAACCAGTTAAATATTTCAACTTCAAATTTAAGTAAAAAAAAATATATATTTGATGAGAGTATTGATAATTTATTCATTAATGAAAAAGATTTAGTAGATAAGATATTTCTGGATTTACAAAGTCACTTGATTTTATGCGAAAAAAATTCCGGAATATGGAGTGTTGAATATTTGAATGAAATTGTTTTTGGTCAAAAAAAACCCTATGACCTTAAAACTCTTAAAGAGGGTGTTCCGATCATGTGTACAAAAAATAATAATGAACTTGGATTGTCAAATGGGGATATCGGAGTACTTATAGGTTTAAAAAATAAAAGAAAATATCTTTTTAAAAAATTTAATGATAATAACGAAGAAATTGTCGCATTAATTGATCCATCTAATTTAGAAAATGTTGTACCAGCAATAGCTATTACTATTCATAAATCTCAAGGAAGTGAATCTGAAAAAGTAAACATTTTGTGGTCCCAAAATTATAGAAGAAACAAATATGCTGTAAAAGAAAAAAAAGATAATCAAAATATCTTTTGCAGAGATAATTTTGAAAGGAGGTTATTTTATACTGCTGTTACAAGAGCGAAAAAATCTTTAAATATATATTATTTAAATTAAATTTTATTTTTGAGAAATTAGTAATATCTTAACCCCAGGATGTTAGATTAATAATTCGGCTCTGTAAGGCTAATCAACAATTTAAGTCAATTTAGATATTTGTTGAATGCCTAATCAGAAGATTATTAGGCATTTAAAATGGCTTTAAAAAAAGATAGTAACTCTCTTGGTAGTGATCAGGAAAAGTCTCAGAATGAAGATTCTTCACTAATAGAGTTCAAGAATTTAGATAACAAAAAAGAAATTGAATCTCAATTATTGGAAGTATCTAAAGGAGATGATAATGAGAATGGATTTCTCGATTTTGGGTTTAATCAATCGATCTTAAACTCGTTAATAAATAAAGGATATAAAAATCCAACTCCCATCCAAAAAGCTGCAATTCCCGAACTAATGTTAGGCAGGGATTTACTAGGCCAAGCACAAACAGGAACAGGAAAGACTGCAGCTTTCGCATTACCTTTAATAGAAAAACTAAAAGATAATAAAGAATTAAATGCCAAGGTTTTAGTTATGACTCCTACAAGAGAATTAGCAACTCAAGTGGCAGAATCTTTTAAAAGTTATAGTTCTGAATCTAGTAATTTTAAGACGGTGGCAATATACGGAGGTACCGACTATCGAAATCAAATTTCTGCATTAAAAAGAAAAGTTGATGTAGTAGTTGGGACCCCAGGCCGAATAATGGATCATATAAGGCAGGGTACTTTTAAAATTAAAGATATAAATTGTCTTGTTTTAGATGAGGCAGATGAAATGCTAAATATGGGTTTTCTTGAAGATATTGAATGGATAATAGATCAACTTCCGGAAAATAAGCAGATGGTATTGTTTTCAGCAACAATGCCTAGTGAGATAAGAAACATAGCAAAAAAATATCTAAATGATCCCGCCGAAATATTAATCAAAAGTGTCAAAAAAGAAACTCAATTAATTTCGCAAAAATTTCTATATGTTCAAAGGCATCACAAGTTAGATGCTTTAAAAAGAATACTAGAACTCAATAACGAGGGAGTAATTATTTTTGTTAGGACAAAACTACTTACTACTTCAATAGCTGAAGCTTTAGAGAATTCAGGTCATTCTGCGGCAGTACTTAATGGAGATATACCTCAAAATCAAAGAGAAAATACTGTAGATAGATTGAAAAAAGGATTTATTAATATTCTTGTTGCAACTGATGTCGCAGCTAGAGGATTAGATGTTGAGAGGATAAAACTTGTTGTTAATTACGATTTTCCTTTTGACAAGGAAACATATACTCATAGAATTGGAAGAACTGGAAGGGCAGGCAGATCAGGAGAAGCTATTTTATTTGTTAATCAAAGAGAAAAACATTTTCTAAGAAACTTAGAAAACTCAACAAGAACCAAGATTGAAGAAATTAATATACCAAGTAATAAAATAATAAATGAAAAAAGGATGGAGAAACTTATAGATAATGTTAATGAGAGTTCTTTAGCTAAAGATGAAAATGAAGAAAATAAAGCTTTGATTATTGATGTACTAGATAATTTAAAAGAAAAATACTCTATGGATGACTCAAATATTGCAATGGCGGCGATTAATTTAGTAATAGGTAATAAATCATTTTTTGTTAATGACGATGATTCTTGGATTAATAAACAAAATAATACTGATCGAAATAGATCAAATAGAAATAGTAATAATCGTATGAGAAATTCAAATAGAAGAAATAATTATCAAAATGATTCTTTTGAAACTTACAAATTTAACTTTGGTAAATTTGATGGAGTTAGAGTTGCAAATATTATATCCTCAATCTGTAATTCAACTAATATAAATGGTAGATCCATAGGTAAGATACAGATTTTTAATGATTACAGTTTGGTAGATTTACCCAGAGATCTGCATAGAGAAACTAAAAATAAATTAAAAAAAATTAAAGTCAGAAACTAGTGATAGAGAATGAAAGCTAGCAAATATAATTTCTTTATTTTTGTGAATCTGATAATACTATTCAACTCCTTTAATAGTTATTATTTAGCTCAAACGAAACAAAATTCAATCATAAAATTATTTTGTCTGCAGAGTGTCAAAGAGGAAATGATGAAAGCAGAAATGGTATATAGTGAAGAAATTGCGAATGAAACTTGTGATTGTTACTACGAAGAATTTATGCAAACTACAAATCATCAAGATGCAAAAACAAAATGTAAATTAGAAACTAAAGAAAATTTAAATCATAATAGAAAAATTTAACTATTATTTTTATGAGGTCTAAGAAAAATCAAAATCCAATAATTAGACTTTATTTAAATCTGATTGAGGAAAGAAGGTTACTATTTTTTGCTTTTCTTAGTTCCATAATTAATAAAATATTAGATTTAGCTCCCCCTGTAATAATTGGTCTTGCAGTGGATATCGTTGTTAAGGAACAGAATTCATGGATTGCTGGTTTTGGAATAAAAGAAGTTCCAGCACAATTGATTTTTCTTGCATTTGCTTCAGGAATAGTTTGGTCTGGTGAATCCTCCTTTGAATATTTATATTCGATTTTATGGAGAAATTTGGCTCAGCTATCGCAACATAAATTAAGAATAAAAGCTTATGAGCATATCCAGGAATTAGATATGGATTTTTTTGAAAATGATAATACTGGAAGGCTATTATCTATTTTGAATGATGATATAAATCAACTCGAGAGATTTCTAGACCAAGGGGCTAATCAGATTATTCAGTTATTTATAACTGTCTTAATAATTGGGGGCACTATGATTTTTGTCGCTCCAAAAATCGCTTTATTTGCTTTCTTTCCTATTCCAATTATATTTTTAGGATCAATTAGATTTCAAAGGAAGCTTGCTCCAAAATACAGAGATGTTAGAAATAAAGCTGGACTGTTGGCATCAAGGCTTAATAATAATTTAAGTGGAATTCTAACCATAAAAAGTTTTACTAAAGAAAAATGGGAACTAAATAGATTAAATAAAGAAAGTCTCGATTATCAAAGAAGTAATAAGGCTGCAATAAAATTATCTTCTGCTTTTATCCCTCTTATAAGATTTGCAATTTTATTTGCTTTTATAGCGATTCTATTAATTGGAGGTTTCCAAACTTGGAATAAGACACTTGATGTAGGAACTTATAGTTTTTTAGTGTTTATTACACAAAGACTATTATGGCCATTGACTACTTTGGGGCATGTTTTAGATGATTTTCAGAGATCTATGGCTTCAATAGATAGAGTAATTGATCTCATAGATACGCCTATAAAAATAAAAGATGGAAAAATAAAAATTGAACCTAAAAATATCAAAGGAGAAATTATTTTTAATAATGTAAATTTTAATTATCCTGGAAGAGATTTAACTTTAAAAAACATAAATTTCAAAATTGAAAATAACTCAACATTAGGAATTGTTGGTTTAACAGGTTCTGGGAAAAGTACAATAATAAAACTACTACTTAGAATCTATGATAGTAATAATGGGTCAATAAACTTGGATGGGGTTTCTATTAAAGAAATAAATTTGAGGGATTTAAGAAAGTGTATCTCTTTAGTAAGTCAAGAAACTTATTTATTTCATGGCAGTGTACAAGAAAATATTGCTTATGGCTCAATCAACCCAAGTCTTGAAGATATTATTAAAGCTTCAAAGATTGCGGAAGCACATAAATTTATTGAACAATTACCAGATGGTTATAAAACTATAGTGGGGGAAAGGGGCCAAAGGCTCTCAGGCGGGCAACGTCAAAGAATTGCCTTGGCGAGAGCTGTTTTAAAGGATGCTCCAATTTTAATATTAGATGAAGCTACAGCTTCAGTTGATAATGAAACAGAGGCTTTAATTCAAAAATCGTTATCTAAAATCACAAAAGAAAGAACAACTATAGTAATAGCTCATAGATTAAGCACTATAAAAAATGCGGATAATATTGTAGTTATTGATAAAGGTAAAATAGTTGAAAGTGGAAAACATGAGAAACTATTAGATCAGAACAAAATATATGCTGATTTGTGGAATGTTCAAGTAGGAATCTAGTATGAATTTCTAAACTATATTAAGAAGTTAAATGACTCAATCACATTACTAAACATACCGTCAACTTTATTCCACCTTTCTTCATTTGTTCCCACAGCGAAAGTGTAAAGTGTTCCTCTATCTATTACGACAGTCGCTAATTCATGTCTTGCCTGTTGATTTAAATTTAATTCATACTCTAAATCATAGAAAATATGATTGGATGCCTCCCTCTTATTTGCATTTATAAGTTTTACCTCTCTTCCTGAACCTTCGGGAGCAATGACTTTATCAATTAATGTTTGACCTACTTCACTTGGGCTTCCTAATTGCTCTAATTGAACCTCTTTTTTGACATCAGAAATAACTAAACTTAAGGTCTCATTACTATTTATTAAATCATGATAAATAATTTCAGGTCCTCCATCGACTTTTACTCTAGTCCATCCTGTTGGATACAAAAAGGCATATCTACCATCTGGACTTTGATAAGCTTCTAATCCCGCATTAAGTCCGCCACTACAAGCACTCAGTGTTAAGCACAAAAAAACCAAAAATAAATATTTGAAAGGGTTAAATTTAATATTTTTCATTTTGTTTGAAATTACTAACTGAAAACATAATAAGACATTAAAAGCAAACAATTATGGCAATTCGGAATTTTGCGTCTAAATTATCTCTAGAAATAGTTTAATTTTGATTACTTATACAAAACCACTTTCAAAATTAATCGGTCATTTTGAGAAATTCCCAGGGATTGGTCCAAGAACAGCGCAACGATTAGCTCTTTTTATTTTAAAACAACCTGAAAGTACAATAAGAGAATTTTCAAAGGCTCTGTTAGAAGCGCATAGTAATGTTGGTCGTTGCAAAAAATGTTTCAATTTGACTTCAGAAGATGAATGCGAAATTTGTAGAAATACTGAAAGAAATCAAAAACTAATCTGTGTAGTAGCAGAAACTAAGGATTTGCTTGCTTTGGAGCGCGCCAGAGAATTTAAAGGTGTTTACCATGTTATTGGTGGTTTAATATCCCCAATGGATTCTGTTGGCCCCGAACTATTAGAAATAAGAAGCTTGGTAGAAAGAGTTAGTAAGTCTGAAATAGATGAGATCATATTGGCATTGACCCCAAGTGTTGAGGGAGATACAACAAGTCTTTATATTGGAAAATTGTTAGCCCCTTTTACTAAAGTTACGAGGATTGCATATGGGCTCCCAATGGGCAGTGAACTTGAATATGTGGATGAAGTTACACTTGCAAGGGCCTTAGAAGGAAGAACAAAACTAAATTAGACAATGAGAGACAATAATCTAATCAACAAAGAAAAAATCTTAAGACTTCCCTCTTGGATTAAATTTCCTATTAGTAAAGCTTCAGAATTCGAAAAAATACAAACACTCATCAAAAAATCAAATATTCATACTATTTGTGAAGAAGCAAGATGTCCAAATAGAGCAGAATGTTATGCCTCAGGAACAGCCACCTTCTTACTGGGTGGATCAATATGTTCTCGTTCATGTGCTTTTTGTCAGGTAAATAAAGGTAGACCTAGTTCTATCAATACTGATGAATGTACTCAAGTCGCTGAAGCAGTGAAAGTATTAAATTTGAAATATGTTGTTTTGACATCTGTTGCTAGAGACGATCTCCCTGATCATGGTGCAAATTTATTTATATCTACAATTGATGAGATTAGAAAAATTGATTCAACAATTAAAATTGAAGTTTTAACTCCTGATTTATGGGGTGGAGGCAAAAATCTTGATGAAACAAATAACCTTCAGACTGAGAGATTGAAGATGATTTTAGAAAAAGATCCAATATGCTTTAATCATAATCTTGAAACTGTTGAAAGACTACAAAAAGAAGTTAGGAGGGGTGCAAATTACAAAAAATCTCTTAGTTTACTTAAAAAGTCAAAGGATATTGCTCCTCATATTCAAACTAAATCAGGCATTATGTTAGGACTTGGGGAAACATTGGATGAAATAAAAAATACAATTTATGATCTTAAAAAAATAGATTGTGATCAAATTACAATTGGCCAATATTTAAGGCCCTCATTCAATCATTTGGCAGTTAAGAAATATTGGGATCCATCAGAGTTTGAATATTTATATCGCTTCTCTAAGGAATTAGGATTCAAAAAAGTATCTTCTGGCCCTTTAGTGAGAAGTAGTTATCACGCGGGTTAACTTTCTTCAATTAAAGAGAGTTTCTTTTCAAGTCTTTTCAATATGGAAATACATTCCCCGTTCATAAGTGTACCTGCACCTCCCCAAACCAATCTTAAAAAAAGATCTACTGGGCTAGAACCAACTTCTTTGACAATTTTGAATCCTATCAACTTGAAATATCTTACAAGTTTTTTACTATATCCTTCACTATCAAAAATAGCTAAAAGTCTTGCTTTATTGCTTGATTTTTTTTCAATTGCCCAAGCCATAGTTGTTGCCCATATTAATTCCGAAACAAAAGTGGGAGCTCTACTAAGGATTCTTAATGTATCAAGCTGAATACCTTGTTTATTTAAATAAGTCCAACCTTTCATTTCGGCCCAAATCTTAATGATGTTATTTTTCTGTTCTGCTATAACGACTCTAAAGAAACATAATCCGAGAGTTTCTCTAACTTGAATTTTAATTAATAATCCAATACGACCTGCTAATTTTTCTAATTCTTCAACTCTCATGATTTTGAAAATTAGTCCTTATAGATTTTATGATTTTCCACTTTTGATCTATCAATCTGTTTTTGTCTTTCTTCAAACCTTTTCCTATCATCATCACTGAATTGATCTATGCAGAAATGACATTGGATACCCTTTCTATATTCTTTCCTTTCTTGATCTTGAATTGAAACTGGCATTCCACATGCATGACAAATTGAGTATGAGCCTTTTTCTAATTTTCGATCTAAAGCAACTCTTTTATCGAAAACATAACATTCACCTTCAAATAAGTTTTCTTCTTTTGGTATATCATCAAGGTATTGAAGGATGCCCCCTTGTAAGTGATAAATATTTTTATAACCTTTCTTTTTTAGCAAAGTAGTAGCTTTTTCACATCTTATTCCTCCAGTACAAAACATTGCTATATTTGTAGAGTCTTTATTTTCTAAATGGGTATCTAAATGATCATCTACCCACTTAGGGAATTCGCTAAAGTTTCTTGTATTTGGGTTTATAGAGTTCTGAAATGTGCCTAAAGAAACCTCATAATGATTTCTTGTATCAATGACTATTGTATTTTTACTTTTAATAAACTTATTCCAATCAGCTGAGTCAATATAGGTACCATTATTTTCTGAAGGGTTTATTTCAGGGACACCCATGGTAACTATTTCTTTCTTGATTTTTATTTTTAAATTTTTGAAGACTTTCTTTTTTGAAAAGTTTACTTTAATATTCAAATTTCTATTATCTGTATACTTATTAAGTAAATTGATAACAATATCAATTACATTTTTATCAGCACAAATAGTGCCATTAATGCCCTCATTTGCAAAAATTAATAAACCTGAAAGATCATTTTCAAGTTCGATTTCTAATAATTTATTTTTTAGATCAAGAATTAAGTTTTCTTGAAATGGGAAGAAAGAATAAAGAGAAACTATTTTATAGCTTTTGCCTTTCATAGAGAGGATAATGTTTTTTCGCAAGTTTCAAAATCTTTGTTAAATGATACTCCAACCTCTTTAAGAAGTTTTCTATCTGATTGAAAAGATGGGTTTGAAGTTGTAAGTAACTCATCTCCATAAAAAATTGAATTTGCTCCACACTGAAAACATAAAATTTGGGCTTCTTTTGAAAGCTTTTCACGCCCTGCACTTAATCTTATTTTACTTTTAGGCATAAGAATTCTGGCTGTAGCTATCATCCTTATCATTTCAATAGAGTCAATTTCCTTATTATTTTCTAAACCAGTACCTTCAATAGCTACTAATGAATTTATAGGAACACTTTCAGGGTGCGGATTCATGTTTGAAAGCACTTCCAAAAGAGATGCTCTATCGCCATTAGTTTCCCCCAATCCTATTATCCCTCCACAACAAACATTTATTCCTGCATTTCTTACTCTTTTGATAGTATCTATTCTGTCTTGATAAGTTCTAGTTGTAATAATATTTTTATAATGTTCAGGACTAGTATCAAGATTGTGGTTATACGCGGTCAAACCTGCATTAGCCAGTCTGGAAGCTTGTTCTTCTGTAAGCATCCCAGCAGTAACACACGCTTCCATCCCTAAATCTCTTACACCTTCAACCATTTCTAGCATTGCATTAAAAGATTTCCCATCTCTAATTTCTCTCCATGCCCAGCCCATACAAAACCTATCTGCACCCTCATTTTTTGCTATTTGAGCTCTTGCTAAAACCTCTTCAACTTGAAATTGTGGATGACTTTTGATTTCGCTGGCACTATATATTGATTGGCTACAATAGGAACAATTTTCCTCACATCCACCAGTTTTTACGCTGAACAATGATGCTAATTGAATGTGGTAGTTGTTAAATTTCCTGTGAACGATTTGTGATTCCCACATCAAATCAATCAGAGGCATATTAAGTATTTCAAATATCTCCTCTTTATTCCAATCGAACCTAATTTCTTTAAATAACTGATTATTCGAATTAGCCATTTTTGTTAGGAAGAATATTGAGAATCTTTAAAAGATTCATTTGGTAATGATTCTATACCGCCAAAACGTCTATTCCTTGATTGGTAATCAATTATTGCTTTTAGAAATTCGACCTCATTGAAGTCTGGCCACAGTACGTCAGATATGTAAATTTCTGAATAAGCTAATTGCCATAAAAGAAAATTACTGATCCTTTTTTCTCCACTAGTTCTTATTAGTAATTCTGGATCTTTAATTCCTCCTGTTAATAGCTCTGAATTAAATAATTCTTCATTCACTTCGCATGCTTTTATTTCACCAGAAGAAGATTTTAATGCTAATTCTTTTGCAACTTTTACTATTTCTTGCCTACCTCCGTAATTAACGCAAACATTTAATAAAAATTTATTGTTGTTTTTAGTTTGAGATTCTGAACTAGAGATTATTTTTTTTAAGGTTTCTGGGAAAGGAGATAAATCTCCTATAAATTTTATTTTTGTTGATTCTTCATGTATCTCATCAATCTCGTTTCTCAAAACTTCGGTAAAAAGATTTATGAGAAAATCAACCTCTTTTGTTGGTCTTGTCCAATTCTCAGTAGAAAAGGCATAAACAGTAAGTACTTTACAACCTAATTTTTTTGATGCTTTAAGAATTTCTTTTAAAACTTTGACCCCTTTTTTATGACCATATGAGCGAGGTAAACCTTTTTTAATAGCCCATCTCCCATTTCCATCCATAATTATTGCGACATGTTCTGGAACTTTTTGGTTATCTATTCTCTTGGATAATTCATTATCTCTCTTGTGTATTATTTTTCCTAAACTCATTAGTTAATCCTTTATGTTAGTAAAATTCTCTGATTTACTAAATTCTTTTTCTTTGACATCAATGATAATATTATCACTTGGGTTTGTCTTTTGGGACACATTATTTTTGCCTATAGAAGATTTACTTGTTCCCATAGAGTTTTGATTCCCAATCAATTTTGCAAGAAGTTCCTGTAATCTGCTGCTGGTTATTGGCCTTTCGAGTTTACCTTGATTTGCTAAGGATAGCGTACCTGTTTCTTCAGAAACAACAATACAAATACATCTATCAAATCTTTCTGTAATTCCTAATGCTGCTAAATGTCTTGTGCCATATCTACTTATTCCTTGTCTTGAGAGAGGTAGTATTACGCCAGCAGAAATTATTTTATTACCTTTTACAAGAACAGCTCCATCATGTAACGGAGTATCTGTTGCAAAAAGATTTATTAAAAGCTCAGTTGATAATTGTGCCTCAATATTTGTACCCGAATATAAAAAATCTTCAGGTCTTAAATCACTCCCTAAATCAACAACGATTAAAGCGCCTCTTCTATTCTGTGAAAGTTTACCTGCAGTATCAACTAACTGAGAAATAGTAGTTGATCTTGCACTAAACTCTTTTGGCTGATTTCCTAGTAATACAGTAAGCCTGCCAGTTCCTAATAATTCCATTAATCTTCTAAGCTCCCCTTGCCAAAGGATTGCTAAAGAGAGAGAGCATGCTAATACCACAGCATCAATTAACTTTGATGTTAATGGAAGGTAAGCATATCTTTGAATGAACCATGCGGTTGAAACTAAAAATAAATACCCCCTTAAAAGCCATAATGTTCTCTGTTCTTTGACTCTAGAAAATAATAAAAGCCCAAAACCAACTGCAAATAAGACATCTAATAAAAGCTTTAAATTTATTAGCCCCCAGAAATTCACATTAAATAAAAAATTAATCTAAATGTACCTAACTTTGTTTAATAAAGCGATCAGGCAATACATCATATTTTAAAAGATCAAAAGGACTTTCCCTTTTTTGAATTATTTCTGCTTCACCGTCACAAACTAAAAGAGCAGCAGGTCTTGGTATTCTGTTGTAATTTGAACTCATTGAATTATTATATGCACCAGTACCAAAAACACATATTAGATCTCCAGTTTTACAATCTGCTAATTCTATTTCCTTAAACAATACATCTCCCGATTCACAGTGTTTGCCAGCAATTGTATATTTATTTTTGGAATTAATATTAAATGGATTACTTACCAAACAAGCAGAATAATTTGATTGATATGTTATGGGTCTAGGATTATCACTCATGCCTCCATCAACAGATAAATAAGTTCTGATTCCAGGAATTTCTTTAAAAGCTCCAATTTTGTAAATTGTAATGCCGGCTGTAGATACGATTGATCTTCCAGGTTCGCACATCAATTTAGGTAGATCTAAATTGTGCTTTTTACAGGCTATAACAACAGAGTTGCAAATTGTTTTTACCCATTCATCAATTGAGGGTGGATCGTCATTTTTTGTATATTTAATGCCTAAGCCTCCACCAACATTTAGTTCTTTAATATTATGTCCAAATTTTTTGGCGTCCAAAATTACCTTTACCATTATTTCACCTAAATCCTTATGAGGGTCTAGTTCAAAAATCTGGGATCCAATATGAGCATGTATTCCTTTTAACTTTAGATGTTTAGTATCGCTTATGCTTGCAAATAAATTATTCAAATATTCAATTCCAAAACCAAATTTACTATCAAATGAACCTGTCCTTATATATTCATGTGTATGACATTCTATTCCCGGAGTAAAGCGAATCATGATTTCTAAGTCTTGATCTAATGAATTTGAAACTTCCTCTAATCTTTTTAAGTCATAGTCATTATCTACTATTATTTTTATGTCATTTCTAATTGCGAAATCTATTTCTTTGTCAGATTTATTGTTCCCATGAAAAACAATCTTTTCATTTGGTACGCCACCCTTAAGAGCAGTTAATAATTCTCCCTCAGAAACCGCATCAAGTCCTAAACCTTCTGAGGAAACAAGGTTACTCATGAATATGGAACTATTTGCCTTTGAGGCATATATCGGGAGTGATTCCCCAGGATAATATTTTTCTAATGCTTTTTTATAAGCTCTACAAGATTTTCTTAAAGTTAATTCATCCAGGATGTAAAGAGGAGAATCATATTTTTTAACTAATTCTTCAACGGAACATCCACCAACTGATAATTTCCCATCTCCTCCAATGGAGGTAGTAATAGGTACTATATTTTTATTAGGACTATCCAAGTTGATTTTCTGTTTTAAAAAAGATTGTTTTTCTTCCATGGGAGAACTTTAAGATAAAGTTTTGCCAAAACTGTCATATTTTATAATGACTCTAGATTTGAACTTTCTAAATATACATACATAATAAAATGATATCTATTAAACAAATAAATGAGAAAGATATTGATTTATGTTATGAATTAGATTCAGATACGATTTCCCTGTGGAGCAGGAAGCAATGGGTCAACGAATCCAAAAAAGAAGGTACAAAAATCTTTGGGTTATTGATTACAAATTTTGTTATTGGGATATGTGTTTTTCATGTTGTTCTTGATGAAGCTCAAATAAATTATTTTGTTGTAAATCAGAAATTCAGGAAAAAGGGCTTTGGTTCTTATCTAATGAGCTATTTAATAAAAAAATGCGAAGATTTAAGTCTAAAAAAATTACTATTGGAGGTTTCTGAGAGCAATGTTACTGCGGAGAGATTCTATAGCCATTTTGATTTTTCTACCGTCGGAATAAGAAAAAATTATTATAAAGATGGTTCACATGCACTTTTAAAAGAAAAAATTTTAACAACAAAATAATGTAAAAATTTAATTGTGCGGATAACCAGAATGATTGAAATTACTATTAATTCTTGCTATATCACTAAAAAAGTTCAATTAAATTAGATAAAACATACTTTTGGGTATTCACAAAAGCTCATTTTGAACACAAAATTGACATATTACTGGTAGGTTATTAATAGGAATTTAATCTTCTAATGTTTGAGAGATTTACTGAAAAAGCTATAAAAGTCATTATGCTTGCTCAAGAGGAAGCTAGAAGACTTGGTCATAATTTCGTTGGAACTGAGCAAATTCTTTTAGGCTTAATTGGAGAAGGAACTGGTGTTGCAGCTAAAGTACTTAAGTCGCTTGGAGTTAATTTAAAAGATTCAAGGATAGAAGTAGAAAAGATAATAGGTAGAGGTTCAGGGTTCGTAGCCGTAGAAATACCTTTTACCCCTAGAGCTAAAAGAGTTTTAGAACTATCTCTTGAAGAGGCTCGTCAATTAGGTCACAATTATATAGGTACAGAACACTTATTATTAGGTTTAATAAGAGAAGGCGAAGGTGTTGCTGCAAGGGTTCTTGAAAATCTTAATATTGACCTCACAAAAGTTAGAACTCAAGTAATAAGAATGCTTGGTGAAACAGCCGAAGTTGGCACAGGTGGTAGCGCAACTAAAGGCAACTTAAAAACTGCTACTCTTGATGAATTTGGTACAAATTTAACGAAATTAGCCAGTGAGTCAAAATTAGATCCAGTCGTTGGCCGGCATTCAGAAATAGATCGTGTAGTCCAGATATTAGGTAGGAGGACAAAAAATAATCCTGTTCTCATAGGAGAGCCAGGAGTAGGTAAAACAGCTATCGCAGAAGGTTTAGCTCAAAGAATACAAACGGGAGATATTCCTGACATACTTGAAGATAAAAGGGTATTGACACTTGATATTGGACTTTTGGTAGCAGGAACAAAATATAGAGGTGAATTTGAAGAAAGGTTAAAAAAAATAATGGAAGAAATTAAATCAGCAGGTAATGTCATACTTGTTATTGATGAAGTACATACTTTAATCGGTGCTGGAGCTGCTGAAGGAGCTATAGATGCAGCAAATATTCTGAAGCCAGCATTAGCTAGAGGAGAACTTCAATGTATTGGAGCAACAACGCTCGATGAATATAGAAAACATATTGAGAGAGATGCTGCTCTTGAAAGAAGATTCCAACCTGTAATGGTAGGGGAGCCATCTATTGAAGATACAATCGAAATTCTAAAAGGTCTTAGAGAGCGTTACGAACAGCATCATCGCCTAAAAATTACTGATGATGCCCTAGAGGCAGCAGCTCATTTAGGGGATCGTTATATATCTGATAGATTTCTTCCTGACAAGGCTATAGACCTCATCGACGAAGCTGGAAGCAGAGTACGTTTAATAAATTCTAAACTGCCGCCCGAAGCAAAACAAATAGATAGAGAACTAAGACAAATCCAAAAACAGAAAGAAGAATCTGTCAGAGACCAAAACTTTGATCAAGCTGGCCAATTACGTGAGAAAGAGATGGAATTGTCTGCAAAGATTAAAGAGGTATTGGACAACAACAGAAAAGAATCTACAGCTCTAGATCAACCTGATTTTGATAATAAGCCTGTAGAAACCGATTCAAAACTCATGCAAAGCCCCCTAGTTAGTGAAGAGGATGTAGCACATATAGTGGCTTCATGGACAGGTGTACCTGTTCAAAAATTAACAGAAACTGAATCAGTTAAGCTTCTTAATATGGAGGAAACTCTTCACCAAAGGCTAATTGGTCAAGATGAAGCAGTAAAAGCTGTTTCTAAAGCGATAAGAAGAGCAAGAGTTGGATTGAAAAATCCTAATAGACCCATTGCAAGTTTTATTTTTTCTGGTCCTACCGGTGTAGGTAAAACTGAATTGACTAAATCACTAGCTTCATATTTCTTTGGTAGTGAAGAAGCAATGATCAGATTAGATATGTCAGAATTTATGGAGAGACATACAGTAAGTAAACTTATAGGTTCTCCTCCTGGCTATGTTGGTTTTAATGAAGGTGGTCAGCTTACAGAGGCGGTCAGAAGACGTCCTTATACAGTAGTTCTGTTTGATGAAGTTGAAAAGGCGCATCCAGATGTATTCAATTTATTATTGCAACTACTTGAAGACGGAAGATTAACTGACTCCAAAGGCAGAACTGTAGATTTTAAAAATACATTGTTAATAATGACTTCTAATATCGGTTCTAAAGTAATCGAGAAAGGTGGCGGTGGTCTAGGATTTGAATTCTCAGGAGATTCAGTTGAAGATAGCCAATACAACAGAATAAAATCTTTAGTTAATGAAGAACTTAAGCAATACTTTAGGCCTGAATTTTTAAATAGACTTGATGAGATAATTGTTTTCAGGCAATTAACTAAAAATGAAGTTAAGGAGATTGCTGAAATAATGTTGCAAGAAGTTTTTGCTCGATTACAAGATAAAGGTATTAACTTAAATGTAACCGACGCTTTCAAAGAAAGGCTTGTTGAAGAAGGGTATAACCCTTCCTACGGAGCAAGACCTTTGAGAAGGGCAGTTATGCGTCTATTAGAGGATAGTTTGGCTGAAGAAGTTCTCTCTGGGAGAATAAAAGATGGAGATAAGGCTTTAGTTGATATAGATGATAATAAAAAAGTCACAATAAATATTTCTCCTGAAGAATCTTCTCAAGAGTTAGCAGGTGCTAACTTCTAACTATTAAACGTAAATATGCAGTCAATCTCTCCAGAAATTATATTTAGGGGAAAGTGTGCCTGGGAAAAATCTCTACCTCAAATTAATAAATTAACCAAAAGCCCATTAATTTTAGGCAGGAGCACTAATACATATAATCTAAGAAATAAAATTTTTATCGATTTAAAAAATCAAAATCTTAGTGTTAATAATGCCAATTTAAAATTTGATTGTTGTTATGAAGACATATCAAGAGTAAAAGACATTATTTTAACGAATAATAATGATTCTGTAATAGCTGCTGGAGGTGGCAAAGTTCTGGATTGTGGGAAATACATAGCCGAGTCTTTAAATATACCTTGCATTACAGTGCCCCTTAGCGCCTCTACATGTGCAGGGTGGACAGCCTTATCAAATATTTATACAAAAGATGGCCAATTCATAGAGGATGTTGCATTAGGATCTTGTCCGAAAATATTAGTCTATGATCATAAATTCATTCAAACAGCTCCATCTAGAACACTTGCTAGTGGAATAGCAGATGCTTTGGCAAAATGGTATGAATCCTCAATAACAAGTTCAACATTAGATGATGGTCTTGTTCAACAAGCAATTCAGATATCAAGAGTTTTAAGAGATCAACTATTAATAAATGGAGAAAAAGCATTTAAGTATCAATTTGAAAATAATCCGTCTTGGCGAAATACTGTAGAGGCATGTGGACTTACTGCAGGCTTAGTAGGTGGTATTGGTGGAGAAAAGTGTAGGACTGCAGCAGCACATGCTATTCATAATGCAATTACTCAGATAATTACCCCTAACAAATTCTTACATGGTGAGATTGTTGGGGTTGGATTATTATTGCAATTGAGACTAGAAGAAATGAAAAATAATAATAAATTAGCAGATCAATCAATTAAACAACTATTTGTACTTATGAAAGAATTGAATTTGCCAACTACTATCGCACAACTCGGAATAAATGTTTTTGAAAATAACAATTTAGAGAAAATTGCTGATTTTGCTTGTCGAGATAATTCTGAGATTCACTTTTTGCCTTTTGAAATTCACAAACGAGACATTGTTGAGCTCATTTCAAATTTTGAACAACAAAAAATTAAAATATAAATTTTTTTGAATAAATACAATTTTGAACAATTAAATGATTTAAATGCAGAATTTTTTGAAAGTGCCAAATTGTCACTATTAGACCCTTTAGGTCTTTATTTGGCAAATGATGTTAAGTGGATAAAACTTAACCAAAACTGGAACTCTTTAAAATTCCCAGTAGTTATTGGAGGAGAAGGTCAACCCATACTTCTTCTGCATGGCTTTGACAGTAGTTTTTTAGAGTTCAGGAGAATATATAAATCACTAAAAAGAAATTTTCAAGTTATCATCCCTGATCTATTGGGTTTTGGTTTTAGTCCTAGGTGCGCAACAAATGAATACAATTCCTCGAAAATAATTTCGCATTTAATTGATCTCCTTAAGACCTTAAAGATAACAAATAATCTAAAAATTATTGGTGCCTCTATGGGGGGCTCAACAGCTTTAAATCTTGCTTTTGAAATTTCTGACTATATTGATAAAATTATCCTTTTGTCTCCTGCCGGATTGTTTGGAAAACCTAAGGGCATCCCTTTTCCTCTTAACCAAATCGGTGCCTCATTTCTTGGATTGCCTAAGGTCAGAAAAAGTCTTTGTAGGCAAGCATTTGCTTTCCCAGATAAATGTGTTGGTGAGATGGAAGAGCAAATTGCTTCAATTCATCTAGGTTGCAAAGGATGGAGAAATTCACTTGCATCATTTGCAAAAAGTGGAGGTTTTGCTGGAACTCATAAATATATCCAAAATATCCCAATTAAAACAGTATGTGGAGAAAATGATCGAATTCTTGGAAAAAAAGAAATTAAAAATATAAGAAGTATTGAAAAATTAAATTTTGTAGGGTTGCAAAATTGTGGTCATCTTCCACATGTAGATTTACCATCATTATCTAGTAAAATTATTAAAGATTATTTTTTGGAATAAAAGATTTTTTAATTAATTTAGATACTTTAGAATTATAAAAATATAATACAAAACAGATGGAGTAAAAATGTAACTGTCAATTCTGTCAAGAATTCCTCCATGTCCAGGTAAAAAAGTTCCGGAATCTTTTATTTTCGCATCTCTCTTCATCATAGATTCAATTAAATCTCCAACTAGTGCCATAAGAGAAATTGAAATTCCATATAAGATTCCAACAAATAATGGATTTTCCCAATTCATTAAAAATGCGAAAAATATTGCTAGTAAAATTGAACAGGATATTCCTCCAATTAAACCTTCTATAGTTTTGCTCGGAGATATTGGAGAAAGTGATGTTTTACCAAATGACTTCCCAATGAAATAAGAACCAATATCACTAGCCACAATTAAAAAACAAGAAGTTAATGTTAATTCAAGGCCTGTAGTATTTGATAAGTTCTCAAACGAAATAAAATCCTGATTTGAACTAATTATCACTAAATCTAATCCCCTTAACTTAATCCAATAACTAGGTAAAAACCCCAAATAGAATAATCCAAAAATAGAGGCTGCAATATCTGAAATTGTTCCAGGTTTTGGTTGCAAAAGTAACCAAGTGCATATTCCAACTGAACAGATTGGCAAAATTGAATTTGATATTTCTCCATCAAGTAAACCAATGGTCTCAAGATAAGTGGAAATTATAATAACGAAAGATGAAAATAATGTAGTCTTTGTAGCTGGTTTTATTCCTTTAAATTCTGCCATTCTAAAAAATTCCAATAATGCTAAATATGTAAGCAAAGCAGTTGCTAATGTAAAAAACCATCCCCCCAATAAAACTACAATTAAACCAAAAATTCCTATAAGTAAGCCGCTTTTTAATCTCATATGATATTTATATGTTTATATGACTCTTATATTAAAATTTATCAGATCTTTGTTGCATAAACTTTGATTATTTATCCAATTAAACCTATCTATATCAATTTTTTCTCCAGGAACTAGTAGAGGTATCCCTGGAGGATAAGGGCAAATAATATCTCCCGATATTTTATTTAATGATTGGGAGAAAGGAATACTATAAGTCTCACTTCTCCAAGCAATCCCAATTTCAATTTCGGGTGTTTGAACTAATTCAAAGGGTGATTGAAGTACTTCTAAACTTTTTGATTTTTTTGAATTTAATAGTAATTTATTCCATAACTTTTCAAATAAATTAAGAAAATCTTTTTGATTTGCAAATCCTAAGCAAAACGTAAGAGTCATCATTTCTGGTAATTCAGCAATAAGACCATTTTCATAAAAAAATTTATCAGCAGTAAAACCATCAATTCCAGCCTTTGAGGTATTTAATACAATTTTTAAGGGATCTTGGGTTTCTATGAGAGGAATATTTTTTTGAATTAATTTTTTGTAGATATTTTTTGCTTCTAAAATTCTTTTTTGATATTTTGATAAACTTTTTTTATTTAGCCAGTCTTTAATAGACTCTTCACAAGAAGAAAGTAATAAGGAATTTGGACTAGTAGTTTGCAATAAATTAATACTCTTTATTAAATTACGTTCATTAATTAGATTACCTTTGTACCAGAGTATCGCCGTTTGAGTTAAACCATTTAGTGACTTATGCAATGAATGAACGACTAAATCAGCATTTGATGATAAAGCGGGCTTTGGTAAATTAAGGTTTTTGCAAAAAAGGAAATAAGAACCATGGGCTTCATCAACTAAAACAGGTAAATTTTTTTGATGACAAATATCTATTAAAGATTCTAAATCCCCGGCATATCCATGATAAGAAGGACTTACAAGAATTACTCCTACAATTTTATTCTTATCAAAATCTAATTTTTTAAATACATTTTTCAACCAAATCTTTGTAATTGGTTTGTAATGCCCCGTTTCTTTTGAAAATTCTAGGTCAAAAAAAATTGGATTTATGTTCTGCATTGCACAGGTTTTTATAACACTTATATGAACATTCCTAGGCATCAGGATAGTTTCGCCTGGATTTGCAATCGCAATTACTGCTGATTGTATTAATCCAGAAGCTCCATTAACTCCAAAAAAACATCCTTTCGCCCCAAATTTGTCTGAGAATTCTCTTTGAGAATTAGCAATTAATCCGCTTTGGGATAGTGGTGAACCTAATTCTGGTAGTTCGGGCAAGTCCCAATACCCAGGTGGATTTTTTAATAACTTTATTAATTTCCTTGGTAAAGCGGCCCCTCTGTTATGAGCGGGAAAGAATAGAGACTTTAAAAACTTTTTAGTTAGAAAAGATGAAATGCTCATAAAGTATTATTGACATATATAGAATGAACTACAAGCTAATCTTTTTTAATATTTTTTGAATTTAATGAAAAGATCTTATTCAAAATATTCGTCAAAAGATGACTTAATTTGGTTGATGTTGAGACCATGGATTTTTATCCCAAGAGTTTTATATATCCTTTTAACTTTTATTTTTCTTTTTTTAAGAATACTTTTTCAAGGTAACAGTAAAAATAAAAATGTACAAAAAAATCTCTCGAAATATCTTTTTGATGTAATAACTGATTTAGGACCTTGTTTTATCAAATTAGGGCAAGCACTCTCAACTAGACCAGATCTTGTTAGACAAGATTGGCTTGCAGAACTTACAAACTTACAGGATAATCTCCCTGCATTTGATCACAAAATTGCTTTAAAAATTATAGAGGAAGAACTTGGATCACCTGCTAATGAATTATTTGAAGAGTTTCCAGATAGTCCTATTGCTTCAGCAAGTCTAGGTCAAGTTTATAAAGCAAAAATAAATAATTCTTATCTAGCTGTGAAAGTACAGCGGCCGAATTTGTACTTCCTCATAAGAAGGGATGTCGTAATCTTAAGGTTTTTAGGAACTTTTTTATCCCCATTCTTACCATTAAATATAGGTGTTGGAATAGGAGAAATAATAGATGAATTCGGCAAAGCACTTTTTGATGAAATTGACTATCAAAAAGAGGCCGAAAATGCATTGAGGTTCGCAAATTTATTCAAAGAAAACCCAAATATTTTTATTCCTAAATTAGAAAAACAGTTTTCATCAAAAAGGATTATCACAACCTCTTGGATTGATGGAGTGAAGTTAAGAGATCGAGCTTTACTAGAGGAAAATAACTTAATACCTTCTTCTTTTATAAAAACTTGTGTCATCAGTGGGCTACAGCAATTATTTGAATTTGGATATTTTCATGCAGACCCACATCCAGGAAATATGTTTGCTCTCAAAGGAGGAAATGTAGATTGTGGGAATTTAGCTTATGTTGATTTCGGAATGATGGATACTATTTCAAATACAGATAGACTTACTCTTATTAAGGCAATTGTTCACATAATAAACGAAGAATATTATCTTCTCGCAGAAGATTTCCAGAAATTAGGTTTTTTAACCAAAGAACAAGATCTTCAAAAACTTGTTGAACCATTAAAAGAAGTTTTAGGAGGATCTTTTGGCGCTGAGGTTGGTAATTTTAATCTTAAAAATGTAACTGACAAATTCTCAAAACTAATGTATTCCTATCCTTTCAGAGTTCCTAGTAGGTTTGCCTTAATAATAAGAGCCGTTGTTAGTCAAGAAGGTTTAGCACTAAGGTTAGATCCTGAATTTAAAATTTTAAAAATAGCTTATCCATATATTGCTAAAAAACTATTGACTGATAATTCTGAAGAGATTTTAGACATACTTTTAGAAGTCGTTTTTGATAAAAAAGGTCAAATCCAAGTAGAAAAAGTTGAAAGTTTATTAAACATTTTATTTAGAGATTCAGAGAATATTAATTCAGATCTCATACCAGTTGCTAATGCAGGATTGAAATTATTTATCAGTAAAAAAGGATCCGAAGTTAGGAAGAATCTTCTTTTAAGTCTTATAAAAGATGAAAAATTAGAATTTACTGATGCAAAAAAATTCTTAGTTTTAATTAGAGATACTTTTAGCCCTCTGAATATTGCAAAAAGTGCAGTACAAAATATTATTTCAACAGTTTAGTTTTTATATTTATAGTTAATTAACTTACCTATGATTTTAATTCTATTAGAATTGGATGTAATATTTTAAAAATGAGAAGTAAAAGGATTATTTAGCTTTGGAAGATTAAATGAATATTTTGAAAAATCTCTTTTTATTTAATAAAAAATCTGAAAAAAATAAAGAATTTAGTCCTGGATTGGTTGATCAATCTTTAGAAATTGCAAAGTTAGTAAAAGAAGCAAGAATTCGACAAAACCTTACAATTAAAGAATTGTCATACGTTTCAAAAATCCCTGAACGAATAATAAACTCTATTGAAAATAATAATAAAAGCACTAGGCCAGAATATCCTTTTATAAGATCTATATTAATTAAATTAGAGGAATGCTTAGTATTAAAAAAAAATACATTATTAAATTTAGCAGTTAAAGAAAGAAAAATTTTTAAAAAAAAGGGAAAGGATTTTATGTTTAGGAAATTCGATCTTATAAATACATGGCAAGGAAGTCTTTTGTATTTTTTTATATTAGTTTTAACTATTTTTATATTAAAGAGATACTTTATTTTAAATGTAAATGTTATAGAGATTCAAAATATTGAAAATCAAATTATTGATAAATAATTTTTAACAATATCTACTTTAGAGTTCTCCCAAAATTATTTCCTAGCTCACTAAACATTTTTATATTATTTTCTATTTCTTCTAAAGGACAATTTAACTTCCATTTCCAGTTATTTTTTGTGGTCCCAGGTTTGTTTAATCTACTTGAATCGTCTAGAGATAATAAATCTTGTAATGGAGCGATAAAAAGATTAGCATTTGTCTCCATGCCAATTTCTATTAAATCCCAAGAAGGATTTTCTGAAAATTTATAATCATCTTTTATTCTTTTTTGGGATTCATAATCTAAATTTTCCCACCATGAAACAGAAGTAGAGTTGTCGTGAGTACCTGTATAAACAACCCAATTTTCTCCTTCAATATTCTTTGGTAAATAAGGATTATCTTCATTGCCATCAAAAGCAAATTGTAATATTTTCATGCCAGGTAGTTCGAAGTTTTTCCTTAATTTCTCTACATCTGGAGTTATTACTCCCAGATCCTCCGCAATAATAGGTAGATAGTTACCCCCTAGATCCTTTTTTACTTTATTTAATAGCGTTTTACCTGGAGAATTTATCCATTTTCCAATAATTGCCGTTTTAGAACTGCCATTAACTCTCCAGTAACCTGCTAAACCCCTGAAATGATCAAATCTTAATATGTCCACAAGGTCAAATTGTCTTTGAAATCTTTTTCTCCACCAATTGAAATTAGTCCTTTTATGCTTTGACCAAAAGTAAGTTGGGGTACCCCATAATTGTCCTGTTGATGAAAAATAATCAGGTGGAACACCACTTTGAAAGATTAAATCTCCATTTTTAAAAATTGAAAATAATGATTTATTACTCCATACGTCGGCGCTGTCTCTAGAGACATAAAAAGGCAAATCTCCTATCAGCTTAATATTTCTTGATTTTGCAAAGTTTTTAATGACACTCCATTGCTCATCAAGATGCCACTGTATTAATTTTTTAATAAGTATCTCTTCACTTTTTTTCTTAATCCACGATTTTAAGAACTTGTTATTTTTTATTTTAAATTCTTGAGGCCATTCCCACCAAGGCAACATATTAAATTCCTCTCTGATAACAACAAATGTTGCATAATCTTCAACCCAAGAATGCCTGCTGACCCATTTGTTAAAATTAATTTTTCTTTCTTCAGATTGTGAACTCCAACCTTGCAAAAGGAGGAGACCTAATTTTTTTGTTAGGTCATCCGCAATATCAAAATCAAAATGATCTTTATTCTGATTTGTTGGACCTAGATTTTCTTTATCTGAGATGTAGATAAAACCTTTTTCGATTAAATCATCTATATCCAAAAACCATGGGTTTAGTGCAAAACTAGATGGGGAACTATATGGCGAACCTGTAGAGTCAGTAGGTGTAAGAGGTAAAAATTGCCAGTATTCAATTCCATGCTTATGAAGTTTTTTTATCCACTCTTTAGCTCCTCTCCCAAAAGTTCCACATACTCTTCCTCCCGGAATACATGTTGGATGCATAAGTAAGCCTAATGATTTTCTTGCAATAATTGACTCTATAGGCATGTTTTCAATATATTTTGATTCTTTAAACTTAGGGTGTTTTTAATTCTCTAAATTCAACCTTATACAAATTTTTTTTAATTGACAAATATCATTGCTGATTTTTAAGTATGGGTAAATATAAATTCGAATTTTTCATCAACAATTTTTTGCTTAATTGAGGTGACTTTTGAAAATATCTAGTCATTATCTTTTGCGAAATTCACATAAACGACTACGATGATAATATAGTTTTATGGTGCAAATTTCGTGACAAGTTTTATCACGGCAATGCAGAGTAAAGAATCGAACTTTAATCTAACTAATAGTAGATTAAGGTTAGTAAGTGGGACAACAAACCCAAAGTTAGCTGAAGAAATTGCATCATACTTAGGGATTGAAAATGTACCTTTAATATCTAAAAGATTTGCAGATGGAGAACTTTATGTTCAGATTCAGCAATCTATTAGAGGTTGTGATGTATTCCTCATACAACCTACATGCGCTCCTGTAAACGATAGTTTAATGGAGCTCATGATCATGGTTGACGCTTGCAAGAGAGCTTCTGCAAGACAAATAACGGCTGTAATTCCCTATTTTGGATATGCAAGGGCAGATAGGAAAACCTCAGGAAGAGAGTCTATTACTGCAAAATTAACTGCCAATTTACTAGAGAAATCAGGAGTTGATAGAGTTTTAGCGATGGACTTACACTCGGCTCAAATACAAGGCTACTTCGATATACCATGCGATCATATTTACGGTTCACCTGTATTAATTGATTACCTAGAATCTCTAGATTTAGAAGAAATAGTTGTAGTCTCTCCTGATGTAGGCGGGGTGGCAAGAGCAAGAGCTTTCGCGAAATTAATGAAGGATGCGCCGTTGGCTATCATTGATAAAAGGAGAGCTGCACATAATATCGCTGAAAGTCTAACCGTTATCGGTGAAGTAAAAGGTAAAACGGCTATTCTTATAGATGACATGATAGACACGGGAGGTACAATTTGTTCTGGAGCAAATTTACTAAAAAAAGAAGGAGCTAATAGAATATTCGCATGTGCCTCACATGCTGTATTTTCTCCTCCTTCTTATGAAAGATTAAGTTCTAAGAATCTTTTCGAACAAGTTATTGTGACTAACAGCATACCAGTTATACATAAAGATAATTTTCCACAGTTAAAAGTTCTTTCTGTCGCAAATATGCTAGGGGAAGCTATCTGGAGAATCCACGAAGAAAGTTCTGTTAGTTCTATGTTTAGATAAAAAAATTATTTTTTACAAACCTTGTAATTTCCTAAGTCTCTCAGTTTCAATCTTAAATTGGTTTTCGATCTTTTCAGGAACATTATCTGGACACACTTGAAGAGCTGATTCAACTAATTGCAGAGATGCAATAAATTGTAATTGTTTCATATCAACTGTTTGTTCTTTCTTTTTCTCTATTATTTTCCCTCCATGTTTTTGTGATACTACTGATGCGAATGTTGCTGAGGCAACGGTTAATGTTTTTGGGAAATCCAGGTCAAATCCTTTTCTTGTCGCATTACATAGAAATGAAACACCCATCCCATGATATAAATCTAAATCATTTTTATTGGCAGGCGAATTTTTAACATTTGCATTTACTTTATTAAATTCATTATTTGGATCAAATAAAAAAGATGAAAAAATTAGAGGAATTGCAAAAATTTTATATATTTTTAAACTCATATTTGATTTATTTTAATTTATAGTATTAAGATAACATTTTTTATTTTTTAAACTAAATCTGCCCAAAGAATTTATTTAACAATTTTAATTTCGTGATGATTTTCTACTATTTTAAGCATATCTTTGTTCCATGAATATATAACCCTAAATCTATAATTATCAGAATCTACAAGTCTTGTATGTTCAATAATATACCAATCTTTGTAAGAAGATTCAAAAATCATTTCGTGTTCGTCGACTTGTTTAATATTTGAAATGCCTTCATCATTACTTAAATAAAATTTTTCCCTCTTAAGTTGATGGCCTTTTAAAAATGCATGCATTTCTCCTCGTTCTTTATACTGGGGATTTTCGTCAAAGAAATTATATTTTTTTTCTGGATACCAAGTAAATTTATAATGCGACTCCCATTCTGACTTACTCTCGAGAGCTTGAATATTTATATTCATACTTAAATTATAAGTTTTTTGTGCTTCATCGAGAAAATACGTTCTATTAGATTTCCATAATCCAATATTCCTGGAAAACCACCTTTTTAAATTACTATTTAAATTGATTTCAGGAGGGTTTTCACCAAAATGTAAATTTTTCTTTGGATTAATAGCAACCATTTATAAAAAAGTTCTATTTATTTAATAGCCTATCTGTAAAATAAAAAAAAATATCTTAAGGTGTTTATAAGGATTAACAGCTTTTCAACACTTCAGAGGAATTCATTTGAATGATAAAAAAGAGCTAAAATTAATACTTGTGGCAGCTAGAAATCAACTTTCTAGTAATGATATTAAGTCCTTAATAGCTTATTTAGAATCAGATGATTGTGAGTTTGAGACATCTCTTCAGATCTCAGAACCCACAGAGCAACCAGAATTACTTGAATTACATAGATTAGTCGCTATTCCTGCTCTTATAAAGGTTTCCCCAGCTCCAAAGCAAATATTTGCTGGAAGTAATATTTTCTCACAGTTGCAAAAATGGTTGCCAAGGTGGTCACAGGAAGGCTTAACAAAAAATCTTGGGATTAATTTGCAACCATCCAAAATTGATTCTATAAGAACTCAAAAAGAATTTCTATTGGAAGACGAACTTCTTGTTTTAAGACAAGAAAATGAGACATTAACAAAAAGAATAGAATCTCAGGAAAGATTATTAAGAATGGTCGCACATGAATTAAGAACACCCTTGACTGCAGCTACTTTGGCTGTTCAAAGTCAAAAACTTGGACAAATAGATATTTCAAAATTGCAGGAGGTTATTAAAAGACGTCTTGAAGAGATTGAACTCTTATCTCAGGATCTTTTAGAGGTTGGAACAACTAAATGGGAGGCATTATTTAATCCTCAGAAAATTGATTTAGGTAATATTAGTGCTGAAGTAATACTCGAATTAGAAAAATTGTGGAGATTAAGGAATATTGAAATTGATACTGATATTCCATCTGATCTGCCAACTGTATTTGCAGATCAAAGAAGAATGAGGCAAGTATTTTTAAATTTAATTGAAAATGCTATTAAATTTTCTAAAGACTCTGGATCTATAAAAATCACTATGATTCATAAGACAAATCAATGGGTAGAAATAACAATTTGTGACAAAGGTGCAGGTATTCCTTTAAGCGAACAAAAAAGAATTTTTCTAGATAGGGTTAGACTTCCCCAGACTTCTGAAGGAACTTCAGGATTTGGTATAGGGTTATCAGTATGTAGGAGAATAGTACAAGTCCATGGAGGAAGAATATGGGTCGTATCTGAAGTAGGGGAAGGTTCCTGCTTCCATTTCACAGTTCCTGTGTGGCAAGGACAAAACAAAGAGCAACAATACTTGACGAAAGGCTAGCCTTACTCTTAGTTTTTAATAAGCTGTTATGCTAATTTCATGGCCCCATCGTCTAGAGGCCTAGGACACCTCCCTTTCACGGAGGCGACAGGGGTTCGAATCCCCTTGGGGCTATTAATTTATATTTATAACGATCTTTTTGATGATTTTGCTTGCCTATCTACGGCAATTAAATTTTCTGAAAGATCTTTTTTCAGTCTTTTCTCTATCATCCCTATTGGCATCCACTGACAACCTTGAACAGTAAGATCATAAATTAATGAGTTTGTTGAAGTATTTTTAATATTTTGAATTTTCCAACTACCCTCAAACTTTCTGAAATCTCCTTTTATTAAATTAAATTTTAAGAGGCCAAGCTCCTTATCTTCAAATAAATCTATAGTTACTTCAGCTGAAAACTTCATGCCAAGGAAATCCTGAGCCCCAACTTGTTTAAGGTGGACATTATTTCCCTTCTGAAATATTTTTTTGCTCGATAAAAGATTTGGTATGTAGAGATTTAACCGATCATAATCTGTTAAAACACCCCACAAAGAATCAAAACTTGCAGAAGTTGTAAGTTGAGCTGCCAGTCGTCTTGTTCCACCGGAAAACTTCTCCATAGTCTGCTCAATTGTACTGTAATCATTGTTCTTTGAATGATCTTCTGATTCTTGAGGATTATTCATAAATGAATTTTTTAATTAGATAAAAAATTATTTCTGTGTAACTATACTGATAAAAACAATAAATACTGAAAAATTAAAATAATTTCTTTTATTTATCCCGATCTCAAAACGTAACCATTTTTGTAAAATCACTACAAATTAGACTACAAATTGATAATCTTTTATAAAAGAAATCTAAAAAATGTATTCACAAGCAAAAGTAATCGCAGGCGGATTAGCTCATATACCAGTAGTAATAGCTGTTTTTTATTTTATACTCACTACGTTTAATAAAAGAGCTTTAAAATTTGTTGAAGAAGCAAAAACAAAAAAACCTGAGACAAAAGCTGTGGAAACTAAAAAAGTCGCGGTTTCAAAAATAGAGGCTCCAAAAACAGAAGCTCCAAAAATTGTTAAGAAAAAACATGCAGATGTTCCAGTCAATATTTACCGTCCTAAAACACCATATGAGGGAACAGTTATTGAAAACTATAGTCTTCTCAAAGAAGGAGCAATTGGTAGAGTTAATCACATAACTTTCGACCTTAAAGATAGTGATCCATTTTTAAATTATGTAGAAGGGCAAAGTATTGGGATCATGCCTGCTGGTGAAGATGCTAATGGAAAACCTCATAAATTAAGGCTATACTCAATAGCTAGCACTAGACACGGTGATGACTTTAATGGAAATACAGTTTCTCTTTGTGTAAGACAGCTTCAGTATGAAAAAGATGGTGAAACCATTAATGGTGTCTGCTCTACTTACCTATGTGATATTAAGCCTGGAGATAAAGTAAAAATAACAGGTCCTGTTGGAAAAGAAATGCTTCTCCCCGATGAAGAGGACGCAAACATTGTTATGTTAGCCACTGGAACTGGAATAGCACCAATGAGGGCTTATTTAAGAAGAATGTTCGAACCAACTGAAAAGGAAAAAAATAAATGGAATTTCAAGGGTAAGGCTTGGTTATTTATGGGTGCTCCAAAATCAGCTAATTTGTTATATGAAGAAGATCTTCAAAGATACATTGCTGAGAATCCAGATAATTTTAAATATACAAAAGCTATTAGTCGCGAGCAGCAAAATACAAAAGGTGGAAGAATGTACATTCAAGACAGAGTTTTAGAGTCAGCCAATGAACTTTTCAATATGATTGAAGATGAAAAGACACATATATATCTTTGTGGATTAAAGGGTATGGAACCTGGAATAGATGAGGCAATGACTAAGGCAGCAGAAGAAAAAGGATTGAACTGGTCAGAATTAAGACCTCAACTAAAAAAAGCAGGAAGATGGCACGTAGAAACTTACTAAATCTTTGACATTTACATTTAAGCTTCACATTCTAAATACTTTTTGGTTTAGACACAATATGTAGCTAATATTTGAAAAAAAGAGGATTTTAAATAAAGAATACTAAAAATATGCCTTCAACTTTAAGTAATCCTCTAAGATTAGGTTTACGGCAGGAAAGAGTCATATCTCCACAATGTTTAATAATTTTTGGCGCTAGTGGAGATCTTACTCATAGAAAATTAATACCAGCCTTATTTGAACTTTATTTGCAAAGAAGAATTCCTAGTGAATTTGGAATAGTTGGTTGTGCGAGAAGACCTTGGACTGATAATGAGTTTAGAGAAAAGATGAAAATAAAGTTATCAAATCAAATATCTGGTAAAGAAAGGGAGTGGGAACAATTTTCTAATTATCTTTTCTATGAACCAGTTGACCTACAACAAAGTGATCATGTCGTAAGGCTTTCTAGAAGATTAAATGAAATTGATAAAACACAAGCTACTCATGGGAATAGAACATTTTATTTATCAGTATCTCCGAATTTCTATGCAAGTGGATGTAAAGCTCTTAAAGGGGCTGGCCTTTTAGATGACCCTAAGAAAAGTCGTTTAGTAATTGAAAAACCTTTTGGAAGAGATTATTCAAGTGCAAAAAAATTGAATAATATCGTTCAAAGTTGCGCTGAAGAAAGTCAGATTTATAGGATTGATCATTATTTAGGTAAAGAGACAGTTCAGAATATTCTTGTTTTGAGGTTTGCTAACACTATTTTTGAACCAATCTGGAATAGGAATTATATATCAAGTGTTCAAATTACTTCATCTGAAACAGTTGGTGTTGAAGATAGAGCAGGTTATTACGAAAGCTCTGGTGCTTTGCGGGATATGCTTCAAAATCATATGACCCAAATGCTTGCAGTTACTGCAATGGAACCTCCTGGAAAATTTGAACCAGAAGCAATAAGAAATGAAAAAGCTAAGGTTCTTCAAGCTTCAAAACTTGCTGACGAAAATGAACCGTGGAATTGTTGCATAAGAGGTCAATATGGAGAGGGGGGGGATATTTCAAATCGACTCAAAGGATATAGGCAGGAAGATGGTGTTAATAGTAACAGCACAACAGAAACTTATATTGCGACAAAAGTTTTCGTGGATAACTGGCGTTGGCAAGGGGTTCCTTTTTATTTGAGAACAGGCAAAAGACTACCTAAAAGACTTGGAGAAATAGTCTTGACTTTTAAAGACGTTCCTGTTCATTTATTTGAATCAACAATAATAAATCCTGCCCCAAATCAACTTGTCCTTAGAATTCAGCCAAATGAAGGTGCTACTTTCAAATTTGAGGTAAAATCTCCTGGTTCTGGAATGAAATCAAGACCTGTTGAGATGGAATTTTCTTATGATGAATCATTTGGAGAACCCTCAGATGAAGGTTATGTAAGATTATTAGCTGATGCAATGCTTTCTGACCCAACATTATTTACTCGAAGTGACGAGGTAGAGGCAGCCTGGAAACTTTATACGCCATTAATAGAATTGATGGATAATTCTCCTTGGAAGTTACCTATTTATAATTATGAATCTATGACATGGGGGCCTCCTGAGTCAGATCAACTAATTTCAAAAGATAATATTTTCTGGCGTAGACCCTAAAAATGAAACCTCAACTTACACTACAAACCCCTTTAGAGCTGCCTTATCAGGAAATTTCTAATTACCTTAATAAATTATGGATTTCAGAAGATAAAGATAATAGTGGAGCTAATACTTTCACATTAATAGTCTGGCAGCCTGCTTGGCTAGAACAATGTTTGGTTCATAAAGGATTAGTAAATGGACCAATTACTGGAAATTTGAGTCCAGAGATAATTGAAGTTGCTAAAAAATTTATATTAGATCAAGGACTTCCTATCACTACTTCACTTAGTAGTGAAGATTTATTGTATTTGTTGAAAGAAAATTTATCTAATAAAGACTTTGAAGATTTTAGAGGACAATTTTTTGAATCAACGATAAGTTCATTGAATCCAAGAAGATTAATAACTCTAGCGCCAACATTAAATAAAAATTCAGATATTAAAACTTTTGTATCTGCTTACTGTCCATTAAGTGATACCCCAGCTATGAAATCTATCTGTGGGGATTTAGTTGTTATTAGGGGGGGCTCAGCCTCAATATCTAATAAAGGATTAAAAATAATTGATGAATTATCTATTGATGAATTACCTTCATGGTTGTGGTGGAATGGAAGCTTGGATGAGTCGCCTGAAATCTTCGAATATTTCACTGATTATGGTCAAAGGTTAATAATTGATACTGCTCTTGGATCGCCTCAAAGATGTTTAAAAGTTTTAGATCAATTAAATAATTCAAATAAAGCTATTAATGATTTGAATTGGGTTAGATTAAAAAATTGGAGGGAATCATTGGCAATGATTTTTGATCCGCCTTCAAGGAGACCAATTTTAGATCATATTACTGATATTGACATTGATATCGCGGGAGATCATATTATTCAAGCGTTGTTTTTGATTTCATGGATTAGCGATAAACTTGGTTGGTCTTATCTAAGAGTTGAACGGGATACAGAATCCACAAGAATAGAGTTTGAAAGAATTAATGGCGAAATAATTTCTACATCAATTAATCCCTTATCTTTGGGAAATCCAAGTATTCATTTAGGACAAGTTATTGGATTGAGGCTGATTTCAAAAATTAGTGAGGTTCAAAAAAATAACACTTGTGTAATACTTGGCTGTGAATCAGTGGAATGTATGAGACTTGAAGCAGGGGGAATGGCTAATATGGAATTAATAGAACAAGTTGTTCCAAATTCTTTTTCTACATCAGAGTACGATGTTAGTAAATTATTGGGAAGTAGTAGAGGTAATACCAGTCCTCTTTTTGAAAATTCTATTAAAATAGCTCTTCAAATATTTAATGGTTTGAATAACTAATAAATGCCTTGTGTAATATCTTCTCCTTCAACTGATAGCGGGAAAACTACATTATCTCTTTTGCTATCTTGTTGGGCGTTCTCAAAAGGTATAAAGATACAAACTTTCAAGGTTGGCCCAGATTATCTTGATCAACAACAACTTAGTTCAATTGGCCAACCTATTTGTAGGAATTTAGATATTTTTTTAAGTGGTGAGGAATGGGTTCAAGAAAGTTTTTTTAAACATTCTTTGAAATATGAATTTTCATTAATTGAGGGAGCAATGGGTCTATTTGATGGACTAGGGTCAACAACCACTTCCAGCACAGCTAATATCTCTAAACTTCTGAATGCTCCAGTAATTTTTGTTGTTAATGCTAGAGGTCAAGTAGCTTCTCTTTTGGCTTCTTTTCGAGGTTTTAGAGATTTCGATAGTGAGTTGTCAATAGCAGGAATTATATTTAACAACGTTAATTCAGATAGACATAAAAAATTAATCAAAGAAGTATTTAAAAATGAAGACATTGAAATTCTTGGTTTTTTACCATCTGATTCAAAAATAACTTTAAATAAAGCTAATTTAGGTTTGGTATCCCCATTGGATAATGGCAAGGAAATTGATGTTGAATATTTTGCAAATTTTGCCGAAAGAAATCTTGATGTATTTTCTCTAATTAAATTTCTGAAATCTCCTCAAAAGAAAATATTTCATTCTGTCAATTTTAAACATTTAAAAATAGACAAAAGTAAACCTATCGCAATAGCAGAAGATAAAATCTTTCATTTTCAATACCCTGAAACTAAGGAGTTTCTGAGTGAAATAGGCATACCATTGATTTCATGGAGTATTTATGATGATGAAGAAATACCTAATGAGGCTTCTTCTTTAATTATTCCTGGGGGGTTTCCTGAAAAATATGCTGATCACATAAGTAACTCTATAAAAAGCTTAAATTCGTTAAGGAAATTTCGCAAAAATGGATTTATATATGCCGAGTGCGGAGGGATGATGATTTTAGGAGACTTTATAAAAGACGAAAATGGTAATAATCATAAAATGAGTGGCATCCTTCCTTTTGGATCAAGAAAAAGTAAACTTTCAGTAGGTTATAGATATATTGAGGGTTTAAAAGATACTCCGATCATTAAACAAAATCAATTAATCAGAGGACATGAATTTCATTATTGGGAAATTGAAAATAATTTATCTGAACTTGATTTCGGAAAAGCTGAGCATCAGAAGAAACTTTCTTCCCCATGGAAAATTAAATCTTGGGATACTGAATACAAAAATGAAGGCTTTTGTGATGAAAAATTACATGCAAGTTGGATTCACTTACATCTACCAAGTTCTCCAGAAGTCGCAAAAAACTTTATAGATGCCACCCAAATTAGTTCTTCAAAGCATTTTTAATTTATTATCAAATCAAATATTTTGAGAGGAGAACCTAAAAAAAACATTCCAGGCAAAGTGATTAATGGTCCTAAAAAACTCCCCACCATGACTTCAATTTTTGTATGGCCCAGGGTTTCTTTTAAAAGTAATTGAGATTGAGGGTCTATTTTTTTTGACAGTTTATTGATTTCTGCAGCTTGAATCCCAGCTGATTTTCGAACACCACTAGCGTCATACATAACTATTAGAGCTACAGCAACTGATAATGCGAATATAGAACTATCAAATCCCAATTCATAACCTATACCAGATGTAGCACCAGTTATTAAGGCGGAATGACTGGAAGGCATACCCCCAGTCTCGAATATAATTCCAAAACTTATCTCACCAGTTGAAAAGAAATTAAATACAATTTTAAAAAATTGAGCTAGCAAACAGGATAATAAGCTCCAGAAAAGAACTGAATTATTAAAAAAGGGAAATAGTTCAGACATAAGTTAAAACTAATTATCTGTCCCTATTTGTAATAAAGTCGGCTAACGATATTAAATATTTTGCATCTTTCCCCCAAGGTTCGATTGCTTTTTTTGCTTTTTCAACTAAATCAAATGCTCTTTTCTTTGACTCTTCCATCCCAAGTAATTTAGGGTAAGTAGTTTTGTCAGCTAAAAGATCTTTGCCTGCAGTTTTACCAAGCTTTTCACTGCTGGAAGTTAAATCAAGAATATCATCTATTATTTGGAAAGCTAAACCAATTCCCTCTGCATACGTTGTTAGAGCTTTTAATAGTTTTTTATTTGCGCCTGCAATCATCGCACCTGTTCTTACGCAACCTTTTAATAAAGCCCCAGTCTTATGAAGATGAATATATTCGAGAGTTTCAAGGTCGACTTCTTTGCCTTCGCATTCCAAATCAACAACTTGTCCCCCGACTAGGCCTGGGGCACCAGCAACTAGGGATAATTCGCCAACTACATTTAATAATCTATTTGGATCAACCCCAGGGCTTCTTAAAGAGACCATTTCAAAGGCCCTTGTTAACAAGGCATCCCCTGCAAGAATAGCTATTGCATCTCCATATACTTTATGATTTGTCGGTCTACCTCTCCTCAAATCATCATTATCCATAGCCGGTAGATCATCATGTATCAAGGACATTGTATGGATCATTTCTATCGCGACTGCAGTAGGAACAGCAAGAGATGGTTCGCCTCCAGCCAGTGAGCAAGATGCTAAACATAAAATTGGACGTATTCTTTTCCCTCCAGCTAAAAGGGAATATCTCATTGATTCTCTTAATATTTCTGGATTCTCAGGGCCCAAGGAAAAATCAAGTGCTTCCTCTACAACCTTTTTTGTGTTTTTAAGATATTTTTCAAAATCAGAAATACTATTTATAACTTCAGTCATTTTGTATCTTTAGTAAAAATTTTTTCATCTTTGTATTTATGGCAAAAGGTCATTAAGAGTTGATGATAAACCAAATTGTTTTTGCCAGCTAAAAATAGTATTTACAAGTAACATTGTTACTGTCATTGGTCCAACACCTCCTGGTACAGGTGTGTAAGCAAATACTTTAGAAATGACATCTTCTAATAATACATCGCCACATAATCTGGTTTGATTTTTATCGGAACTTTTTAATCTATGTATTCCAACATCAATAATTACTGCTCCTTCTTTCACAAAACTCGAATCTACAAGATTGGGTTTTCCTGCAGCCGCAACTAGAATATCTGCTTCTCTACAGACCTTATTCAAATTTAATGTTTTTGAATGAGTCATTGTTACCGTGCCATTTAGATTCAATAACATAAGCGATAAGGGCTTCCCAACAAGCAAACTTCTTCCAATAACAACAATTTTCTTGCCTGCAATTGTAATATTTTGGGATCTTAATAAATTAATAATTCCTGCTGGTGTGCATGATCTCATGGCAGGCTCATTTTTCACTAATTTGCCAATGTTTATCTCATTTAATCCATCTACATCTTTGCTTGGATTAATATGGCTAATAAGTTTTTCCCCATCAAACTTCTTTGGGATGGGAAGTTGTAGTAATATTCCATCAATACCCTTATCAGAATTAAGTTTGATTATTAATTGTTCAACTTCTTTTTGCTCTACACTATCCTTTAAATGAAAGATGAAGCTCTTTATGCCAACCCTTGAACATGCCTTCTCCTTGTTATTAACGTAAACACCACTCGCAGGGTCCTCACCTATTCTTATTACAGCTAAACCGGGAGCTTTTTTTGCAATTTTTATATTATTAGAGATATAGTCATTTAATCTTTCTTCAATTTCAAGAGATAATTTTTTACCGTCTAATTTTAATGACATTTAGAAAAACATCTCCTTTTTACACCTAGCATGCCTATAATTTTAAATTATTCAAATAGATTTATTAATATTCTGTGCAAAACATCACAACTGCCTTAAAGAAATTGTTTTACCTTTGGAGACGAAGTCAAGTTCCAGTAAGACAACCTATTAAAATTTCAAGAATAGATAATCTCATAATTTTTTTAGTATGCATTTTAATTTCAATAATTTCTTCTTATAAACTGCTCCTTATCTCGCCTTTAAAAATCGAAGATATTTTTTCTTGGCTTTTAACCTTTACTGAAATACTTACTTGTTCCGGAGTTTTGATATTAGTTTCAAAAAAAGAGAATCCCACAATTTCTTCAAGGCAGATTTTCTTGATCATAACTCTTCTTTTAGCAGTACAAGTTACGAAATTAGCCTTGGCTTCAACTACAAGTCCATTATCTATTATTATTCCACCGGCATTAATAATATCTCAAGGTATGGGAAGTATAACTGCTTTAGCTTGGGTATCAATAGCAAGCTTTAGTTGGCCAGACCCAGCAATTGCTATAAATAATAATTTATTTTTTATTTTATTAGTTTGCTCTTCAGTAGTATCTTTACTTGGAGGAAGAATAAGAAGTAGAGCTCAGTTACTTCAATTATCAATTTTTGTCCCCATAGGGTCGTTCTTGAGTCAATGGATAATGATAGGTAGAGATAAAATTACACTTTTTAATGAGCAAGATTTTGTTTTAGCTAATAGGGATATATTTTCTGATTCCTTACTATTGGCAATAGTAATGCTTTTTACAATTTTATTTATCCCTATTTTTGAATCGATATTCGGATTATTAACTAAAGCAAGATTACTCGAATTGGCTGATAAGGAAAAACCTCTAATTAGAAGATTGTCTCTTGAAGCTCCAGGTACTTTTGAACATACCTTACTTATCTGTGGTTTAGCAGAGGAAGCAACAAGAATGATTGGAGGTGATATTGATCTTATTAAAACTGGAGCGTTATATCATGATGTTGGTAAATTACATGCTCCTAATTGGTTTATCGAAAACCAAAATGGTTCTAAAAATCCGCATGACGAATTAGATGATCCTATTAAAAGTGCAGAAGTATTACAGGCACACGTTGATGAAGGTTTGAAATTTGCAAGAAAAAATAGACTACCTAAACTGATAGCTAATTTTATTCCTGAACATCAAGGCACCCTAAAAATGGGATATTTTTTTCAAAAAGCTAAAGAAAAAAATCTAGATATTAATGAATATTTTTTTAGATACAAAGGTCCTATTCCTCAGTCAAAAGAAACAGCTATCTTAATGCTTGCTGATGGATGTGAAGCAGCACTAAGAGCTATGAATATTAAGGCAACTGATAAAGAAGCGTTAGAAACAATATCTAATATTATCTACTCGCGTCAAAAAGATGGGCAATTGGATGATAGTAATTTATCGAAAGGCGAAATTTTCCTAATAAAAAGGGCATTCTTGAATGTGTGGAAAAGAATTAGACATAGAAGAATTCAGTATCCAACTAGCAAAAATAATACTTTTTCTTAATTTTCAATTTTATAGCCTAATACTTCTTCGATGTTTTGGATTACACCAATAAAGGAGAGCTAACGTACTTAATAATGTTGTTAAAAGAGTAAACCCACCAATTCCATAAATGTCTTGAAGAGTTATTAGCCTTACAACTGAATAAGGACCCATACCAGAAATTACCATTGATAAAGATACTAGAGTTAAAGTTACTCCCCATCTTTTTTCTGCTAAAAGAGCAGCTGAAGAAACTATTCCAACAATTGCAGCGGGCCATCCAAGACTTATGGCAAGAGTTATATTTGCAACTTTTAATGGAGGCCCATAACTAATTATTAAAGCGATTATTGGTAGTGCAATAATGTTGCCGATTAAGCCAACCCACGAAAGTGCCCAATATCCAAATAACCTTTCTCTCATTATTTACTGCTTTAACTATTAATTTAATCTACAGTATTAAGACACTATTTTTTTATGCTACTTAATAATCCTAAGAAATAATTTAATTTGCAGGATTAGATAGAAATGAATTATCAGAATTTTCTAAATTATCAAATTGTGGATGAATTGAATTTTTTTTCTCAGAAAATACAAGTCTATTTAAAGCATTAACGTAAGCGTTGGCTGCAGCAACTACAACATCCGTATCAGCGGAATGACCAGAATATATTTTATTATCCCTTCTTATTCTTATTGTTACCTCGCCCAAAGCATCAATTCCTTCTGTTACCGACTTAACAGAAAATTCAATTAATTCATTAGGAACTTTGGCTAATTTATTTAAAGCCTCACAAACAGCATCAACGGGCCCAGTCCCTATTGATACAGCAGTATCCTCACTATTGTCTTCCGTGTTTAGAAGCGAAATGGTGGCAGTAGGTTTAGATGCGTTACCGCAACTTACTTGTACAAGACTTAATTGAAATTTAGCTTCAGGGAGCTGAACTTGTTCACTAACAATTGCTTCTAAGTCTCTATCTGTAATTTCTCTTTTCCTGTCAGCTAAATCCTTAAAACGAGCAAAAGCATCATTTAAATCTTCTCGGCTCAGGTCATATCCCATCTCTTCTAATCTGGCTCTTACTGCACTTCTTCCACTAAGTTTTCCCAAAGATATTTTGTTGTCACTTAAACCAACAGTTTTTGCATCGATAATTTCGTAAGTTAGTCTATTTTTTAAAACTCCATCCTGGTGAATGCCTGACTCATGCGCAAAAGCGTTAGCTCCCACAATTGCTTTATTAGGTTGTACGGTCATTCCAGTTAGGTTGGAAACAAGTCTAGAGGTTTTTGTTATTTCTTCTGTTCTTATAGCCGTAAGAGGAGTTGGTGAATCTTTATTTCTTTTGAAAAAACTATTAAAAAAACTTTTCCTAACATGCAGTGCCATTACTAATTCTTCTAGAGAGGCATTCCCTGCTCTTTCACCAATTCCATTAATAGTACATTCTAGTTGCCTTGCTCCATTTTTTACGGCCTCAAGAAAATTGGCTACTGCTAAACCCAAATCATTATGGCCATGAACCGAGATTACTGCTTCATCAATATTTGGAACATTTTTATTTATGTCGGCAATTAGTTTTCCAAATTCACTAGGAGTTGTAAATCCAACAGTATCAGGGATATTTATTGTTGTTGCTCCCGCAGAAATTGCTAGTTGAATAACTTCGTATAAAAAATCAGGATCACTCCTTGAGGCATCTTCACAAGAAAACTCGATATCATCTACAAAAGATTTTGCATAATTAACCATTTCTGGAACTATTTGAAGAACATCTTTTCTGGATTTTTTAAGTTTATGTTTAAGATGAATATCACTTGTCGCAATAAAAGTATGTATTCTTTTCTTCGGGGCTGGACTTATTGCTTCGTAACATGCTTTTATATCTCCTTTGGACGCTCTAGCCAAGCCGCATATGATAGGGCCATTTTCTTTCCCTACGGCATTGGCAATTTTATTAACTGCCTTAAAATCTCCTGGGCTTGCGAAAGGGAATCCAGCCTCAATAACATCCACCCCTAATCTTGCTAATTGATGGGCGATAGCAAGTTTTTCTTCAAGATTTAAACTGGCACCAGGTGATTGCTCTCCATCTCGAAGAGTTGTATCAAATATCAAAATTCTTCCAGGATCTTTCGACATTAAAGGGAATAACCTAAACTTATATTAAGCTAATTAAAAAATTTTGACTAGATTTAGTTCAATAAAAATCTGATGCAAGTTTACAACTTAAACAATATTGGTTAAAATTCCGAGAAAAAAAATGAAATACTTAAACTATTAAAGTATTTTTAGGATCAAAGCTTCCTTTTATAGAAGGTTAATTTTGATTTTTTAGAATTACAGGCATAAATTATAAAAAGTATGAATGGGCAATATCCCTCAAAAAACGTTTTAGGTCAGTTAGCGATAGTTTTACATGCTCACCTACCTTATGTCAGAAAAAATGAAAAAAACTCTCTAGAAGAGGATTGGTTATTTCAGGCGATTTTGGAATGTTATATACCACTGTTGCAATCAATAGAATCTTCCAAAAATGAAAATCCTGAAAATACAAAACTTACTATTAGTTTATCTCCAACTTTATTATCACTTCTAAGTAATAAACAGATTCAAGAAACTTTCCCAAGCTGGATTAAAACAAGGAATGATTTCTTAAACGAACTGCCTCTATATGAAAAAAAAGCCTCTGCATTTTTAATGAAAAATCTTGCTGATAAATACTTATATTGGCAAAATTGTTCTGGAAATTTAATTGAGAAATTTATGGTTTTAAATAACTCTGGAAATTTGGATATTCTTACTTGTGCTGCTACTCACGGGTATTTACCAATCTTAAGAGAGAATCCTGAAACTGTTAAAGGACAAATTAATACAGCAATTAAGAGCCATGAAAATATTTTTGGAACTAAGCCTTTAGGTATTTGGTTACCTGAATGTGCATATTATGAGAATTTAGACGAAATATTATTTGATTCGGGAATAAGATATGCAATCCTAGACGGTCATGGGATTCTAAACTCTACACCAAGGCCAAGGTATGGTGTGTACGCCCCAATCTGCTCAAAAAAAGGAGTTGCCTTTTTTGGAAGAGATAGTGAGTCAACTTTGCCCGTTTGGTCTGCTAAGGATGGATTTCCTGGAGACAAAGTTTATAGAGAATTTCATAAAGATTTAGGATGGGAATTACCTATCTCCAAGCTCCAAAAGAAAGGTATCTCAACAAAAAGACCTTTGGGTTTGAAGTTTCATAAGATTACAGACGATAACGTACCATTAGGGGAAAAGGCGTTTTACTTAGAAAATGAAGCTAAAAAAAAGGCTGCAGAACATGCTGATTCTTATCTTCTCGAAAGATCTAAACAATTAGAAAAATTAATTTTGTCATCATCCTTTAAACCCTTATTGGTAGCTCCATTTGATGCAGAGTTATTTGGTCATTGGTGGTATGAGGGACCTTTTTTTATTGAAAATATTTTAAAAAACTCTACTAAATATTCAATTAAGCTTACAAATTTAAAAGAATTCTTAATTCAAAAGCCGAATCTTCAGATTTGCGATCCATCACCATCTAGCTGGGGACAAGGAGGTTATCATAACTACTGGATTAATGATGCAAATGCCTGGATTGTTCCAGAGATCACAAAAGCAGGCTCAACTTTTGTAGATTTATGCTCGAAAAATTTTAATAATGAATTGTCTCATAGACTCTTTAAGCAAGCAGCTAGAGAATTACTTCTTTCTGAGTCCTCTGATTGGAGTTTTATCCTAAGAGCTGGAACTACAACTGAGCTTGCAAAAGAGAGGATAGAAAGACACTTGTTCAGGTTCTGGAAAATAGTTGAAATGATTAAAAATCATTCTTATATTAATTTAAAATTTCTTGAAGATATTGAGGATGAAGATAAAGTTTTCCCAGATATTAATATTGATGATTGGCGAAAATAAAAAATACTAATTTAACTTAAGCATTCCTAGTTTTACTTTTAGAGGTGAATTTATAAACATCTTACTCATCACGTAAATTAGTTTTGGAAGAGGAAGTGTATTAGTAAGAAAACCTACCCATTCATTGGTCGATAATTTAAAGAAATTTGAGAAAAAGCTTCTTAATCTACTTTCATCAAAACTCATCAGTCTTCTTAAACCATATTGGTAGAGTTTATGCCTTTGTATTAACTCGTAAGGCCATAGGATCTCCCAACCTTTTGTTGCCAGTTCAAGAGAACTAAGATTAGGTTCTTTTAAAAAGATTGCTAATTTTTTTGCAAGGAGTGGAGCTCTTCTTAATAAAGATCCGATCATGTATCCTGATGCAGGATGCACCATGCTCGCAGACCCTCCAAAACCAAGTACAAATTGTTTTTTAAATGGGAGGGGTAAATTCATTGGGAAAAGGCAATTTTCTTCATGAAGAATTTCACTTACCTGAATACCCTTGTTATTCAATCTTTTAAAAAGTCTTTTTTTGAGATTCTCTTGGGATAAGGCAGGATAACAAGCTAATGATGTTTCTTCAACAAAAAAAATTTCATTTCCAAGATCCATTGCATAAAGAAAGGAAGGAGATGATAACTTTTCTTCATTGTTTAAATGATTTGGACGAAAATCCATTAAAACAAACTGATCCTTATTAACTGGTGGCGATGAAAATTTACCGACAATCCCATAAGCAGCTTGTTGAGCGATTTCATTTTGGACTGGTCTTTTTATGAAATTACTTTTATGTCCACTTGCGTCAATGACTAACCTCGCCTTTATTTTAAGACCTGAAAAACAAATCACTTCAGATAGTTTATTTTTCTCTTTAATATCTGTTGCTGTTTCATTCAACCATTCAATCCCGTAACACTTTTTTAAAAGTTCATTTTGAAAAGCTTCTTGATTTATCAAACCATAATCGTAATTATGTTTTGTAGGATTATCTCCCATTTTATTTTCGCCATTTCCAAAAAAACTAACTGTTTTGCACCACCGATGAGATAACAATGACTCTAATCCTAATTCCTCTAATTCAGAAGCCCATATGCCATATGTATTCTCCCATTTTTCATTTGGAGATTTAGTTGATATGCCCTTAATATTTAGATCTTGCTTTGCTAATTCTGAAGCCAAGCATAATGCTGCAGGCCCGGAACCTAAAATTAGAATATCAAGTATTTCCATATTATCTAATAAACCATTTTCTTTTAATTTTCTTTGCCTTGGTTGAATTGGTCTGTTTCTTCTGTTTGTTCATGAGGAACTAAAACAACTTCTGATAAATGATCACCCTCATCTAATCTTTGTAATTTTACTCCAGTAGCGGCTCTAGATTGCTGGGATATTTTATCTGCGTTTGTTCTCACTATCACACCTTTATCGGTCACAAAAAGTAATTCTTCCCCTTCTCCAAGCACCTTCAAACAAACTAATACATCATCTTTAATTCTGAATTTAATCGCTCTCAAACCCATGCCTGCTCTTTTTTGTAATCTAAATTGAGTAGCAGGTACTCTTTTACCTAGTCCAAATGCACTGGCTATTAGTACCCAAGGACCTTCTGAAGAGTTAACTTCAAGATTTTCATCAGACTCATTCATAAGATCGTCACTTTTAGCTAATTGATCAACTAAATCAGATGTTAAAACATCCATAGATACAAGATTGTCTCCTTTCCGGAGGTTCATAGATTTAACTCCCCTTGCCGTCCTGCCTAGTGGTCTTAATTCGTTAATATCTAGTCTGAAATGAATCGCCATGCCTGTTCTTGATCCAATTAAAACACTGTCACCTTCCTTTGATAATCTAACCCAAGTTAAAGCATCTCCATCCTCAAGATTTATCGCTATTAAACCATTTGATCGAATTTTTGAGAAAGCAGAAAGTGAAGTTCTTTTTATAAATCCAGCCTTAGTTAGCATTAATAGATAACAATTGTTATCAAAAGAATCTACTGCAACTAGCGAGGTTATCTTTTCTTCTCTTGGTATCGGGAGAAGTTGAACCGATGGAGTACCTTTAGCTGTTCTGCTACTCATGGGAACTCTATATGCTGGCAGAGCATAAGATACCCCTCTATCACTAAAAAGCAAAAGAGTATCATGGTCATTACAGCTTATAAATAGTTTTACTTCATCATCTTCTTGTGTCTTTGTTCCAGCTTTACCTCTAGACCCACGACTTGTAGATTCGAATTCATTAACAGGCATTCTTTTTAAATAACCTGCTTCAGTCAATAAAACTACAGACCTGTCATTAGCGATAAGATCAATATCATCTAGACCACCACCTAAATCAAGTATTTCTGTTTTTCTTGGAGAGGAAAATCTTTCATCGATTTTATTAAGTTCTTCAAGAATAATTTCAAAAATTCTTTCTTTACTATTCAATATTTGCTGATATAAGTTGATTTTTCTGGTTAACTCATCATGCTCCCCTTTGATTTTATCTGCTTCTAGTGCTGTTAATCTTCTTAATTGCATTTGTAAAATAGCTTCTGCCTGTGTGGTAGATAACTCATGATCAGTTTGTAATTTTTCTTTGGCTGAAACTGTATCTTTTGCTGATCTTATTAGATTAATAATCTCATCCATAGCACCCAATGCTAATAAAAGACCTTTTACAATGTGATCCCTCTCTTCAGCCTTTTTTAATAAAAATCCTGTTCTTCGCCTTATTGTCTCCACTCTGAAGTCTAGAAATACATCTAACATTTTCCTGAGTGAGAGTGTTGTGGGCTCTCCTTTTACTAAAGCAAGGATATTTGCACTAAAGTTATTTTGTAGAGGTGTTAACTTAAATAAATTATTTAAAACTACTTGTGGGTAGGCATCCCTTTTTAGTTCAATAACAATTCTCATTCCGTCTCGATCACTTTCATCTCTAATATCAGAAATACCTTCTAATTTTTTTTCATTTACCAAGTCAGCAATTCTTTCTATCAATGCCGCTTTATTGGTTTGAAATGGGAGCTCTGTAATTATTACTGCATCTTTTTCTGCTCTACCAGTGGATTTAATTTGCTCAATATTTGCTACACCTCTCATGGTTATTGAACCCCTCCCTGCTTTGAAAGTTTCTCTGATACCATCTCTGCCTAAGATTTGACCACCTGTGGGAAAATCAGGACCCTTAATTATTTCAAAAAGTTCTCTATCTTCAATCGAAGGGTTATTGATGATTGATTTAAGACCATTAATTAATTCCCCTAAGTTATGAGGTGGAATATTAGTTGCCATTCCTACTGCTATTCCAGATGATCCATTTAGCAATAGTTGAGGAATCCTAGCAGGTAAAACTGTTGGTTCTTGTTGAGAACCATCAAAATTATCTGCGAAATCTACAGTTTCAGATTCAATATCCTCTAATAAACTTTCATCTGAAAGAGACTGTAAACGAGATTCTGTATATCTCATTGCTGCTGGAGGGTCGTTATCAACAGAACCAAAGTTTCCATGGCCATCTATGAGTGGCATCCTCATAGAGAAATCCTGAGCCATCCTAACTAAAGCATCATAAACAGCAGTATCGCCATGAGGGTGATATTTACCTAGTACTTCTCCAACAACTCTTGCACATTTTCTGTATGGTCTACCGCTAGTTAAACCAAGTTCATACATTGCATAAAGAATTCTTCTATGAACAGGTTTTAATCCATCTCTTGCATCTGGAAGAGCACGACCGACTATAACGCTCATTGCATACTCGAGGTATGAGCGAGACATCTCGTTTCTTAGGTCAGTCTGAATAATTCGGTCGTTATCTTCGCTTAATCCAGAGTTATCAGAATCTAAAATATCAGACATACAAAAAACCTTTTTTTAATAATAATCGCTGATTGTCATAATGAATAAAAAAAAATATTTATTTAATTCCCAAATACTCACATTTACACACAAATCAAAATAAAACCTATTGTTTTTGAATAAACCTTGGCTTATTACCCCTTTAGTTGTTAATTTAATCAGAATAAAGAGAAAAATTCCGTGAATATTGAACTTGGTTTAAATAAAAAAGTCAAAAGGGCTTATGGCATTGATGAAATAGCTTTAGTCCCTGGTAGTAGAACACTTGATTACGATTTGACTGATCCTTCTTGGGAAATAGGTGATATCAAAAGAGAAGTTCCGATCGTAGCTAGTGCGATGGACAGTGTTGTCGATGTCAATACGGCTGTAGAACTCACAAAATTAGGTTCCATAGGGGTTATTAATATGGAGGGCATACAAACAAGATATGAAAATCCTGATGAAATATTGAATCAAATAGCATCAGTTGGGAAGAATGATTTTGTTCCATTAATGCAGAAGATATACAGTGAACCGGTCAAGGAGGGATTGATCTTACAAAGAATAAATGAGGTCAAAGAAAAAGGAGGCATCACGGCTTTTAGTGGCACTCCTCAAGCTGCTATAAAGTTTAAAGAAACACTGAATAAATCCAAACTAGATTTGTTTTTCCTTCAAGGAACAGTTGTATCAACTGAACATCTTGGAATGGCAGGTAAAGAAACCTTAAATATTAAAGATCTCTGTCAATCTATGAATGTCCCAGTTGTTGCTGGTAATTGTGTTACTTATGAAGTTGCAAAACTTCTCATGGATGCTGGAGTAGCAGGATTAATGGTTGGTATAGGCCCTGGAGCGGCATGTACCTCAAGAGGAGTATTGGGAATAGGAATTCCTCAAGCGACTGCAATTGCTGATTGTAGTTCGGCAAGAAATGATTACTTTAAAGAGAGTGGTCGTTATATTCCTATTATTGGCGATGGAGGAATTGTGACGGGCGGAGATATTTGTAAATGTTTAGCATGTGGTGCAGATGCTGTAATGATTGGATCTCCAATAGCTAAAGCCTCAAATGCTCCAGGTAAAGGATTTCATTGGGGTATGGCTACACCAAGTCCTTTATTACCAAGGGGTACTAGAATTGAAGTTGGGTCTACAGGATCCTTAGAAAGGATAATTAAAGGCCCTGCCCTACTTGACGATGGGACACATAACTTATTAGGAGCCATTAGAACATCTATGAGTACTCTTGGAGCAAAAAACATTAATGAAATGCAACAAGTCGAAATAGTTATCGCACCATCGCTTCTTACTGAAGGTAAGGTTTATCAAAAAGCTCAGCAGCTTGGGATGGGTAAGTAGTTTATTTAGAGAAAAACTATAGAATCTTAGTGAATCAAGCACTAAATTGAAAAAATTTCTAATTAGGGGCTATTATGTAATGATGGGGGAAACCCCATACTCCTCACACACTAAATCGCCCGATTAATCGGGCTTTTTTAGATATTTTGTTACTTATATTGTGTTATCTGTAATGAAATCATCACTTAAAAGAATTGCCTGCTAAATTTTCAGAAAGGAATACTTAAATTATGTCATCAGCTCCAGCCGTAACTGATTCTTCATTTGACAAGGATGTACTGCAAAGTGATCTACCAGTATTGGTCGATTTTTGGGCACCATGGTGTGGTCCCTGTAGGATGGTTGCACCAGTTGTAGAAGAAATCTCAAAAGACTTTGAAGGTAAAATTAAAGTTTTTAAATTAAACACAGATGAGAATCCAAATGTTGCCAGTCAATACGGAATTAGAAGTATCCCAACATTAATGATTTTTAAAGGAGGTCAAAAGGTTGATACCGTTGTTGGGGCTGTACCAAAAGCAACTCTTTCGAGCACCTTAACTAAGCATTTATAAATCTAAAAGCTTTGCATAAAATTGGACTTATAGATTACGGGATGGGTAACATTCATTCTGTAACAAAATCTCTAGAAAGTCTTGGAGAAGAAATAATATTAATTAAAAACTTTAATGAGTCTAAGCTTTGTAAGGCGATAATACTTCCAGGAGTGGGAGCATTTGATCCTGCGATGAATAATCTTATTAATACGGATTTGATAACTGATTTGAAAAACTGGATTAAAAGTGGGAATTCTTTTCTGGGGATCTGTCTAGGTCTCCAACTACTTTTTGAATCTAGTGAAGAAGGAGAAGTTCAAGGGCTGGGAATTTTAAAAGGAAAAATACAAAAAATACCTAATATTGTTAATCAAAGAACCCCACACATGGGTTGGTGCCAACTTTTACCTACAAAAAGAAATACTTTATTTGGGCTTGAAGAATTAAATAATTGGGTCTATTTTGTTCATTCCTATCATGCAATCCCAGATGACGTAAATATTATTGCAGCTCAAGTTGATTATGGCTCTGAAAAATTAACTGCAATGATTGAGAATGATAATTTATTGGCCTGTCAATTTCATCCTGAAAAATCTGGAAAAACCGGTGAAAAACTTTTGAGACGATGGCTTTGTAGTATTCAATAATTGATAATTACTGATGAAGACAAACTTAAGATTAATAGGTGGTAAAAAACTCCAAAGTCCAAATAATTCTTACACCAGACCTACAACTTTAAGAGTGAGAGAGGCCATATTTAATATATTGAAGAATAGAGTTGAAAATAGTAACTGGTTAGATTTATTTAGTGGAACAGGGTCTATATCTTGTGAAGCCTATAATCACGGTGCAAGAAAAATAATTGCAATTGAAAAAAATAAAATCAACTCAAAAATTTGCTTAGAAAATTTACTCTCGTTGGAGAATATAGAGAATAGGAAAAATGATATCGAAGTTATTTGTAAAGACGTTTTAATATGGACAAAACCAAATTATGAAAGAAAGTTATCATCTAGAAATATGGATTTGAAAAAATTAAAATTTGATTTTGTTTATCTAGATCCTCCATACAATGTTGATTTACATGAATTAGTTTTAAATCAATTATTCAATTGTAATTTTTTAAAAAAAGATGCAATAGTTATTTGTGAACATTCTCCAAACTTATTTATTAAAAAAAGTAATTTGTGGGAAACTTTAGATGTAAGAAATTATGGGCAGTCAAGATTGACATTTTTAATCAATGTCTAGCATCCCTGAACCTCTTCTGTATTGGTTCCATGCACTTACAAATAATCCAAGGAGAGTTATTGGAACTAAACCTAAAACAATTCCACATAGAAGAGGCTCGATCATTTTTTTTTGCCTTTTTTGACTTTCTTATCCACAATTGTTACATAGAGACTATTTTTTGTGTCAACATCTTCATCAACTGCAGCAGTTAGAGACTTTAAAAGAGAATTCTTAAAAATTCTTCTTATTGTATTTGGAGTTTTAATAATTTGTTTTTCAATATTTTTCGTAAATCATCATGAAAATAGCAAATATATTATTGAAACTCTCAAGCTTAATGGCTCTGCTGAGGAAGGAGATGCTCTTTTTAAGGTAAATTGTGTTGGATGTCATGGAATTACAGCAAGAGGATTAGTGGGCCCAGACTTACACTCAATAACTCAACGTTTGAATGATAAAGAGATAATAAAACAAGTTACTGGAGGCCTAACTCCTCCTATGCCTAGTTTTGAAATTGATCCTGTAAATATGTCCAATTTATTAAAATATCTTCATAGCCTTGAATGACTTGGGAAAAAATTTTTCTAATTTAAAAGTAATATTAGTTGAACCAAATGGTCCTTTAAATGTAGGGAGCGTCGCTAGATTATGCAGTAATTTTGAAGTTGATGAATTAAGAATTGTTTCTCCGAAATGCGATATATTTTCTTTAGAAGCAAAAAAAATGGCTCTTAAAGGTCAAAAATTTATTGAACATTGTAAGATTTTTGATGATCTTCAAAAAGCCATTTTTGATTGTGATTTAGTTCTGGCATCTTGTGGAAGGATTGATGTAAAGAAAGATTCATTTTTTGGATCTTTTGAAGATATATTTGGTTGGACTTTATCCTTTAAGAAGATAAATAATTTAGCAATTATATTTGGAAGGGAAGATAGAGGTTTAACTAACAGTGAATTGCTTCTGGCAAATAAAACTTTTAATATCCCAACTTCTAGGAATAATCCTTCATTAAATCTGTCTCACGCTGTTTCAATAGTTTTGTACGAATTAAATAAGTCTTCTAAGAAGAATTTAAATAATGAATTAAAAGTTTTTAACTTAGCATCAACTAAAGAAGTACATGATGCATTTATGGAGATAGAGAAAATGCTTTTGCGAGTTGGATATCTCTTAAAACATACATCTAAGCCAAAAATAAGTAAATTTAAGAATTTTATTTTAAGGGCAAATACATCAATACACGAAATAAATGTTTTAAGAGGAATTGTCCATCAAATAAACTGGTTTTTGAACAATTCAAATCAAAAATAAGCAAGTATAAATTTGATTAGTTATTTTTAACCTGTTGTTTTAATTTGAAAGGGATATTTACTAAAAACATTTTCTGAAGTAGCATCTATTGATTATTTGAATATTTAAGAAAACTAAAACTGTGCCTACAACAAAGAAAAGAAGAGTTTTTCCTTTTACAGCAGTAATTGGTCAAGAAGAAATGAAATTGGCTCTCTTGTTAAATGTTATTGATCCAAGAATTGGAGGAGTGATGATAATGGGTGACAGAGGGACTGGAAAGTCCACTACGATCAGAGCCTTAGCTGATTTGTTGCCTGCAATCGATGTTGTTAAAGACGATCCATATAATAGTTCTCTAGATGATCCTGATTTACAAAGTAAAGAAGTTTTAGAAAAAATTACTCAAGGAGAAAATCTAGAGAGTATTCAAAAACAGGTACCTATGGTTGACTTGCCCTTAGGAGCAACTGAAGACAGGCTTTGTGGAACCATTGATATAGAGAAGGCTTTGAGTGAAGGTGTTAAAGCATTTGAACCTGGATTATTGGCTAAAGCTAATAGGGGTTTACTATACGTTGATGAAGTAAATTTGCTTGATGATCATTTAGTTGATGTACTTCTAGATTCGGCTGCTTCCGGATGGAATACAGTTGAAAGGGAGGGAGTTTCAGTTCGACATCCTGCGAGGTTCGTCCTTATTGGCTCAGGCAATCCAGAAGAAGGTGAATTAAGGCCTCAATTATTGGATAGGTTTGGGATGAGTGTTGAGGTTAAGACAGTTAGAGATGCTGAATTAAGAGTTCAAGTAGTAGATCAAAGAACTTCTTTTGATGATAATCCTGATGAGTTTTCATTGAGTGTTGAGAAACAACAGGATGAACTTCAACAAAAGGTTATTAAAGCACAAGAGATATTAAATTCTGTGCAGATGGATGATGACCTAAGATTGAACATTTCTGCAATCTGCGGAGAACTAGATGTTGATGGTTTACGTGGAGATATTGTTACAAATAGGTCTGCAAGGGCAATTGCAGCCTTTGAGGGGAGAACTGAAGTTCAAGAAGATGACATAGCAAGGGTTATTTCTTGTTCTTTAAGGCATAGACTAAGAAAAGATCCTCTAGAACAAGTTGATTCAGGTGAAAAAGTTATTAAGGCTTTTTGTAAAGTATTCGATTTAGATGAAAAAGAAAATCTTTCAAAATTTCAATTGTCTGCAGAAGCTTAATTACAGTGAGAATAATTGGAATTGACCCTGGATTAGCTAGAGTTGGTTATGGAATAATTGAAATAAAAAATAAAAGAAAGATATTATTAGATTGCGGGATTATTGAGACAGATAAAGATAAAAAAGAAGAAGATAGACTTTATGAGATATTCCAAGATCTTAATGAATTAATAAATCATTGGAAACCAACTGCAGCGGCGGTAGAAAAATTTTTCTTTTACAGGTCAAGCACTACCATTAGTGTGGTGCAGGCTAGAGGCGTAATTATGATGGTTTTGGCCTCTAAAAAAATTCATGTTAGTGAATATTCACCTGCTCAGATAAAATTAACAATTGCCGGGTCTGGAAAGGCATCTAAGAAAGATATTCTTGATGCTGTTATGTATAATTTAGATCTTAACAAACCTCCAAAACCTGATGATTCAGCAGATGCATTGGCTATAGCACTCACAAAACTAAATGAAGATGGCATTAACTGAAGATTCAATATGACTATTTCTGAAAAAAAGAAATTGGAGAGGCATAACTTTATAAAACTTAGAGATGAGATTTCCCTAAATCAAAGAGAAAATGTAAAAACGAATGTAAAATTATATGTTGACTCATTTTTTAAGGAATATAAAAATATTGGTTACATAGCAATATATTGGCCTCTAAGAAATGAAGTAGATATTAGGAGTCTTAAGGAAAAATTTTCTTTAGCTTTGCCTAGATGTAAAGATAAAAATGAATTGTTATTTTATCCATGGGATGAAGAACCTCTTACAAAAGATTATGAGGGGATACTAAGTCCAAATAACTCTTTTTCATTAAGTTATAACCAGATAAGTATGATGCTTGTCCCTTGTCTTTCAGTAGATAAAAATTTAACACGATTAGGTTATGGGGGAGGTTATTTTGATAAATTAAGGAAAGATAATAATTGGAGAAATGTTCCATGCATTGGAGTATTAACTTCCAATTGTGTAAGTACGATTCCATTAACCAGAGCTGAATGGGATATTCCTTTATCAGGGTTTATCACAGAAAAAGAAATATTTGTATAATAGAGAACTAATAAAGCGATTTATTTATAGTTTAAAAAATGGAAAATCAGGAAAAATACAATAATTTATCAGGATTAGTAGAAAAGTTGAAGAAATCAGAAGATCCAAAAAGAAAATATGAATACATTTTGTGGTTAGGGAAAAAATTGAAAGAACCAGGTAAAGAAATCCTTGCTGAAAAAAATAAAGTTAAGGGATGTGTTTCAGAAGTTTTTGTTATGGCAAATATTAAAGGCGGTAAATTATTTTGGGAAGGATATTCTGATGCCCTAATAACCAAGGGTTTATTAGCATTTTTAATTACTGGGTTAAATGAATTAACTCCAAATGAGGTTATTAAAATAGATAAGAAATTTATTGAAGATACTGGTTTGAGATCAAGCTTAACTCCTTCCAGGTCAAATGGTTTTTTAAACATATTGTTGAAAATGCAGTCTCAAGCAAATGAATTTTTGTAGGCCTAATAATATAAAATTAAACTCAAAGTTACAAGAAATAAAAAATGAGAAAATGCAAAATTGGGATTGTGGGTTTTGGAACTGTAGGTTCAGGGATTTATAAAATATTATGTTCTGAAGTTGATTCGCATCCAATTCTAAAAGACATTGAAATTGCAAAAATAGCAGTTAAAGATCTTAATAAAAAAAGGGATATTGAGCTAGATAATAATTTATTAACTGATGATCCATTTAAATTAATTAATGACCCCTCTATAGATGTAATTGTTGAAGTTATGGGTGGGGTTGATTTAGCGAAAGATATTATTCTGCAATCATTAAAATTAGGTAAATCTGTCGTTACAGCAAATAAAGCAATCATTGCAAGATATGGAGAAGAAATATATAAAACAGCATCTAAAGAAGGAGTTTATATATTGTCGGAGGGGGCAGTTTGCGGGGGGATTCCTATAATTGAACCCTTGAAAAGATCATTAAAAAGTAACAGCATAAAAAAAATGGTTGGGATAATAAATGGCACAACAAATTTTATTCTCTCAAAGATGACAAATGAAAAAGCTGATTACAAGGAGACCTTGAAATTGGCCCAAAGCCTTGGGTATGCAGAATTTGATCCAACTGCAGATGTTGAGGGCCATGATGCTGCTGATAAGATTTCAATTCTTAGTGAACTTGGATTTGGAGGGAAAATCAAAAGAGAGGAGATTCACTCTGAGGGCATTAGTAAAATTAATCTAAAGGATATCGAATATGCCAATAAATTAGGGTTTGAAATAAAACTTTTAGCGCTCTCCGAAAGGGGACAAATTAATAGTAATGATTCACTCGCTTTGAATATTTGGGTAGGACCTTCTTTGATTCCAAAATCTCATCCATTGGCGACAGTTAAGGGAGTTAATAATGCCTTATTGATAGAGGCTGATCCTCTTGGAGAGATAATGTTATATGGTCCAGGTGCAGGGAGTGGCCCAACTGCTGCATCAGTAGTATCAGATATATTAAATCTGCATGCCGCCTCAGTAAAAAATAATAATTCAATAGATCCATTATTATCTTTTTATTTTTGGAGAAAATGCCATATCATCGAATCGTCACAAATAAATAAAAAAAATTACCTTAGAATTATTTGTCTTGATAGTCCAGGTGTTATAGGAAAGATTGGAGATATTTTTGGAAAGAATAATGTATCAATCGAATCAATTGTTCAACTTGATGCAAGTGAGGATAAAGCTGAAATTGTTGTTATTACTCATGAGGTAAATAATGGAGATTTTGAGAGATCGAAAGATGAAATAAATTTGCTTAATGAGGTCAAAATTATTGCAAGTCAATTAAGTTGTATTTAGTAAAATAGTTTGCAAATTTCTTTATAGCTTGGTAAACCGAAGAAAGTAAGTGTTCGTTTTTAGCACCTTAATGATTCATTCAAAACTATTAGATAATAATAATTTAATTTTTTCTGAAAACCTTTATAAAGGAGCTTGTGTAAAGATTAAAAATAGCAATAAGACTTTTCAAGTAATTGGTTTAAATATAGGTAAAGAAATTTGTTGGGTGAGAGAGTGGCCTTTTGCCTGTAATTCTAAAAAAACATTTGCTTTAGAAATAAGTCAAATTACCTTACAAATTTATTGCTCAAATAATTCTTCAGAGAAATAAAGTAATTATGAAATATGAAAAAAAAGTTGTTTTATCTATATTAATTATTTTAATTTCTTTTTTACAGAATTCTTGTGGCTCAAAAAGAATATCTAAAAAAATAACAGTAGCAAGTTCTGGAAAAATTGAATCTTTAGATCCAGCTAGAGCAAATACTCTTAAAGCAATTCAATTAATCAGTTCTCTGGGAGACACATTGTATGAATTAAATTCTGATGGAGAATTAATCCCTGAATTGGCCTCGGGGATGCCAATTATTTCTAAGGATAGACTTCAACTAACTATCAATTTAAGAAAGAATGTTTTTTTTCACGATGGAACTGTATTTAACTCAAATGCTATAAAGTTTACCTTTGATAGATTCAAAAGAATTGGAACAATGAATTATATTTTAGGAAATAAGATTAAATCAATAGAAACGCCTAGTGAATATTCAGTCATAATAAATCTGAATAAACCATCAAGTTCTTTAAATGGTTTACTCACATCAGTAAATTTAACTCCAATATCTCCTACATTTTACAAACAATATTCTGATAAGTTTCTAAATGAAAAATTCGTTGGTACTGGCAAGTATGTGCTGACCAGTTTTTCTAATGAAGTTCAATCAATTGATCCATATTTGAATTATTGGGGTGAAAAGCCCTTAAATAATGGCGTAAATTTTGTGGGATATTCAAATTCATCTTCTCTTTTTGGGGCTTTAAAAAGTAAACAAATTGACGTGCTTTTATCAAATTCAATTGATGATAGTCAGAGAAAAAGTTTAAATAATTTAAGTAAAAATAAACAGTTTAATGAAGGTAATAGCCCTTTCACTGAATTAAGTTTTATAAGCCTTAAAACTAGTTCTTATCCCTTAAATAATCTTAATTTAAGACTGGCTTTGGCCAAAAGTCTTAATAGAAAATTGATTAGTGAGAAAGTAAGTTATGGATTAAGGAAGCCATCAAGGTCAATTATTCCTCCGATATTAAAAAAAGATAATCAAGAACTGTGGCCTAAATATGATTATTTTGAAGCGAGAAGATTATTGCAAAAAGAAAATTACTGCAATGGAAATATTCTAAAAATACCCCTTACCTATAGATCGAACGTACCAGCTGATAAGCTTATTGCTCTGACATGGCAAGAAGAAATTAAAAGTTCTTTGAAAGATTGTATTAATATTGAACTTAATGGGGTTGAATCTACAACAGTTTATAAGAATCTAAGTTTAGGAATTTATACGGCCGTTCTTCTCGATTGGACTGGGGCTTACTCTGATCCAGAGGCCTATCTAACCCCTCTTTTAAGTTGTAATGAAATAGTTGATGGCATATGTAAAACAGGAGAATCAGTTTACAGCGGTAGTTTTTGGGGATCTAATAAAGTGGAAAGTTTATTTCTTGAGAGTGAAAAAATAAGTGGAATTAAAAGATTAGAAAAACTTGTTGAAATTGAAAAAATAGCAGCAAGTTCAATACCTTATATTCCTATTTGGATATCCTCTCAAAAAGCATGGTCTCAAAATAAAATATCAAAACCTATTTTTAATGGAGCAGGAATAATTTCACTGAGTGATCTTGAGCTAATTAATGAGTAGAAATTTAAATAAACTACTAAATTATTCATTATTAAAAATTTCATTGATACCTATAATGTTATGGATAATTTCTTCATTAGTTTTTATTTTATTAAGAGTTGCTCCCGGGGATCCAGTAGATGCCATACTTGGATCTGGTGCAGATGAGGTTTCTAGGGAATTTCTAAGAAATAAATTGGGGCTAAATGAACCTTTAATAAGTCAATATTTTTCATATATTAAAAATATATTGCACTTAGATTTCGGCAAATCTCTTAGTACTCAAGAGCCAGTCCTAAATATTATTATTAAGTCATTTCCTGCAAGTCTTGAACTTGGATTCTTTTCAATATTATGTGCCACAATAATAGGATTCCCACTGGGATTAATTGGCTTAAGAAATAGAGGGAAAAAGACTGATTATATTGCGAGAATATTAGGAATTGCTACATATGCGATCCCTCCTTTTTGGGGCGCAATGTTAGCGCAATTATTATTTTCTGTATTTTTTAATATTTCCCCAATTGGAGGTAGATTTCCAATATTTCAGCAACAACCTCAAATTACAGGTTTTCTAGTTTTAGATAGTATTCTTTCAAATAATATTATTGCTTTGAAAGATAGTCTTTATCATCTCGCACTTCCTTCTATTACCCTTGGCTTTTTATTAAGTGGTATATTTAGCCGCTCATTAAGAGTAAATTTGGATAAGACGTTGAAAAGTGATTATTTAAATGCTGCTATATGTAGAGGAATATCAAGAAAAAAAATATTTTTAAACCATGCATTGCCTAATGCTCTATTGCCAATTGTCACTATTTCTGGCTTGACTTTGGCCTCATTAGCAGGAGGTGCTTTACTGTTCGAGGTAACTTTTTCATGGCCAGGTATAGCTTTAAGATTACATGAAGCTATTTCTCAAAGAGACTATACCTTGGTTCAAGGAATTGTAATTTTTACCTCTATGCTCATAGTCTCTTTAAATCTCTTCGTGGATATTTTAATCGCATATTTAGATCCAAGAATAGAGTACTAAATTTCCGAAATTTCTTTTATTGTTTCAAGATCTAAAAGATGGAATTCAAGTCCCAAATCTCTTTGATTTTTAACTACTGTAGGGATCTTTTCGTCTTTAATATTTTTTAAAAATTCAAGTATAAATTTTGCAGATAAATCTTGCACTAATATTGGCTCTGAACCAATAAAAGTTTCACTTATTTTGAAGACGTCATTATTTTCTTCATAGCTTTTATTAATTCTTATTGGAGAGAAATGACTTGCCCCTTCAATAATTAGAAATCTATTTGATGGATTATTTAAAGCAGAAAAAACTCTAAATTGTTCATTCATTAATGGAGTAATAAAGTCATACGTACCACCTATTAGTAGAGTAGGTGTTTTAATGCCTGTACTATTTTCTTTTGGCCATACTAAGCTACCAAATGAATTAAAACCTATAATCGCACTGGCATTATTAGAATTATTTTTCTTAGGGAATGGTATTTCGCTCAACTGACATTGAAGTAATTTAGATAAATTTGTTACCGCAAAGTCTTTTAATGCCGAATCACATTTGATCTCTAGTTGATCAGTAGGTTTATTGCCTTCATATAAAAGTGCTATTAAAGCACCAAGTGAATGCCCCATTAAAATATAAGAATCATTAGGTAAACCAAATTCTCCATTTTCATGAGCTTTTAATACAGCATCTAAATCTTTAATTCTATATAAGAAAAAGTCTGCACTTCCAGGTATTGTTTCCTTGCCTTCGAGTACTTCTATAAATGACTCCAAATTACTTCCTCTATGATCTATGAATAATATTGGCCAACCTCTTTTAGCCAATTCGTTTCCTATCCATTTGAAATTATTAATTTCGCCTCCAAGTCCTGGCATAAAAATTATCAGTTCTTTATCTTTATTTGTTTTATTGCTTTTCCATATTTCAATTTCAAAAGGTTTCACTCGGTGAGGAGCATAAATTTTTTTATCAATTTTTATAAGATCTTGAGTTGATTTTTTTTCAGTATTTTTGAAGGCATTTTGGTTCGTTCTTTCAAGTTTATTTAATTTGGATAAAAGTTCTTGTTGCATTGATAATTCATTTTTCCAAGATGAAATTATTAAAATTAAATTATCAATATCAAGTGAAATTTCTTCTGATGGTAATGCCTTTATGATTTCTAAAGTTGAAACTTCTTTTTTTTGATCTAATAAATTTTCTATAGTGTTATAAATTCTTGTTCCATTATTGTCATTTGGAACCTTAATAGTTTTGCTTAATTCTGTAAGAATTTTACGTCCTATCCAACTCCTTAATATTTCTCTATTTAATCCCTCTTCTTTGAAAACTGGAAATTCTAAAAATTTTGATAATTCAAAAACTCTTATTAATCCATTTTTTTTTAACCAATCTATTAACTCTGTCGAATCATTTTTGTATTTTTCTAATTTAGATAATTGTTCTATAGTAAGAGGGATTTCCATCTCTTCAAATTTAATATTTATCTTTTCAGCAGCCTTTAAACCATTATTAAAAAATAAACCATAAAAACTAAAAAAAATTATAAAAATGTATTTCACTTGTGATTAGTCCAAATAGTTTACAAATTAGCAAAAATTGGTGGATTCAATTCCCATATCATTTGAGGTTGATAACCAAGATAAGATTTTACGCTGCATTTAGCGCAGGAGGTGTTATTTATTTAACATCACTTATATTTAATAACATAGGATTATCGGCAACAGATATTGGCTTGGGGTTTACCATTTCAGCAATAATTGGAACTTTAACAAGACTCTTTACAGGTAATTATCTTAATAAAACAGGGAAAATACTATTTCCAATAGTTACATCTTCAATACTAAGTATTGCCGCTAGCTTATGCCTCATTTTTTCAAGAGATACCTTTTTATACATAATTGGACAATCATTTGTTGGGGCTGCTGCAGGAATATATTGGCCTGCTGCCGAGTTTGGGGTGCCCTATTTTTGCCATCCTATCGAAACACGCAAAGCTTATGCTCTTGTTAGAAGTTCGGAGGCTTTAGGAATATTTCTTGGTGTATTAATAGGGGGTTATATGACAAATTTTTTGTATTCTAAATCAATTTTTATTAATGATATATTTTGCATGTTAGTCATCACACATTTAATATCTAGAAATAGTTCTTCTATTAATAGAAACTTAGAAAATTTCCAAAAAAAATTAGTAGATCCAATTAATAAGGGGCAATTGAAATGGAATAAAAATTCAACAATAATAATTTTATCTATTTTATTGATAACTACCTCTTTAGCTTTGATTCAAGTAACTTTGCCTCTGGATCTTGTTAAAGGTGGAGTTTATCGCAATGCATTAAGCAAAGAAATTATTAGTCTTATAATTTCTATTCAGTTAATTTTATTGTTGTTTTTACAATGGCCTATAGGTTCTTGGATATCTAAGAAAGGAAGATTATATGGCTTGAAATTTAGTTTAATAAATTTCTCTTTCGCTTCATTTTTATTATTTATTTCTAGTTATTTAAATATCTCAGCTTTTTATTTAATTTCTTTTTCATTGATATTAGTAAGTTTAGGGACTGCTTCATTTCTTCCAACTTCAACAGATGTCGTTTTCAGAATAGCTCCTTCAAACAAAAAAGGTCTTGCACTTGCTCTATTATCACAATGTTTCGCTATGGGTTATTTTTTTGGACCATTTATTTCGGGACGAATATTAGATCTATTTGGTTATGCTTCAATAATCTGGCTTTCCATTTCATGTTGTTGCTTTATTGTATTTGCAATTCTATTTAAGAGATTATTTTAATTAATCTCTTCTAATTCAATAATTCTTCTCTCTCTTAGAAATAAGAAAAAAGGTGCAGAGAATGCGAAGGCTATAAGAAAAGTTCCAATGTATACAACCCACATATTCTTCATGTTTAGTTTTTTTGATTCATTTACTATCCATATAAAAATAGCGCTTGCACCTACTAATAAGTCCCTAGAAATTGACTGAGCTGCAGGGTTTGCATTCGCTAAAGAAATGAAGTTATTTATATCAAAGCTGTTTCCATATTCCCTAGCAAATTCGAAATTTGCCATCATTGGTAGGACAGCACCCAAAATTGATAGAAAAAGGTAAAGATAAGAAAGTATCTTTTTATTATCTTTTAAAATGTTAAATGAATTCACTTTTCAAAAATATTTTTTTTAATAATAGTATTTAAAAGCTTATGATTGTTGAAAAGAATAATAAAATTGAAGACTATAAATTTAAAAAAGGAAATTTAAATTTTGCTGTTATTGGTCATGTTGAGTGGATAAATTTCTTAAAGGTCGATCAACTACCAAAACCCGGAGTCATTTCTCATTCTGAAAAGTCTCTTGAGTATCCAGCTGGTGGTGGCTCTATTATCGCGAAAATACTTTCTGATTTAACTTTAAACCAAATTCATTTTTTTACGTCATTAGGTAATGATTATTATGGAGATAAGTGTTTCAAGATTCTCTCAAATATGGGAATTAAGTTGCATGTAGCTTGGCGTGATAAACCGACAAGAAGAGGGTTTAGTTTAATTGACTCTCAAGGTGAAAGAGCAATAACTGTTATTGGAGAAAGGTTAGCTCCAACTCATAAAGACAATTTAGAATGGAAAATTTTAAAAAAAATGGACGGAATTTTTATTACTGCCTCTGATTCAGAGATTTTTAAAATGGCTAGATCAGCTTCAATACTCTGTACAACACCAAGGGTGGGACTAAATACAATTAATAAATCAAATGTTCTTTTAGATGGATTAATAGGAAGTAATATTGATCCCGGTGAAGTTTTTTCTTTTTCTGAATTATCGTTAAAACCTAAATATACTATTAAAACCGAGGGAGAGAAGGGAGGCATACTATTTCCAGGAGGGAGATATAAGGCTCTTAAAAACAAAAAATTAAAGATAGATTCTTATGGATGTGGCGATTCTTTTGCTGCTGGTATTCTTTATGGCATGGCATCTAAATGGGATATAGATAAAAGTTTAAATCTTGCTAAAGTAATAGGAAGGGACGCCAGTGAATTTTTCGGCCCATATGCCAATAGTGATGAAATATAATTAATTTAAGACTTATATGAGCAATTTATATAATAAAAATTTTCTTGTAGAAAACATTATTGTTTTCTTTTTATTTACTGTTTTTTTAGTTTTTAAATCTTTAAAAACTTTATCTAAAATTTTTACCTATGGAATCATAAAGAAAGAAATATTAACTACTAAAAGTAACTTAGGCGTAGATATAAAAATAAAAATTAAGTAATGAATATATTTTTAGTTTTTCTAATTTTAGGAGTTATTTTTTTGGTCTACAAAAAAATTATTTCTAAAAAACCGAAGAACTTAAAATTAGATAAATTTAAAGATAAGCTGCAAAGCACGCAAACAAATATTGAAAGAATTTTTTTAAGAGAGGAAGAAAAAACCTTTTCAAATCCTAATATAAATATTTATATTGGAGTTTATGATAACGAAGATAATATAAATAGAAAATCCAATATACATAGAGCAAGACTTTCAAAATTTAAGAAATCCAAATTAAATGGTGAAATGATATTTCAAGATGAGGAACAAAGGATTTATAAATTTAATAATGGGAAAAAAGTTTATTTATAATTAATGTTTTAACTACACTCAAGACTTTCTCTTGTTGAAACGCCCGTTGTTGGATTGATCCCATCAGCAATTTCACAAAGATTTCTTTGATCTTCGCTGTCAAGAATAGCATAAGAAAAATCTGCTCCTTCTATTTGAGCTCCTGCAAAACTGCTACCTGATGCGATCATATTTATTAAAACAGCATTTCTAAGATCTGTTTTTTGGAAATTAACTCGATCAGAAAGTGTATCGGTAAGGTCAATTCCATTTAAATTAGAACCTTTTAAATCAGATAGGGTTAAGGTTGTCCCATGTAAATCTACATCACTAAAATCTGCGTCTCTCGCAACTGCTCCAGCTATAGAAGATAAATGAAGATCCTCTCCATGGAAATCAAATCCTGTAATATTAGATCTTACATAACTTGGAACTTCATCTCCCTCGCCCTTAACAGCTACATTTGCTCCAGCAAAAACTGGGGAAGATAAAACTAGGAAAGAAAAAGTTATGCATAAAAAATATCTTAGGAACTTAAAAGATTTCATACTAAATAATTCAAATATTTTTATTTTATAACAATTAGATAATTTTTAAAATTGATATATAAATTTGGAACACCTTTTTAAGATTATTTAACACTATAAATTTTAAATCTAGGTTCTAGATTAGTTATACAATCTAGAAGTTTTTTGTTATCTTTGCTATTCGTTACCTTGAATTCAGATTCAACTGTACCTTCTTCATCTCTAATGGCTTGATTTAGAACTATGGATCCGTTTTCGTCAGATACGGATCTATGAAAAGTTCCTCTAGGTATCCTTAAAATATATCCGCAAGATTCTAATCTAACTTTATAAAAAGGATAATCCCAACCAAAATTGACAAGGAAAAATGTTCTACCCCCAGAAATAGCTAATAGATTATCTTCTTGATTGTGATGTATGTAAAATTGCCAATTGTTAAAATCTTCATCATTTGGAGGACTAACCGCAGCACCACTGTGAATAACTAGATCTCTGTAATTTGATTCATTAACACTAATATCAAAAAATCTGACATCTTTTGTATCGCGAAATTTTTCATAACTTATCAATTCAAACATTTTTGATTTATTTGATTTGATAACTGGAATTTCTAAACTTGAGTTCAATTTTCTTTAAAGATTAAACAAATGAAAACAGATATATATATCTAAGAACGTATCAATTAACACTAAAAAAGAAACATATTATTATTTATGTTTTTTTGTTACTTTAAGGATCAAAAATTTAGTGTTTATTTAATTTCAAGAGGTTTGATTTCCCAAGATAAAGTATTTTCTAAATTATTTTTTCCTATAAAGTTTCCTGTAATTACAGAGGTTAAATTAGATTTAGAAGAGGATACTAATGTTAAATATCTTTCGTCTATTAATCCTTTTCCGCTTGGATCAAAACCTCTCCAACCAGCACCTGGAATATATAACTCAGCCCAAGCATGTAAATCTAACTCAGAGGGCAATGGATCTTCAAAATGATAACCACTTACAAATCTACTTGGGATACCAATAGACCTACAAGCTTCAACCATTAGCATTGCTAAATCTCTGCATGAACCTATACGTTCTTTAAGTGTTCTGCTCGCTGGCCATGCAGGACCTGTATGTCTTTTGGTATATTTAACCCGATCTTGAATAATCTCTATTAATTGATAGGTGAATGATAATGCGTTATTAAAACTTCCTGCTAATGCTTCTTGGGCAAGTTCTACTGCAGAGGGATCGTGCTGTCCATTTGGCATCCAGCCCTCTAATGCCCCTTGTAAATCTCTGTTTATGATACTTCTGCAAAAAGGTAATGTTAGATCTCTATTTTTTACCCCATCAATAATATTTGGATGTTTAATGGTCTCAACTTCGCTTATTGATTCAATAATTAAATTATCTGTTACTCCATTGAATCTAATTCGATTAATCTCTTCGCCACTTGCAGCAAGTAATGGATAAATAATTTCTGGTTCTGGGGTTATTTTTAATTCAAAATTCTTCAGCTTTTGGAATCCATTTGACCTTGGCTTTATACACAATCTATGCTCGCCTAATTGAACAGGTTCTTCATATTTATATTCAAGTTTGTGAAGGTATTTAATTCTCATTAAAAAACTTATTAATTGATAAAGTATTTTTCTTGAATGAGATCATTTAATTTATTCAAATCAATTTGCAATGAATCGATTGCCTCATGTAAACCATCATTAATTATATCTTCAATTCTGATATAACTCCACTTTGCTTTGAGCAAGCCTCTCATGCATTCTAATTCGGAAGGATTTTCAGGAGGAGGAGAGGTATCTATCATCTTAAGAGTATTGCTTATCCCATCAAGACAGTATCTTATTGATCTCGGAAAAATTGGATCCAATAAAAGGAATCTTGCAACTGATTCAGGCTTAATAGAATTTTGCTCTGCTTTCCTAAACATTTGATAAGCTCCAGCGGAACGTAAAAGAGCAATCCATTGCAACTCATCAAGAACACCTCCAAGTTCATCTAGGCTAGGGAGAAGTAAATAATATTTAACATCTAAAATTCTCGATGTTTTATCAGCTCTCTCAACTAATCTACCAAGAATGCTAAATCTCCAAGCAAGGTCTTTGCTTAAAGTCGCATCTGTAATTCCATAAAAAAGCTGACATGCTCTCCTTATTTCACTTAATTGTTCTTGTCTTGGCTTATTCCATATTGCTTCTCCCTCTTGCATATTCCAATATAAAATATTAATTTGCTCCCACATTTCTGTTGTCAACACGTCTCTTATTTGTCGTGCGTTTTCTCTAGCTAATTGAATACAAGAAATTATGCTGTTTGGATTTAAACGATCTCTTATTAAAAAATTTATAACGTCATCAGGTTTTTTTTCTGGGAATCTTTTATCAAAAGATTCTCTGTCGCTTGAAGCATCAATTAACGGGAGCCAAGGTTCTGCACTTCCTGGTGGACAATCTAATGACATTGCTTCACTTACTTCCACAAAACGAGATATATTTTCTGCTCGTTCTAAATAACGATTGATCCAATAAAGAGATTCTGCTACACGACTTAAAAGCATATTATTTACCTACAACCCATGTATCTTTGCATCCTCCACCTTGAGAAGAGTTTACGACTAATGATCCTTTTTTTAATGCTACCCTCGTAAGCCCACCTGGACTAACCCATGAATCTTTTCCTCTCAAGATATATGGTCTTAAATCAACATGGCATGGATATAGTTCTCCATCACATAACGATGGTACAGTAGATAATTCTAATGTTGGTTGTGCTACGAAATTTCTAGGATTTTTTCTAATTTTATTAGCAAATTCTTCTATTTCACTGCTTGTTGAGTGAGGTCCAATTAACATTCCATATCCACCAGCTTCAGCGACAGACTTAACAACAAGTTTTGGTAAATTTTCTAGAACGTATTCCCGATCCTTTTCGTAATGACAAATATATGTTTCTACATTTTTAATAATAATTTCTTCATCAAGATAATATTTAATCATTTTTGGAACAAAAGAATAAATCATTTTGTCATCTGCTATTCCAGTCCCAGGGGCATTTGCTAAAGCAACATGACCTGCCTTGAAAACATCAAGTAATCCGCTAACACCAAGGCAGGAATCTTTTCTAAAATTAAGAGGATCTAAAAAATCATCATCAATTCGTCTGTAAATGACATCTACCCTCTTTAAACCGGAGGTAGTTTTTAAATATACATAATTATCATTACAAATTAAGTCATGACCCTGTACTAATTGGATGCCCATTTCTTGCGCTAAATAACTATGTTCAAAATATGCACTATTAAAAATTCCAGGAGTTAGTAGAACTATTTTGGGAGTGTCTGTCCAAACAGCAAGTTCTTGAAGAGTTTTTAAAAGATATGATGGATATTCATCAATTGGTTTTACTATTCTTCCAGAAAAAAGATTAGGGAAAATATTTTTCATAACTAATCTATTTTCTAAAAAATAAGCAACCCCAGAAGGACACCTTAAATTATCTTCTAAAACATGCCAATCTCCTTTTCTGTCCCTTATTAAATCAAGTCCCGAAATTTGACACCATTTATTTAATGGAGGCTTGAAACCTATCATTTGAGGTCTCCAACCTTCTGAACTCTCGATTAACTCTCTTGGAATTATTCCGTCATTAATTATATTTTGAGAATTATAAATATCATCTAGGAATAAATCAATTGCCTCAAGCCTTTGTTTTAAGCCTTTTTCTAATGTTACCCAATCATCTTTACTAATTATTCTTGGAAGTGGATCAAAAGGTAATATTCTCTCAGTACCTTTTAAACCAGTATCGTTTAATCTAAAAGTGGCACCGTGTCTTAATAATAATTTTTTTGCTGCAGAATGGTTCCTATTTAACTCTTCAAGACCCATATTATCTAAAGAGGACAGAAGAGGAATTAATATTTCTCTTGCAGAGTTGACATTATCCTTAAAATATTCATCAAAACTATTTTTTGGACGATAGCTTGAAAACATATATTTCATGGTTTAATAACTTTTACTTTAGCTCCAAATCTTTATTAGTATTTATGGCTACAAAAAAAAACATCTCCTAACTCGATCTATTTCTTTATTTTGATCATTGAAGTATATTTCTTAAAAATCTAAAAAGTATGAGTTCTAGTAATTGGCAATTTGTTTTTTTTAGATATTTCGCAAGCTTTCTTTTTATCCTCTCTCACAGTTTGCTGGTTCTTGATCATCTACCAGTAGGGGCGGCACTTCACGGACTTGGAGAAGTTTTTATTGCTCCTTGGGCTTTTAGGGAAAGAGCATGGGATCTTGTTGTTATTGCAGTTTTATTTTTCTTCTTCGATATTTGGGGACTTATAAACACTCCTTGGAATTAACTGATATTATTTATTTACTAATTCCGAGAAAAATCATATTAAAAATGAAGTCTTATTTTTATCAAATTTATAAAATAATTTTTCTTTTATTTCTAACAAATATTTCTAATTTATATGCACATAATTTATTTAATGGTGGTTGCAAAGAACATTGTGGAAATAACGTCAAGGCAATAAATAATGAAAACAAATTAAATAAAAAAAATGATCAAATAAATATTGAGAGTAAAAATTCTTGTTTAAATAAATCACTATGTAGAGGTTGACCTCTCGAGAATTTTTTTTATTTTTTTATGAAATTGTTTCTTTGATAATTATGATAAAAGTACTATTTGCCTGATAATTTTTATTAGGAGGATTTATTTGATTTTTAATTAAAAAAATAAAAGTATATATTAACGGTAGAAGTAATGATGACGCAGCAGCTAAAGCAATTATCTGGTTCAACCTAATAAATGGTTTTTTTACAAGATCCTCTCCGCACAAACCACAAATCAAAGTACCTTTTGAGGATTGTTTTTGAAATTGATATTTAGGATTGCAATATGGGCAATAATATCGAACCATTTTTAATTTTATTGTTTTAATCATTATCTATAAAACTGGAAGAAAGTCATCTTAATAAAAAAAGGAGGGCTTATTTAAGCCCTCCTTTTTCTCTAACTTATAATTTTTTCTGAAGTTAATAAAGTACCTAAATCATGGATCCTATTTGCTAACTTCTTTTAAGCTAATGCTCACCAAAATTAACTAATTGTCTTTAACTGGGGCAAAAACTCTAGAATTAAGCTTGTTTCTTAAAGGGCACCTAAACGATGCAGAAGAAGGAAGCTTAGACATTAATAAAAAATAATTGGAGCAGTTAATTAAATTAGTTCGTTTTATTCCAAAATTTCAGGCAGGCTATCGATCATTTTGAAAGACCTCCTAGAACTCAACAATATAAAATTAGGAAAATATTTCTCTTAAGACAATCCGTTTTTATACGCATTGCTTTTTTATTAAAAATGTCCGAAAGTGGTAATCAATCGCGTTAATTTTTTTGAGATATTTTAGTAAGTTTTGCTTATTTCTTTTGATATTTAATTCGACTATCTTGATTTTAAATAATTGAGGAACTCTTTTATGAATCATTCGAAAGAAGTTAGAAAAGCTGATCAATCTAATCCTATAGACGAATATTTTCAATGTCTCTCATATTGCGATATTCACCCAAAAGGTATAGATAATGATTGTGAAGTCATCTGTATGGAAAGACATTTAAAAGATAACTATTGGTAATTTTATAAATTTCAAATTTTTATTTAAATCCTTTTGAAAAAAGGTTTGTACGAACTTTAAATTTCCATACATTTACAACACCTTTTGCATTAACTGCTGCAAGTGCACAATCATCAGGTCTCCATGATATTGCCCCTACTAAATCTCCGGCGAATGCAGCCCCAACTGGGTCTCCATTGCCGTCATTTTTTAGGAAACTTGCGACAACAGAACCATCCCTAGATCCTGAGGCTACAAGCATACCTTTATTTGAAAAGGCTAGGCTCGAAATAGGTTCTGTATGGTGACATAGCTCTCCTGGCATAGTCCCTTCTGGACCATTGCCTATAAAGCTCCATACTGTAATTCTTTCACTGCCGCTAGTCGCTAATAATTTTCCGCTGTCATCAAAAGAAAGGTGACTTGGTTTTCCAGGGTATCCAGTCATTTCAGCATCCATTCCTGTTGATCTTCTCCAAAAATGAACTGAATTGTCTTGACTCCCACAGGCGACTATATCTCCATCAGGGCTTAATTCCATAGAGACCAATGATCCTTGCCACTCCAGTTTTTGATTCGTTTTATTATTAACAATATCAAAGAATGTCACTCTGCCATAGCATGCAGTTGCGAGCTCATTTTTACTTGACCATGTTATTGCACTTACTGTGCTTGGATGGTCTTCTGAGATCCATTTCTCTTCTCCAATTTCATTAAAAACATATACTTTTTTTGAGGAAGCTATCGCTAGAAATAAACCGTCATTTGACCACTTGAGGTGTTCTACCCAACCCTTACCAAGATTAAGTGTTTTAATTACTTTACCTTCGTGGCAATTACAAATTTGAACATTGCCATCCTGACCTGATGTTGCAAAAATCTCACCCTCTGGATGAATGGCCATTGCTAATAGACCACCGGAGTGTATATTTTCTTTTTTCCAAATAATTTTTCCAGTATCCCCTTCGAACGAAAAAAGACCTCCTGCCACGTCGCCAACAATAAATTGTTTTCCTTTAAGACCCCAGCCACATGTTATGGCGTAATCGTTAACTTCAGCAGTCCATCCTTCATGGAACATGCCTCTTGGGCTAAATGGTTCTATATCAGGCATTTATCAAAGCCTTCTTGCATCTCTTTCTCATTTAAATTTCTACCGATAAAAACAAGTTGATTTCTACGAGGTTCGTTACCCCATTCTTTATCAGGTTGTGCAGTAAATAACATGTGAACTCCCTGGAAAACTATTCTCCTTGGGTTACCTGAGTAACTTATGAAACCTTTAGTTCTGAATATATCCACTCCTTTTTCTGATAGAAGTCTTCCCATCCAAATATTTAGTTTTTCTGGGTCAACATCTCCAAAACGCTCTATAGCAATTGAGCCTACTTCATCATCATGTTCGTGCTCTGCTTGCCAGAATCTTTCAGTATTAAATGGAATCTCTTTATTTTCGTCACTTTTAATGACTTTCATATTGAATTCTTCAGCAGTGTGCTGTGTAAATAAACCTATTTTTTTTGGTTCTTCTATGTTCAGGATGAAGGATTTATTTCCTTTACCCTCCAATTTGAGATTTATATGTTCTCCATATGGAATAGTATTTCCAGGCTCTAAAGTATTAGCTTTTTCTGCATAAAGTCTTACGGAGGATTCAGCACCATCTTTAAGTTCCTCCTCATTCTCGCCTTGGTTAACGAGGGCTACTAGGGACATTTCTGGATCGGGTCCTTCTTCTAGCATTAATTCATATTTACCTGCATCAAGATCGTAAACACCTGTCCATTCAAAAGGATATTCTGGTTCAAGAAATGTTGGTCTGCGTTTAAGGATCTGATCAAGATCAAATGCACTTAGATTTAAGACTGTTTCAATGGGTACTTTGGCATTCTCGGCTCGAATAATTCGAGTCATTCGGTTCATATCTCTTAATCTCGATTCAAGAGTAGCTAGTGCATCATCAGAGACTAAATCAGTTTTGTTAAGGACAAGAACATCTGCAAATGCAACTTGTTCTGAACTTTCATCACTCCTTCCTAGTTGCTGATCGATATGTGCAGCATCAACTAAAGTCACAATTCCATCAAGAGTAAATTCAGAACTAATCTCTTCATCCATGAAAAAAGTCTGAGCAACTGGGCCTGGATCTGCTAATCCTGTCGTTTCTACTAAAACATAGTCAAACTTATCTCTTCTTTTCATAAGGTTGCCAAGGACCCTTATTAAATCACCGCGAACAGTACAACAAATGCACCCATTTGACATCTCAAATACTTCTTCATCGGCATTAATTACGAGCCCTTGATCTATACCTACTTCACCGTATTCATTCTCAATTACGGCTATTCTTTTCCCATGCTCTTCACTTAATATTCTATTAAGCAAAGTAGTCTTCCCTGAACCTAAAAATCCAGTGAGAATAGTAACGGGAACTTTATCTTTGATGCTCATTTAATGATTTTTACTAAATAAACAATAGTTTTATAATAGTAATAATAAGAAATGAAAACCGTTTTTATTAGAAAAATTTAATCTGAAAGTTTGTACCATTCAGACTCAAGATTGGAGCCAGATTCTTTATCACAGCTTCCACCTAATGAATCAACAATTGTACAAGTGTTGTGAACGGCTACTGAAACCGTATTACCATCCATCATCAATCCATCAACGAATATTTGATTAGAAGCTAAAGGAACCGAACTTTGTCTACTTAAGTTCCTTAATAACTTGGATGTTGGAATTTGTTCAGGAAATATTGCCTGAACATTCTCTTCATCTAACATTTTTAAAGTAGAACTTATGTTGTCTGGCCTTAAGCTTGAGGAGTCTCCAAGAAAGTCAAGTAAACTAATGGTTTCAAAACCAAATGCATCCCCGTAGTATTCCATTGCTTTGTGTTTAGAGACAATTACTCTGTTTTCCTCAGGAATAGAGCTTACTTGTTCGACGATCCAACTATCTAAGCCTTCTAAGAGAGAATCAGCTTTTTCGAATCTTTCATTAATTAGTTTTCTGTCACCTCTATTAAAAACTGAAATATCTTTCTTTAAACTTTTGCTTATAAGATCTCCCATTTTTATGATGTTATGTGGATCATGCCAAACATGAGGATCTAGTCCTCCATGGTCATGATGATGATGCCCCTCTCCTTCGTCTGGGACTTGTGCTATTGGTTCTACATCACTATTTGAAACGTCTTTAAAAAAATGTTGAGTTGCTTCAAACTCAAAAGGCATGTGTTCAGTAAAAAATATATATTGACCATCTTCTTTGATATCCACGTTAAAAACAGTACTTTCTTTTCTTTGATCAAAGTTAAGAACAAAAGCTTTATTACTGGCTATCAAAGTACCATCATTTTTTCTGCTAATTGAGTCTTTAGATCCTAATAGTTCTTTAGCTAAATCTTCAGACCCTTCTATGTCATTAGATTTGAGAATCACCATCTTCATTGCAGGATCTGCATATTCTCCATCAACTTTTTCAAATGACCATTTGTAAGAACCCTTAGAAAGTTGGAATTTGCCTGCCCATTCGAAAGCACCCTCAGCGTGATCATCATGTCCACCATGATCTGAGTGATCGTCGTGACCTCCATGATCAGAGTGGTCATCTACCTTAGCTGAATGTTCAGCATGATCGTCATGTCCACCATGGTCTGAGTGATCATCATGACCTCCATGATCAGAATGATCATCTACGTCTATTGCACTAACACCTACAACAACAGTATTCTTTTTATTTTCCCAATTTCTCATACTTGGAGTCATTTCTTTACCAAGAGTAAATACTTTGTCTGCGCTATTTAGTAATTGAGCTTGCCTTGGATTGATCTTTAAGTCATGAACATCTTGTTTTCTATCTACTAAGCATGTAACGTCGTCAGATGGTAATGCAATTGATTTAACTAAATCACAAACTAGTGGTTCTACTGCTACGTATGATTTTCCTTTAGCCATAACATCCTGCCCAAAACCAGAAAATATAATCGTTCCAGCGATTACGGAATTTTTAATAATTGACTTACTCGAACCTGTTCTATTTGTTAAAAGTCTTTTAAAAATTGACATGAAAAATAATTAAACACTTTGAAATGATAATCATTTTCATTATGTCTGACAAGCAAAGGTATCTAATGTTATGAAAATAATACGCAATTTGTATTATTGGTAAGCTTGTAAAGTGACTTTTTTAAAAGATTAATTAATGGCTACTTTAGTCGCTGAAAATTTAACCTTTGCCTACACAAAAAAAAGTAAGCCAGCTTTGAATAAAGTATCGGTTGAGATTAAACCTGGAACTCTAACAGCGTTAGTTGGCCCTAACGGCGCTGGTAAATCAACTCTTTTGAGAATATTGCAAGGACAAAATACTCCAGATAAAGGCGAAATAAAAATTGACGGTGAAAATTTATATAGATCTAGAGCTCTTGTGGCACTTATGCCTCAAAGAAGTTCTATGAATTGGAAGTTCCCCATTACAGTTGAAAAATTGGTATCTCTTGGTCAAATAAAGTATTCAAAATCAAGAAGTAATAATCCCTTTCAAATTAAGACTCTTCTAGCATATCCTAATTCTTGGATTAATAAATGTTGTGAATTAGAGGCGACAATGCAAAGAGTAGGCATTGCAAATTTGGCCAATAGAAGACTCGATTCTCTTTCAGGAGGACAGCAGCAAAGAGCTCTATTAGCAAAAACTCTTATGTCCCCTGCAAAAATATTTCTTTTAGATGAACCTTGTGCAGCTTTAGACCCACCTGCGAAAGAAGATTTTCTAAAAATTGTTCGTCAACTTGCGGATGCGGGACTTTCTTTGCTCGTAAGTAGCCATGATTGGGGCGAGTCTTTAAATAACTATGATCAAGTAATCGTTCTTGATAAAAGTGTTTTGGCAGTTGGTAGTCCTGACCAAATAAAAGATAAATTAGAGGCTATAAACATTAGCTCTATAAACGAAAATAATTTCTGTGATTAGAAAATGTTCCTTTTTAATTCTGAGCTTGATAACAGTTTTGGCAAAGCCCGAAATACTCGAGGGTATGAAACAACAATTGGAATTTCTTTGGATTTGTTTTGGGTGTATGAATATCTTTTACCGGGCATCCTTCCATTTTTGATGTCTCACCACATTGAACACAGGTCAAATGATGAATATCTCTATCTACGGGAGTGTACAGAACCTCTCCTGTTGGTAGATGTCTAGAACGTATTAAGCCATGTTTTATCAGAACTTGAAGATTCCTGTAAACAGTCGTCAGTCCCATAGCCTTTCCGCTTTCTATCAATTGTCTATGCAACTCCTGACCAGTCAATTCATCATCACATTTATTAAGTTCTTCAAGAAGTTGTTCTTGTCTTTTGGTAATGTCAGACTTAGTTACCATTTTTTCCGAAATCATTTTTTGTCCCGTATTTTTGATCATACCGAATCTTTCGAATAATGTCTTTTATTAATAACTGGTGGTTGGTTCCATTAATAATAACTATATTTTCCGGAATCTTATGCCCAGCTATGGGAACTGTATTAATCACCCATAAGAGATTATTACAAGTTAATTTAATTTCTCATTGTGTTTTGCCTGGACTTGCTCTCGCATTAGCGCTTGGAATTCACCCTTCAATTGGTGGTGTTATAAGTGGTCTTCTGGGCTCAGTAATTGCGGAAAGTTTAACTAATAGAAAAAGTGAAAATTATGAAGCAGTTATGAATACAATTCTTGCTGGAATGCTTGGGTTTGGAGTCCTTATTATTCCTCTCCTCGGAATAAGGATTGATTTGGAGGCAGTATTATTTGGAGATTTGTTGACAGCAAATTTTGGAGATTTACTTAGAACAATAATTGCATTTTTAGTATTTATAACTTTAATGACTTTTGGATATGAAAAGGTTGTTTATGTTGGATTAGATCCAGAAGGTGCATCCGCAAGTGGTATAAACGTTTCTTTATTAAATCTTGCTTTGAGTTTTACAACGGCATTAGTAATTGTTAGTTCAATGTCAGCAGTGGGAGTAATTCTTGTAATTGCTCTTCTTTCTACTCCAACTTTGTTAGGCCTAAATAAGGCTCATAGTTTAAGAATTGCAATGATGAGGTCTTCATTTTTTGGATTATGTATCTCACTTCTGGGCTTTATTCTCTCTATAGTCTTTAATCTGTCGCCTGGACCTGCAATTAGTGTTATTTGTGTCGCATCTCTTTTAATTCCTAAACTTCGTAAATAATTAAATCTTAAATGTCCAATCAGAGTTTAATGCTTGAGCTTCTGGATTGTTTTTTAAAGCTACTTCCATAGCCTCTTTTTTATTATTAGCTATAACAACTTCATCAAATTCCTTTCCATTTTTTTTGAGACTTACTTTGAAACGCATAAAAATTTTTTAATTAATCAAAAGTTAACCACTAAGCAACTAGATTTAAATACTTTTAAAAGTTAATTGATGAAATAGAAACTTTAGTTATTTTGAATTTTTTCTACTACAGATTCTTTCTCAATTTTAGCTACATCCTTTAATCCATTAGCATCAAACCAAGGAGCATTTTCCCAATTAAATCCTTCCCCAAATGTATTATCGGGAGCAGCTACGTACCAGTGACATGATGAATCGGGAACATCTACAGCACATTTTGACCAGTCAGCTTGCCACTGTGGAACTTGTACCCACATCACAGATGCTAATAAAAAAGAAAAAATAAAATTCATAATTATCGGTTAGCAAAATTTTGAAAGATTTTTTTCACATTCTTTCTTTCTTTTCTTCCAGTAATTCTCAAGTATTCGATATTTATGCTTATTTTTGAATTGACTTAAATGAATATTATTCTGATTAAGAACTGAAGTATTTTTGATTTTCATTACTCAAGCTGTCTATGTAGAATATATTTAAGCCACTTTATAGATTTTTTGAAGTGAATTTATACTTAATTTTTGTCTTACTTTTGTGTAGGTAAGTATTTTTCGGGATTATTTTCAATAAAAGTTAGCGAATATTTGACAACACCTACTATTACTGAAAAAAGAGCAATTGCCGAAATAATAAAAATGATTTTTTTGTAAATGCTTTTCATGATTTTTTTTATGTTTTTACATTATTTTTTTTTCACCGCCCAATTTTTCTTAAAGATTTAAATATTTAGTAATTTATACTGTAGCCTTTTAAATTACCTACGGAGTAAATTTAATACATCAGAAACTCCTCACACACTTTTTTCTGATAACTTTAAAAGTACTCGATCGCAATGTTCGAGTACTTTTTGTTTTTTGCGATGTGACAGTTAAGATAGAGGTCTATTAGGTATTACATATTTTGAATTTTGGTGTGATATTTATATTGTGTGTAGGAGGAATTGATTTTATTTCAGTGGAAACATGGAAACACTTGATATAAATCAATTTTAAAAGATCTCTCTTTGAGGGATCTTTTTTTTTTGCTTTTTAGAAATATAAAATACATAATTTATATCCGGAATTTGAAGACATAGATGTTTTCTTCAAAAATAATGAGAAACGTCATTACAAATTAGTAATTTGATTCGTTAGATTAGGCTTTGTTAAATTCTTCTGTTAATGAAAATACTTTTTTTAGCAATTTTAATCTGTTCAAGCTTTTTATTCCCTTCTTCATCATTTGCCTCACATATAGAACTTAAACCTTGTGTAGAGATTGCACATTGTGTACGAGAGGAATGGGACGTTAACAATATTGAGGAACCTTTTGATGAGATTAAAACATTTATCGAAAACACTCCAAGAACTCAGATTGTAGAAATTGATGGCGATTATCTTCATGCTGAGGCAACAAGTAAATGGATGAAGTATGTAGACGACTTAGAAATATCCTTTTTACCTGAATCGAACATCTTATCAATAAGATCAGAATCAAGAGTTGGAGAAAGTGATTTGGGAGTGAATCAAAAAAGAGTTGATTTACTAAAATCCAAAATGTTTTAAGATAAAAATTAATTTGTTTTTATTGTTTTTTGTATAACTTTTCCTGTTTTTAAAAAAACATCGCAGATAAAAAAGGGATAATTATCATCATGCCTTGATAATGGCAAATTTATTAGATTTTCTTGAAAAAGATGATAATAAATCTTATATATTTTTCTTTATGTAGCTTTGTTTTTTTCTGGTTCTATATAAACATTAAAAAAAATGGACTTAAATGGATAATTAAAGGTCTTTTGCAAATTGGAATATTGGTATTATTCATTGGAGGGTTCTTCAAAATATTTTTCACCTTACCCCCTAATTTATTTATAAAAATAATTTTTCTAATTACTTATACATGGTGCACTGTTGGAATAAATGTAAATTTCATGATCCCTTTGATTAGTTTGATTGACCAAAAACTAGTGAAAAAATAAAACTAAAATATGCCTCAATTGTTAGTAAAAAAACAAATTTTTTCCTTCATCTGCAATATTAGAATTTATAAGATTTATTTTTTCCTTTTGAAAGTCTTTTTCTTGTATACCTAGTCTTTAATGCCAAGTCTGTAATTATAAATATTCCAAATAAAAGAATGAATATTCCAATAAAGTATTTCATTATTTTTTATGTAATTACTATGTTTGAGATTTATTCAAGATGCCAACTAATTTTAATATCTATTTCTTGAGATAAATTTCTTGTAACTGGACATTCTTTGGAAGCTTTTTTCAAAAAATCAATGGTTTCATGAGAAGTGCTCTCTGGTATAAAAATATCTATTATTAGTTCTTTTATCTTCCTCTCGCTATTTTGTGTCATTAGTTTTTCAATATTTAAATATATATCTTTCAAATCATATCCTCTCGATTTAGCTTTGATTGCCATAATGGTTAGCAGGCAAGTACCTAGAGATGTTGCTAATAAATCAGTTGGGGAAAAACTTTGACCTTTACCATAGTGATCTAAAGGTGCATCCGTTCTAATAAGACTTCCAGATTGTAGATGAATAGCCTCACAGTTTAAATTTCCTAAATAAGAACATTTAACTTTAGTCATTTTTAAAAATTAGAAAAATATTATTAAAAACAAAAAATTATGGAACATAATAAGATTATTGATCAGCAATTTTTTATTTGCATATTAGTGGAGTATTAAGGAAATTCATCATTCAAGTTTTGAAATCAGTTTTTATATCCATATTCCTCTAAGCAATACTCAATTAATTCAATTGATTTATTAAGAGTTCTTTTATTTTTATTTTCTAGATCGAAGCATTCATTTAAAACACGTATAGATTCATTTAAGAATGATTCTTCTTTATTTTTTAAATCTTTAACTTGATTTATATAAATTAATTTTTTAATCCCAATAAAGGAAAATATGATTATTAATATTGTAAAAATTGCTATTTTGAATTTATTCATACAATTAGTTATTACAAATATTTTAATTTATTTAATATCTAAAAACTTTAAATAACTTTTAGAACTAAGTAATTACATATGTAGCTGCTGTTATTGCTATAGCAGTAATTGAAATGAAGATGTATGGAACAACCTTTAAAGGTATATATAGATTATTTTTAGACATAACAAGACCATTTATAAAAATTTTTACATTCTCTTTAAACTTTATAAGTCTTCAAATACACATATTAAGTTTCTTTGCAAAAATTCAATTCTTTTAAAAGATTAAAAAATTTATATTCATTGAATTTTCATTAAATAAAGTATTTCTAAATCCTGTCTTGAGTCCGATATTTTTCTTTTTAAGAAGATTAATTCTTCTTGGCTCATTTTTGATTCTTTTATCATCAATTCTGCTTGTTCAATAGCATGTTCTATATTTCTAATTTTAATTTCTCTTATTGAGGGATCATCTTTACATGCTTTTTTAGTATTCGCATCTAACATATCAACGAAAAAATCACCTTGAATTTAATCTAAATTAAAACTTCATTATGCTACAACCGCAAATTTAATTAAAATAAATTATTATTTACGTAAGAACTTTAACCTTAGCTAACCCTCTCTTCAATTGATCGAGTGGGTTTTTTTTTATGGTGTAATATACTCCTAGCATTTAATAATAATTTGGAAGATTCAAAACTTAATCCTGAGGAAAATAATTCAATCGAATCGTCCCCCAATTTGAATGAAGACAATAAAGATCTTAATGAGGGGATTAAAAAAGAAGAAAATGTTAAAGCATTTACAGAATTTCTAGAGAAAGCAAGTAGTCAAGATTCTTCAGAAGAAAAAGTAAAACTTGATTCTGAGCAACAAAAACCAAAAATTGACAAATCACTTTTTAAAAGATTTCTTAATAATGGATTTGATGGAATTTCAACTAATCCAAACTATAAAATGTTGGCATTATTAATAATCCTTTTAATTAATTTGTCTCTATTTTTTGTAATTGGCAATATGGGTAAAGCGTTTTTAAGAAATGCAGGAATTATGGGTTAGAAATTATTTATTTCTTTTTGGATTATCATCTTTACAATTTTGATTCTTCAAATGAAACTGTGATATTTTCTTGTCAAATTAATATTTAAATAAAATTTGGATAATAAAGAGCAAGAAAATCCAGTCGTTTATCTTTCTAATTTAGTCAAGAAATTAGATGTTAAAAACAGAAATGGTTTAGTAGCCTTAGCAATAGTAAACCTTTTAGTAATTCTCTTATTTAAATTTTATTTGAAAGGATCTGGATTATTATCTTGAATTTAACTGCTGGTAGTATTATTCAGTGTTTTAATTAATCATTAGAGATTGAATTTGAATTCAACAAGGAAATTGAAGGCCTTATATAAATAAAAATAGACCCATACATATCCTGCATAATTCTCATTTCATCATCTAAATATACAATTGAAACCTGACAATTTGGCGATTCTTTATTCCAAGGTAACTTATTCCATACCTCTTTAACTGGATACCATCTATCCATAAGTAATTCACTAAATAATGGAATCTTATTAAGTCCATCAACTTTGGAAACTTTTGTCTTTTGTAAGTTCATATCAAGTAAATTATTTCTTAAAACTAAATCACTTGCTAGGGTTATTACTCTTCCACCAAAAGTAGGCAATAGTTTGAACCAACCTAAGATAGGAATAGTTGTAAGCCCAAATATTGTAGTGTCAAAAGTAGATACAAATTCTTTTTTTTCAAAATCAATCTTTTGAGCAATTCTCCCAACAGTTGATATGCCAAAGGATCCTACTTGCAATTGATGTAATTTAAAAAAAAGATTACTTTTAAATTCATCATTTAATGCCTTTTCAATAGCAAGGAAGAATGGAGAACTTCGAAATAATTCTACATTTGAAAAAATCAATTCCCACTCTCCAGATAATGATTTTTCTGATATTTCAAAACTAAATTCTTTAAGATCTTCAATCAATTCATCCATTTCATTAGCTTTTTCCTCATACATAGGAGAAATTAATTTATTTAATCTTTGCCCTCTATCTGTAACAGCAGCTATTTTATATATATTTGACTTTATCTCTCTAATTTCTTTCATAACTCCAATCAAGAAATACTAATGTATCTTAGGAATTTAATTTGAAGTTGATGGCAATTTTAATAATGCTGGTAATAAAATCAATTAATATTCTCCCCACCTTTTACCAATATCAAAACCCCATTCAGTGGTTAATTTAATTACTTCATCATGATTTTTGCATTTTGAAAGGGATAACTTTTTACTAGGATTATTTTTTATTAGCTCAGCAATTTGATTAAGTTGCTCAATTTTTTTTAGAAAATTACTTAGATCTTTATCTGACATTTATCTAGGAAGTAAATTTTTGGTCATAAGTAAATATGTAATAAAGAACCCAGGCAACACCAATAATCAGAATTGCAATCATTATATTTACTGACCAAACTACTTCTATCATGTAATTTTTTATTTATTTTTAATATATCCAAAATTATCACTAAATTAACCGTTAATAATTTAAATCTAGAAAAATACACTAATTTTGCTAAGTGTATAAAATAGTTTTAAATAGATTAAAAAAATTATGGGAGAAGCTAAGAGAAGGGAAGAGTTAGGCTTACCACCAAGAGAAAAGAAAAAGGAAAAGCAAACATCGAAAAATCAACTAAATAAAATTTTAAATAAATATCCTTATTTACCTTTCATTTTAGGTTTCTCATTACTAGCAATATTAATTATCGACTTAGTTAATTACTACAAATAGATATATAAAAAGGGGATATTTTTTGCAGAAGAAAAAATTATCTTCGCAATTGCGAAATTATTTTTCCATAATAAAAATAAAACTTATGAAACCGATTAACACTTCATGTGTCTTAATTTTAGGAGTACTAACTTTGTTTTCAATATCTAATGCAAATGCAGGTGGCTGCAGTTCTAATATTGAGAAGAAGGCAGAAATTGAATGCTTGTCTGATGATAAAAAATGTATAGATACGAAAGAAAATGAATCACTATACAAAGTTGAGGCCTAAATGTTTGATAATCTTGGAACTGCTCTAGTACAGGCATTAGGCTTTTTTGCCGTTTTTGGTTTTTTTGTATATCAAACTTTATTCGCAGATCGCAAACCCAAAAATTCAAAATTATCTCCTAAAAAAACAAAGATTTCCGACTCAAAAGAATCAATTAAAAAAGAACCTAAAAAAGGATTATTTAACAGAAAATCTAAACCTGTTGAAGAGAATTTACCAGTCCAAAAAAAGGGATTATTTGGGAGAAAAAAAGAAGTTATTAAAGAAGAGATTAAACCAAAGAAAAAAGGTTGGTTTAAATAGGTAAAGGTACTTAAAACCTTTTTTGATATCTTTTATACAAAAACTTTTTTTAGGAACTTTATAATTAATACAAGAAAATATTAAAAATGGAACATAGAGAAATCACAAAAAAATATAGCGAGTTACTCAACAAGGCTGAGTTTGCTAATGGCCGCAAGGAAGTTGTAGGTCTTTTAAAAAAAGCTGCCAAATTGAAATCTCAGATTGAAATCAATTATTAGATATAAAAATTAGTTTAATTCTAAATGTAAAAAATTTTTTTAAATAAGTTTTTACATGAGATAATCTACATAGATTATTTTTCTTATGAATAAAAAAGGTTATACAACCGAAAGTGGTGGTAGACAAAATGGTTTTGCAATTGAACCAGAAATTAACCCCATATCAGAAGGCGAATCAAAGAAATCCATTTTTTTATTTATTGGAATATTATTACCTTTTTTAATAGGCGGTTTTTATTATTTAAGGAATCTGAATATATTCTGATATTTTATAAGCCATTTTTAGCAATATATTCTTCTGAACTAACTATATCTTGCATTAGGCTCTCAGATGAAGGATTAAATCCATTTTGCTCTAAAAAAGATTTAACCTTTTCAAATTTTTGTTGAATTTTTTTTGTATATGGAGTTGTCATCAAATAATCATCTTTTTCAGTTGAATAGTTCATTTGATTAACGGATTACTTTTACAATTAAATTTTGCAAAATATACTATTGCTAGTGAAGTTATAAATATTACATAAATAATTTAATAGTAATAAATACTTATAAGTTGTTTGTGTGAGATCGCTATTGGTTGACTTGCTAAAGAGTACTTATAGTAACTAGCTCCATTAAATCTCTGGACTGCAGATATTTTTGAAATACTTCAGAATAAAATGCTTTTTTAGCAGCAAATTTTGATTCGAATTCTATTACTAATCCAAGCTGGCCTCCGTCCCATTCATTTGAGGTTGATTCTTGTATCAAATCTCTTTTTACTATTACTCCTCCCACAGATTTAATCCAAGGTAATACTGTCCTTATATATTCCAGGAATAAATCAGCATTTGGAATTGAAATTTTCTTTAGCCAATAGCTTTTTGTCATCAAATCAACATATTCTGGGTAGAATATAGCACATGGAGGTAAGTATTTATCCTTAGCTATATACTCAGCGGTTATAAAATGGAATCCGAAGATGATTTATTAAATTTACTTCTTAACTCTCCAAATTCAGAGAGTATACAGACTATTGCCGAACAACTTGAAATTGATCATAATTTTTCTTTCAGCAAAGATGGAAATGATTTACAGGGTGTTTGGGAGCTTAGGTGGAGTAGTTCTAATAGTCCTTTTTTAAAATATTCTCCTTTTATTGATAATCTTCAAATTCTTGATCCCTTAAATTTAAATGGTCTTAATTTACTTAAACCTAGAGGAATAAAATCAATTATTGGTACTGGTATTTTAATAAGACTTTATTACATAAATGAAAAAAAAATTGGGGTCAAATTTACACATGCTGGTGTTATAGGTCCTAAATTTGGAAGAAAAAATATAAAGGCTATGAAAGAAATAAATAATGAACAATTAGGGTGGTTAGAAATAACTTATTTAAGTAATAAGCTTAGAATCTGTAGAGGTGATAAAGGAACTTTATTTGTTTTAAGAAAAATAAATTCACCGACTTTATTCAAGAATTTCAAGGAATTTATTAAAATCTATTAAAAATATCAATTAATTCTTTATCCAAATAGACTTTAATACGAAATAAATTGGTAAATATTTAAATGATTCTTTAGGTATTTCATAACTTAAGAATTTTAGTGCCTCTTCTAACCAATAACCAATATCAAATCCTAGAAGAATTTTTTCTACAACAAACCAAAATTCTTTATCAAATATAATTCTGAAGTTTAAGTAAATATATTCCCAATGAAAGGTATTCCAATATTGGGTTAAAAATGAGGATAAAATAAGCCAAAGTGATATAAATAAAAAACTTTTAAGAAATTTATAAAATTTTTTCATATATCAGCAACTGTTTTATTGAATTATTATTTGGATCAAAATTTATTTCCATGAAATATATCCAAAAAGATATAAAAATATTGAGAAAATAGTAAATTTTCCTGGTATTAATAATCTATTCTTCTTTTTTTAGATTCTGTGCTTTTAGATTTTTATTCTTAAGGAAAAATCCTAAAAACAGAAAAGCAAAATATATGAATAAACTTATGCCAAAAATTAAAACTATCTTTGAAATATCCATAAATGATTTTTTAATATAAATTACAGCATTTTTTGCAAAGTTTTATCTATGGTAATGATTTTTCATTTATCACGATAATGAGCTTCAATTATTAAGCTAATATTATTATTTAAATCATATGCAAGTAGCTTTTGCCTGGAGTCTTTGTCTATCAGTAGGTGTTGTTTTATTATCAATTATTCCATTAACTATAGGGAGAGTTAAAGCGGGATATTCTGTTGAAAACATGTCTGCTCCAAGAGCTTTATTCGATGATTTACCTTCTTTTGGTAAAAGAGCAGTTTGGTGTCATCAAAATTGTTGGGAAAGCATTTCCCTACATGCACCTGCATGTCTTCTTTGTTTGATTACTTTAACTGACTCTAATATTGCAATAATTGCAGCATTGATTCATCCTATTTTTCGTTTTTTATATATTGGTGCTTATGTTTTTAATATCCCAACAGCTAGAGGCTTAATGTGGGCCTCAGGAATTTTTACAACACTTTTGCTTTACAAAGAGGGCTTAACAAAATTGATATAAAGTATTTAAACAATAAACTTTTCTAAATCTTTTAATTGATATTCATTGATTAGTTCCACTTTATTTGATTTTGCTAGTTGATGGGCAGACTTTGTAAAGCCAGATTTTGAGACTATTATTGCATGTGTACCTTTCCAAAATAATTTACCGGCTGAAATTTCCTGAACTGCTTTATTTCCAATAGCTTTTTCATGATCTTTGCATTGAATACATATTCTCAAATTATTTATTGACGCAATTAAGTCAACCCCTTGATCTCCTGTATTAGGGGTTTCTTTTACTTCCCAGCCATTTTGTTTGAGAATTTCCATACAATGATTTTCAAATCTAATACCTTTTTTGTAGTTCCCCTTGTTTTTTCTTGAGTAGTTTTTTTCTATTAGGTTTAAGCATGATTTCTCTATTTGACTTGCTATAAATACAAACCAATCTTCAGTCTCAAGCTTTCTAATAGATCCAATTATCTCATCATCGATAGTAGGATTTTCATTACAATACGATCTCCACTTTTCGAAAAACAGTTCCATACTTCCAAATTTTTTTAAAATTACTTTTTCCCAGAAGTATGGTATACCCTCTTTAAATCGCTTGGATCCATTAAATATATTTTTCTCAATGTCTTTTTCATGAAGAGGTGGATTGCCAATCCATTTTTTATAATCTTCGTTACCGTAAGCATCTATTTCCCTTAATCTGATTCTCTCCTCTAACAAATTGTATTTGTTTTCTTCTATTAAATTATTAATTGTTTGAATAAAGAAATTGGAATTTAAGGCATTATTTAATTTAAACTTTTTCTTTTTAATTTGATAATCCCTTACGATTATAAAAATTAAAAAAATGATAAAAATAATTAAAATAAAAAAAATTTTCATTAAAGATTTTTATTTTTGAACTAAAAAGTTTTTGTTTTTCTAATAACAAAATTATTTTTTGTTATTACTGAAGAATCATTTACTTCAAATCCATTAATTGCTGATATTTCTCCTTTAATGCCTTCTAATGTTAATTGCTCGATAATGCCTTTTATTACTTCATCCTCGACCAATTTTCTATCAATTCTTTCAGGTGTAATATCTGTAAGCCATTTTGAGGTCTTTTTTTTTACAACCTCTGTAGGGTTAGTTATTTTTAAGTAGATAGCCATTTTTTTAGTCATTCAGTTGAATTATAAGCATTAAATCTTCTTAACTTTTATTATTGTCATTACTTTCCCACTCAAGAAATTGAAAAACAAAAATTGCAAAGATAGAGAAAAATACTATAAACAACCCTAACCATCCTATAAATTTGTGCTCTGTAAAAAGATTTGTAAGCATTGATTTTTCTTGATATCTTGATTCCATTTCATATTGGTAAGAATCAATAATTTGAAATATATTCATAATGAATAATTTAATTAATCTTTCAATTAACGGATAATATTTTTAACCGTTTAATTTAAAAAATGCTTCCGATAGGAAATCTGGTCTTTTTCTAATTATAGAAAAATTTATTTTATTTATTAAGACTAAATTGACTTCAGCAATAGTTAAGATTTCTTTTTTTTGGTTTAGAAATTTTGAAATTACATTAATCCTTGGACTTTTTTTAATATTGAATTCGCTTTCTATTGTTATTTTTTCACCAAGAAATAAAGGTGATTTATATTTTATTGAGGTATCGATTAAAGGTAAATCGAAGCCTTTTTTAATTAGTTCGAAATAACTTATACCTACTTCTGAAAGTGCATTTATTCGGCTTTCTTCAAGCCAATTAAAATATTTACCGTGCCACATTACACCTGCATGATCTGCATGTTGAGGTAAAACAATTTTTTCTATTTTCCAAACTGGTTTTGAGTTCATCTTTTTCTAAAAAATATTTTTATTCAATAAAAAAAATTTATTTTGATATTGTAGATTAATTTTGTTTATTAACATAAGAATCATCAAAACAATATTTATAAAGTTATGTTTAATCGTAAAAATAGAAGTAGAAAAATGAAGAAGATTTTTCAATGGGAAGAATATTTAAATTGGAAAAATATGTCAAAAGAACAGAAATTAAATTTCAAGAGGGCGTGCTTATTCCCTTTTCTAGTCTATATAGTTTATGTTTTTCTTAATCAGTACTCCTTAGCAATTCTTTTGTTACTAGGTCTTTATTTTTTAATTAGATTTAAAAATAGAAATAAGTTAGGAAGATGAATATCTTTTAATTTTGATTTATTTAGAATTGTTTTAAAATTAACTTGTTTTTCTAAATAACTTTATTGGTACATGACAATAGTATTAGATAAATTTTTTTTATGAGAAGAATTGTTTTGTTTTTATGTGTATTAGTTTTTTCAATATTTTCTAATACGAATAATTTATTAGCAAAAGAAATTGAAAATAAAATTAAAGATAATATTTCTAATGAAATTGAAGAAATTAAGCCTGATAATAAAAAAACTATTATTTCTAATTCTTCAGTAGAAGATATATTTGGTGATGAACAAACTTTTCCATTCGTTGCAGGTTTAGGAAAAAATGCAGCCCATTGATTTAAAGGTTCTTGATAATCTAGAAAAGTTTTTTTAATACTAATGAAAGGTCTTAGGGTCCAAGAGCTTTCTGAAGCACTTAATGTTGATAGCGCTGATTTATTAGCTGTTTGTGCAATTCTAAAAATAAAAGCCACATCTAGATTAAGCATGCTTTCATTTGAAGAATGTAAAAAGATAACTGATTACTATGAAAAATAAAAATTAGAATTTTTTATAAATTTATTTTTTAATCTCTTTAATCATTGATACTAAAGTTGAATGAATTTCTTCTTCAGATATTTCATTTTTAAAATTGATAATTGCTGATTGGCCATCGTAATTGATTTTTATATAACAATTATTAATTTCTTCCATATAAGCATTCTCAAATCTTGATATCTTCCCATAATGAATAAGATATTTGTGCACTGAATCTATGTGATCATTGTTCATATGATCACATACTCTTTTACTTGTTTCTTTACTAATAATTTTCATTTAAAAAATAAATTTGTTCTAAGCTAATGTATTTTTTTCATTATTCAAAGTTTTAATCATTTTAATTATTAAATTTTTAACTTGATTTTTATCAACAGCTCTAACCAAGTTATTTCTCAAATTTGATGCTCCTTTAAAGTCTTTGCATGTCCATGAGATATGTTTCCTCGCAATTAGCAAGCCGTGATCTCCTTTTTCTTTTATTAATTCATCAAGATGCTCAATAATTAAATATAGTTTTTCTTCTGTACTTGGTTCTTTAAAATTTTTATTTTCTCTTATGGCATAATCTATTTCTCCTATTTTCCATGGGGATCCTAATATTCCTCGTCCAATCATTACACCATCAGCATTTGTTTTTATTAAACAATTAAGAGCGTCATCTGGATTTTTGATATCTCCATTAGCAATTACTGGAATTTCCAACAACTTTTTAAGTCTCCCGATCATTTCCCAATCTGACTTGCCTGTAAAACCCTGTTTTCTTGTTCTTCCATGAAGTGTGATCATCGTTGCTCCCGCATCTTGAAGTTTAAATAAGAAATCCTCTATATTTTCTTCTTTACTATCCCATCCAAGTCT
>QCBF01000003.1:0-91364 GCA_003281705.1 Prochlorococcus sp. AG-347-C10
TTGCTAGAAGAACACCAGGATTCACTGGCGCAGATTTAGCTAATCTTTTAAATGAGGCAGCAATATTAGCAGCAAGAAAAGATTTAGATAAAGTAAGTAATGATGAAGTCGGTGATGCCATTGAAAGGGTTATGGCCGGCCCAGAAAAGAAAGATAGAGTGATCAGTGATAAGAAAAAAGAATTAGTTGCTTATCATGAAGCTGGTCATGCACTAGTTGGAGCATTAATGCCTGATTATGATCCCGTAGCAAAAGTTTCAATAATTCCTAGAGGTCAAGCTGGAGGTTTAACCTTCTTTACTCCAAGTGAAGAAAGAATGGAATCTGGTCTTTACTCTCGTTCTTACCTTCAAAATCAAATGGCTGTAGCTCTTGGGGGAAGAGTTGCTGAAGAAATAGTTTATGGTGAAGAAGAAGTAACAACTGGTGCTTCAAATGATTTACAACAAGTTGCCAATGTAGCAAGACAAATGATCACTAAATTTGGTATGAGTGACAAAATAGGTCCAGTTGCTTTAGGTCAATCTCAAGGGGGAATGTTTCTAGGAAGAGATATGAGTTCTACAAGAGACTTCTCTGAAGACACAGCCGCAACAATTGATGTAGAGGTTTCAGAACTTGTTGATGTTGCTTACAAGAGAGCTACAAAAGTTTTATCAGATAATAGAACTGTTTTGGATGAAATGGCTCAAATGCTAATTGAAAGAGAAACTATAGACACTGAAGATATCCAAGATTTGCTTAATCGATCAGAAGTTAAAGTAGCAAATTATATTTAGTTTTAAGTATAAAAATTTAATGAATATTAAAGAAGATTCTTTTTCAGATTTGCTGTTAAAACAATCTTTTTTTTTACTAATAAAACCGGAAGATAATATTTACTCAAATACTTCTATAAGGAATTCATTTTTTAAAGAATTAGAAAGATTAGTAAAATTAGGATTAAAGAATATTGAAATAAGTTGGTCAAACAATGAAAAGTGGTTGGACTTTGTATACGAAATCAAACGCAAATTTCCAATAATTAATTTAGGCTCTGCCTCTATAATTAATAAGAAATCAATAGAAGATTCATTAAAAATTGGATTAAATTTTTCTATGATGAAATTTTGGGATAAAGATCTTTTCAATTATTCGAAGTCAAAAAATTATTTATTAATTCCTGGAATTAAAAATTTAAAAGATCTTGAGGAAGCGATAAATTTAAATTGCAACATTATCAAAATTTATCCAATAAAAAGTAAAGCTATTTCCATAGATATACTCAACTTTAGAAGTATTGATTTCATTGCTGCTGGGGGCCTATCAATCAATGATGTAAAAACTTATAAATCTTTAGGATATAAAGCAATCGTAATTGGAGATAAAGGTATTATAAATAAAAAATTTGATCCAAAAATATATGAATGGCTCAAAAATAATTAAATAAAAGATAAATATAATTTATTTAACAAAACTACTTATCATTCATTAAGCCACATTGAGCTTGATTCAGAAGTAAATGATCAGCAAGTACTAAAGCAACCATAGCATCAACCATAGGAACTGCTCTTGGTAGAACGCATGGATCATGTCTCCCTTTTGCTTTCATCAAAACTTCTTTTCCTTCAGCATTTACTGTTTTCTGTTCTTTCCCGATAGTTGCTGTAGGTTTAAAAGCTATCTTCATCTCAATATTTTCGCCATTACTTATTCCTCCCTGTATACCACCTGAATTATTAGATACTGTTCTTAACTTCCTCATATCATCAGATTTAATAAAGGCATCATTATGTTCACTTCCTTTTAAATAAGTTCCAGAGAAACCTGAACCTATTTCAAAGCCTTTCGTGGCAGGCAAAGACATCAAAGCCTTCGCTAAATCAGCTTCTAATTTATCAAAAACAGGCATTCCAAGACCAGAAGGGACATTTCTTACTAGACATTCAATAACACCTCCACAAGAGTCTCCTTGACGCTTTAATTGCTTAATTCTTTCGATCATTTCTGCTGATACCTTTTCATCAGGACATCTAACAATATTAGAATCTATTTTTTTGAAAGAAATCTTTTCTTTATTTATATCAGAATCAATATCATGTATACGCTTTACCCAAGATAGTATTTCAGTGTTACAGAAGTTTTTTAATAATTGTTTTGCTACGGCGCCCGCAGCTACTCTCCCAATTGTTTCTCTTGCAGAGGCTCTTCCACCACCAGAACTTGCCTGAATTCCATATTTCAGATGATATGTACCATCTGCATGAGAAGGTCTAAATACTTGCTCCAAATTATAATAATCTCCTGGTCTTTGATCCTTGTTTCTTACCAACATCGCTATTGGAGTTCCAAGTGTTAACCCTTCCTTTATCCCACTTAATATTTCAATTTTATCTTCTTCATTTCTTGGTGTTGTAATGTCACTTTGGCCAGGTCTGCGCCTATCTAATTCATTTTGTATCAGATTTATATCTACTTTTAACTTTGGGGGACATCCATCAAGGATAACTCCTACTGCACCACCATGTGATTCTCCAAAAGTACTAACACGAAAAATTTTTCCAAAACTACTACTCATAGAAATATGAAATGTTTTATCTATATAAACATTATATGAAACCAATTGAAAATTTAACAAAAAAAAAGCCCCCAAAAAGGGGACTTATAAATTTAAGAACTTTAAACTTAACCGATAGCTGGAGCTGAAAGAGCTACTGTTGTAGACTCAGCTGCTGCTAGATCAAGTGGGAAGTTGTGAGCGTTACGCTCGTGCATTACTTCCATACCTAGGTTTGCTCTGTTAAGAACGTCTCCCCATGTAGGAACAATCTTACCGTTTGCATCAACAACTGACTGGTTGAAGTTGAAACCGTTAAGGTTGAATGCCATTGTGCAGATACCCATTGAAGTTAACCATACACAAACAACTGGGAATACAGCTAGGAAGAAGTGAAGACTTCTGCTGTTGTTGAAACTTGCATATTGGAAGATCAAACGACCGAAGTAGCCATGAGCTGCAACGATGTTATATGTTTCTTCTTCTTGTCCGAACTTGTAACCATAGTTCTGAGATTCTGTCTCAGTTGTTTCTCTGATTAGAGATGAAGTAACAAGTGAACCATGCATAGCTGAGAATAAAGATCCTCCGAACATACCAGCAACACCAGCCATGTGGAATGGGTGCATAAGAATGTTGTGCTCTGCCTGGAAAACAAACATGAAGTTGAATGTTCCAGAGATACCAAGAGGCATTCCGTCAGAGAATGAACCTTGACCGAATGGGTATACAAGGAATACTGCGAAAGCTGCTGAAACTGGTGCAGAGTATGCAACACAGATCCAAGGACGCATACCTAAACGGTATGAAAGCTCCCACTGTCTTCCCATGTATGCTGAGATACCAATTAGGAAGTGGAAAATTACAAGCTGGTAAGGACCACCGTTGTATAACCACTCATCTACAGTAGCTGCTTCCCAAATTGGGTAGAAGTGTAGACCAATAGCGTTAGAAGAAGGAACAACTGCACCTGAGATGATGTTGTTTCCATATAGGAATGAACCAGCAACTGGCTCTCTAATTCCGTCGATGTCTACTGGTGGTGCTGCGATGAATGCAACGATGAAGCAAGCCGCTGCTGTAAGTAGGCATGGAATCATTAAGACGCCGAACCAACCAACATAAATTCTGTTGTTAGTTGATGTTACCCACTCACAAAACTGTGGCCAACCTTTTAGCAGCGAAGAACGCTGCTGCTGAATAGTTGTCATGAGTTCGTAAAGTATGTCTCTAAATTGAGACGTGTAAATAAAACGGAAATAAATCCCGCTCAAAAGATTTTAGACCAAAATCGCTGAAAATGTGTATTTTTTTTTCTTTAAGTAAACTTATTTTTTGCAATATCTAAGAAAAGAACCTCCATGTCTTAATATTTTCTTTGTTATTGAGGATTTAACTTGGTAATAATCGAATGGCTCATTAACGGGAAAAGATTGAAAGAGGTTGTTTCCTTAAGAGAGGCTAAGCATAGAAGACTGCAATTAGAGGCTTTTGGAGCTGTTATTTTTTGGAGTGAAAGAATTTAGGTTTTGAAGGTTTAGGAGTTAGCAAAAAAAAGAAAGTATTGAATATTAAATAAACTTATCTATTAAATAAAAAATACTTATTAGTTTTGAGTTATTTATTGTTCCGGTTTCTTGATTTATAGACTTTCAAACTCCTGAACCCACTGTTTTTTGGAACAAATTACTTCTTTTTTTGTGTAGCTCATTGCAATTTTTTTTTCCTTATAAGCGACTTCTCCAATAAAAACAGGCCAAATCAATTGGTCTCCGTTATATTTGTGAATTATTCCTTGGCTATCAAGAAATAATGGATCTCCTTTTTTAATCATTTTCCAATCTTGGTTTATTCTCTCAGGATGAATTAGGCCATCAATATCTCCTTTTTCATCTCTTGGATAATCTATACTTCCTTGATGAACATGAACAACCAATTCCTTTGGGAGTTCTATAAGGTTTTTTTTTAATTTATCTATCTCTTCCCTTAGAGAGCTCATTATTAAAGAGAATCTATCTATGATTTTTGGATCATAAAAATTTTGTGCTACAGCTCCTATTTCAATAACTAGACCACAGGGCCAAGCTTCTACAAGAAAGCCTGTTTGAGCTTTATCTTTTTCGTGCAAATAAATAGGCAATCCAAATTTATTCTGCAGTAATGCAGCTAAACAAAAATCTTTGAATCTCCTCCCATACAAAACAATGCTAGTTCCCATATTTGCAGTAGTAGTATGCAAATCGATTACAATTTGACAGGGTTTAGATCCGTCAATTCCAAATTCATCTACTAAAAAATTGGCTCTATTTGTTTCATAAAAACTATTCTTATGTTGATCACAATTCTCACTTTCTTTAAAAGATCTATTTAAATCTACATCTATATATCTGCACCCTTTTTCATATGCAACAGGATTACCTATTATGTATTCATACTCGATACCATGCTTTAAAATATTTTCCTCTCTATTAAATTGTTTAACCGCCCAAACAGGATTAATTTCATTCCCATGAGTACCTGAAACGATAAGTATTCTTTGAACAGTCATTTTTTCTTTTAAAGTAAAATTTTATGCAAAATAAACACCTTATTAAGGCCTCCAAAAAATTCTGGTTTTGGTTTTGGACCCAACTAATGAATGGCTTCGCACCATCAGATTTACATGGTAATTATAAAAGGCCTAAAAGTATAACAATTGATAGTAAATACGAAATTAATAATGAGAATGGGCAAATTTATTTATTGGTAGGCAATTCTTGTCCATGGTGTCAAAGAACTTTACTCGTCCACGAAATGAAATATTTATCAAAGAAAGTTAAGGTTATTTTTTTAAAAGCAGATATTGAGCATGGCGAATGGATTTTTAATACAAGTATTAAAGGATGTATGAGACTCTCAGACCTTTACAAAAAAGCTAATGAAAAGATTATTTTTAGAGCGACATTACCTCTTTTAATTAGTTTTGTAAAAGATGAAGTAAATATATTGTCTAATGAAAGTTCACAGATTATAAGACTGCTCAACTCAATAAAAAGTGAATCGAAATATCAGACATTAAGTATTAAAGATTGTAATCAAAAATGTTTAGATTTAATTAATAACAGCATTAATGATGGCGTATATAAATGTGGTTTCGCCAGAAACCAGTCAGCTTACGAAAAAGCAAGTCAAAATCTTTTCGCAGGTATAAATGAAGTTGAAAATTTACTAGAGAAAAACAAAGGGGACTGGATATTTGGAGAGGAGTTAACCTACGCAGATATTTACCTTTTTCCAACGCTTATAAGATGGGAATTGATATATAGCAAACTTTTCAAATGTACTGAACAAGAACTATCAAGTTTCGAAAAGATTATTGAATGGAGATTAAAATTCTTTAACTTATCTAACGTAAAAAGGACATGCTTCGACAATGAATGGAAAAAAGATTACTACAAAGCTTTATTTCCTTTAAACCCAAATCAACTAATCCCAGTTTTACCATCGTTAGAGGAAATAATGAGATTAGAGCCCTAAAAAATAAATAAATTTAAAAAAAATGATGTTGTAATGAACACTTTTTTAGTTCATAGATAATGCAATTTCATAAGAAATTAACTATGTTATATATGTCTACTAAAGTATGAAAAGCTTAAAATGAAATCCATTGACGAACACATCCAAAAAGATCAATCGGAAATCGAATCTGCAAAAGCAGAGGGCAATCTTCCAAAGGTCAGACATTTAACTGAAGAGCTAAAAGAACTCGAAGAATATAAGGATCATCATCCAGAGGATAAACATGATCCTAATGCTTTGGAACTTTTCTGCGATGCCAATCCGGATGAACCGGAATGTCTTGTTTATGATGATTAGGCTTTCTTTTTATCGATAATTCACAAAAAAAAAGGGCTTTCAGAGCCTTTTTTTTATTTGTTAAATTCTTTAGTAATCTCTATTAAAGTCTGATGGACTTCCTGTAAGCGAACAAACAACTGACTCCTCATTTTTCATTTCCTTGACTTCTACAATTGGTCTTCCCATTTTCTTCAAAACCTCGATATCTTGAATCGTTTGACATCTAGCTATTATTTTTCCTTGTTGATCAAAGCAAGTATAGAAATTCATATTGTTTCTGAAGAAGTATCTTATTTATGACTAATTTTCATTATTAAATCAAGTGTATTGTTTTACAAAAAATTTTTTAATTTAAGTTAGATCCTCTTCCATACTTCAGAAAGCAGTGAAGATAAACCTTTTTTTAAAGATGAAGAAATAACTAAAACTTTCTTTTTAGATAAATCTTCTAACTTTTTTGTAATTATTTTCAAATAATCATCATCTACAAGCTCCATTTTATTCAATACTATTATCCTCTCTTTATCTAAAAGACCTTTCCCATATTTTTTTAATTCCTGCTCAATAATCTCAAAATCATGTAAAGGATTTTCTGAAATTACATCAATCAAGTGAACAAGTATCTTCGTTCTTTGGATGTGCCTTAAAAAATCATGTCCTAAACCTACTCCATCAGCTGCACCTGATATTAATCCAGGAATATCCGCAAAAAGGCAACCATTACCATCAATTTTTCTTACTACACCTAAGTTAGGTATTAGAGTCGTGAAAGGATAATTTGCAATTTTTGGACGGGCAGATGATACAACGGAAATCAAAGTACTTTTACCAGCATTTGGAAGGCCTATAATCCCGACCTCTGCAATAAGTTTTAGTTCTAATTGAACCTCCCATATCTCACCATCTTTTCCTTCGGTGAATGATTCTGGGGCTCTATTTTGATTACTTAAATAGTAAGCATTACCATGTCCACCTCTTCCTCCAATAGCAATAGTTAAACTCTGTTTATCTTTAGTTAAGTCGCCTAAAATAATGCCGGTTTTAATATCCCTTATTTCTGTCCCGCAGGGAACTTTAAGGATTCTATCCTCACCTGAAGCACCTGATCTCTTATTTGGACCTCCTTTGCATCCATTTTCAGCAATTATTTCTCGTTTGAATTTGAAATCTAATAATGTTTGAAGATTATTATCAGCCATCAAAATAACTGAACCCCCTCTGCCACCATTCCCCCCAGAAGGTCCTCCAGCAGGAACGAATTTTTCTCTTCTAAATGAAACTATTCCATTTCCACCTTTTCCAGCTTTAAGAATAATGTTTGCCTGATCAATAAATTGCACTTAATTACACTTATTAAATTGTTTTCTATGTTTTTTAAATTTTATTTTATCCACGCAATACTGCAACCAGGTCCACCCTCGTTGTTTGCTGCATCTTCAATCTTATCAACATAATTTAAACCTGATAACCAATTTCTTAGTCCTTTTTTTAATTTCCCTGTTCCAATTCCATGAATAATCCATAGTGGTCCATGAAATTTTCTAATTTTCTCTTCAATAATTATTTCGGCTTCATGAACTCTTAGCCCTCTTACGTCAATTGTATTTTTACTCGTTCTAATCTTAGAACAAGAAAAATCTTCCCTTGTAGACTTGATCTCAATCTTTGACCTTTTGAAATTAGGCTTTTCTCCATTAATACCTTCAAAGTCATTCAGAGATAATGTGCTTCTGAATGAACCACATTTAACTTCGTAAAAACCATCTTTTTTATTTAAATCTACAATTTGTCCCGTACTATTAAGACTTATAATTTTTACAAAATCGCCTACCTGAGGATGCCATGATATTGACTTTTCAAATTTTTTTTGGGTTAAATGTTCAGTCTCAATTTCCTTTAATCTTTTTCCAATAATTCTCGTATCCTCTCCATTAACATTTTTATCTCTTAATTTTTTAATCAAATCTATTACCTCTTTTTTAGCGGATACAATATGTTTTGATAATCTAGACCTTTCAATTTCCTGGATTTTTTCAGCATTTATTTTTTGATATTCATAATTTCTCTTCAGTTCATCATGTAATATTTCAGTCCTTGCAATAAGTTCTGCAGCCGCTTCTGCAGAATTTTGTTGTTTAATCCTCTCTTCCTCAAGCCCTTTGATAATACTGTTAATATCATCAACTTGTTTCGGCTTTAAATAATTTGCAGCTTCGTTAAGTATGCTTTCATCGAGACCAATTCTCTTTGAAATTGATAAAGCATTACTTCTCCCAGGAATCCCCCAGTTGAGTATATATTTTGGCAGCAAAGAATCCTCATCAAAGGCAACTGATACGTTTTCAAATCTGGAGTCATTATATTTTAAAGCCTTAATATCTCCATAATGTGTAGTTGCTAAAGTGATATCAGATTTATTTGCAAATTCTTTTAATAAAGCCATCGCAAGAGCACTTCCTTCAAGAGGATCTGTACCAGATCCAATCTCATCTAACAACACAACTGATAATCCTTTCTTATTATCAAGTGAATCTAATATCTCTTTTATGCGGGATATATGCCCACTGAAGGTAGATAAATTTTCTTCTAATGATTGATTATCTCCTATATCCACATATATATTTGGACAAAAAGGGATAATAGGATTATTAGTTGAGGGTATCAATAATCCTGCTCTAGCCATAATTAAAGACAAACCCAATCCTTTTAAAGCTGCCGTTTTACCTCCAGTATTTGGACCTGTAATAGCTACAACCTTAATATTTCTATTTATATGAAAATCGACAGCCACTGGGGGGGGAGCTCCTTTTTTCTTATGTTCCCAAATCAATAACGGATGAAAAAAACCAATTAAAGAAATAATAGGATTTTTCTCAAACGTAGGAGTTTTGCCTCCAATCCATTTCGAATATCTTGAACGAGTTAGAGCATTTTCTAATCTCAATAAAATGGATGCCATTTCAATGAGATTTTCTGAATTATCACTAACAACTTGTGACCATTTCTTAAGTAATTTAAATTCTTCTGCTGTGATTCTAGCTTCTAAAGCAGCTATCTTATTACCTTTAGTTACTACACTATCAGGCTCAAAATACACTGTATTTCCTGAAGATGAAGAGTCATGAATTATGCCTTTAAATTTATTTACATAATTAACTTTCACTGCTAAAACAGGTCTCCCATATCGATCTCCAATAGTAGTATCTTGCAAATAAGCTAAATTCTTTTGAATAAATTTCTCAACTAATATTTTTCTTTCAAGTTTCTTAGATAATAATTCTTTTCTAAAAATAGATAGTTCATTACTAGCATTATCTGAAATCCTTCCATTTGATTCAATGCCTTTTGTAAAAATAGTTTCGATATTCTGATTGTCAATTAAATTTTTTATAAATGATGAAATATAAGGCCTTTGTTCAAAATTTAATAAGATTTTTTTTAAATTTCTTGCTGCAGCGATTGTTTTCGCTATTTCTAACAATTCAGAAGATGAAATCACACCTCCCTTGGAACAAATTACGATATTTCTACTAATATCAAAAACACCAGAAAAACTAATTGATTTATCTAAATTATTTTCTAGCTCACTTATTTCAATAGTTTCATTCAACAGTCTTTTAGATGCTTCGTATTCTGAAGGGATACCAAAACTTAAAACTGCTCGTTTACCCATTTCCGTAGAGGCGAACGAAGACAAATGCGTTTTTAACGAATCCCACTCTAAAAGACTTATAGATTCTTCTTCTAAGTTTTTATCTGAATATGATTTTTTAGAATAACTTTTCTCTTGCATACAAAAAAAAAGAATCAAACATTCGATTGAATCCCTTCAGGAGGAACATAAAGCATCTCAAGCCAGTTACCTTCAGTATCCTTCATATAAAAAGATGCTGTTCCATCTCTATGTTCATGTAAAGGACCAACTTTTAAGCCAGAATTCTTTAAATCATTTTGAATATTTTCCACTTCTTTTTTATTTTCAAAATGAAAAGCAAAGTGTGGTCCGGCAGCTTTGTAGCTAGGTCCTAACAACGCAATTCCATCTTTCCCTTTACCAGCTTCTAAATAAGACCAATCTTTATCGTCCCAAACTAAATTCATACCAAGCTTAATATAAAAAGATTTGGCCCTTTCGAGATTCTCTACTCTAAGTGCGATGTGACCAATCCTATTTACTTCTTGTGATAACTTCAAAACAAAGCAATTAATTTATTATTAATCTAAGAATAAACCAAATTTTTGTTAATAATGAGTTTTTAAGTATCCTGCAACCATTGAGATGCATCACAAGCATGATAAGTGAGTATTAATTTTGCTCCTGCTCTTTTAAAACTAAGCAACGTTTCTAAAACAATATCTTTTTCATTAATCCAGTTCTTCATAGCAGCAGACTTTACCATGGAATACTCCCCACTAACGTTGTATGCAGCTATGGGTTTATTTGAAAAAGTGCTTAGTCTATAAACAATATCCAAGTATGAAATTCCTGGTTTTACCATCAAAATATCAGCTCCTTCATACTGATCCAATGCAGATTCAATTAAAGCCTCTTTTGAATTAGCAGGGTCCATTTGATATGTAGACTTATTATCTGGAATTATTTTCTCACTATTTTCTCTTGGAGCTGAATCTAAGGCAGTTCTAAATGGACCATAATAAGCAGATGAATATTTTGCTGTGTAACTAATAATCCCTACATCACTAAATCCTTGACTATCAAGAGCAGTTCTAATTGCTCCAACTCTCCCATCCATCATGTCACTAGGGCCAATAAAATCTGCTCCAGCACTAGCTTGTGTTAAAGCTTGTTTTTTTAAAATTTCGATTGTTTCATCATTCAATATTTTTCCAGTTTCATCAACTAATCCATCATGACCATCACAAGAGTATGGGTCTAAGGCAACATCTGTCATTATTGCCATTTCTGGAATCTCTTTTTTTAATATTCGAATAGCTTTAGGTATTAAACCTTTTTCATTAAAACACTCTGCACCATCTTCAGTTTTTAAGCTATCGTTGATTTTTGGGAAAAGAACCACACACCTTATTCCCAATTCCCATGCCCTGGTAACTTCTTTGATTAAGCCATTCATATCCCACCTAAAAGTTCCTGGCATTGCTGAAATTTCCTCTTTAAAATCTTTTTCATGAATAAATAATGGATAAATAAAGTCCGATGCGTTTAGATGGTTTTCTCTAACCATTTCTCTAATTGCCTGAGTTCCTCTTAATCTTCTAGGACGAATAATAGAATTCATTTGAATATTATTTAAATTATAAAATATTTATCTAATAGATTAATCGCTTGCCTCGCACATAAATCAATCAGAGACTCCTTTTGTTCAGGAAAATTAACTTAAATTTTTTTAAATAAGAAAAAAAAGTTACAAAAATATTTTGCACAAACTGAATTTTTCACAAATTTACGTCATTAAGAGATAATATCTTTTAGTTAAGTATTTATTTTAAGGAGACTATCTTTGCAAATAATTAATGGCTTTCATCTAAAGAATGTAAGAGGAGATATTCTTGGGGGGATCACAGCCGCAGTGGTGGCTTTACCTCTGGCTCTTGCTTTTGGGAATGCTGCCTTAGGACCTGGCGGAGCAATTTATGGATTATATGGAGCAGTAGTAGTTGGTTTTTTAGCAGCTTTATTTGGAGGAACTCCTGCTCAAGTTAGTGGGCCAACCGGTCCCATGAGTGTAACTGTCGCTGGGGTAGTTGCAAGTTTAGCTACTGCAGGAGTTCCAAAAGATCTTTCTGCAGGACAAATCTTACCTTTAGTTATGGCAGCGGTAGTAATTGGCGGCTTACTGCAAATATTATTTGGGATTTTAAAACTAGGTAAATACATTACCTTAGTTCCATATTCTGTTGTTTCAGGATTTATGTCTGGTATTGGTTTCATAATCATTGCACTTCAAATAGGACCATTACTAGGAATAACTACTCAAGGAAAGGTAATAGATTCTTTAACAACTGTTTTTTCTAATTTCCAACCCAATCCAGCAGCAATTGGTATTTCAGTAATGACATTAGGAATAGTATTTCTTACACCTAGAAAAATAAGTCAGTGGGTTCCTGCTCCTCTTTTAGCCTTATTGATTGTTACCCCAATATCAATATTTATGTTTGGAGAAGGCCAATTAGTAAGAATAGGAGATATTCCTAGAGGAGTACCATCCTTAGATATTCCTAGTTTTAATCAATATCTTCCAATTATTTTCCAGGCAGGGTTAGTTCTCGCAGTACTTGGAGCCATTGACTCTTTACTAACATCTTTAGTAGCAGATAATATATCTCAAACAAAACATAATTCTGATAGGGAACTTATTGGCCAAGGAATAGGAAATGCTGTAGCAGGTCTTTTCACCGGATTACCTGGTGCTGGAGCAACAATGAGAACTGTTATAAACGTCAAATCTGGAGGTTCTACTCCAATTTCTGGAATGGTTCATTCAGTTGTTTTATTAATAGTATTAGTTGGAGCAGGACCATTAGCAGAGCAAATTCCGAATGCTTTACTTGCGGGAATTCTTATTAAAGTAGGTTTAGACATCATAGATTGGGGATTTTTAAAGAGAGCTCATAAATTATCTCTAAAAACTTCTGCGGTAATGTATGGCGTACTTCTAATGACTGTTTTTTGGGATTTAATTTGGGCAGTTCTAGTAGGTGTTTTTGTCGCAAATATGCTCACTATTGATTCAATAACCGAAACTCAGCTAGAGGGTATGGATGATGATAATCCTTTATCTAAAGATGATCAAGCTAAAAATGCATTACCTGCTGATGAAAAAGCACTACTAGATAGATGTTCAGGAGAAGTAATGCTATTTAGACTCAAAGGACCACTTAGTTTTGGAGCAGCTAAAGGTATATCTGAAAGAATGATGCTTGTAAGAAACTACAAAGTTTTGATATTAGATATCACTGATGTACCAAGACTTGGAGTAACTGCGACTCTGGCAATAGAGGATATGATACAAGAAGCAAAAAATAATTCCAGAAAAGCATTTGTTGCTGGTGCTAATGAAAAAGTAAAAGATAGATTAGTCAAGTTTGGAGTTGTAGATATCATTGAAACAAGAAAAGAAGCTTTAGAAACTGCTCTAAATGAAATAGCCTAGTAATTGATGGAAATAAATCCAATTCTTCAAAATGTATTAGCCCCGCCAGTTCTTTTCTTTTTGATTGGAGCAATATCAGTATTATTTAAATCTGATTTAGAAATACCAGCTCCATTGCCTAAACTCTTCTCACTATATCTGCTCCTAGCTATTGGGTTTAAGGGAGGTATAGAGATTCAGAAAAGTGGTTTTACAGATCAAGTATTGCCGACTTTAAGTGCTGCAATAATGATGTCACTATTAATCCCGCTGATTGGATTTTTAATTTTAAGATTTAAGTTTGATGTCTTTAATTCAGCCGCAATAGCAGCAGCATACGGTTCAATTAGTGCTGTTACATTTATTTCCGCAGAAAGTTTTTTGGAAAGTCAAAAAATAGCTTTTGATGGGTTTATGGTGGGCGCCTTAGCTTTGATGGAATCTCCTGCAATAATTGTTGGATTATTAATTGTGAAATTTGCAGCTCCCAAAAATAGACCAAAATCAAGAAAAATGCATCTAAGCGCAATATTACACGAATCAATTTTGAATGGATCAGTTTATTTATTGCTCTCAAGCTTAATTGTAGGATTTCTTACTGCTTCTAGTAATCCCTCAGGGATTGTGAAAATGGAGCCTTTTACTGGACAATTATTCTATGGAGCAGAATGCTTTTTCTTGTTAGATATGGGAATAGTCGCTGCTCAAAGACTGCCGAGACTGAAAAATGCGGGTTCGTTCTTGATTGGCTTTTCCATCTTTATGCCTTTATTTAACTCATTTATTGGTGTTTTCGTTGCAAGATTTTTATCCTTAGGACCTGGCAACGCACTTCTATTTGTGGTTTTATGTGCGAGCGCCTCTTATTTAGCAGTTCCTGCAGCGATGAGGATGACAGTTCCAGAAGCTAAATCTAGTTATTATATTTCAACTACACTAGGTCTAACTTTCCCATTCAATATTGTTCTCGGCATTCCAATATATATGAGTTTAGTTAATACCATTATCCCACTTTCCCCTCTATAAAAATGAAAAGATTAGACTTAATATTTAGTGAAAGAGAACTAGGTGCAATCATTAAAACATTAGAAAAAGCTAATGTTCCTGGATATACAGTTATGAAACACGCCACAGGCAGAGGGCCTGAAAGAGTTGTTACTGAAGATATGGAATTTACAGGATTAGGAGCAAATGCTCATGTAATTGTTTTTTGTGAGCAAGAATTAATAGATAAAATGAGAGATAACATCAGGGACGATTTAAGCTACTACGGAGGAGTCGCTTATATTTCTGAAGCCACACCGCTTTAAATTTAAGAAGAAATATTTATTTTTAAGAATGAATCCAATCTACTCTTATATTTTTTCTACTATTTAAATATCTATCAATAGACATTGCAGCAATACATCCATCAGAAGCTGCAACAACGGCTTGCTTAAATGGTGTATTTCTTATATCTCCAATAGCCCATACTCCATCAGAGTTTGTAGACATAAAGTCATCTACAATAACTCCTCCATCTTCTTTTAAAGCAATTTGTTCCCCTAAAAAATCAGTAATCGGCTTTGAACCACTCATATAAACAAAGACTCCATCTAAATTTAAATTGATAGGATTTTCTTCCTGCTTATTTTTTACAATAACTCCATTCACACCCATATCATCACCCAATATTTCCAATAATCTTGTTCTGCTCCAATGTTTTATATTTGAACTATCCATCAATTCCATTGCTTCTGCATTATCTGATTTAGGATCACTTGATGTAATCCAATGCACAGTTGATGCAAATTTAGTTAGAACAGTTGCCTCTTCAATTGCTTCCTTGTTTACTCCAACAACAGCGACTTCTCTATTTTTGTAAAAAGCACCATCACACGTAGCACAATAACTTACTCCTTTGCCAAGAAAATCGGCTTCTCCCTTAAATGATGCAGGCCTACCCATAGCTCCACTTGCAAGGACAAGTGCTTTAGCTTTGAAAGTACCCTCAGGTGTATAAACAGTTTTCCATTCTCCACTAGCATCGATACCAAACACTTGCGCTCTTCTATAGTCCGTACCATATTGCACAGCCTGTTCTCTCATTAGAGTTAGTAATTTCTCCCCACTTATATCAACTTGAACACCTGGATAATTAGCTATCTGATGAGTTATTGCTAAGGCACCAACAGAAGGGTTTTTATCTAAAATTACCGTCTTTAAGTTTGAACGAGATGTATAAAGTGCGCAAGTACATCCGGCCGGGCCTCCTCCGATAATAACTACATCTGACTCAATGATTTCCAATTTGATAAAACTCCTTTTAATAGTTAATTAGATGAGTTCTTGGTTAGGAGATATCTTTATTAATTTAAATACCTAACCTTTATATAGATATAAGTTAAAAGAAAAAAGAGAAAAAAGCATAATATAGAAACAAACTTACATAGGAAAAACATAAAAAATTAATTATCAAAATGATCAGATACGTGAAATGTTCTTCATTGATCTATTATTAGGTCATATCGAAAAATCAATTGCCGTAGAAACATTATATTTTTCATGACCAACTCTGATTACCTTTTAAAGGCTGCCATTAAAAAAGTAACCGAAAAATTAAACGAGATATTAGTTGAAAAAATTGAAGAAGCTACAAATATTGCTCAGGATGCTCCAGAAATTATCAAAAAAGAATTTGATAGTTTGAAAGAATCCATAATCGAAGAAGCCTCAAGAATGGAGAAAGCCGAAAATATGCAAGAAAATGAGTCCACAAATACTTATCAAGATTCCAAAATAAAAAAAGCTTTAAATGAAATTGAAGGAATAAATAAGCAAATTGATCTCTTTAATAAAACCATAAATAATCAAATTAAATGAGTTATAACATTCTTCATTATCGTTTAAAAAAATTGAAGAGAGCATTTCTTATTTGGATAACTCTGATTTCGCTTTTAATAAATTTGTGGATAGATAATATTAGATTTACTGTTTTCCAAACTAAGAGCAATGAAAAAAGTAGGGTCCAAATTAAAAGAGCTAGGTGGTTTACTAATCAATTAATAAAGCTTGGATCAGCATTTATTAAAATTGGACAATTATTATCAGCGAGACCTGATTTAATTCCTAATACCTGGATACAGGAATTGTCTAAATTGCAGGATCAAGTTCCTAATTTTTCATTTGAGCAAGTTGAAGAAACTTTAAGAGATGAACTAGGGTCTAAGTTTAAGGAAATAGATCAAATAATATGTGATCCGGTTGGATCAGCATCACTAGCTCAGGTTCATAGGGCGACTTTAAAAGATGGTAAGAAAGTAGTATTTAAAGTACAAAGACCTAATTTAAAAGAATTGTTTATTATCGATTTGGGCATAATGCAGCAAATAGCAGGTTTATTGCAGAAAAATAAGAATTGGAGTCGAGGTAGAAACTGGGTTGAGATTGCTAAAGAGTGTAGGAAAGTTCTGTTGAAGGAGCTTGATTTTAATTGTGAAGCACAATATGCAGCAAGATTTAGACAGCAATTTCTTGATGATGAAAATGTTGAAGTTCCCGAAGTAATTTGGGATATGAGCAGTGAAAAAGTGCTTTGTTTAAGTTATCTAGAAGGAACAAAAATAAGCGATTTAGAAAAATTACAAACTCAAGCAATGGATTTACCTAAGATTGCAGAAATAGGTGCCATAAGCTATTTAAAACAATTAGTAAATTACGGTTTTTTTCATGCAGACCCTCATCCAGGGAATCTAGCAGTTTCAAATAAAGGTAAATTGATTTTTTATGATTTTGGAATGATGGGCAATATCTCAAATAATCTTCAAACAAGCTTAGGAGGGATGGTTAAGGCTGCTGCTTTAAGAGACGCCTCATCACTTGTTAGTCAATTACAACAAGCTGGGCTAATTTCAAAAGATATTGATGTAGGACCAGTCAGAAGATTAGTTAGATTAATGCTTAAAGAAGCCTTAACTCCGCCATTTAGTGCAAATATTATTGAAAAATTATCTGGAGATTTATACGAACTTGTTTATGAAACACCATTTCAACTGCCAGTAGATTTAATCTTTGTGATGAGAGCTTTATCAACTTTTGAAGGAGTTGGTAGAATGCTTGATCCAGGGTTTAACCTTGTATCAGTTACCAAGCCTTATTTAATAGAACTTATGACTTCAAATAATCAAAATCCCAACGATTTAATTAACCAATTTGGAAGGCAAGTAGGTGAACTAGGATCTAAAGCTGTTGGAATTCCCAAAAGAATAGATGAAAGTTTAGAAAGATTAGAGCAAGGCGATTTACAATTGCAAATAAGAATGGGAGAGTCTGATAGGCAATTCAAAAAAATGTTTACTGCTCAAAAAACTTTAGGTCATTCAATTCTTATAGGAAGCTTATCAATTGCATCTGCTTTACTTGTAACCAATAAACAAAATAATTTTGCATTGTTGCCACTTTTTTTTGCACTACCAATAAGTATTGATTGGATAAAGTGCCAATTAAGTATGAGAAAAGGCTCTCGTTTAGAAAAACTTAAACGCTAAAAAACTATATATTTTTGGGACCTAAACCTAAAGCTCCGGCGAATCTTGCTTGATTTCCCAATTCCTCCTCAATTTTTAAAAGCCTATTGTATTTTGCAATCCTTTCACTTCTGCTCAAAGAGCCTGTCTTGATCTGACCCGATCTTGTGGCAACAGATAAATCTGCGATTGTTGTATCCTCAGTCTCACCACTTCTATGACTAATAACACTTGTGAAACCAGACATTTTAGCTAACTCAATAGCTTCCAAAGTTTCAGTTAATGTTCCAATTTGATTTACCTTTATTAGGATTGAATTGGCAGATTTTTCCATAATCCCTTTTCTTAATCTTTCTGTATTAGTAACGAATAAATCATCACCTACAAGCTGAACTTTATTTCCTAATTCTTTGTTTAATTCTGACCAACCCTCCCAATCATCCTCAGCTAAACCGTCCTCTATTGAAACTATTGGATAATTAGAAACTAATCTCGAAAGATATGAAATCATTTCAGAACTATTTAAACTTTTACCTTCATATTTATAAATACCATCACTATAAAATTCAGTACTAGCAGCATCTAAAGCTAAAGATACCTGCTCACCAGGCTTAAATCCGGCTTTTTGAATTGCTTCTAATAATAAGTCCCCTGCTTCTTCGCTTGATGACAAATTAGGTGCAAATCCACCCTCATCGCCTACAGCAGTAGATAGGCCTTTTTGATCAAGTAATGATTTTAATGAGTGAAAAATTTCAGTACCCATTCTTAATGATTCACTGAAATTTTTAACTCCATGTGGGACAAGCATAAATTCCTGAAAATCAAGACTATTTGGTGCATGAGCACCACCATTTATAACATTCATCAATGGGACTGGAAGTAGATTGGATAATGGATCTCCAAGATATCTATATAGGGGAATGTCTAAAGCAATTGCTGATGCTCTGGCAGTTGCAAGACTTACTGCGAGGATTGAATTTGCTCCAAGGTTTGACTTATTAGGAGTTCCATCAATTTCAATCATTAATTTATCTACTGCAGTTTGATCTAAAGCTGACAAACCACATAAAGCAGGGGATATTGTTTCATGAATTTTATTAACAGCATTCAAAACACCTTTTCCCATATATTTTGAACCACCATCTCTTAATTCATGTGCCTCATGAGCGCCAGTGCTAGCTCCGCTGGGAACAATTGCTCTACCAATTGCACCACATTCCAAAAATACTTCTGCCTCTACAGTTGGATTACCTCTTGAATCAAGGACTTGTCTTGCTTCAATAGTATCAATAAGAAAATCAATAGTTTCTTTCACAATTTAATTATTACTATTTAAATCCTATTAATAGCTGAACTATTTGGCTAATATCTGAAATAAATATGTTAAACAATTATAATTTACTAATTTCACAACAAATTAAATATTAGTTAACGCTTTTGTTAATTCCAAAGTCCCTGCGACCCCTCTCATAAACATATTTTTCAAATTCATCTTACAATTTAAAAATTATTGGATGATTATTAATGCAGATACTATTTAGAATATTAATTAATAATCAACTATAGTTTTTATAGTTTATGAAAGAAACACTTACATCCAGTCCTGAACTATTTAGCGATATCAGTTGGAATCTTCTTTTATTGGGGGAAGAAACGGCAAAAAAATGGGATCATAGCGAATTTAATATTGAACACATAATTCATACATTGTTCTCATCAAGTGAATTCTTTGCTTTCATTGAAAAGTTATCAATCGATCAAGATATAGTTTTAGATATAACAGAAGATTTTTTAGAAGAGACACCAACAAATGAGTCAGATATTTTTACTATCGGAGAAGATTTAGAAATTTTATTAGATAATGCGAATCAGATTAAAATCCAATGGGGATCGAGATTCATAGAAATCCCTCATTTACTAATTGCTCTTGGAAGAGATTTAAGAATTGGAAATTATGTTTTTGAAGAAGGCAACCTTTCGATGGAAAAATTAGAAGAAGAATTAAAGTTTTTCCCAAATATTAATCAATCAAAAGATTCTTTTAATTATGAGAACGTACTTGAAATAAATAATCAACCTAATTTTGAATCAAATAAAGAGACTTTAGTTAAAGAAGAAAAATTTAAAGAAGCTATTTTTCCATTACCCAAAAGTAAACTTCAAATTGAAACCAAAAAACAAGTTGGGGAAGATGAAAATGCTCTTTCAATTTATGGAAAAGATTTAACAGAATCAGCTAAAAAAGGCTTACTGGATCCCGTTTTAGGGAGAGAAAATGAGATCAATAATTTAATGAGGGTACTCTGCAGAAGAAACAAAAATAATCCTATACTAATTGGCAATCCTGGAGTTGGTAAAACCTCAATTGCAAAATTACTTGCGCAATTAATTGTAGACAAAAAAGTTCCTGATTCTTTAAAAGACTTTAAAATTATTTCGCTTGACTTAGGTGCTTTAGTTTCGGGGACAAAATTTAGAGGCCAACTAGAAGAAAGGCTAAGCTTAATATTGCAGGAACTAAACAATCCAAGCCAAGGAATGATTCTATTTATTGATGAAATTCATTCAATATTAAGTTCTGACAGATCTTCTACCGATATTAGCAATATCTTAAAACCTTTACTGGCTGAGGGAGAACTTAGATGTATCGGTACAACAACACCTGAGAAATTTCGTGAAACTATTGAAAAAGATCAGGCATTAAATAATTGCTTTCAAAAGATAGCTGTTAATGAACCTTCAGTAGAATTAAGCGCAAAAATACTTCAAGGTATCAAAAAGAAATATGAATCACATCATGGCATAAAAATTTCTGAAGAAGCTGTCAACTATTCTGCAAAATTGGCCGACAGATACATCAGCGATAAATGTCTTCCTGATAAAGCAATAGATTTAATTGATGAAGCAGCTGCAGAGTTAAAAATCGAGTCTAATAAAAAGCCTCAAATAATTCTCCAACAAGAAAACAAACTAAATTCTATTAATGAAAAACTGAATAATTTGCAAGGAGAAAATATCGAAGCTCAAGAAAAACTATTGAAAATGAGGCAACAATCAGAGGCAAAATTGAAGGTTCTTTTGGACAATTGGAACAATTTGCGGGAAGAAATGGAGCAATTATCTATTTTAATGAAAGAAGAAGATAAGCTAACCAAACAAATTAAAGATAAATCAAATCGCGAAATTGAAAATGATCTGGATTATTTAGAAAAGCTTGAAGAAGAGTTAAATGAAATTGAGAATGAAATACAAAAAGTTGAAGAGAACTTTAATAAAATAAAGAAAAATAGAAATTTCACTTTTAAATATCAAGTTGAACCTGATGATATTGCAGATGTTGTCTCAAAAATTACAGGTATTCCAATTTCTAAAGTAGTTTCAAATGAACGTAAGAAATTAGTCAATCTAGAAACAGAACTAAGTGAAAAAGTTATTGGACAAGAAAAAGCTATAGAAGCTGTTTCTGCTGCAATTAGAAGAGCTCGCGTTGGCATGAAAAGTCCTAAAAGACCTATCGGATCTTTTTTATTTATGGGTCCTACAGGTGTTGGCAAAACAGAATTAGCAAAATCTCTTGCAACAGCTTTATTTGATGAAGAAGACGCACTTTTAAGATTAGACATGAGTGAATATATGGAGAAAAATGCCGTAGCACGACTTTTGGGAGCTCCTCCAGGTTATGTTGGTTATGAAGAGGGAGGTCAATTAACTGAAGCTATAAGACGCAAACCCTATTCAGTAATACTTCTTGATGAGATAGAAAAAGCACATTCAGAAGTTTTTAATATCCTTTTACAAGTTTTAGATGAAGGAAGATTAACGGACTCTCAAGGAAGGACAGTAGACTTCAAAAATACCGTAATCATTATGACAAGTAACCTAGCTGGTAAATCTATATTGGAGTATTCACAAAAAATTACTAAAAGTGAGGGAAAGTTAGAAAAAGACCAACAAACTTTAGATGATTCCATTAGTAATGCATTATCTTCAATTTTTAGACCTGAATTTTTAAATAGAATTGACGAAGTAGTAAAGTTTAATCCATTATCTATTGATGAACTTCAAAAAATAATAATTTTACAAACAGAAGATTTAAAAAACCTGCTACTTGAACAGAAAATAAATATCGCTATAGACAAAAAAGTTATTAATAAAATTGCAAACGATTCTTACGAACCTGAATATGGTGCTAGGCCACTTAGCAGGGAACTTAGAAGACAAATAGAAAATCCCTTGGCTGCAAAACTTTTAGAGGAAAACTTCAAAAACAAAAAAAATATAACAATTAAACTTAACCCTGCTAAAAAAGATGAGATCGTTTTCAAACCTAGCTGAGGAGTAAATCAATAAGCTAAAATAAAAACTAAAGCGTAAAGCTTAATTTAAAAAAAAATTTTGTGACAAGTCCTACTACTGATAAAGAACCTCTTAAAAAGGATTCTCCTGAAGTTGAAGAGCCTAAAAAAAAGAATAATTTTTTTAGATCTACTTACGATGAGCTTAAACTTGTTGTGTGGCCTAACAAACAACAACTTTTTAGCGAATCAGTAGCAGTTATAATTATGGTATCGTTTTCTGCTGCAGCCATTGCTTCAGTCAGCAGATTCTATGGATGGGCAGCCTCGCAAATTTTTGGTTGAATTATCTCCCGAATATCCATTAATAAAGATCTTAATTAAGCTTCAAGAAAAATGAGTAATGAATTAACTACAAGCCTTGCTTCTTCAAAAGCAAATACAAGTATCGCAAGATGGTATGCAGTTCAAGTAGCATCAAGCTGTGAAAAAAAAGTAAAAGCGACTCTTGAGCAGAGATCAATAACTTTAGGTGTTAATAATAGAATCATTGAAATAGAAATTCCCCAAACTCCAGGAATTAAATTAAAAAAAGATGGAAGCAGACAAACTACAGAAGAAAAAGTTTTCCCAGGTTATGTCCTCGTAAGAATGATTTTGGACGAAGATACAATGATGGCTGTTAAAAGTACTCCCAATGTAATTAACTTTGTCGGTGCTGAAGACGGTAGAGGCAGCGGAAGATCGCGAGGTCATATCAAACCTCGACCATTATCAAGACAAGAAGTTAATAGAATCTTTAAGCGCGCATCAGAGAAAAAAGCTGTAATCAAATTAGATATTGAAGAAAAAGATAGAATCATTGTAACTAGTGGACCATTCAAGGATTTCCAGGGAGAAGTTATAGAAGTTTCAGGAGAAAGAAATAAATTAAAAGCATTACTTTCAATATTTGGGCGCGAGACTCCTGTAGAATTAGAATTCTCCCAAATCAATAAACAAAATTAATTTCTAATTGTTCTTGTTTATCGAGTAAAATTATTATTTTCTACTTCAGCTTAAATTCTCTAATCTAATGGCAAAAAAAATTGTTGCAGTTATCAAGCTTGCTCTACAAGCAGGCAAAGCAAATCCTGCTCCTCCTGTAGGGCCAGCTTTAGGACAACATGGTGTCAATATTATGGCATTTTGCAAAGAATACAACGCAAGAACACAAGATAAAGCAGGTTTTGTAATTCCAGTCGAGATTTCTGTTTTTGAAGATAGAAGCTTTACTTTTATCACAAAAACACCTCCTGCTTCCGTCTTAATAACAAAAGCAGCTGGTATAGAGAAAGGATCAGGTGAATCAGCAAAAGGCTCTGTTGGGAATATAAGTAAAGCTCAATTAGAAGAAATAGCCAAAACTAAGCTTCCTGATCTAAACTGTTCTAGTGTTGAATCAGCAATGAAAGTAATTGAGGGTACTGCTCGTAATATGGGCGTCTCTATCACTGATTGAGTTCAATACAAAATTTCTCACTCTTTAGGGGAGGTTATTTAATAACCGTTTGCACCCAATATTATTATGAAAAAACTATCCAAAAGAATGGCGGCTCTATCTACTAAGATAGAAGATCGAATTTACGCACCACTTGAAGCTCTTGGTATTATCAAGGAAAATGCTAATGCAAAATTTGATGAAACTATTGAAGCACATATACGTTTAGGTATTGATCCAAAATATACTGATCAACAATTAAGAACCACTGTTGCATTACCACATGGTACTGGCCAAAGCATCAAAATTGCAGTAATTACGAGCGGTGAGAATGTATCGAAAGCTAAGGCTGCTGGTGCAGATTTATTTGGCGAAGAAGATCTTGTGGAAAGCATCAACAAAGGAAATATGGAGTTTGATCTTCTTATTGCAACTCCAGATATGATGCCAAAGGTTGCAAAATTAGGAAGAGTTTTAGGACCTAGAGGTTTAATGCCTAATCCTAAAGCTGGGACAGTAACTAATGACATTGCTAATGCAATAAAAGAATTCAAAGCTGGCAAGCTCGAATTTAGAGCAGATAAAGCTGGAATCGTTCATGTCCGCTTTGGAAAAGCGAGTTTTACAAAAGAGGCTCTATTTGACAACTTAAAAACCTTACAAGAATCAATTGATAAAAATAAACCAAGTGGAGCTAAGGGAAAGTATTGGAAAACTTTTTATGTAACTTCAACAATGGGGCCTTCAGTTCAAGTTGACATAAATGCTGTGCAAGATTACCAACCTGAAGGTTAACGCTTTGTAGTATAATTTAAATGCAATAATACGGCCAAAGAAAGTAGGTTGATTTAGTTATTCTAAATTTTTAATTCCTACCGAGGACTCGTCTTAAATTATTTCTTTTTGGATCTAATAAAAGCGGCCTCTTTAAAGGACTTTGCCGCATTTCCTGCTCTCCCTAAATTACGATCCAAAAAACATCAATGGGCCGAACACTAGAGAATAAGCAACAAATCGTTACTGAGATTCAATCTCTATTAAACGACTCGGAAATGGCTGTAGTTCTTGACTATAAAGGTTTAACTATCAAAGAAATGTCAGATTTGCGATCTAGATTGCAAACAACTAATGGCATTTGCAAAGTTACTAAAAATTCATTAATGCGTAAAGCTATTGATGGAGATAGTAATTGGAACGATCTTGAATCTTTACTGACCGGAACAAATGCTTTTGTCTTAATCAAAGAAGATGTTGGTGGTGCTGTAAAAGCTATCCAATCTTTTCAAAAAGACACCAAAAAATCCGAAACCAAAGGAGCTTTATTTGAAGGCAGACTTCTAAGCGATTCTGAAATAAAAGAAATTGCAAGTCTTCCATCTAAAGAAGTATTGATGGCAAAAATTGCTGGCGCTCTTAATGGCGTTGCAACAAAAATTGCGATCTCTATCAATGAAGTACCTTCTGGACTTGCTAGATCACTTAAACAACATTCTGAAAAATCAGAATCCTAAATTCAAAACCTAATCAACTTTTAAGAAAATGTCCGCAAAAACTGAAGAAATTCTTGAATCATTAAAATCTCTATCACTTTTAGAAGCATCTGAGCTTGTAAAGCAAATTGAAGAGGCTTTTGGTGTATCTGCTGCAGCTTCTGCAGGAGTAGTAATGGCAGCTCCAGGAGCAGCTGGCGGTGACGCAGATGGTGGCGCTACTGAAGAAAAAACTGAATTTGATGTAGTTCTCGAGAGCTTTGATGCAGCTGCAAAAATCAAAGTACTTAAAGTTGTTAGAAATGCAACTGGTCTAGGTCTTGGCGATGCAAAAGCACTTGTTGAATCTGCACCAAAAACAGTAAAAGAAGGAATTGCTAAAGCAGATGCTGAATCTTTAAAGAAAGAGATTGAAGAAGCTGGCGGTAAAGTTACACTTAAGTAAGAGAATATTTTTTTCAAGCCGATAGACTTTATATCGGCTTCAAAAATTATGAATATTGATAGTATTGCAATTGAAGCTGCAACTGACGGAGCCTGCAGTGGTAACCCAGGTCCAGGTGGTTGGGGTGGTCTAATAATTTTTGATGACAAAAGTGAATTAGAAATAGGTGGTTCCGAGCAAAATACTACTAATAATAGAATGGAACTCACTGCGGCTATAAAAACACTTGAGAAATTAAAAACCTATAAATTAAAAGAAAACTTTAAATTAAGAACTGATAGTAAATATGTAATAGAAGGGTATACAAAATGGATTATTAATTGGAAGAGGAATGGATGGAAAACTAGCTCAGGAAAATCAGTTCAAAATCTTGATTTATGGCAAAAAATTGATCAATTAAGAATTAATGGTCTTGTAATGGAATATGTTAAGGGCCATAGCGGTGACAAACAAAATGATAGGGTAGATAAAATCGCAACTAATTATAGCAAAGGTATATCTCTAAAAAGTAACTTAAAAGAGTCTGAATCTTCAGTAGAATTTTGTGAAAAAAATGCACCTTCAGAAATTCACGAATTATTTTCAAGAAATGAATTAATTCAAAAATTTGCTGACAAAAAGTACTTATTAAATTCACTAGAACTAAGTAATTTATTAGGTGAAGAAAACCACATAAAGATAAAACAATATTTACTTTTTGAATGGCGTAATTGGATATTGATTCCTAAAGATAAAAAATATTGGATAATAGAAAAAAAGGATCCTAATTTTTTATGAATGAACAGAAGGGGGTATTTAAAAATCTTTATAAAAACTTGATGACCCCTATACTAAAAAATGATTCTGGAATAGATGCAGAATATTTAACTAATTTATCTCTTAGCCTTCTATCATTTAGTTCAAAAAAATATAATTGGCCTTTAGTTTCATCAATCCTAAAAAATCTAAATGAAGAATTTTCTGTAATTGATAAAAGGTTAAGTCAGAACATATGTGGAATAAATTTTTGTAATCCAATTGGTTTAGCTGCAGGTTTTGACAAAAATGGAAGTGCTGCAAATATATGGAAAGATTTTGGTTTTGGATTTGCAGAACTTGGTACGGTAACAAAATTCGCTCAAAATGGCAATCCAAAACCAAGGTTATTTAGATTAGCAAAAGAAGAAGCAGCATTAAATAGAATGGGTTTCAATAATAATGGTGCAGAAAATCTGGTTAAAAATTTTCTTGACCAGGGTATTGAGTTCAAAAAAAACAGGAAGAATATTTGTCTAGGGATAAATTTCGGTAAGTCTAAAATCACAAGCTTATCTGAAGCAAAAGATGATTATTTAACTTCTCTAAAATTATTAATTCCATATTGTGATTACGCAGCAATAAACGTAAGTTCTCCAAATACTGAAGGACTAAGAAAGTTGCAAGATCCAATACTTCTAAAAGAACTGCTTAAAGAAATTAAAAACTTACCTAATTGTCCACCATTATTTGTAAAAATTGCGCCAGATTTAAGCCTTAAAGATATTGAAGATATTTGCCAGTTAATAATCGAGGAAAAAATCGATGGGATAATTGCTACTAACACCAGCATAGATAGATTAGGTCTTGAAAATAGGAAGATCAGACAAACAGGATTATTACTTTCTGAAGAAAATGGAGGATTAAGTGGAAAACCTCTACAAAAAAAAGCAAATCAAATAATAAAACATATTCATAATATTGATAAAAAGATTATTTTAATTGGCGTTGGTGGAATCAATAGTCCTGAGTCGGCTTGGGAAAGAATTTGTTCTGGAGCATCATTAATTCAAATTTATACGGGATGGATATATAAGGGGCCACAATTAGTCCCCAACATACTTGAAGGGATTTTAAAGCAACTCAATATCCATCATTTGTCCAATATTAAAGAGGCCATTGGATCAGATTTAAAATGGGTTAAATAAAAATTAGACAATGAATAATGAACAAATCGGAAACTAATGATTACTCAACATTAGCCATGCAAATATCAAACTTAAAGCATGGAGGAAATGTATTTGCAAATGCAAAAAAATTAAATTTATTACCCTCTGAAATCATTGACGCAAGTGCCTCGTTAGTACCATTTGATCCACCTCAAATACTAATAGATTCATTAAATGCGGGAATTAAGAATCTTGGATTTAGATATTACCCAGATAGAAACTTGAGTGATCTGAAAGAAATAATCGGTAAATTTCATGGGATAAATCCAGACAATATATTGCCTGGAAATGGAGCTTCTGAACTAATAACTTGGGCAGGTTATGAAGCATCCAAATTTGGAATAAGTTGTATTCCTTCTCCATCATTTGTTGATTATGAAAGATCTTTAAATTGTTGGAATAGCAATTTTATACATTACGAATTACCAAAAAAATGGAATAATATTTTTCCTCAATCATTTCCGCTTAATCCAAAAGGTGATGTTATTTGGATAACAAATCCACATAACCCTACCGGCCAATTATGGGGAAAAAATTCATTGGAGGAAGTTGTGAAAAAATATAAATTAGTTATCTGTGATGAAGCTTTCTTATCGATAACACCTAATGGAGACAAAGAATCTTTAATACCATTAACCCAAAGATTTGATAATTTATTAGTCTTGAGAAGCTTGACCAAAATCTTCAATATACCTGGTCTTAGATTAGGTTACGTTATTGGCTCATCGAAAAAACTTAAACAATGGGAAATAAATAGAGATCCTTGGCCTTTAAATTCATTTGCTATTAAAGCTGGAATTGATCTACTAAGTAATAAGAAATTCTATGAACAGTGGACAAAACAGATTCACAGCTGGATAAATATTGAAAAAAAGAGAGTATTTGAAAAATTATCAAAAATAGATAACCTTAAAGTTCATAACTCTTCAACCAACTTTTTTTTAATAGAAAGTAAAGCATCCTTGTCGTCAAATATAAAATACTTAGAAAATAAGGGAATATTGATTAGAGAATGCACTTCATTTAGATTTCTTGACGAAAAGTGGGCAAGAATAAGTTTGCAGAATAGGAAAAATAACACTCTTTTATGTAAAGAAATTCAGAATTCCTTTAAAAAATAATTAATAAATTTTTTAATCTCATTTTTAGATTTAATTTTATTATTATTTTCCATATTCTTCTTCATGAGATCTAATATTTCATAATGATTTTTTCCCTTTTTTGATTTTATTGTAAAAATTCTTTCTAAAGTTTCTTCAAAAACTTCTTTAGAAATTTTGTTCTGATTGATTAAAACTGAGCCTCCACTTTCAGCAAGAATCATTGCATTTTTCTCCTGATGATTATTTTTAGAATCTGGATATGGAATTAAAATTGAAGGTTTTTCAGTCTCCATTAGTTCATTAATTGTTCCTGCACCAGATCTCGATATTACAAGATCACAGTTTTGAATTAAAGCTGCTATTTCATTAGTAAATTTCTTTTGAATATAATTTTTGGAGTTTTTTGCATGAAAAGGTTGTTGATTAGATTCGCCAATAATATGAACTATCCGAAACTGTTTTTCTGTTAAAAATTCTAGAGATTCATAAAGAATTTGATTTATAGCTTTTGCTCCTTGACTACCTCCCATAACAATTAAAAGAGGTCCATTTCCTTTTGGAACCCATTCTGGCAAAAAATTAAATTTATAGAATTGCTCTCTTAAGGGTGTTCCAGTCAAAATAGTTTTACAATATTTTAAATAAGAATTTGTTTCCTTAAATCCTAAAAGAACATAGTTGCATAAAAAACCAAAATATTTCGTGACCATTCCTGGAATTACATTTGATTCATGAATAATGATAGGTATCCTGAGAAGTTTTGAAGCAACAATAGTAGGTGCTGATATATAACCGCCAGTCGTAAAAACTAAGTTAATTTTTTTTTCTTTTAAGATCCTTATTATTTGGAAAGTTGACATTAAAATTTCTATATATTGATAAAACAAAAAAATATTTTTTCTTGGTGTCTTTATATTCAAAGTCCTCAAATTATATTTTTTGGGAATAAAATTTGCATCAAATCTTTGACGAACACCCAACCAATGAATATTCCATTCATCTTCCACCTCTTTAGAAATTGCTAAGGCTGGGAAAATATGCCCCCCTGTACCACTAGCTGCGACTAATAAATTATTTTTTTTAGACATAAAAACTTTAATTAGTAGAATAAAAATAACCAATGATTAATATGTTTAATTTAAAATTATTCAAAAATATAGGATTTCTTCTCTACTTATTTGTTTATCTTATTATTCCCTATTCAGCAATAACGCAAACTTTAAAAGTTGATTTTATAAGAAATTTAGAGAACTCTTTAAATGCAAGAGATTTAGAATTCATTAGAAAAAATTTTAGAAATGAAGAAAGCCTTAATATACCAAAACAATTTTCAAAGATTATTAATGATTTTCCTAACAGCAAATGGAAGATCAAAAGATTAGAATCTAATACTCCAAATGAAGAAATTTTGCGAATAAAAGTTTATGGGGAAAAAATAGTTAATGGAGAAATATATATACTCGAATCAAATTTTGATTATTTATTTTCAATCGTAAATGGGAAAATAGATGTAGGGATAATGAAAAATTTATTCACAACTATAAGAAACGATAATAAAAAGATAGATATTAGTTTTAAGATTCCTGATAGAGTTCTTACTGGTTCAAAATATGATATCGATATAATTCTAAATAAGCCTCTTGAAGAAGTGATTATTGCTGGAGCTATAAAACCTCATCAAGTTAATTCATTTTTTGAACAAGAAATATTATTGGAGCCATTGGCGTCAGGAGGGATTTTTAAAATAACAAGAGCCCCTTCAAAACCAGGGATACAAATTTGGTCAGGAATCATAGCTCACCCTGAGGGAATGATTACTTTCACAAAGAGCATTGATATTGTTAATGAGATATAGCCTAAGCTTCGTTTAACGCAGCTACACCTGGTAAGGTTTTACCCTCTAAAAGTTCCAAACTTGCGCCACCTCCAGTAGATATATGAGACATTTTCTCAGCTAATCCTGCTTTCTCAACTGCCGCGACCGAATCTCCACCACCAATTATTGTACAAACTTCAGAAAAAGCACTTAAGTCCGCAAGAGTCGTAGCTATTGCATTTGTACCGTCTGCAAATTTATTAAATTCAAAAACTCCCATTGGACCATTCCAAATAATTGTCTTACACTCTGCAAGAGCATTCTGAAAATCTTTAATGGAATCTGGACCAATATCTAGACCCATCCAATTCCCACTAATTGCATCAATTTGAGATATTTTACTATTGGCGTCAGGAGAAAATTCATCAGCCAAAACAACATCAGTGGGTAGTAATAATTCTACTCCTTTTGCTTTCGCTTTTGCTTCTAAATCTTTAGCAAGCTCGAGTTTATCTTCTTCTACAAGGCTCTTTCCGACATCTAAACCTCTAGCTTTATAAAAAGTGAAAATCATACCTCCACCAATCATGATTTTGTCACACTTATCTAATAAAGAATCAAGTACTCCTATTTTGCTACTAACCTTTGATCCGCCAACTATTGCTGCCAATGGACGCTTTGGGGAATCTATTGCTCCTTGTAAGTATTTCAATTCTTTTTCTAAAAGGAATCCAGCTACTGAGGGACTTAAATAATTAGTAACACCCTGAGTTGAAGCATGAGCTCTATGAGCAGCACCGAAAGCATCATTTACATACATATCTGCATGTGATGCTAATTTTTTAGCAAACTCCAGGTCGTTCTTTTCCTCTTCACCAAAAAAACGAACATTTTCAAGTAAAAGAACATCTCCATTAGATAAGCTATTCGATTGTGTAACTACTTCATCACCAATACAACTGTTAGTAAGAGCAACATTTTGCCCCAACAATTCACTTAATCTTGCTGCTACTGGAGTTAATCTCATTTTTTCATTTACCTGACCCTTTGGTCTACCAAAATGAGCAGCTAAAATAACTTTTGCAGAATGATTAATAAGATATTCAATCGTTGGGATCGCTGCACGAATACGTGTATCGTCAGTTATTTGACCATCTTCATTTAATGGAACATTAAAATCTACTCTTACAAGAACTTTTTTTCCTTCTAAATGTGTCTTATCAAGACTGGAAAGAGATAATTTTGACATTAAACAAGCATAATTTTAATCTTAAGACCCTAACGTTAATTTGGGCTTATTGGGTTAAAAAGTAGTTGCTCTTACCTATGCCTTAATAAATTTTAAGAATTAACGATTATTAAAATTTTTTAGTTATAAAATTTGTACTAAAATTTAGAAGTAAATACTTTTGAAACTTATAAAAACTAAAAGGAATACAAAATTTTATTTGATTTATTGAAGTGGACATACCCAAAATCCAATGGTACCCAGGCCATATCGCAAAAGCAGAAAAGAAATTATCTGAAGTTATCAATAAAGTAGATTTAGTAATAGAAGTTAGAGATGCACGAATTCCTTTGTCAACAGGACATCCACACTTAAATAAATGGATAAATAATAAAAAACATATTCTTGTTATTAACAGATCAGACATGATCTCCCCTAATACAATTAATAGTTGGAATAAATGGTTTAATGCTAAAGATCAATATCCTCTTTGGTGTGATGCTAAAAGAGGAATAGGTATTAAAGAAATTTGTAAGTCAGCCAAAGATTCTAGGTCGTCAATCGACGAAAGAAGACTCTCTAGAGGAATGCGAATTAGGCCAATTAGAGCCCTTACACTTGGTTTCCCAAACGTAGGAAAGTCAGCATTAATTAATAGAATTGCAAAAAAAAGAGTTGTAGATAGCGCTAGGAAGGCAGGCGTGACTCGTAATTTAAGATGGATAAAATTAGAAAGTGGTATAGATTTGCTAGATGCTCCTGGTGTTATACCTCCAAATTTAGAAGATCAAAAATCAGCACTTAATCTTGCACTTTGTGACGATATTGGTGAAGCTGCTTATGAAATAGAGAGTGTCGCAATTGGATTCATCAAAATTATATCCACTCTCATCAAAGATAAGAATGCGAATATCTCAGTTAAACAAATATCTAATAGATATGGAGTTGATATTGCAAAAGGCTTTAAGAGTCCTTCTGCTTGGATCGACGAAGCAGCTTCAAAACATACCTCTGGCGACAAAAGGAGAATGTCTCATAAGTTATTGGAAGATTATAGAAATCAAATGCTGGGTAAAATTGCTTTAGAAGTCCCACTATGGAATTAAATAATCAAAATTATTTCGGCATTGGAGAAGGTGAGCTTATAGAAATTATTTATGAGCTACCTCTTCCGATGAGGTTAGACAGATGGTTGGTAAGTAAAAGGCCAGAACAAAGTAGAGCAAGAATTCAACATTTTATCAATTCAGGTTTAGTACTTGTAAACTATAAGACCGCGAAAGCAAAGACCCCATTAAAAAATGGCGATAATGTTCAAATATGGATGCCTCCTCCAGAACCTCTTATTTATTTGAAACCTGAAAAAATGGATTTAAATATTCTTTTTGAAGACGAGCACATTATAGTAATCAATAAACAATCAGGACTAATTGTTCATCCAGCACCTGGACACAAATCAGGCACTTTGGTGAATGGATTACTTTTTCACTGTAAAGATCTACCTGGAATTAATGGGAAACTAAGACCTGGAATTGTTCACAGATTAGATAAAGATACCTCCGGATGTATGGTGGTTGCAAAAAGCCAAGAGGCATTAGTAAATCTCCAGAAACAAATTAAAGAAAAAATAGCATCACGCGAATATATTGCAGTAATTCATGGAGCACCTAATTCTGAAGAAGGTCAAATAGTGGGGCACATTGGCAGAGATAAATTAAATAGATTGAAATATAAAGTAGTTGAAGAAACTTCAGGAAGGTATGCCTGTACCTATTGGAAATTAGAAAAAAGATTTGGCAATTACTCATTAATGAGTTTCAAACTAGATACAGGGCGAACTCATCAAATAAGAGTTCATTGCGCTCACATTAATCATCCAATTGTGGGTGATCCGTTATATGGAAGATGTAAAAAACTACCATGTAAATTAGATGGCCAAGCTTTACATGCCATTAAGCTTGGACTTATACATCCAATAAATGGTAAAGAAATGATATTTGAATCAGAATTACCATTAGATTTTCAAAAATTATTAAATGTTCTTAAAGTTAAATAAGATTTAAAGAGGAATTTATAAGCGATTTTGTATACGTATTTTGAGTTTTAGTGAATATTGTAGAACTTTCTCCTTCATCAACTATCTTTCCGTGATTCATAACTAGCAACCTATCACAAAATCTTTTAGCAATGCCTAAATCATGAGTAATAAAGATAATCGTTAAATTCATTTTTTCTTGCAAGACTCTAAGTAATTCAAGAATTTCAATTTTTACTGAAGCATCCAACATATTTACGCTCTCATCACAAATCAAAATTTTTGGTTTCAACAATAGTGCTCTGGCTAATGAAATTCTTTGCAATTGGCCACCAGATAATTGGTTAGGATAAGAATTAAAAAAATCATTATTTAAGGGAAGATTTAAATTTCTTAACATTAATTTTATTTCTTTTTCGATTTTCCTTTTATCTGAAATTTTTTGAATAAAAAATATATCTTCCAAAATATTTTTAATTGTCATTTTCGGATTCAAACTTGAAAAAGGATCTTGAAAAATTATTTGCACATTATTATTCTTTTTAAAAGATTTATTTTTTTTCAATGCATGATTCTTATCATAAATTTTTATTTCACCACCTCTTACTTTAATGAGTCCAATTAAAGCCCTACATAATGTACTTTTACCGCTCCCTGAAGAACCAACAATTCCAAGAGTCTCATTCTCATATAACTTGAAACTAACTTCATTTAAAGCCTTATTCCATTTATTAATGAAAATTGAAGAATTTAATTTATACCAATATCTTAGGTTATTTACTTCTAGAACGACCTGATCTCGAGCATTATTTTTTGTATTTGGTTCTAATACTATTTTTGAAGCATTTACTAACTTTTTCCCGATATCTGATTTTGGTGATTGAAAAATATCTAATATATTCCCTTTTTCAACAATCGATCCCTTTTCAATTATTGCAACTTTTTTACACCACTTTGCTGCAAGATTAATATCATGACTAATTAAAATTAAAGTAGTATCAAATTCATTACATAGATGAATTATTTCTTGCATAATTTCAAAACTTGTTTTGGTATCTAAGCTTGTTGTAGGTTCATCAGCTATTAATAATTTAGGTTTCAAAGCAAGTGCCATTGCTATAGAAACTCTCTGTCTCATTCCACCGCTAAATTGATGTGGGAAAGAATCAAGTCTACTTTCTTCAATTCCTACTTTTTGAAAAACTTCTCTTACTAATTTTTTAATAGCTACAGATGATTTATTTTGATCATGTGTTTTAAATAATTCATATAAATGATCCCCAACTCTCATTAGCGGATTAAGTTTTTTTATAGAGTCTTGATAAATAAATCCAAAATTCTTTCTTCTAAATAATTGTGCATCTTTGTTATTTATTTTTCTAGGATCAAAACTAGAAATCGATAGATACCCTTTAGAAGTGGCCTTTTCAGGCAATATATTTACTAATGTTTTTGCAAAAGTGGTCTTTCCACATCCAGAAGGTCCTATTATGGCCAAGTGATCTCCACTATCTATTTCCAAATTAAAATTTTTGATAATAGGTTGCTGTTTTAGACCATATTTAACAGTAAGATTTTTAACTAAAATAATTTTTTCTTTATTTTTTTCCATGATTTATAGCAAATTTTTCTAGACCTAAATAAAATACATCTAAAGCAATACAAAATGTCCGAGGCAGCTGCAAATTCAAAAGAAAAAAACGAAATTGAAGTTTCCAAAACTATTTTGCCTGAAAATAAAAAATATGAAAGTGAATCTTTGAATTATCAAATAAAAATTCCAGATTGGCTTCTTAAAGATATTCATAATTTTGAAAAATCAAATAAAGAAAATGATGAGAATCAAAACCTTATAGTAAAGGCTTTTAAACTTGCTTATAAAGCTCATGATGGACAATTCCGCGCGAGCGGCGAGCCATACATTATCCACCCGGTTGCTGTTGCAAATCTCCTCAAAGAAATAGGTGCTAGTTCATCTGTTATTGCTGCAGGCCTTTTACATGATGTTGTTGAAGATACTGGCATTGATTTATCCGAAATAGAAACCAATTTTGGATTAGAAGTAAAAATACTTGTAGAGGGTGTAACAAAATTAGGCGGCATTCACTTTAACAACAGGACTGAAGCACAAGCTGAAAATCTTAGGAAAATGTTTTTGGCTATGGCCAGCGATATCAGAGTTGTCTTAGTAAAACTTGCAGATCGACTTCATAACATGAGAACAATTGAATGGCTAAATGATGAGAAAAAACTAAGAATAGCGAGAGAAACAAGAGAGATTTATGCACCATTAGCTAATCGACTAGGAATAAACAGATTTAAGTGGGAATTAGAAGATTTAGCTTTTAAATTCCTAGAGCCTAAAGAATATCTAGATCTTAAAGATCAAATCGCTGTTAAAAGAAGTGATAGAGAAAAAAGATTAAAAGTAACTTTGAATCTTATGAAGGAAAACTTGGTTTCAGCAGGTTTGAAAAATTTTGAAATAACAGGAAGGCCAAAACATCTTTATGGCATCTGGAGCAAAATGGAAAGACAACAAAAGCATTTTCACGAGATTTATGATGTTGCTGCCCTAAGAATTATCGTGGACAATTCAGATAGTTGTTATAGAGCTTTAGCAGTTGTTCATGATACTTTCAAACCAATTCCAGGTAGATTTAAAGACTATATAGGATTACCAAAACCCAATGGATACCAGTCCTTACACACTTCTGTGATTGGAAGACATCGACCTATTGAAGTTCAAATTAGAACTACTTCAATGCATCAAATTGCTGAATATGGTATTGCCGCTCATTGGCAATACAAAGAGGGTGGTTCTCCTGCTAAAAGTAATGCCGAGAGATTTAATTGGCTAAGACAATTAGTAGAATGGCAACAAGAAGGTAATGAAAGGGATCATAATGATTATTTAGCTTCAATTAAAGAAGATTTATTTGATGAAGAAGTATTTGTAATCACTCCAAAAGGTGATGTTGTTGGTTTAAGGAAAGGATCTACCGCGATAGATTTCGCCTACAGAATTCATTCTGAAGTTGGAAATCACTGTAATGGAATAAGAATTAATGAAAAGCTTTCTCCATTATCTACAACACTTCAAAATGGTGACTTCATAGAAATTTTGACAAGTAATAATGCTACTCCAAGCTTGGATTGGCTGAACTTTGTAGTTACACCAACTGCTAAAAATAGAATCCGCCAATGGTATAAGAAAAGCCATCGTGATGAAATGATTAAAAGAGGTAGAGATTTACTTGAAAAAGAAGTAGGTCGAAACGGTTTTGAAGCATTACTTTCGAGTGAAGCCATGAAAAAAGTTGCAAATCGATGCAATTTAAAAACTACTGAAGACCTTCTTGCATCTCTTGGTTTTGGTGGTTTAACTTTGCATCAAGTATTAAACAGACTAAGAGAAGAAATAAAATTACAAACAGAAGATGTAAAAAATGTTTCTGACTCTGAAATAGCAAAATCTCTTAAAAGTAATAGTAATTTATCCACTAATAAATCTAATGCGGCAGCTAAATCACCAATTTCCGGGATAGAAGGTCTTGATTACAGAATAGGAAAATGCTGTACCCCACTTCCAGGAGAGAATATTATCGGAACTGTATCGCTCGGCAACCATGGGATAACCATACATAGGGAGGATTGTGAAAATGTAATACCAATTCCAATAGAGAGAAGATTACCTGTTGGTTGGAATCAAGATAATAAAACTGGCGATAATAAGTTTCCAATTCAGCTACGAATAGAAGTAATTGATAGAGTTGGAGTCCTTAAAGATATTCTTATGCGATTATCTGATAAAGGTATAAACGTTAGCGATGCAAATGTTAAAACTGCTTATGGTAAACCAGCTATTATAAATCTTTGTGTAGGTCTTGAAAGTTATAATCAACTTCACAAAACAATTGAACAAATTAAATCAATGGCAGATGTTTTAGATATTGCCAGAGTTGGACAGAGTTAATTTAAAAATCAGATCAATCTATCTTTTACTTTTTATCTTGTAGATAAAGAAAGCAATACTGCCGCAAATCAAAGCTAATAAAATACCTACACATGATGAACCTAAAAGTAATTTTAGGGAAAAAATTCTACCTTGTTTCCATAAGTCATCAATAACTAAACTTTTTTCAAGAATTTTATTAGAAGAATTATTTAAAAAAATCGAACCAACTTTATAGTTAAAATAATAAAGTGGAACATATGTAAAAGGGTTGCTGATCCAGGTACCAATTACAGCTAGAACAATATTTCCCTTAGCTATTTTCGCAAAAAATACTCCTATTAAAGTCTGAAACCCAAAAAAAGGAAAGCAGCCACTAAATACCCCTATAGCTAAACCTTTAGCATTAAAGAAAGGACTTCCATTCTGATTCCTAAATAATGATAGAATTTTCTTATAGTTAATATCTCTTTTAAATCTCATTCAGAAAGAAAATTTCAAAATTCTTGATAATCTTACTTAATTATCCATAACAAAGCGAGAGATGGATTCGATAGTTACTACAGAAGATACGATAGCCGCAATTGCTTCAGCTATAAGTATAGGGAAAGGAGGAGTTGCGATAATAAGAGTATCAGGGAAAGACTCAATAAATTCTTGCAAAAAGATTGTTCAAACTAAATCTAAATATGCATGGGAATCACATAGAGTTTTTCATGGTTTTATTCAGGCAAATAAACAAAAAAAATTTATAGATGAGGTTTTAATTTTTGTGATGAAATCACCAAATAGCTTCACAGGAGAGGATGTTGTTGAACTTCATTGCCATGGAGGAATTATTATAGTAAATAAAGTTCTAAAGAGATTACTATCTAGTAATTCTAGAGTTAGACTTGCAAATCCAGGAGAATTTACTCAAAGAGCTTTTCTTAATGGAAAAATAGACCTTACTCAAGCCGAGTCAATTAATCAATTAATTAATGCAAGCAATACAAGATCAGCAGAGTTAGCTTTTAGTGGGATTCAAGGAGAAATAAAGAAAAAAATTAATGATATTAAAAATGACCTAATAAATCAACTTTGCGAAATAGAAGCGAGAGTTGATTTTGAAGAAGACTTCACGGATTTTAATTACACCAAATATCTAAAAAACATTAAAAAAGTAAAAGAAAAAATAGAATTACTAATAGAAAATGCAAAAAGAAATTCATATATTCACAATGGAATATCCATTGCGCTTATAGGTAAAACAAATGTTGGTAAAAGCTCTTTACTAAATTTGCTTGCAAAAAAAGAGAAAGCAATCGTTACTAATATTCCTGGAACAACTAGAGATGTTATTGAAGTTAATTTAACTATTAATGATATTCCAATGAAAATAATTGATACTGCTGGCATAAGAGAAACTCATGAACAAATTGAAAGTATTGGAATTAAAAAAAGTTTTTCGAAAATTAAAGAGTCAGATTTTATAATTTATATTTATAGTCTTGAAGAAGGATTTAATGAAGAAGACAAAAAAATAATAGAAGAAATCCCCAAAGAAAAATTAATTACTATTTTGGGCAATAAAAAAGATTTAATTGATTGCAAAAAAATTAATTCAAATGAGTTAAAAAACACAATTCTTATCAGCATTAAGAATAATGATGGTGAAAGATTATTAATCGACACAATCATAAAAAAATGTGGATTAAAACAAGTAGAAAATATCAATATATTTTTAAACGAAAGACATCTAACAAATTTGTCTGCTTGCCTATCTAATTTAAATGATACCGATGAAATCATTAAAAATAAATTGCCATTTGATCTGTTATCAATAGAACTGAGAGATGGAATTCAAAACTTATCTAAAATAACTGGTCAAGAATTAACGGAGGAACTTCTAGATAATATTTTTTCTAAGTTTTGTATTGGTAAATAAATTTGAGTTAAATTACATAGTGATATATAGTTGATTCTCTAACTTCAGTTGAATTTTTATTAATTAATTATTTTTTAGTTTAGTGGATTTAAATACTCCAATAATAAATAAGATCATTGATAATTGGATCGATGAAGATATAGGAAGGGGAGATCTTACAAGTCCTTCTATAACGGAGGAGAATGGTAATGCATATTGGATTGCAAAAGAAGGTGGTATATTTTGTGGTGTCGAAATTATAAAAGAAATTTTTAAAAAAATTGATTTAAAAATCAGTACAAAATTTAATATCTCTGATGGAGATCAATTTGTTAAAGATCAAAAACTCCTGGAAATATATGGACCTTCAAAAAGTTTGCTAGCTAGTGAAAGAATAGGCTTAAATATAGCAATGCATTTATCTGGAATATCAACATATACAAAGAATCTTGTAAATAAGTTAGAAGGTACAAATATAAAATTAGCAGATACTAGGAAAACTACTCCTGGCTTAAGAATATTTGAAAAATATGCATTCAAATGCGGAGGTGGAGTGAATCATAGAATGGGATTATACGACGCAGCTATGATAAAAGAAAATCACATTGCATGGACAGATAATCTTAATAATGCAGTAAAAAAAATTCGACTAAATTCGCCTTTTACAACTCATATCATAATTGAAGCTGAGAATATGGAACAGGCAAAAGAAGCAGTATTAGCAGGAGCAGATAGTGTCTTATTGGATGAACTTAGCCCTGAAATAATCAAAAAAAACGTTCAAGAATTAAGAGATTTATCAATGAATAGCTTAAAAAAAGAAGTCAATAAAAATTTGATAATAGAAGTTTCTGGAATTAACCCTGAAGAAATTAGTAAATATTTAATAAAAGGTATTAATTTAATTTCAACAAGTTCTTCAATCACCAAAAGTAATTGGATTGATTTGAGTATGCGTTATATTAATTAATTATATAGATAAATAATTGAATAATTAATGCTAATCATTTTTAAAGAATTAACAAAACAATTTGAACAATCTCTTTTAGATAGTCTTGAAAAAAATGATAAAAAAGGAGAATTCGAAATTCTTAGAAAAAATTTAATTAGACAATCATCAAAAGAGGAATTTGGTGATTATCAATGTAATGTTTGTTTAAGTTTATCTAAAATATATAAAAAGAACCCAAGAGATATTTCTAATGATTTTATTAACCTTTTAAATAAAAATAAAAGCATAGCAACATTATGTAAGAGGCTAGAAATAGCTGGACCTGGATTCATAAATATAAAATTAAAAGATGAAGTTCTAATAAATGAAATTAAATCAAATATTCGATGCCAAAGGGGTGGAGTACCTCAAATTAAAAAAGATTTAGATAGTGGCTTATCAAATAAAGTCATTGTAGATTTTTCTAGTCCTAATATTGCTAAAGAAATGCATGTAGGGCATTTAAGATCAACAATAATAGGAGATTCAATATCCAGAATTTTCGAGTTAAGAGGTTATCAAGTATTAAGACTAAATCATGTTGGCGATTGGGGAACGCAATTTGGAATGCTTATTACTCAGCTAAAAGATTTATATTCAAATGATTTAGGGGAGATAAGCAAAATTAAGATTAGTGATTTAGTTGAATTTTATAAGGAATCAAAAAAAAGATTTGATAATGAATCTGAATTCCAAAAAAGATCTAGAGAGGAAGTTGTTAAGTTACAAAGTGGAGATATTAAATCGATTAAAGCTTGGGAATTATTATGTGATCAATCTAGAAAAGAATTTGATCAAATCTATAAAAATTTAAAAATAAAAATAGAAGAAAGGGGTGAATCTTTTTATAATCCCTTCTTAAAATCCGTTATTGAGGATTTGAATTTAAAAAAAATATTAGTAGAAGATCAAGGAGCAAAATGTGTATTTTTAGATGGGATGACTAATAAAGAAGGCAAACCTTTACCGCTAATTATTCAAAAAAAAGATGGAGGTTTTAACTATGCCACCACAGACCTTGCTGCTATAAGATACAGATTCAATAAACCTCCTAATGGAGATGATGCTTCGAGAATTATTTATGTAACTGATCATGGACAAGCAAATCATTTTTCTGGAGTTTTTCAAGTTGCAAAAAAAGCAAAATGGATCCCAGACAATTGCCAAGTAGACCATGTCCCTTTTGGTTTAGTTCAAGGAATTGATGGCAAAAAACTAAAGACAAGGGAAGGTGAAACAATACGTTTAAAAGATTTATTAAAAGAAGCAGTTAAAAGAGCAAGAGAAGATTTATTGAAAAGATTAGAAGATGAAAATCGTTATGAAACAGAAGATTTTATTTCAAATACTTCAAGAATAATTGGATTAGGAGCTGTTAAGTATGCAGATCTAAGCCAAAATAGGATTACAAATTATCAATTTAGTTTTGAAAAAATGCTTTCCCTAAATGGTAATACGGCTCCTTATTTGTTATATACACTTGTAAGAATTGCAGGAATTAAAAGAAAAAATGATTTTGTTTATGACTCTAAAGATTTTCAATATACAAATTATGAACATAAATCTGAGTGGAAACTTATCAGAAAATTACTTAAATTCGATGAAGTCATAATATCTATTGAAAAAGACTTAATGCCAAATAGATTATGCAATTATCTGTTTGAGCTATGTCAGACTTTTAATAGATTCTATGATCAAGTTCCAATACTCAAAGAAGAAAAATATATAAAAATTTCTAGACTGAATTTATGTGATCTAACTGCAAAAACACTAAAATTAAGTTTAGAGCTTCTTGGAATTGAAACTTTAGAAAGAATGTAATGAATGATTTTGATCAATTAAATAATCTTTTCCCAAGACCAAGAGAAGAAATAATAAATATGCAGTCTTACTCTGCACCTTTAGAAAATAGAAGAAATTTACTCCGCTTAGACTTTAATGAAAATACTCTAGGTCCAAGTCCTAATGTTTTCGAAGCATTACAAGCGATAAAATTAAATGAGATTGCAATTTATCCAGAATATAATTTATTAAAAAATTTTTTATGTGATAAATATCTTGATTCAAGAAAATTTGATAATGATGAAATAGGAATTTTCAATGGAGCAGACGCAGCAATAAATGCAATCTTCAATTGCTTTGGAGAAAAAGATCAAATATTTCTAACCACGAATCCAACTTTTGGTTACTATTCTCCTTGTTCAGAAATGCGAGGAATGAAGAAAATAACTTGTTCTTACATTGGAGAAAATTTTCTATTTCCCATCGAAGAATTTAGTGAAAAAATTATAAAATATAATCCAAAGTTAATATTTATTTGTAATCCAAATAATCCGACAGGAACAGTTTTAAGTGCTCAAGAGATAATTAACTTAGCAAATATCAAAAACGATTCATTGATAATTGTTGATGAACTATATGAAAAATTTAATGGAGATAGTCTTCTTGAATCGATAGATTTTGAAAAAAATAACAATTTAATAATAATCCAATCTCTCTCAAAAACAGCTGGTTTAGCTGGTTTAAGAATAGGTTTTACTTTTGGCAATAAAAATTTAATTAATTACATTAATAAAGTTACAGGACCATATGATGTAAATAGCTTTGCTATAACGGCAGCATTAGCAGCACTTAAAGACAAATCATATATTGATAATTATGTTTTAGAAGTAAAAAAAGCAAGGGAATGGATTTTAAATAAATTTAAATCAACAAAAATCAGAACTCATTTTAGTGGTGGTAATTATTTCTTAATTTGGCCAAAAAAAGATCCTAAAATTTTAATACAACAGATGAGAGAAAAAGGTATTCTTATCAGAAGTATGGAAAACAAAAAAGATATTGGTAAGTCAATAAGGGTTAGTATTGGAACTAAAGAACAAATGATTTTTTTCTGGGATAATTACAAGGTCTTAGATTTAATAAATTAATTACCAAAAACATAAATTGTATTTTGATCGATTCTTTTAGGTTTTATTTGAAAATCTTTACCAACATATTTTACTTTAAAATTATTCATATTTTCGATAAACAAATCAGCATTTGAGAAATCACATTCTTTGTTAATTTTTTTGCCACGAGCAAAGTGAACAGGAATAACTACATTAGGTTTTAAAAGCTTAACTATTCTTGAAGCCTCTTGCCCATCATAAGATTTTATTCCTCCTCCAATTGAAATAAATAAGATATCTGGGCGAGACAAAATAATTTGACTATTGATATCAATATCACCAGCAGCGCCTCCCATATGAACAATTTTAAGATCATTCTGCTCCCAACTCCAAACAGTTGCCATCCCAAATCTTCTTCCATCTACTCTGTCATGTGGGACGGAAATTCCATTTAATAAAATATCCTCGAATTGATAGATTCCTGGCTCTACAAACATTAATTGATTATTAGGGTTATATCCTTCATCTGGAAGCCTAGAACTAGCCAAAATAAAATCTACGTTGACTTCCTTTGGCTCTTTTAAATTGTTTGCACAACCTATTGCTTTAAAGGGATTTATAAGAATCGATTTTTCAGCACTATCAATTAAGAAACTACCATGTCCCAGATTTTTTATTACTAAATTCCTTGCCAATAATGAGGTAGGTAAAAAAGAGCTAAATAATATAAAAAAGAAAATGTTTTTAATTAGAGAAATCATATTATTAATTTTTTGAATTTTGCTTTTGTTCAGCCATTTTTAGAAAATTACTAATTAATTTATGGCCAAATTGTGTCAATACACTTTCAGGATGAAACTGTACTCCATGTAAATGCTTATATTCTTTGTGAGAAATAGCCATAATAGTTGAGTCTTCTAAAGTCGCAGTTATATCGAAACAAGTTGGTAATGAACTTGAATCAACTATAAGACTATGATATCTAGTCGCCACAAATGGAGTCTCGATATCTTTAAACAAACCTTTTTGATTATGAAATATTTTGGATGTCTTACCATGCATAAGTTCTTTCCCAACTATAACCTTACCTCCAAAAGCTTGTGCCAAAGCTTGATGCCCTAAACAAACTCCTAATGTCGGAATATTTTTAGATAATTTTTTTAGTATTGGCAGACAAATACCAGATTGATCTGGATTACCAGGACCTGGAGATAATAGGATGCCACTAGGATTTAGTTTGATAATTTCATCTAGAGTAATTGCATCATTTCTTTTAACTATTAATTCTCTAGTTATTTCATGCTCAACAGAAAGTTCTCCTAAATATTGAACAAGGTTATATGTAAAACTATCGTAATTATCAATAACAAGAAACATATTTATGTAGATTCAAATAACAACTTAATTTTAGGAACAAAAATATATACAGCAATAATAACAGAATTAATGGAAGCTAATAACACTGCTCCTGCAGAAGTATCTTTTGAAATTTTAGCCAAACTACTAAATTCTTTTTTTACTACTAAATCAACTATTGATTCTATAGATGTGTTGAATATTTCTAATATTAAAACAGACATAATTGTGGCAATCAAAATTACATAATTACTTTGACTAATTTGAAGTAAAAAACCAATCATTAAACTTGTAACTGCAAAAATTAATTGAATTTTAAAATTTATTGAAGTTTTTAATACGTAACTAATTCCACTAAAAGCATACTTAAAACTTTTTAATACATTACTAGAAGTTTTATATGATTCTATTCTATTTTTTTGAGAGTTTATTTTTTTATCCATAGATTTTTAATCTAATTTTTTAATTAAATATTCCTGAAAATTTAACATATTTTCTAAATCAAGATCATTATTATGTTCCCATCCCAAAAGATGTAAAAATCCATGACTAGCCAACCAGAGCATTTCTTTATAGATTGAATGTTTATATTCATAAGATTGCTCAAGTGCGGTCTCTAATGATATAAATATATCTCCCAACTCTATATGATCTAAATTATTTAGAGATGCATCAGAAATGATTGGAAAAGATAGAACATCAGTTGGTCCATTTTTTTGCATCCACTTCTGGTTCATAAAAGCAATTTCTTGATTAGATATTATCTGTAAGCCTAATGAAAAAGATTTTTTTTCAAAAATGAAATTTGGCAATTTATGATCGTCTTTTTTTAATATGATTTTTATCCAAGATAAAAAAACTTTCTCCCAAAAATTAGATTCAAAAATAAGCTTATTTTTAGAATCTTTTAACTTATTTGAAAATTGAGAAAATTCATTACATTTAAAAACCAAATCTAAATTTATTTCAGAAATAATTTTTTCTGTCATACAATCTTATACAGGAATATTAGGCTTACCTATTGTGGCTACAAGTATTAATATCCCAATTAAAACTATAAAGGTTATTGAAAAATGAGAAATACTTTTTGAACCCTTCCTCACCATATTTCGCATAGCAAGCTTTATAAAACTTGGAGAAACAACTTTTTTATCTATCTTTTCTTTTTTATTTTGCATTAGTTATTCAATAGATTCGTTAGAAGAAATGTTCATGCGTAATAATTCATGAATAAATGGTTCAAGTCCACCATCTAAAACACTATCTAAGTCGTTAGTCTCCTGCATAGTTCTGAGATCTTTTACCATTTGATAAGGATGGAAAACATAATTTCTTATTTGATTGCCCCATGCAGCTTCCACAATATCACCTTTAATATCAGCGACTTCTGCAGCTCGTTGTTCTTTAGCAATTACTAGTAGTTTAGACTTAAGAAGTAACATAGCTTTTTCTTTATTTTGTAATTGAGATCTTTCTTGAGTACATCTTACTGAAATCCCTGAAGGCAAATGAACAATTCTTACTGCTGTTTCTACTTTATTAACATTTTGTCCTCCCGCTCCACCGGATCTGCTCGTTGTAATTTCTAAATCTTTTTCAGGTATATCCAGTAAAATATTATCATCTAATTTTGGCATAACCTCTACCCCAGCAAAGCTGGTTTGTCTTTTGCCATTAGCATTAAAAGGAGAAATTCTTACTAATCTATGAGTTCCTTTTTCATGTTGCAGATAGCCGTATGCATATTTTCCATATATTTCAAACGTTATACTTTTGATGCCTGCTTCTTCTCCTTGAGATAATTCATTGATGATAAGGCTCATTTGATTATTATCGGCCCATCTTGAATACATTCTCAATAATATCTCTACCCAATCCTGCGCATCTGTTCCCCCCGCACCTGCGTTAATAGAAACTACTGCTCCTTCCTTATCGTATTCACCACATAACAATCTTTCAAATTCCCATTTATCTAAATTCTCTCTTAATTTCTTTAATCCCTGATGGGATTCCAATATCATTTCCTCTTCAGGTTCTAAAGAATAAAGCTCAAGAGAGGCATTAGCATCAGAAATAAAAGTTTTCCATTTATCTAACAATTCGAGTTGTGCTTTGACATCATCAAGAATTAACATTTGCTTTTTAGCTACTTCTTGATTTTCCCAAAATTCAGGCTGAGCAGAAATTTCCTCTAACTCTCTCCTTTTCGCTTTTAATCTTGGAACGTCAAAGACAATCCTGAGCATTGCCCAGGCGCTCTGTTAGTTCCGAAAGATCTTTTTTGAAATCTGTAATATCTATCAAAATAGAATTTAATCGTTATTTATAATCTAACAAGCACTTTTCTTTAATAGTATAAACTAAGTATTATTTTTAAAAATGTCAAAAGTCGAAATTTATACTTGGCAATACTGCCCATTCTGTATTCGAGCAAAATCACTTCTCAAGAAAAAAAATGTGAATTTTACAGAATATAAAATAGATGGAGACGAAGATGCCAGAGCATTGATGATTGAAAGAGCTGATGGCAGAAGAACATTACCACAAATATTTATAGAAAATGAGGGTATCGGAGGCTGCGATGATCTCTACGCATTAGAAAATGAAAATAAATTAGAAGCATTATTAAACTAGATCTTATGAAATTTCTATTCGTAATAGATCCAATTAAAAATATAAATCCCCTAAAAGATTCAACTGCTGCTTTAATGCAAGCATCATCAAAAAAAAATATTGAAATCTGGAGTTGTACTCCTCAAGACCTTGAAGCTAGAGGTGATGAAGTATGGGCATCTTCCATAAAAGTTGAAGTAAATCCGTGGATTTCTTTCAAAGAGAATGATTGCATACCTCTTGCCGAATTTAATTGCATTTGGATGAGAAAAGATCCTCCTGTAAATGAGGCTTATTTATACGCAACCCATCTTTTAGAAGTTGCCGAAAGAAAAGGAGTAAAAGTAATTAACAAACCCTCATCGTTAAGAGCATGGAATGAAAAGCTAGGTGCTTTGAGATACAGCCACTTAATGGCACCTACAATAGTTGCGAGTAAGGTAAAAGATCTTATTAATTTTGCAAATATTAATAATGAAGTAGTCATAAAACCTCTTGGAGGTAAAGGTGGCCAAGGTGTTATAAGGATAAATAAAAATTCTCCAGGAATTAAATCAATCATTGAATTAATCACTGCTCAAGAAGAATTACCAGTTATGATGCAAAAATTTATTCCTGAAGTCATAGATGGTGATAAAAGAATAATTATCGTAAACGGGGAAGCAATTGGATCTATAAATAGGATTCCTCAAGGAGGCGATTTTAGGAGTAATTTAGCGATGGGAGGCAAGGCTGAACCCACATTATTAACAGAAAAAGAAAAAAGTATCTGCTCAGAATTGTCTCAACAATTCAAAGATGAAGGTTTATTTTTTGTGGGTATTGATGTAATAAATGGAATGCTTAGCGAGATTAATGTCACAAGTCCAACAGGTTTAAGAGAAATAGAAAATTTATCCAATAAGAACGTTTCAGAGGAAGTTATTGAAAAATTAGTAGAAATTATCTAAGATTATTAGCTAAAAATATCTGTTTTACTATAGATTCAAATTTTAATTTAATCTCATCTATTTCTTTCTCCAACACGGAGCCTGAAACTATACCTGAACCGGCAGTAAATTCAATATTTTCTTCAATACATCTTGCGCCTCTTATTGCTAAAAGAAATGAAGCATTTCCTGATGAATCAACCCAACCCATTGGAGAAGCATAATTTCCTCTAGGAAAAGACTCAAGAGTGTTTATCCAATCTAATGCTGCATTTTTTGGGTATCCACAAACAGCCGGAGATGGATGTAGGTTTTTAAGCAATTCAAAAGGACAAATATTCTCAACTTTAGAGAAAATGAGTGTTTGCAAATGAGAAATATCTCCAAATGAATTTACCTTGATATCACTTTTTTTAAAGTTTGTTATTTTTGAAACTTCTAAACATTTAATCAAATACTGTATTACATAATTATGTTCCTTTAAGTCTTTAGTACTTTTTAGGAGTTTCTTGAAATTTGAATTTGTAGAGATAGTGCCAGCAAGAGCCTCTAAAGTTAAATTAGGTTTAGTAAAAGAAAATAATTTTTCTGGAGATGCTCCAAAGAAAATATCCTCACTGTTCCTTTTCCAAACGTATCTACATGTATTTGGTTGATTCTTTTTGAATCTTTTTAAAATTTCTACTAAATCTAATTTATTTTTAAGTTTTATTTTAATCCTATTTGCTAAAACTATCTTTCCCAGGATACCTTTCTCTACTAATTGAATTCCTCTATTTACTACTTTTTTAAAATTTGTTTTAGAAGTTTCTAAGGAGCGTGAGAAATCATCAATAATAGGAGAATCAAAACTAGTTTTTAAGGCAGATGATTTTATAAATTCTGAGCCAGAATAAATAACTTGATTTCTAATTGTCCATATTTCTTCAATTAATGTTCTTAATGATGATTTACTTTCAACATGACCATTGATTCTTAACCAGCAATTATTATCACTTTTAATAATTAATATTTTTGGTAAGATGGCTTCCAAACTCGGGACATCTGAAGATAAATTCTTATTATCCAAATTTTCAGAGAAAGAAAATAAATAAATTATTTTTGAAAGTGCAGAATTATGCGATTCATTAGTTAAGTTAATTAAATTTTTAAAATTCTCAGAATTAAACTCTTTTGCTAGCTCAAATCTTTTTGGACCATCCAAAGTAACATATTTACACTTCTCGAAAGCTATATATGAAATGCCATCAGATTCCTCCCAAAATGAAGAAAACTGATATTTATTTATTAACAAATCATAAACTTGAAATAAATCAATACAAGGAATCTCAACACAAATACTTACTAATCCAGAATTTTCAACTTTCTTATCGAAAGAGGAAAATACATCTTTTAAAAAATCTGTTAAGTTTAAATCATTTTTCATTACTTATTGAAAATAACTAAAAATCATGCAATAAAGTAAAAAATGTAACTCAATTTATAAACTAAATTTAATAATTATCTAATTTTGTGTGTTAATTAAAAATGAACGAAGATAAAAAAAAATTATGGAAACAAGCAATAAAATGGCCTCTTTATTCAGTTGCCATACTTCCAGTTTTAATAACAGGGGCTTATTTACTCAATCAATATGAAAAGGTAAAAATTTATAATTTGATTGCATTTACTTTAGCTGCAATTTTGATATTACTTTGGGAAAATCTAACTAATGATTTATTCGACGCAGAAACAGGAATCGATGAATTTAAATTCCATTCAATTGTAAATCTTGTAAAAAATAAAAAAATAATTTCATTTATTGCATATACATCTTTAGTTGTTGGTTTATTAATAATTTCAATTATTTCAGTATCCACAAGTATAAACATTTTGATTTTGGTGGCAGCTTGCTGCTTCTTAGGATATTTATATCAAGGTCCTCCTTTTAGATTTGGCTATCAAGGTTTAGGAGAACCATTATGCTGGCTTGCATTTGGACCTTTTGCTTACTCTGCAGTCTTAATTGCGTTAAATCCATCTAATATTTTCTTCGAAGATATTCCCTGGAAAGTTTCTTTATTACTTGGTTCAGGACCTTCCTTGGCAACAACTCTTGTATTATTTTGTTCCCATTTTCATCAAATTTCTGAAGATAAAAAGTATGGGAAAAATTCGCCTTTAGTTCGCTTAGGGACAAAAAAAGGTTCTCAATTTGTGCCTTGGATAATTTTTACAATATATATTTTTCAACTTTTCACTATAGTTAATGGATTTATTCCAGTTTTTTGTATCCTTTATTTGATTAGTTTTCCTCAAGCAATAAGACTTATAAATTTATTAAAATCTTCATATAAAAAACCTAGTGCAATAAAGAATTGTAAATTCATAGCTATAAAATTTCAAACTCTTAATGGAGTTGGCTTAATCACAGGATTCATATTTAATTACTTGCTTAATAAATGAACTTAATATTTCAAAAAAAATCTTATAGCTTTAAGTTATCCACCAAAGTAGAAAATTCTAAAACCATTTACCTTACTAAATCGGGTTGGATAATTAAATTAACAAGTAATGATAAAAAAATTGGGTTTGGAGAAGTTTCACCGCTGCATAAAGAAGACTTAAAAAAGTGTGCGAAACAACTAGATATGATCCCCACGTATGTAGAAGCATTTAATTTATCTGAGCAAATAAATATTTTTCACCCATGCATTCAATCTGCAATAAATTCTGCATTAGCCGAAATAAATGGAAAAATAATTTTTAAAGAAAAATACTACTTTGATGAAATTGATAAAACAGCCATATTGTTAAATCATGAAAATGTAGTTTCAGATCTAAATGAAATTAAAAAAAAACAATCTGATATTGGAAAATTAGTAACCATAAAATGGAAAGTGGCATTAAAAAATAATCATGAGGAAGAAGCAAGTTTAGAAGAAATTTTAAGCCAAATAGATAATAATATTAAGTTAAGAATAGATGCTAATGGTTCTTGGGGAAGAGAGATAGCTAATAGATGGGCTGATATTTTGAAGGATAACAAAAATATAGATTGGTTAGAACAACCTCTCCCTGTTGATGATATTGATGGACTGACAGAACTCAACAAAAAAATCCCTATAGCCTTAGACGAATCACTTTTAAAATTTCCAACTTTGATTGATGAGTGGAAAGGTTGGCAAATTAGAAGGCCTTCTCAAGAAAATAATCCAGTTAAGCTTTTAAGAGAATTAGAAAATAAAAAAGCTTTAATATCTATAAGTACCTCATTTGAAACTGGTATAGGAAAGAGATGGCTTTATCATTTATCATCTCTCCAATTACAAGGACCAACTCCAAAAGTTCCTGGTTTAGCAATGAATAAATTCCCTAATTCGTTTCTATTTTTAAATGAAGCAAAAAAGATATGGGATCAACTATGAAAAATAAAATTCATACTATTGAAGTTGAAAATAACGAAACGCAATCTGTAGAGAAAATTATTGAAAAAATTAGAGAGAATAAAATTATTTATGTAAAAAACAAATTTTATGAAGACAAAGATGTATTAGATTCAATTACTGAAAATGGGCCAGGAATTATCTTAAACAGTAGTGGGAGTTCTGGAAAACCGAAACAATGTTTTCACCATTTAGATAATCTTAAATTATCTGCAGCCACATCAGGTCAATGGCTAATAGAGCAAGGATTTGAATTGCAAAACTGCTTAATTTTAAATACTTTACCCCTTAACCATATAAGTGGATTAATGCCAATTTTTAGAAGTCAAACCTGGGGATGTGATTGTATTAATATTTCTCCGCATTTGATAAAAAAAACTCGAGAACTTTTATTTTTTACAATTAAATTTAAAAAAAACAAAAAACACTTGATTACATCATTAGTACCTACTCAATTACAAAGACTTTTAGCTCAAAAAGATGGAATAAGTTGGCTAAAAATTTTTGATATAATTTGGATAGGTGGAGCTTCAATTTCAGACGAGATTGCAGAACAATGTATAAAAGAAAAAATAAAATTATCACCTTGTTATGGCTCAACAGAGACAGCAGCAATGGTTACGAGTTTAAAACCAAAAGAATTCTTAATGGGTTTTAAAAATGTTGGAGAAATACTACCTGATACAAAAATAAGAATTAACGCACAAGGATTAATCGAGATAAAATCAGCCAGAATTGGAATCGAAATAATAAACTCTTTAAAAACTGAAAATTTCAAAAATAAAAATGGGTGGTGGCAAACAGGTGATTTAGGTGAAATTAATCAAATCAATAATTCTTTATATTTAAACTTTGTTGGAAGAAGCGATAATGCTTTTAATTCAGGAGGAGAAATCGTTTTCCCTGAAGTAATTGAATCTAGATTAAATGATTTCATTATGAAAGAAAATATTCCAATTAATAAATTCAATATTTCAAAAGTATCTAACAAATTATGGGAAAATAAAATTAAAGTAATTGTTGAATTTAGAGAACTTACAAATAATAAAAATATTGAAATTTCTTTAAATTTATTAAAAAAATTTTCTCAAAGTTGGCCTAAACATGAAAAGCCTGAAAAGTGGATTGTTAAAAACAAAAACAGCATTACAGAAAAAATAAACTATAAATTTAAAAAATAATAATTAGCATTCTTTTAAATTTGTACTTACATTTGAAGCCTCTATCCATCTTTCTAACTGATCGGGAAGTTCTATTTTATTTCTTGAATCAATATCTAAAGAACAATGTAAAATTTTCCCTTCGGCTACTTTATTTCCATTTTTTATAAAAAAGCTATTTACTTGGAACAAATTAGTATTAATTTTATGAGGGGCAATTTTTACTTTTAATAAATCTCCAATTTTTATAGGCGCAAGAAAGTTTGCTTCACAATTTACTATTGGAAAAATAATTTGACTTTTTCGTATAGAAAAATCTGGAAAAATATCTTGAGAAGGAATCCCATAAATTTCAATACTTTCTTCCCAAGCTTCATGCGACCATTTTAATAAGTTATGAAAATGAATTACACCTGCGGAATCACAATCACCAAATCTCACCTTCTTCTGCAATATTAACCAATCAGAGGGTTTCATTTAAAGAAATTATCTATCAACAGATCCCATAATGACATCTATTGAACCAAGGATTGCCATAATATCAGCGATTTTAGCGCCTTTAAGAATATGAGGCAATATTTGCAGATTATTTAAATCAGCTGCTCTAATTTTAAATCTCCATGGTGTAACTTCATTATTTCCTTGAATAAATACACCTATTTCTCCTTTGCCGGACTCTAATCTTGTATATAATTCTCCGTTAGGAATTTTAAAAGTTGGAGCAACCTTCTTAGCCACATACTGATAGTCAATACCAAATATTTCACTTTTCTTATCTTCAGCCGCCATTCTTTTGGCTTCTAAATTTTCTGTTGGACCTCCTGGAATCATTTTGCAGGCTTGGCGAATGATGCTTAGTGATTGTCTCATCTCTTCAACTCTTACTCGATATCTCGCATAACAATCTCCTTCTTTTTCTGAAGCAATCTGCCAATCAAAATCGTCATAACATTCATAACTATCGACTTTCCTTAAATCCCAGGAAACTCCAGAAGCCCTAAGCATTGGCCCAGACAAAGACCAATTAATTGCCTGATCTCTTTGTATTGTTCCTAGACCTTCAATTCTTTTTTTAAAAATTGGATTATTTGTGATTAATTTTTCGTATTCATCTATCTTAGGACCGAACCAATCGCAAAAGTCTATACATTTTTCTAGCCATCCGTATGGGAGATCACATGCGACACCACCTATCCTAAAGAAATTATTATTTATTAGCCTTTGTCCAGTAGCAGCTTCCCAGAGGTCATAGATCATCTCTCTTTCTCTAAAAATATAGAAAAATGGAGTTTGAGCTCCTACGTCTGCTAAAAAGGGACCTAGCCATAAAAGATGATTAGCAATACGATTAAGTTCGAGCATAAGAACTCTGATGTAACTAGCTCTTTTGGGAACTGGAATATTAGCTAATCTTTCTGGAGCATTTACTACAATAGCTTCATAAAACATTCCTGCTGCATAATCCATTCTGCTTACATAAGGGACATACATTACATTTGTCCTATTTTCAGCTATCTTTTCCATTCCTCTATGTAAATATCCAATTACTGGCTCACAATCAATGACATTCTCACCATCAAGAGTTACAACTAACCTTAAAACCCCATGCATTGAGGGATGGTGAGGGCCAAAATTGACCACCATTGGTTCTGTTCTAGTCTCTAGCTGAGCCATTCGAAATTTAACTTCTAAATAAATCTTAGTCGAAAGTTATGCAAACTGACCTATCTGATTCATCTTTTTTCAATCATCAATCAGTTATGACAGATGAGATTATGGCCTCATTAGAGCATTACCCACTTATACATAACAATCAACTTAAGGGAATAGACGCAACTTTAGGCGGAGGTGGGCACTCTTATCATTTATTGAGAAAATATTCGGATTTAAATATAATTGGACTTGATCAAGATCCATTCGCAAGAAAATCAGCATCAAAAAAACTCGATGAGTTTAACAATAGGATTGATATAAGGGCTTCAAATTTTGCGGATTTTGTACCAAAAGAAAAAGTTTCTTTTGTGATTGCAGATCTTGGAGTAAATAGTAACCAAATTAATGACCCTAAGAGAGGATTTAGTTTCCAAAAAGATGGTCCGCTTGATATGCGTATGAATCCTTTTCTTGATGTTGATGCAGAGAAATTAATTGAGGCTTTAAATGAAAAAGATCTAGCTAACCTAATCTATAAATATGGAGATGAGAGATTATCAAGAAAGATTGCTAGAAAAATTAAATTTGATTTGAAAGAAAATGGGAAATATTCTGGGACAAAAGAGTTAGCTTATTCTATTGCAGGCTGCTTCCCACCAAAACAAAGATATAAAAAAATACATCCCGCAACGAGAACATTTCAAGCACTAAGAATTGCTGTTAATAAAGAAATTGAAGTATTAGAAAAATTTTTGCAAGTTGTACCTGAATGGCTTTTGCCAGGGGGTATTATTTCTATTATTAGTTTTCATTCCCTTGAGGATAGGTTAGTTAAAAGTTGTTTTAAGAATGATCAAAGACTGAAAAACCTGACAAAAAAGCCAATAACTCCTTCCGAACAAGAAGTCGAACTAAATAAAAGAGCTAGAAGTGGAAAATTAAGAATTGCTCAATTAAATTAAAAGCCAATAATTTCTATCGTAATGATCTGATCGTATTTGTAAGAATATGTATTGCTTGATTTATGTCTTTTGAATTAGTGCTTAATCCAATACTCAACCTTATTGAAGATTCTGCTTCTTTAAGAGATCTACCTAAGGCTAGTAAAACATGTGATGGTTCACCATTACTACATGCAGATCCAGTAGAACAAATTATTTTAGATTTTAAAAGTTTATGAAACTTTGCTCCGTTTAAATCCAATACAGTCAAATTTAAATTGTGAGGTAATCTTTTCTCTATGGAGCCATTAATTAATAAACCAGAATTATTTTTTAACAACCCCTCTAAAAGGTTATTTCTATAAAAAAGTAATTTCTCAGCATTCTTTTTTTGATTTAAAACTGCTATCTCTATTGCTTTAGCAAAGCCAACTACTAAAGGAAGAGGTAATGTACCAGACCTAAGACCATATTCCTGACCTCCTCCAACAATTAAAGGCTCAAGATTAATTTCTTCATCAATCAAAAGAAGTCCTATCCCTTTAGGACCATATATTTTGTGAGAACTCATCGTTATCATGTTTACATCTGATAAAAGATTGTCTAACGCCATATAACCTAAACATTGTGCAAAATCAGAGTGAAATGTTATTCCTCTCGATTTACATATCTTTGAAATATTCTCTATGGGCTGAATAACTCCTATTTCGTTATTTGCCAACATGACACTAACAAGAAATGTATCTTCTCTTATAGTTTTTTTGAATTGTTCTTCTGAAATTAAGCCATCTTTCTCTGGATTAATTTCTGTAACCATAAATCCCTCTTTTTTTAGTTGGTTTAGGGGCTCCAAAACAGCTTTATGCTCAGTTTTTAAGGTAATAATATGTCCATAATTTCCTGTTTTTTTATAAAAATTTCTAGCAAAACCTAATAAGGCTAAGTTATTAGATTCAGTTGCCCCACTTGTAAAAATAACTTTTTTATTCTTAAGAAATAAACTTTGTTCTATTTTTTCTCTTGAGGCTTCCAATATAGCGCTTGCGTTAATCCCCGCCAAATTAGATTTGTTTGCAGGGTTAGAAAATATCTCACTCCAAAAAGGTTTCATAGAATCAACAACTTCACTAGAGCAAGGAGTCGAAGATTGATAGTCTAGTAGTATGGGAGTTGATAGCATTATTTTTAGTATATAAAATTCTGATTATTACTAGAAAATCAAATTAAAGAATTTAAAAAATGAATGAAATTAATCAAATAAATAACGAACCGGTAAGAAAATCAAGAATTTTATTAGTTGATGATGAGCCTGGTTTAAGAACAGCCGTTAAAACATTTCTAGAAGATGAAGGCTTTGAAATATTTATTGCAGTTGATGGAGAGGATGGTTGGGAAAAAGCTCAAACAATTTTCCCCGATTTGATAATCAGCGATGTTATGATGCCTCGAGCCAACGGTTATACTTTATTAGAAAAAATTAGAGAGGATGAAAAATTAGGAGGAACTCCTGTTATTTTTTTAACTGCAAAAGGAATGACGCTAGACAGAACAGAAGGTTATCTTGCAGGAGTTGATGATTATATTTCCAAACCTTTCGATCCCGATGAATTAGCTGCAAGAGTTAAAAATGTAATCAACAGACAGGAACGATTATTAAAAGAAGCGGCACGATTCGCTGATATTGACGTAAGCAAAATGGCAAAACAAATTACTGAAATAAAATCTATGCTCACAGACCAAAACCAGACTAATCCAGAAAATAAAATAGATCTTCCTAGTTTTACTCCTAGAGAAGCAAGTGTGCTTCAACTAGTAGCAGAGGGACTCATGAACAAAGAAATTGCAAGACAGCTTGAAACATCTATTAGAAATGTTGAGAAATATGTAAGTAGACTTTTTATCAAGACAGGTACATCTAGCCGAACAGAATTAGTTCGTTATGCACTTGAAAATCATTTAGTAAAATAAATTATTTAATTTTTTCGAATTCAATTAGTTTTGAAAAATAAAAAGGAGCTTGATTTAATTTCTTTTTAACAACTTTAAATCCTCTTTCTTTAGCAGCATTAATAATACCCTTTTCTTTCAATGTATATGCTCTTGTAGTTTTACTTGGCCCAGGAAATAATTTTCCAATATTTTTTAAAACAGCAAGAACTGGAGTATAAGGAGCAAAGCTAACGATTAGTTTTTCTTTGCTTAAAACGCATAGATGTTGAACCATTTCTTCTGCGACCGGTTGAGGATAATGAATAAACACATCCAAACAAACTACAACATCAAATAATCCTTTTAATTTTTCCAAATCACACACTTCATATTTTATTTTACCTTGATTAAAACCTAATTCATGAATGCGTTTTTTTGTTTCTTTAATCATTTCAGAAGAAATATCGCTCATCTGTAGTTCTTTTATACCGAGTCTTAGTAAAGGAATGGAAAGACTTCCTACACCACAGCCTGCATCACAATAACTTTTTTTTGTTAGTTCAGGATAATTTTTGATGAATGCGACTACATCATCTACAGTTTTTTGATGTCCTTTCCTAATATTTTTCTGAACTGTATTAATTTCATCAGATTTGCTATAAATTTTATTCCATCTTTCAAAGCCAGTACCATTAAAATACTCCCTTACTTCACTTTTTTCGATAATCTTATTTGGCATCATAATATTCTACGAAAATATATTCTTTTCATACTAACTAACTGGCGCCAAATTAATTGCACGCCATTATAGGAAAGAATTGATTTGTTATTTTGTCAGGATTGAATTCTAAAAATATTTATAAAATTGCTGTCGTAATGGGTAGTGATTCAGATCTAAATACATTGAAACCAGCCATTGATATTTTAAGAGAATTTGGAATAAAAACTGAAGTTTGTATACTTTCTGCTCATCGAACACCTATTGAAATGATGGAATATGCAAAAAATGCAGAATCAGAAAACATAAAAGTAATAATTGCCGGTGCTGGGGGTGCTGCTCATCTTCCAGGAATGCTGGCATCCATAACTTGCATTCCTGTAATTGGAGTACCAGTAGAGAGTAAGACACTGAAGGGAATTGACTCTCTTTTATCAATCGTTCAAATGCCCGCTGGAATTCCAGTTGCAACAGTTGCAATTAATGGAGGACAGAATGCTGGATTATTGGCAATAGAGATGATCAGTTTATTTGATGAATCCATAAAGAAAAATTTAAAAGAATTCAGAGAAAATCTAAATACACAGGTAAGAACTAAAAATAATAAGTTATCAACTATTGGACCTGACAATTATCTTCAGAATAAATGAACAAATATTTTTCTATTAGGCCTTGTCAAAAAAGTTTTCTTTTTTTAAGGTAGTTAATAACTTTTTCAACGGAATCATTTAAATCTAACGAACCTGTATCAACAACAATTTCGGGATTATCAGGAGCTTCATATGGACTAGAAATCCCTGTAAATTCTTTAATTTCACCCAAACGAGCTTTCTTATAAAGACCTTTAGTATCCCTATTTTCACAAACTGTGATATTAGCAGAACAATAAACTTCAATAAAATCCTTAGATCCAATAATTTTTCTCACCTTATCTCTATCGCTTATAAATGGCGAAACGAATGCTGTAATAGTTATTATCCCAGCATTCATAAATAAATTCGCAACTTCGCCAATTCTTCTTATATTTTCTTCTCTATCTTCATCCGAAAAACCAAGATCTTTACATAAACCGTGTCTAATATTATCTCCATCCAACACATAAGTCGAAAAACCATCTAAGTGTAAAACTTCATTTAAAGCATTGGCTAAAGTACTTTTACCAGAACCAGATAAACCTGTAAACCAGATAACCATGCCTTTATGACCTCTCATTTTCTCTAACTTTTCTCTATCAATAGTTAAGTTGTGCCACTTTATATTTGTTGGCTTTGTTTGATCTTGTTCTTTCATTTTTTGCATCATCAAAATTTAAAACCTATCCTAACCCTTGCCTCATAAATTATGAAATCCCTCTTTACGAAGAAACTCAATTGATTTCGATACCATATCACCCTGTAACTGGATATTTCTATCAATCAATGTTCCTCCAGTCCCACAAAAAACTTTAAATTTTTTTAGTAATCCTTTTAATAAGATTTCATCCTCAGTGCCTAAACCTCTAATTAAAGTAACAGTCTTTCCCTTTTTACCTTTTTTTTGTTTTGAAATATTTATTTTTGATCTTTTATTAAAAGTATCCACCTTAGCTGTTTCTTCAGATTTTTTTTGATTATCAAATTCGATCCAATTCTTTTTTCCCATTATTTTTAATATAATCTATAGTTAGTTAATACTTATTCTATAGAAAAAGTGGTAAGTACATTTTCTCGCAAAGATCAAAACTATAAAAATGACGATTTAAATCAACCCTCCAAAGAGGGAAGATTTGGAAAATATGGTGGTCAATATGTTCCTGAAACGCTAATGCCTGCTCTTTTTGAGCTTGAAACAGCTGCATCTAATGCATGGAAAGATAAACTTTTTGTGGAAGAATTAAATCATCTACTTAAGACTTATGTGGGAAGAGAAACACCACTTTATGAAGCCAAAAGACTTACTGAACATTACAAAACTAAACAAGCAACTCCTAGAATATGGCTTAAAAGAGAAGATTTAAATCATACTGGGGCTCACAAAATTAATAATGCCCTTGGACAAGCTTTATTAGCAATAAGAATGGGCAAAAAAAGAATAATTGCAGAAACTGGAGCAGGTCAGCATGGAGTTGCTACTGCTACTGTTTGTGCGAGATTTGGCTTGAAATGTATTATCTACATGGGTGCTGAAGATATAAAAAGGCAATCCCTTAACGTTTTCAGAATGAAACTTCTAGGAGCTGAAGTTAAAGTTGTAAATTCTGGAACTGCAACACTTAAGGATGCTACTAGTGAAGCCATTAGAGATTGGGTTTCTAATGTCGAAACCACACACTACATTTTAGGATCTGTTGCAGGCCCACACCCTTTCCCAAAGATTGTGCGAGATTTTCATGCAGTTATAGGTGAAGAAACTAAAAAACAATGTTTGGAATCATTTGGATCTTTACCAGATATTTTGCTTGCTTGTGTAGGTGGAGGATCAAATGCAATGGGGCTTTTCCATCCTTTTGTTAAAGAAACTTCTGTGCGTCTTATTGGAGTTGAAGCCGCAGGAAGCGGAGTTGATACTGACAAACATGCTGCAACTATCACTAAAGGGTCGGTTGGAATTTTGCATGGATCAATGAGTCTTCTCTTGCAAGATGATAATGGTCAAGTACAAGAAGCTCATTCAATAAGTGCAGGTTTAGATTACCCTGGAGTAGGACCTGAACACAGCCATTTAAAAGATATAGGTAGAGCAGAATATGGATCAGTCACAGATCAAGAAGCTTTAGACGCTTTAAAACTTGTTAGTGAACTAGAAGGAATTATACCTGCACTTGAAACTTCCCATGCCTTTGCTTGGTTAGATAAATTATGCCCTACTCTTGAAAGAGATACTCATATAGTTATCAATTGCTCTGGTAGAGGCGACAAAGATGTTAATACTGTTGCCTCTTCATTAGATATTTAATCAATACCTTGGTATTGATGGGTCAATATATCTACTCCATCCATCTATACCCTCCTCCAAATTCCATATTTCGCTAACAATCTTATTATCCAAGCACCATTGAGAAAAGTTATAACTTCTTATTCCTGAATGACAGGTAACTACAATTTCTCTGTCTAATAAACCAGCAAATATTTCTTCAACGTATTCAGATGTGACTTTACTAATTGGTATATGTAAAAATTCTTTTGAGAAACGAGCTAGTTCAAGCTCTGACTGTTCTCTTACATCAATTAAAACTGGATCTTCTTTCTCAGAATTAAACCAATCATTGAGACTAGAGGCATTTATAGATTTTGGATAACTTCCCAATTTATAGGATAAATTATATGTTATTTACAATTTAATAAATTAAGTTGCAGTAGGAAGTTTATTGTTAAAAATAAAAATAAACATTGATAATGAAACTTAGATTAGTAGCAATAATACTATTATTGTCTTTATTAATTTTTTTTGGTTTTAAAAAAGTTTCTGCTAATAAAAATAAGGAGCAAAGTACAAATATTGAGCAACTAAATATCTTAAAATATATTCCTGAAAACAATAAATTATTATTTATTTCAAATTTAGATAGTTTTAATCTTGTTAATAATAATGAAAAAGATAAAAATCCAACAAATAAAGATAATTTTGTTTTAATAAAAGACTCTATATTAGATTACTTAGGTATAGATCTAGGCAACAATAAATTAGTAGATATCTATGATAATGAACTTATAATCTCAACTTTTGAAAATAATGAAAGGCTTAAAGATGATATTTTGATTGTTTTTAAAATTAAGCCAGAAAAAACAATAGATGATATATTAAATTTGCCTAACAAAATTGATCAGATTGATGAGATAATTTCAATTAATAGAGAAAACAAAATAAATTTCCTTAACTGTATATACCGAACCGAAGATAATTATATAATTGCTTCATCAGATAAAAAATTAATCAAAAATAGTATTAACTCTATTGATAATTTTAAGAAAAAAAAATTTCAATACGAAAGAGAACTTTTTGGGCTAAAAAACGAAAAAAATATATTATTCACAAATCAATTTTGGGAAAGTAAATTTTTTAATAAAGAAATTTTTACTGAGAATAATGAGGATATTATAGCTACAACATTTGACTTAAAAAATAAGCAATTAATATTAAAATCATATTTACTTAATAATAAAAAAAATATTGATATTGCTAATTACGATAAGCTAATAAATAAAGAGAATAAGGATGAAGATAATCCTGAAGTTTCAATTTTTTGTGATATAAAAAATTTTGACAAATATCTCAAACCTTTAGCAAATGATTTTGAACTCAGTTTTTTTGAGGAGTTTAGTCAAAATGTCAATCAAGACATATTAATTGTTAATTCAAAAAAAGATTGGCTTATTACATTTGAAAAAAATACTGAAAATCAATTTGATTTAAGTAATTTTAAAAAACTAAAAGATTTCAACAAATATTCTTTGAAACAAAATGAAGATATTTACTCAATATATTCCAAGAATATTCTTGAAGAAAAAAACGATGTCATAAAACAAGTAACTTTTGAAGATCTCTATTCAATAGAATCAGGAGGTTTTCAATTCATAAGTAATTATTTAATTGATGGTAAAAAACTAGAAACAATCTCAAAAAAGTTTTTTAACCTAAAAAATAATAAAAACAATAATGCTTTTCTTTATGCAAAAGTTGATATCAATGAAGAAAATTCTAATAGATTTGAATATTTTTCTAATTTGGAGGATCTTAATTTTTTCATTGAAAATATTTTAAAAATATCAAATGAAGAATCTCTAGAAATCATGAGTCAATCTATTCCAGAAAATAATCCAATTATTTATACAGAAACAAGTTTTAAAATACTTTAATAAAGTTTTTTAAAAAAGCGTCAAACACAATCATTTTAAATTTTTGTGAGGTTAATAACTTGTGGTTAATTAAAAATTATTTGACTATCTTTAATCTATAAGTATTTGATATTGAATTAAGCAATTGGATAGTAACAAACTAATTTTAAAACCAGGATTAGAGGGAGTTCCAGTTACTAATTCATCTATCTGTGATATTGACGGCAACAAAGGTAAATTATTGTACAGAGGCTATTCCATTGAAGAACTATCCAAAAAAAGCAGTTTTTTAGAAACTGCTTACCTATTAATTTGGGGTGAATTGCCCACAGCTATTCAACTGAGAGATTTTGAACAAGAAGTTCAGATGCATCGAAGGTTAAGTTTTAGGGTCAGAGATATGATGAAATGTTTCCCTGCAACCGGCCATCCTATGGATGCGCTTCAATCTAGTGCAGCTTCTTTGGGGCTATTCTATTCACGTAGAGCAATAGATGATCCTAATTACATCTACAACGCAGTGATAAGACTAATAGCAAAAATACCCACAATGATTGCTGCGTTTCAACTTATTAGAAAAGGACAAGACCCAATTCAACCTAGAGATGATTTAACTTACTCATCAAATTTTCTTTACATGCTAACTGAAAAAGAACAAGATCCTATAGCTGCAAAAGTTTTTGATAGGTGTTTAATTCTACATGCCGAACATAGTTTAAACGCAAGTACATTTAGCGCTAGAGTTACTGCAAGTACTCTTACAGACCCATATGCTGTCATTGCCTCTGCAGTAGGAACCCTGGCTGGCCCACTGCATGGAGGAGCAAATGAAGATGTGATTGCAATGTTAGAAGAGATTAAAACCCCAGAAAATGCTGGTTCTTTTTTAGATAATGCAATTAAAAATAAAAGTAAGATAATGGGCTTCGGCCACAGAGAATATAAAGTTAAAGATCCAAGAGCAATGATTCTTCAAAAACTGGCAGAAGAGCTTTTTATTAGATTTGGAGCCGATGAAATGTATGAAGTTGCCAAATCACTTGAGGCAGAGGCAATACCAAGACTTGGGCCTAAGGGTATATTCCCTAACGTGGATTTTTATTCTGGTCTTGTTTATAGAAAACTTGGTATTCCCCGTGATTTATTTACTCCAATTTTTGCCATATCTAGAGTGGCAGGTTGGTTAGCTCATTGGAGAGAGCAACTTGGAGCAAACAGAATTTTCAGACCATCGCAAATCTATACAGGCGCAGCACCAAGAGATTGGATCAGCCTAGAAAATAGAGAATAATATTTGCAGCTTTTCATAAAAAACACACATTTTGATTTTTAAGAGTTAATCTATTAAATAAATAACGTAAAAATTTTGGAATACGGATTAGATCTCGAATATAGTTTTAATGAATTCTTAAAAGGTTTTGGCCTTTCAAGCGAAATCGCTCATATAATTTGGCTCCCTCTACCTATGCTTTTGGTTTTGGTGGCGGCAGTTGTTGGTGTTTTAGTAACAGTTTGGCTTGAAAGAAAAATATCTGCTGCTGCTCAACAAAGAATAGGTCCCGAATATGCAGGTGCGCTTGGCGTTCTCCAACCAATTGCAGATGGTCTTAAGTTACTTGTAAAAGAAGATATTATTCCTGCTAAAGCAGATGGAATTCTCTTCACTGCAGGACCTATATTAGTTCTTATCCCAGTGATTCTGTCTTGGTTAATTGTTCCTTTTGGACAAAACCTTTTAATAAGTAACGTTGGCATTGGAATTTTCCTATGGATCGCTTTAAGCAGTATCCAGCCAATTGGACTTCTTATGAGCGGATATGCATCGAATAATAAGTATTCACTATTAGGAGGTTTAAGAGCAGCAGCTCAATCAATAAGTTATGAAATTCCTTTAGCCTTATCAGTGCTGGCTATAGTACTAATGACAAATTCTCTTAGCACTATTGACATTGTCAATCAACAAAGTGGTGCTGGAGTCCTAAGTTGGAATATATGGAGACAACCAGTTGGTTTTATAGTCTTTTGGATTTGTGCTCTTGCAGAATGCGAGAGGCTTCCATTTGACTTGCCCGAAGCAGAAGAAGAATTAGTTGCTGGATATCAAACTGAATATGCAGGGATGAAATTCGCATTGTTTTATCTTGGTAGTTACATTAATTTGATCCTTTCAGCTTTATTAGTATCAATACTTTATTTAGGAGGATGGGGGTTTCCTATTCCAGTTGAACTAATAGCTAAGTTTTTAAATTTACCAATTAATGCACCCTTCATACAAGTTTTCACTGCATCAATAGGAATTGTAATGACTGTATTGAAAGCATATCTTTTAGTCTTCATTGCGATATTGTTGCGTTGGACAACTCCTAGAGTAAGAATAGATCAACTATTGGATCTTGGATGGAAGTTTCTTCTTCCAATTTCTCTTGCTAATCTTTTGATAACTGCAGGATTAAAACTTGCTTTTCCACAATTCTTTGGTGGTTAAACTTAAGTAAAAATACTTAAATTTAAAATTAATCCACTAAAATAAAATAACTAAGTAAATTCTTCAAAATGAAAAATTTCCTTCAACAAATTAATAGCTATATCAAAGAAGCATTTAATGCTGGTAAATATTTATATAATGGCTTATCAGTAACTTTTGATCATCTTCGAAGAAGACCTGTTACTGTCCAATATCCATATGAAAAATTAATACCTTCTGAAAGATATAGAGGAAGGATACATTATGAATTTGATAAATGTATTGCTTGTGAAGTTTGCGTGAGGGTATGTCCCATAAATCTACCAGTAGTTGATTGGGTAATGAATAAAGAAACCAAAAAAAAGGAACTAAGAAATTATTCTATAGATTTTGGTGTTTGTATATTTTGTGGAAATTGTGTTGAATATTGTCCAACTAATTGTCTTTCAATGACCGAAGAATATGAATTAGCTACTTTTGACAGACATAATCTAAATTTTGATAATGTTGCACTTGGTAGGTTACCTACAAACGTCACAACAGATCCTTCAGTTAAACCTTTAAGAGAACTGGCTTATCTTCCTAAAGGTGTCATGGACCCTCATGAAATCCCAGCTTCAGATACTAGAGTTGGTAAATTACCTGAAGAAGTTTATGATTGGATGAGACCAGAATCCAATGAAAATAAAGATAAAGTTTCTAATCCAAACAATTAATTTCTCTTAATTTATGTCCATTGCAATAACAACTCAAATTATTTGCTTTACAATTTTATCTTTAGTTATCCTTATTGGAGCACTTGGTGTTGTATTACTCGAAAGTATTGTTTATTCAGCCTTTCTTCTAGGAGGAGTTTTCATGAGTGTGGCAGGATTATATCTTCTTTTAAATGCAAGTTTTGTTGCTGCAGCACAAGTTTTAGTTTACGTGGGTGCAGTTAATGTATTAATAATTTTTGCAATAATGCTAGTCAATAAAAAAGAAGATTTAAAGCCCATCAATGACATTAAATCGAGAAGAATCATATCAACATCAATATGTTTAACCCTGCTAAGCCTTTTAATAAGAGTTGACTTGACTAATGTATGGAGCCTATCAAATCCTCAAAATTCTATAGGAGAAGAATCAACTATCAGAATTGGTGAACATCTATTTAGTGATTATTTACTCCCATTTGAAGTAGCCTCAGTTTTACTTTTAATGGCAATGATTGGAGCTATTGTTCTAGCCAGAAGAGATGTAATGAGCAAGGATATTTCCACTGGATTACCCGTTGATCAAGAGTTAATTGAAAAATCATCCGAACCATTACTTACAAATAAAAATTAATCTTTCACCTTTCTTATGATGAGTTTAGAATCAATTCCTATTCAAGCATTTTTAATAGTATCTTCAGCACTATTCTGCATTGGGATTTGGGGATTATTAAATAGCAGAAATGCAGTAAGAGTTCTTATGAGCATTGAGTTAATGCTCAATGCAGTAAATATAAACTTAATGGCGTTTTCTTCCTATGTTGATAATAATTTAATTCAAGGACAAGTTTTTACGATTTTTGTGATTACTGTTGCTGCTGCAGAAGCAGCAGTTGGATTAGCTATCTTATTATCTCTTTATAGGAATAGGGTGACTGTAGATATGGAAAGTTTTAATTTATTAAAATGGTAAAACCACTAAATGAAACTTTCATTAGTGCTTATTGTATATCGTTCAGATAGTTCTATAGCTCTAGAGGCTTCTAAATTCTGTGAAGAAGTCCTCAAAGCTAAAAATATAAAATCAATCAGAATTGAAAGTGATTTTTATAAAGATGAAATTGAAAAATATTTTTGCAATCTAGATTTACAACCAAATATTGGAATAGTTCTTGGTGGAGATGGAACCTTTCTAAAATGTGCAAATGCTTTAGCTGATTATAATATTCCTTTGTTGAGCATTAATATTGGTGGTAATCTGGGTTTCCTTACGCAAGAAAAAGATTTTTTATTTGACAAATCTTTTATTGAAATCCTAGAAAACGAAGAATATAAAATTGACTTTCGTAATAGATTAAATTGTAATGTTTATATTAATGGGACAAGTTCTGAGAAAAAGATTATAAAAAGCTACGATGCCTTAAATGATTTTTATTTTAAATCTGTTGAAGAAGACATTTCTCCAACCAACCAAATACAAATTGAAATAGATAACGAGAAGGTTAATGAATACAAAGGTGATGGATTAATCATATCGACATCTACTGGTTCAACAGCCTACTCAATGGCTGCAGGGGGGCCAATAGTGCATCCTAGTATTGATGCAATGATAATCAACCCTATATGCCCGATGAGTTTGGCTAGTAGACCAATAGTTATCCCTAATACAAGTAAGGTAATCATTAAACCTGTAAAAAAAAGTAAAGGAGAAATTAAATTATGGAGAGACGGTTCAAAATGTATGACCATTAAGGAAAATTATTATTGTGAGATTAAAAAAGGGCCATCACCCTGCAAAATAATAAAGTTTAAAAAAAGCACAAGTTACTATAATACTTTAATAAAAAAACTAGATTGGAAAGGTGATTTATCTCAAAAAAATTTCAAAAATTAAATGGCCCTAGAGATAGAAAGAAGATTTCTTATAAAAAATGATAATTGGAAAAAATTTATAAATAAAAAAATTTATATTGAACAAGGATACTTATCCAAAAGTTCAGATGGTTGGATCATTAGAGTAAGGCTAATAGGCAAAAACTCTAAAATTGCACTTAAAAAACATATCAAAGGCTTTACAAACTTTGAATTTGAATACTCCATTCCACGAAGCGATGCTGAAAAAATAATGTCAAATCTTTCAAATACAATTAAAAAAGATAGATTCTTTTTAGAAATTGAAAAAAAATCTTGGATTATAGATTGCTTTAAAGAAAATAATTATCCACTTGAAATTGCAGAAATTGAACTTTCTAGTGAAGAGGAAGATTTATTTATTCCATCTTTCATTTCAGAAGAAATTACTGGACTGAACCATTACTCCAATTTCAGTCTCGCTAACAATCCTTTTTCAGAGTGGGGAAAAACTATTTAACAACTTTCAAAAGTAACTAGTCAAAGGTGCCACCCATCCTTTATATTTTCTTTATGTTTAAGCAAAATAATTTTTATTTCTTCAGATGTATGGTCTTTACGACAAAGAAGGAATATTGAGATTTGTTGATTCAGACAAAGATGCATGTATTGCATACGCTGAACTCTTCGAATTAAGTTCTACAAATTACTGTCTAATAGATTTGGCTAATGATACAAAAAAAGTAAAGGGTAGTACTAATCTTGATCAGAGTCTGGGAGTGTACAACAATTAAATCCATCTCTACAAATCTTGCCGTTGTCCATTGCCCAATTCAAAAGTGCTACTCTGTTTTTAGAACCAGTTTTTGTAAACATATTACTTACATGATTATCAACAGTTCTTTTACTAATGGTAAGTTTTACTGCAATTTCCTGATTTGTAAGCCCATCAGCTACGAGATCAATGATTTCCATCTCTCTAGCTGAGAGACCCATCATATCAATGTTGTTTACTTCTTCTTCAACCATTTGCATTTAAACAGTTCCTTTTTTATATTAATTAAGTTTAGCAATCTCAGTACACTTGTTAACCAACTAGGAAACAAAAGCAATTGAAATCAAAACTTCAGCAGACTTTAGAAAAAAAATCTAAGGTAATAACGGCAGAGTTAATGCCGCCAAGAGGTGGAAGCCCCATAAGATCTCTTAAGATAGCACAACTTTTGAAAGATAAGGTACATGCTGTTAACATTACCGATGGAAGCAGAGCTGTAATGAGAATGTGCAGCTTGGCAATGTCCAAACTATTACTGGAAAATGGGATAGAACCAGTAATGCAAATTTCTTGCAGAGATCGTAATAAAATCGCTTTACAATCAGACATTCTTGGAGCGAATGCTTTAGGAATTAGAAACATCTTGTGCATTACCGGTGATTCAGTAAAAGCTGGGGATCAACAAGATGCCAAGGCCGTGCATGAGTTTGAGTCAGTTAGATTGCTTCGACAAATTCAGGCTTTCAATAAAGGAATTGATCCTACTCTAGGAGAACTTTCAGATAAAAAAACATTTATTTTTGCAGGTGCTGCAGCTGATCCAAGTTGCAAAAATCAAAGAAGTTTAGCAAATAGAATAAAAAAGAAAAAAGAGGCTGGAGCTGGATTTATACAAACTCAAATGGTTATGGAAAAAGAAAAATTGATAGAGTTTTGTGAAAAAATTAGCAATCCTCTTGAAATTCCTGTAATTGCAGGTGTATTCCTGTTAAAATCTTACAAAAACGCTCTGTTCATAAACAAATACGTTCCAGGCGCATACATCCCTGAAAATATCTTAAATCGTCTTAAAGATGCTAAAGACCCATTACAAGAAGGTATTAAAATTGCAGCTGAACAAGCTCATGATTTTATTAATATCGCAAATGGTATTCATCTAATGGCCGTAAAATCAGAGCATTTAATTCCTGAAATTATTGAAAAAGCTGATCTTAGTCTGGAATATTAATCAAATCAGTACCTAATAGTTCTGCCATAGCTTTCTGCTGAGGCGATGGCTCAGTTAAATCAGATCTTCTTGAATCTGCTATTAACCAATCTAAAGATGCATCTTGCAAATCAAAATGATCTCCATTTTTCCCGACACAATATTTACCAAACACTAACTTATCCATAAGTCTCACACCTTTACCAATTTTAGAATAATCAAAAATAATTGAGTTATCTATAGTTGCCCCCTCGCAAATGCAACAACTTGGTCCAATCATGGAAGGGCCAATAATAGTTGCTCCATCCTCGATCCTAGTCATGCCTCCTATATAAACCGGCCCAGTGATATTAACCTTTTCCCAGTTTGCCGCTACATTCAAACCGGTAAAAACTCCTGGTTTTATTTCCTTACCTGGTATTTGCACTTGTCTTACCTTACCTTGCAATACATTTCTAATAGCACTCCAATAATCAGGAACTTTTCCAATATCTACCCATTCAAAATCCATTGGTAATGCAAAAAATGGCAAATCCATTTCAACAAGTTTAGGGAAAAGATCAGCTCCAATATCAAATTTCTCTGCTGAAGGTATGTAATTAAAAATTTCGGGTTCAAAAAGATAAATTCCTGTATTTATAGAGTCACTTAAAGCTTGCTCAACTGTTGGCTTTTCTTGAAAAGCCTTTATTCGACCATTTTTATCAGAAACTACGACACCGTAACTTGATACTTGATCTTTAGTTACCCTCTTTGTTATTAAGCTCGCAATAGCTCCTTTCTGCTTATGTTTTTTTACAGCTTGAGTTAAATCTAAATCAACTAAAGCATCACCACATAAAACAACAAAAGTTTCATCAAAGAAATTTTGAAAATCCTGAATTTTTTTTAATCCTCCTGCGGATCCCAAAGCATCACCTATTAATTCTCCATCTTCAATTCTTCCCTCAAAACTATAAGCAATTTCTACTCCAAATCTTTGCCCATCCCTAAAATAATTTTCAATTTCTTCAGCCAGATGAGAAACATTTACCATTATTTCCTTAAAGTTATGTTCTCTTAAAAGTTCCAAGAGAAACTCCATAACAGGTTTTTGCAAAATAGGAATCATCGGTTTCGGAATAACATGCGTTATGGGCTGAACACGTGTACCTTTACCTGCTGCAAGTATCATTGCCTTCATAAATTCAAATCCATTTTTTAAAATTATACGTTATCACTATGAGGCTTCTAAGCAGCCGAAGAAGCATTACTTACCTCAAGATTTTCTATAGGCAATTGAGCTAAGCCACCATCAGGTATTATTCTTTTAATTTGAATTGGGCCATATAAAGAATTAATTTGTTTAATTTCAACTTTGTTTTCAGATGATAAAAATAACAAAGCCCAAAAAACTCCCAAACGATCTTTATCTAAATCATTTTTGACTACTGTTTGCCATTTCTTGACTAAATATTCAAAATCTGTCCACTGTAATGCTATTTCCCATCCTTCAATAAATTTCCCTAATGCTTTAGTGGTTTCTGGAAGTTTCTCGCGATGCGCTAATGACTTAACTTGAGAAATTAAAGCCTTATCGGAATATTTTTTATTTCTTTTTCTCTTCATGAGCAGAAGATCTTGGGTTTCTATAACTTCTGCTATGGACTCTAACTGACTTACAAGTTCTCCCAATGTTGTTGTACGTTTAAGAATTGGTTGTGCAATTGATCTCCTCCTTAGATATTTTTCAGGATATTTTGGAATATCAAATTCTTTATCAATCCAATCTTGATCATCCAAATCAAATTCTTCTTCAAAATCGGAAGAATTTTCTTTGAAAACATCAGATTCCAAAACCTGAGCCTTAAGATTAACTAGTACGGAAGCCGCAAAAAATGCTTCGCTAGTCTCAGCTAAATCCTTATGATATGCGATTTGACTCTTTGAAGATTGATTAAAAGTATGTGAATACTGCTCTAAAAAATTATCAATTACACTTATTACATCAATATCCCATGGATCAAGCTCACCTTTACCTGCGGCGTCTTGAAGAAACTTAATCAACAATCTAGGGCCTAATTGTTGCTTATCAATAGGATTGTAATAAGATATTTTGAAAAAGATAAAATCTACTCACAAGATATCTTTTAATTTATTTAATGCCAAACAATATTGCATTAATTTAAAAAATTATATTGTTGGAGATTTTAGGATATCGTTCGTTTTAGTTCCTGAAAAAATATTTGTTCTCATAGCACCTTTAACTGCAGTTAAATCTCGATCGACCAAATTATTGATAGATGCAATGTAACTTTCAGTAACTATTCTTGGGTACAAACCTATTCCAATAATCGGTAAAAGCAAACAAGCAATAATATAAACTTCCCTTGGCTCTGCATCTATAAGTTTTCGTTCTTCGATTAATTTAGGATTTTCTTTACCAAAGAAAATTTCTCGTAACATTGAAAGTAGATATATAGGAGTAAGTATTACACCGATAGCAGCTAAAGAGGCCATCACTACCCGAAACGGAAGTGTATAAACTTCATCAGTAACAAATCCTGTAAATACCATCAATTCGGAAACGAATCCGCTCATACCAGGCAAAGCCAGTGAAGCCAGGGAGCAAGCAGTCCATAGGGCAAACATAATTCTCATTTTTTGTCCTACACCACTCATTTCATCAAGTTTAAGAGTCTTAGTTCTGTCATAGGTGGCACCAACAAGAAAAAATAAACTCGCACCGATTAATCCATGACTAACCATTTGCAGCATAGCTCCGCTTGTTCCAAGACTACTAAAGCTCCCAATACCAATAAGAACGAAACCCATATGACTTATCGAACTGTACGCAATTTTTCTTTTAAGATTTCTTTGAGCAAAAGAAGTTAATGCAGCATAAATTATATTGACCACCCCTAGAACTATTAATAATGGGGCAAATTGAGCATGAGCAACGGGTAATAATTGAGCATTAAATCTTAAAAGAGCATATCCTCCCATCTTTAATAAAATTCCTGCTAGCAGCATATGAACAGGAGCTGTAGCCTCTCCATGAGCATCTGGAAGCCAAGTATGAAGAGGAACTATTGGTAGTTTCACTCCAAATGCAATTAAAAGCCCTACATAACATAATATTTGGAATTTTTGACTAAAATCTTGAGCTGCCAAGTGAGAAAACTCAAAGTTAGGAATTTCTGTACCATAGAAACCCATTCCTAACGCTGCCAGAAGAATGAAGATAGAACTTCCAGCTGTGTAAATGATGAATTTTGTTGCTGCATATTGTCGATTTTTACCACCCCATATAGCCAGTAATAAATAAACGGGAATTAACTCAAGTTCCCAAGTTAGAAAGAATAAAAGCATATCTTGTACTGCAAAGACAGCGATTTGCCCACCATCCATAACCAATATCAAAAAGAAAAATAATTTTGGTTTAAACTTGACTGGCCATGCGGCAAGAACTGCTAAAGCAGTTATAAAACTAGTCAATAATATTAAAGGCATAGACATGCCATCAGCGCCAACAGACCAAGTAAGACCTAAATCAGGGAGCCAACTAATATTTTCTTTCAGTTGAACATTTTCATTATTAATGTCAAAGCCATTTATATATGAACCTACAGTGATTAAAAAAGTTATTAATGCAATAGACAATGCAAACCATCTCACTTCTTTGCCATTTCCTTTATCTGGGAAAAAGGGTATTACAAATGCACTAGCAATTGGAAATAAAATTGAAGCAGATAACCAAGGAAAATTAGACAATCCAGCTCCCAAAGTTCCCAACATTTGTGTCGCAAAATGTGTATAAAAATAAGTACTCAATTTAATAAGAAATTTATCTTAAATAAAGTCTAGAAATTTTCTGTATTTTTTCACCCCAATGGACAGTGAAGACACACAATTGTAATTAAGATACTTGAGGAGATTGGAAACCAAATATAGCAACTAGTAGAATGACACCTCCAAAAACAATAAGCGCATAAAATTGAGCCCTTCCAGTCTCAAAATATTTTAAACCTTCTCCGCTACCTAAAGTTACAAGTCCAGTAAGATTTACGACGCCATCAACAACTTTAGAATCAACTTCTAAGACTTCTTTAGCAAGTTTTCTACTACCCTTAACAAAAAGTTTTTCATTAATGTCATCTAGATACCATTTATTGGATAAAAATCGATTGATGCTAGGAAACTTTTCTGCAAATAAAACTGATAAATTAATTTTTTTCACAAAATATGCCTGATAAGCAATAATTATTCCAGCTGATGCAATAAGTACTGACGCAATAGCTAAAGGTAAAAATTCTTTTAATTCGAAGGCTTTTGCAGCAGTCTCTGCTTCTTCTGGATCTAGTAAATTTGCAATTTTACTATCCCATGGAAGTCCCATAAAACCGATAATTAAAGAAGGCACTGCTAGAAATACCAAGGGAAATGTCATTGACCAGGGAGATTCATGAATAGAGCCATGTTCTTCATGCTCCTCTTCATTTTCTTCATCTAGGTTTGTTTTAGAGGCTATCATAAGCTCTTTTTGCAATTCTTTATTCTCCCCTCTGAAATCTCCTTCAAATGTCAAGAAATAAAGCCTAAACATATAAAAAGCAGTCATACCAGCTGTTAAAAGTCCTACGAACCAAAAAGCTGGAAATGATATAAAAGCATTTCCAAGTATCTCGTCTTTACTCCAAAAACCTGCCAATGGTGGGATTCCACTAATTGCTACACAACCAATTAAAAATGTTGTTGATGTATATGGCATTTTTTTTCTTAAACCACCCATCAATCTCATATCTTGAGCTAATACAGGCTGATGACCAACTACTTCTTCCATAGCATGAATTACTGAACCAGATCCCAGAAATAGCATTGCTTTAAAGCATGCATGAGTCACTAAATGAAAAATTCCTGCTACTGGTGCTCCACAACCCATTGCGAGCATCATATATCCAAGCTGAGAAACTGTGCTATAAGCTAAACCTTTTTTTAAATCCATTTGGGTCAAAGCTATAGAGGCTCCTAAAAAACAAGTAATGGTACCAACTAAAGCAATAATGAACTGAATTGAGGGGAATATTGAATACAAAGGTTGAAGTCTTGCTACAAGAAATATTCCTGCAGCAACCATTGTTGCAGCATGGATAAGTGCAGAAATAGGTGTAGGGCCTTCCATCGCATCAGGCAACCACACATGAAGAGGAAACTGAGCAGACTTTGCCATTGGTCCTAAAAAAACTAAGAAACAAAGTAATAAAGCAGCCCAAATGGGTATCGAATTGTCAGATATTGATTGAGAAATTCCAGTAGCTATCTCATTAAAATCAAAACTATTTGTTGCCCAAAATAGGCCAAGAATTCCTAGTAATAATCCAAAGTCTCCCACTCTATTAACAACAAATGCTTTTTGTGCAGCGTGTGCAGCACCATCCCTGTCATACCAAAACCCAACCAATAAGTAAGAGCACATCCCAACTAATTCCCAAAAAACATAAATTTCTAATAAATTCGGACTAACTATTAATCCCATCATTGAACTACTAAATAATGCTAAATATGTAAAAAATCTGACATAACCTTTGTCATGCGCCATATAACCATGAGAGTAAATCATTACCAGCAAAGTTATTGTAGTTACTAACGCAAGCATTACACTTCCCAAAGGATCAAGGACAAATCCCATTGGGATTGTAAAATCACCAGCATTGGCCCATACAAATAATTTTTCTACTGATTGATAACCATTAATTTGTTCAATTAGAGCTTTATAACTAATTACCGCAGAAATCCCAACGAAAGAAATGAGACCTACAGAAACAATTTCTCTTGAATTATTAATTTTCTTGTTGATGCTTATTAGTCCTAAGCCAGAAATCACTGCTCCAATAAGTGGGAAAACAGGAATTAACCAGGCAATTTCTGAAGCTTGAGGCATATTTTAAAGTACTTATATCTTGATTTTAAACTGTCAATTGAAAAATTCAGACAAAAATGATGAATTAAATGTTTTAACAGCAATATTTATGTACTGATGAGACCACCAAAGTACTCCTATTGCAATCAATATACCAAGTTGAGATAACCTAAAGAATTCTCTAATGTTAAAATCTTGCCTCCCTTCAATTATTGCCATAAAGGGGATTATGGAAGTATTTTTTTTAAACTTTTCAAATTCTTCTCCAAATCTATTTGCTAATCTCTTATCCCCGTGCCAGATTGCAAAAAGATGATGCAAAATTAAGCCAATTGAAGTTATTAATGTGAATGATGTGCCAATCCATAAAGTATGAGCAAAACACCAAATTATCTGACCAAATGCTTGTGGATGTCTTGTTATTCTCATTATCCCAGTTCCATAAATTCGTACTTTAGGTTTTAAAACTGAGGGAATTTCTAGCAAATTATAAGTAGCTGGATATAAAAATAAAAAACTTATTGCAGTTAAGAACCAAACCATCATAAAAACGAAGTTATTACCCTGTAAATTCCATAATCTAATTCCGTCATATCTATGTGCTAAAAAATAACTTATCAAGATAATTGCAGATGGCAAACTTAAAAAAACAAAACATAACCGCCATAACCTTGGGCCAATAATAGATTCTGCTTTGGTTCTTAAAGCAGCTCCACCACTATGAATTAAAGCAAAAATAAAAATCAAGAGTAATATTATTAGAGAAGTTTTATGGGTCTCCATATATTTAAATTTTTCAAATAACTTTTGTTCTTAACAAGAATGCTTATTAGCATTAGAATTATAGTTAATTGTAGGCATAATAGATGCCAGAATTACCATTTACACTCGACCAACTAAGAATACTAAAAGCTATAGCAGCTCAAGGAAGTTTTAAAAAAGCTGCTGACATTTTATATGTAACCCAACCTGCCGTTAGTTTACAAATACAAAATCTAGAAAAACAACTTGAAATCACAATTTTTGACAGAGGTGGCAGGAAGGCTCTATTAACTGAAGCAGGAAGACTATTGCTTGAATATTGCGAAAGAATTTTGAATCAATGCGACGAAGCTTGCAAAGCTATTGAAGATTTAAATAGCTTAAAAGGTGGAACTCTTGTCATTGGAGCCAGCCAAACAACCGGAACTTATTTAATGCCAAGAATGATAGGACTTTTCAGACAAAAATACCCTGATGTATCTGTTCAACTTCAAGTTCACAGTACTAGAAGAACTGGTTGGAGTGTCGCAAATGGTCAGATTGACTTAGCCATTATTGGCGGACAATTACCTGGAGATTTAGAAAATTTGCTACAAGTTATTCCATATGCCACAGATGAATTGGCATTAGTTTTACCCTCTAAACACTCACTTTCAACCAAAAAAGAGCTTTTAAAAGAAGACTTATACAAATTAAATTTTGTAACATTAGACTCTCAATCTACAACAAGAAAAGTTGTTGACAAACTTCTCCAGGACTCTGGGCTTGATATACAAAGATTAAAAATTGAGATGGAACTTAACTCTCTTGAAGCGATCAAAAATGCAGTTCAATCAGGTTTAGGAGCCTCCTTTTTGCCGGTTGTCTCTATTGAAAGAGAATTATCAGCTGGGACAATTCACAAAGCATTCGTTGCCGACTTAGAGGTAAAAAGAGAACTTAAATTAATTACTAATCCTTCAAGATATACATCAAGAGCATCAGAAGTCTTTAAAAAAAATATTCTGCCTCAATTTGCTAGTTTAGAAAGCCCTTTAAGGAATATATAATTTTGATCAAAACTGAATTGCTTCCTTGTTAATACCTACTCCTCCATCTTCGGCTTGTCCATCTCCTTTTATTATAAATTTATTTTCATTTACATCAGTCTGATAAACGCACTTAACTATTGGCTTATCTCTTATTGATCCAATATAAGCAAAAGTGTTCATCCTTTGCTTACATTCTCTTACATCTTCATTACTAATTGCGCCCTGTTTTTGTAAAACAGTCCAATTCTCTCTTCTAATAACACAACCTGGCTGCAAAGCTGGTTGCGTTACAAAACTTGTAGATGGATTCAAAGTTGTATACATTTCAACATCAATTACAAAAGCACTAGCGCCCCATTGTCTGCAAAATTCAGGATCTGGGACTGCCATATCTAATTGTTGTTGACTAGCTATGTTTCCTTGTCCACCATCTGTTGTACTGGTAATAGCGCTGCCAATACCAACTCCTAAAATTAGTACCCCTGCAAGAACTGCAATCGTTCCTGTACTGAAGTTAATCTTTTGTTCAGAAGAAGCAGTCAATCTACTATTTCTTTGTCCATACGAATCAATGTCTCTTTGATTTGGAGGATAATAACTTCTATTTGAGCCTCTCCTTGGCCTTCTGTTTGAGGATGATCTATTCACAGTACTTCATTTGTCTTTGGTAAACCCATCGAATAATTCATTACTCTACAATCAGGGTTATAACTTAGCTGACCATTTTGGAGCAAAAATTTAATTAAACCTTCTATTTCTGAACCTATTTTTCGAAGTTCATAATCATCTAAATCCCTACCTGCTCTCTCTTTAATTAATTCATTGAATTTTTCATTTATTTTGTTTAAAGAATCTTCGTTCCAAATAAATTCATTATCGGGATCTAAATCAAGAGTTAGTTTGTTGGGATGAAACTTTAATTCCTTATCAACTACTTCGGCAGTAAAAATTCTTACATGTCTAGTAGTCGATTTTAAAAGCATTTTTTCCATAATTTTACAAAATAATCAACGAAAAAAACTATTATGTTCTAACTTTAATGTAGCTTATTAGTAAGTGTTAATTTATTTCTTGATTTAATAATGCGTGTTGTAATTGCTGGTGCTGGTTTAGCAGGTTTATCATGTGCTAAATACTTAGTAGACAACGGCCACATTCCAATTCTACTCGAAGCTAGAGATGTTCTAGGTGGGAAAGTTGCCGCATGGAAAGATGAAGATGGAGATTGGTATGAAACTGGTTTGCATATATTTTTTGGAGCTTACCCAAATATGTTGCAACTTTTCAAGGAATTAGATATTGAAGATAGACTGCAATGGAAAAGTCATTCAATGATTTTTAATCAGCCATCGGAGCCTGGAACTTATAGTAGATTTGACTTCCCGGACATACCTGCTCCCGTTAATGGAGTTTCAGCAATACTTAGTAATAACGATATGCTTTCATGGAATGAAAAGATTCTATTTGGATTAGGTTTAGTGCCTGCAATGTTGAGAGGCCAAAAGTACTTAGATAAATGCGATACTAAATCATGGACGGATTGGCTAAAAGATCACAATATACCGGAAAGGGTTAATGATGAAGTTTTTATAGCCATGAGCAAAGCTCTAAATTTCATCGGCCCTGATGAAATATCATCTACAGTTTTGTTAACAGCATTAAATAGATTTTTACAAGAAAAAAATGGTTCTAAAATGGCATTCCTTGACGGAGCTCCTCCAGAGAGACTTTGCCAGCCAATGGTTGATTATATTTCCGCTCGTGGTGGAGAAATTCACATGAATAGTCCATTAAGGCAAATTAACCTTAATGAAGACAGCTCTGTTAAAAGTTTTACAATTGCCTCTTTAGATAAAAACGAAAAAAAAGAGCTAACGGCCGATGCTTATGTGAGTGCAATGCCTGTTGATCTCTTTAAATTAATGATCCCTCAACAATGGAAAGGATTGGATGCTTTTTCTAAATTAGATGGTTTAAATGGTGTGCCAGTCATTAATATCCATTTATGGTTTAACAAAAAATTAACAGACATCGACCATCTACTATTTAGCAGATCTCCACTACTAAGTGTTTATGCGGATATGAGTATTACATGTAAAGAATACGAAGATCCAAATAGATCAATGCTTGAATTAGTTTTTGCACCGGCAAAGGATTGGATAAATAGAAGTGATCAAGACATCGTTGATGCAACCATGGAAGAGTTAAAGAAATTATTCCCAACACATTTCATGGGTGACGATAAGACAAAATTAAGAAAATATAAAGTAGTTAAGACTCCAAGATCGGTCTATAAGGCAGTTCCTGGATGTCAAGAGTTCAGACCTAGTCAAAAATCTCCTATAAAAAACTTTTTCTTAGCCGGTGATTACACAATGCAAAAATATTTAGCATCTATGGAGGGAGCTGTTTTAAGTGGTAAATTATGCGCAGAATCAATTAACAAGGAGTATTCCAAAACTCCTCAAAATGTCTCTTAATAACTTTTCAAACCCTTAAATTAAGCTAAAAACTTTTTGAAAAATTCAATTTCTCAACTAGATCAAGCATACGAGATATGCCGAAAAGAAACTCAACAATGGGCTAAAACCTTTTACTTGGGAACTCTTCTGTTACCTCAAGAAAAGAGAAGAGCTATTTGGGCAATTTATGTATGGTGTAGAAGGACAGATGAAATAATGGATAGCGTAGAAGCCTCAACTAAATCGCAAGATGAGCTTTCAGATAATCTAGATGAATGGGAAGAGAATACTAAAAATGTATTTAAAGGAAATATTAAATCTGAATTAGACTCAGTTTTATTAGATACTATCGAAAAATATCCACAAAGTATTCAACCCTATCTAGACATGATAGATGGTCAGAGAATGGATCTGAATAAATTTAGATACAAAGATTTTGATGAATTAAAACTCTATTGTTATAGAGTCGCAGGAACTGTTGGTTTAATGACTCAGAATGTGATGGGGATTGATAGCGCTTATACATCAGCCCCATGGAGTTCTATGCCTGACCCCTCTGAAGCAGCTATAGCTCTAGGAATTGCAAATCAATTAACAAATATATTGAGAGATGTGGGAGAAGATAGATACAGAGGAAGAATTTATCTACCGCAAGCGGATATTGAAAAATTTAATTATTCTGAAGAAGAACTTTTAAAAGGAAAAATAAACAAGCAGTGGAAAGCACTGATGAACTTTCAATTAACAAGAGCTCGCGAATGGTTCCAAAAGTCTGAGGATGGTATTAAATGGCTTTCTTCGGACGCAAGATGGCCAGTATGGACGTCTTTACGTCTTTACAGAGGAATATTAGATTCTATTGAAAGGTTAGATTATGATGTTTTCAATAATAGAGCCTTTGTAAAAAATTCAGTGAAAGCTCTTGAGATCCCAATATCTTTCTTAATTTCTCGAATTAAATAACTAAGCAGGAGTCTTCTGATTAGCTAGCAAATCTTTTAATTTAGATAGTTCTCCAGCCCATCTTGGATCAGGAGCTTCCAAGTTAGGAGCGTCACTGTGAACAATTTTCTTGAATTCTTTCCTCTTCTTATTCTTGTTTAATTTTCCACTATTTCTTTTGTTTGAAGCAGAATCTTTCTTTTCTGAAAGCTCAACTCTTAATTTAGAACCATTAAATTCAAACCCGTTTAACTTTTGAATTAATAAATTAGCATTATCTTCATTATTAGTTGTCGCAAAACCAAACCCCCTGCATTCCTTAGTTTCCTTATCTAGAACTGCTTTAAATCTAATCGAATCAGAAACTGACTTTAGAAGTGTATCAAATTCTTTTGGATTAAACCCTTGTGGTAAGTTGCCAATGTAAATGCGAATACTCATAAAATTTTAAAAATGATTTTGAAGTCCGAACTTCTAAACAAAACTAAGCTATGTGTATTTAATCACATTTTGGCGCATTTTGTTCAATCCATCGCTTTGCTGTATAAATAGCTTCATCAAAATTATTCAATCTCTTATAAGCAAGTTCCTTAGAAAGATAATGTAAAAGCTCTCCTAAGATAGGTCCATCCTTTATTTTCAAATATTTTTTGATTACGTTACCGTTAAGTAAGTTTGAGGGGTGAAATAATTTATCATCTTTATCACGCCATCTTTGAAGCCAATTTAATCGTAAGTTTTTAGGTAAATAAAAAATAAAAGATGGAAGGAACATCTCTAATTCTTTATGTAATGCAAATCTATCTGATTCAGTTAATTGAGCGATATTTTTTTTCTCCAACAAAAAGTGCCATTTTCGTAATAACTTAGTTTTTCCAATTTCAGCTCTACTAAATTTCAATTGCTCTAGAGATACTTCATCTAAAATTTGGGATATAAAAAATAATGGTAAATATTTCTCTTTTTCGTCCTGATTAAGTTCTGCATAATTAATTTTCTCTAAATCCAAAAAAAAAGAATCTTCAGATGAATTATTAATACCAAATATATTTAATTTTTTTATCAACAATACTGCTTCAAGAGCATTTGCTCCATGTACTATTTTCTGTATTTCATTGTTAATTCTCTCATTAGCAACAAGATATAATTTTCCTTTATTTTTTTTAATAAAAGTAATTAAATTAAAATCAATTGTAAAATTCAATTCTGATACAAATCGAAAACATCTTAATATTCGTAAAGGATCATTTAGTAAATTGTTTTCAGAATGAGTTCTAAGCAAAGAAATCTCTAAATCTTTAAGACCATTTAATGGATCAAACAAACACTTCTTATCAAATAAAAAAGCAATTGAATTAATCGAAAAGTCTCTAGAACCTAAATCTTCTTCTATTGTAGATGAAACCTGATTAGCAATATCTATATCAAATTGATTAAGAATAATTCTTGCTACCTCTCTTTTTTCATCTAAAATTATAAGTTTTGATCCAATATTATCTGCAATCTTTTTCCCAATTTCAATTGCATTGAAAGGTACCACAATATCAACATCTACCTTTTCAGTTTTTCTTCCCAAAATAATATCTCTTATGTAACCACCAACCAGATAAGATCCTTTAGGTAAAAAATCTAATATAAAATTCAAATTATGAAATTTTATACTTGTTTCTAATTCACCAATAATTAGTGTATGATCTGTTAAAAATCTATTTTTCATTTTATTTATTATGTGCATTTGCATCAACTGTAAATGGGTTGATAGATGTATCACATATCATGATGTTGAGAATAATCATGGTGTTGACCATATTTGTGATCTACCTGATTTTAAGGCAAAAAAACCCTTCATTCATGTCAATATAATTAAAGATAATAATGGTGACTATAAAACTGATTGGGATGTTCAATCTTGTGAAAGTTTTGATAATGAATTTGGTAAATGGTCTAAGTGTAATCCAGGTATGGAATTACCTGTTTAAAGGTAATAAATGACAAATAAAAACAAGCAAAGAGAAAATAACCATACATTAGTGATTCATAGCACAGACAATTCTTTTTGTTTTGGGTATAGAAAAAATAACAACCTTGAATCTGATGAATTATTTATCAAAAAATTTGATAATGACCTTTGCAACAACTTAATTAATGATCTTTACAAATTCATTTCCAAAGAAAACTTACAGAAAATAAATAAGTTATCTGTTAGCATAGGTCCAGCAAATTTTAATGCTTCAAGGCTTATTGTAGTTTTAGCTAGAACTATCTCACAACAATTACATTGTCCTCTAGACAGTTTTAGTTCATTTGAAATAATGGCAAAAAGAATTGCATCAACAAATAATATCTTTACAAACAAAAAATCATTCTGGATTTACAAAAAATTAAAAAGAAATGGTTTTATTACAGGTAAATACGAAATTTGTCATGATGTAAAAAACCCCTCGGATCTTGTCATTCGAGAGACAGTTTTACCAAAAGTTGTCAAAGAAATTGAAAGTAAAGAACTTTTTTTTGAGGCTATCTATGATGATAAAGAAGATTTAAAAGAACTATTAGATTTATCAAATAAAAATTTATTAAATTCAAATGTAGAATCCTGGAAAAAAGTTTTACCTCTTTACCCTATTTCTCCAATTAATTAAATATTCATCCAATCAAATTATTAATTTTATCTTGAAGGTGCATTGTCACAGAATTCAGATCATCTCTTGATGAACTTTGTGGAGGTTGAACTGGTTTTCCAACTTTAATAACTATTTTTGAGAATAAAGGAATACAGAATTTAAATCTTATTAGTCTATGTGAATTAACTATTGCAACAGGCAATAATAATTTTTGATTTTTAAATGCTAATAATGCCGCGCCTTGTTTTGGCTTATTCACTCGACCATTTTTTTGGCGTGTACCATCAATAAAAATTCCAATACAATTATCATTTGATAATTTTTTACATGCTGTTTTAATTGTATTTTTATCAGCAATTCCTCTTCTAACAGGATACGCTCCACAAGCCTTGATAATAAAACCAAGAAGAGGAATTTTAAAAAGCTCTGCCTTAGCCATAAACGATATATTACGTCCAAGAGCATGTCCTAACAAAGGAGGATCAAGTAAAGAACCGTGATTAGAAACCATGATGAAAGAATCTTTTTGCGGAATATTCTGTCTATCTATTAGATGACCTTTAAATACAAATTTATAAATAGGAAATACAAGAAACTTGCTAACTAATTCATAGATTAATTTTTGCATAATATCATTTTCCATACTAATTAATAAGATATTTGATCAGAAGATGAAACTTGAGAAATTTTTACATCTTTAAGATGTCTTTTTCCTAAACCGCTTAGTACATTAGAAGGGCCAATTTCAACAATATGAAGATCACTATCTTTTTCCATTAAATCCATTGTTTCTCGCCATCTCACTCCATTACACATTTGCTTTTCTAATCTAATTTTAAGCTCGTTTGGATCACTACAAAGTGAAGGTTCATAATTACTTATTACTGGGAAAGAGGGATTATTAAATTTAATCTTTTTTAAATACTCAGAAAATTTTGATGAAGGTTCATTCATAAATGGTGAATGAAATGCACCTGACACATTTAACTTCAAGAATCTTTTACAAGAAATTTCTTTCGATAAATTATCTAATGCTTCAGTAGATCCTGATAAGACAACTTGGGAAGAGCTATTATCATTTGCAATAACAATTTCATCATTTTTTTGTACTAATAGATCAAGTTCATTTCTGTCAAAACCAATTACTGCTGCCATGGATCCTTTCCCAGCATTTACCATTAATTGGGACCTTTCTTTTATTAGAGAAACACAATCTTCGAATGAAAAAACATCAGCACAATATAGTGCAGTAATTTCTCCTAGACTATGCCCAGCAACATAAGTTGGTTTAAATCCATTTTGCTTTAATGCATCTAATAAAATTGATTCAACTAAAAAAAGACAAATTTGTGTATTTCTTGTGTTATTTAAATCAATAAGAGAATTTGTTGGTTCAGTATTTAACTCACAAATTTCAAATAAATTCCTCTCAAATATCTCAGATGCATAATTAAACCTCTCTTTTGTGCTGGGCAAATTTTCAATTTGTTTTGCCATTCCAATTTTTTGCGAACCCTGTCCAGGGAATACCCATGCAACTGTCATAATGATCCTTTTTTTTTAACCCCATTTAATGAGGGCTGCACCCCAACTTAACCCAGCACCAAAACCACTTGTAGCAATAATATCATTTTGTTTAATTCTATTATTTCTAATAGCCTCATCCATTACTAGTGGAATCGTTGCTGCTGAAGTATTACCATATTTTTCTAAATTGCTGAGAATTTTTTCTCTAGGAATTTTTAACCGATCTCCTACAGAATCCAATATCCTTTGATTAGCTTGATGCAATACAAGCCAATCAACTTCATCGGAAGTATAATTCATTTTTTTAAACAAATTTTCAAGAATTATGGGAACTTCTCTAACTGCAAATTTGTACACTTCCTGACCATTCATCTTAATTGGAGAAAAAGAACCACTTAAAAAATCAATGTTATCAATTATTGAATCCTTAGTATTTTTTGATGAAAGATTAAGAAAAGAACCCCTTTCGCCGTCAGTTCTCATATCAAAACCAATTAAATTATCAAATTCATAAGTGGCTTCAATTGCTACTGCACCTGAACCATCTCCAAAGAGAATACAACTTCTTCTATCATGCCAATCAACAAAGCTTGATAGTTGATCTGCTCCTATAACAATGGCTCTTTTAAAACTACCTCCTTTTAAAAATTGTGAGGCTGTAATTAAGGCAAATAAGAAACCACTACATGCTGCAGTTAAATCGAACGCTACAGCATTAGCTGCCCCTAATTTAGCTTGAATGGATGGCGCTGATCCAAATAAATCATGCGGAGTAGAAGTAGCTAAAACGATCAAATCAATCGTTTTAATATCCCAATTAGCCATTTCTACAGCAGCTAGAGCCGACTTATAACCCATCTCAGTAACATTATCTCCTAAGTTAGAGATTCTTCTCTCCGAAATGCCCGTTCTAGATTTTATCCATTCATTGCTTGTATCAACCTTTTGACTAATTTTTTGATTAGTTAAAATTTGATCAGGTACATAACTTCCGCTTCCCTTAAATGATACTCCAATCTGATTAAAATTTATTCCTTCCAAAAGAGTTTTTTAGTTACTTATATTAGTCAAACATAAATTTGACTAAATATGTTTTATGAATTTAAAACTTGAAGCTTTTGCAGTTGATTTAAATTGTTCATAACACCATGATTCACTGCGGAGTGAGCCAAGCGAAGAGCACTAACTACTGATAAAGATTTGCTACTTCCATGACCAATAACACAAATACCGTTCACACCAAGTAATAAAGCTCCTCCATGTTCAGCATGATCTAACCTTTTCTTAATCCTGAGTAGATTACTTTTTAAAAACGCTGAACCAACTTTCCCCCGCCTTCCACGTGGCAACTCAGATCTCAGAATATCTAATAAAACTCCTCCAACAGATTCAAGAAATTTCAATAATATATTTCCAGTAAATCCATCACATACTACTACGTCGAAACTACCTGATAATACATCTCGCCCTTCACAATTACCTCCAAAATCAAAACTTTTTTCAGAAGATAATAATTCAAATGTTTTTAGGGATAAATCATTTCCTTTACATTCTTCTTCTCCGATATTTAAAAGGCCAATTCTTGGTTTTTTTACTTGTAAGACATCTTTTGCATAAATATTACCTAGAAGAGCAAATTGATGCAGATAAGATGGCTTACAATCAGTATTTGCACCAACATCTAAAACTAATACCGGGCGAGTTTGATCTCTTGTTGGAAATAACGCTCCTATAGCTGGTCTATCAATCCCTTTCAATCTGCCAATTCTAAATATGGCAGAAGCCATCATGGCCCCTGAATTACCCGCTGAGTAGACAGCTTCTGCTTTATTATTTCTCACTAAATCCATTGCAATGTTAATACTTGCATTTTTCCTTTTTCTAACAGCAGTAGCTTCTTCGTTCATCCCAATAGGCTCTCCACTATCAATTAATTCAAGACGATTATTATCTATTTCATTTTCTAATAATTCTGCTAAACCAGTTTTTTCTGCTGCATCTTTAACTTTTTCAATTTTGCCGACAAACTTTATATTTATTGGAAATCTACTTATTGCTTCGAGGCAACCCTCAAGAATTGGACCAGGAGCATAATCACCACCCATACCATCAACTGCGATCCAAATTCTTTTAGATTGAGATTCCTCCACACTATCCAAAATAACATCGTTATTTTGTAATCTTTTTAATGGGTCAAAAACTAATGGCTGTAATGTATTTTTAGCTATTGAACTAGCATTTGAAACAACACTGCTTGCGGTATTCACTACAGATTCAGCGCTTGAAACAACATTACCTGCAACATTACTCGCAACAGTACTAGCAGTACTCACAACAGAACCAGCACCAGAAACTACATTACCCGCCACATTACTAGCCGTCACAGCAGAACTAGCAGCAGTATCTACAATTGAAGTTACAGCAGAGTTTCTTTTGTACCAAATAACTAATCTTCTGATAGCTCTGGGCTTATAAATTTTTTGTACAGTTTCTTTGCCCATTTATTTACCTTCAAAAGGAGCAATATCTACAATCCTTTGAAAAAGATATCCTGTGCCCCTTGCTGTTAATATCAATTCAGGATTTGCTGGATCAGCCTCAAGTTTTGATCTTAATCTTGATATATGAACATCGACAACTCTTGTATCTACATGTCTTTCAGGTGTATATCCCCAAACTTCCTTCAAAATTTCCCCTCTACTAAATGGCTCGCCTGACCTACTTACCAAAAGCTCTAAAAGACTAAATTCCATACCAGTTAATCTAATTCTCTCATCACTTTTAAAAACTTGTCTTCGATTTGTATCAATTTTTATATCAGTAACCAGAATTAATCCTGAATTAGGCATTCCAGGAATTTGTTCTTTGTCAATTCTTCTTAAAACGCATCTAATTCTAGCTTCTAATTCCTTAGGACTAAATGGTTTTACAACATAATCATCAGCTCCTAATTCTAAACCTGTTATCCTGTCTGCAACATCTCCTAATGCAGTTAACATAACAATTGGAACGTCAGAATCTTTCCTTAATTCTTGACAAACTCCATAGCCATCTAATTTTGGCATCATAACGTCAAGTACGACTAAATCAGGCTCATAATCTTTAAATAACTTTAGTGCTTCTTTACCATCACTTGCAGTTACTACTTTGTAGCCAATCATGGAGAGGCGCGTCTCCAGAATTCTTCTAATACTTGCCTCGTCATCTGCGACAAGAATTGTTTCTTTAGTTTGACTAGATAGAGCCATTTGTTTCTATTAGCTAATCAGTAAGAGAATTAATTATTATCCTAATCTAACTTGTAGAGGGGCAATATCCCAAACATTCTAGTTCTTATACTTTATTCAAAAACTAAATGTCTAGCAAATTGTCTACTTTTATTTGTCAGAATTGCGGATCTGAAACTTCTCAATACTTTGGTAGATGCCTAAATTGCCACTCATGGAATTCCATTGTTGAAGAAATAAAAAGTAAGACACCTAAATATCAAGAAATAAAAAATATAAAAACAAATAAAAAATCTATACCATTTAACGAGATTTCATCAAAAAAAATATCAAGATTTACAAGTGGTTTTAGAGAATTTGATCGAGTGCTTGGAGGTGGAATAGTACCTGGATCTGTTGTTTTACTAGGAGGAGAACCAGGTATAGGTAAGAGCACAATAGTTCTTCAATCAGCAGGAAAAATATCTCTTAATGAGAAAGTTTTATATATAACTGCAGAAGAATCTTTAGAACAAGTAAAAATTAGATGGGAAAGATTAAATCAAAACAGTATTGATTTACAAATTTTTGCAGAAACCAATTTATCTCTAATTATTGAAGAGATCAAACGTGTAAATCCAAGTTTCGCAATTATTGATAGTATTCAAGCTATCCATAATCATGAAATGCAAAGTTCACCAGGATCGGTTTCTCAAGTTAGAGAATGTTCATCTGAATTGCAAAATCTTGCCAAAGACAATAATATTGCTCTTCTAATAATTGGTCATGTAACCAAAGATGGTGCTTTAGCTGGTCCTAAAACTCTAGAGCATTTAGTTGATACAGTAATAAACTTTGAAGGAGATAATATTTCCTCACATAGATTACTAAGAAGTATAAAAAATCGATTTGGATCGACCTTCGAGATTGGAATTTTTGAAATGCTTGAAAAGGGTTTACGAGAGATAAAAAACCCAAGTTCAATCTTTACAAGTAAAGAAAACATTTCAGGTGTAACAACTACGATTACAAATGAAGGCACTCGACCATTAGCAGTTGATATACAAGCATTAGTAAATAAGACTTTCTATAGTAACCCAAGACGTACTACAACTGGAATAAGCATAAATAGATTACATCAAATTCTTGCTGTTATTGAAAAACATGTAGGGATAAAATTATCTGAATTTGATTGTTATATAGCTACTGGTGGGGGTTTTGAGATAAATGATCCATCTTCTGACTTAGGTGTAGCAATATCAATTTTATCAAGTTTGAAAAATATTCCTCCTCTGGCAAATAGCTCATTTATTGGGGAATTGGGTCTGAGCGGTCAGGTTAGAAAATCGAATAACCTTCGGACAAAGATAGAAGAAGCTGTAAGACTAGGGATCAAAAATATCGTAGTACCAAAACTAGAGGAAGAACTAAATAATAATTTTCAAAATTTAATAAATATCAAAGAGATATCCAATATTAAAGAAGCAATTGATTATTCTTTATTAAAATAAAAAAATCAAAGGTACATATCAATTGAGCTTCTACCTGAGTTTTTCAACCAATTCTCAATATCTAAATACCCACCTGGATAAAGCCTCACTGCTTTAGACCAGACTTCAGCAGCTTTATCAAACCAAATATCTCTCTGATCTAAATCACCATTTTGCTCAGCATATCTTCCCCTTTTTTCATAAATTAAACCTATATTTTTCAAGCATGATGGCTGTTTGGGATTTTCTACTAATGCTTTTTCATAAGTTTCAATAGACAAATCCTCTTCGCCATTACTCATATATATAATTGCCATATTTTTTAAAGTCTCACCCCTATCAATTTTATTTTCTTCAAGCAGTAAGCTCTCTTTGTAATACTCTAATGCTTCCGAATAATCCCCATTATTTTGTGCAGCTAAGCCATCTCTATTTTGTCCCCCCCTTTAAATAAAACCCCTTTTTTTGCTGCTTTACCTGATGCGACAGTGATTACAGTTGGGGTGGCTAAACCTAATGCACAAGGACAAGCTATCACTAAAACAGCAATTGACAATTGAATTGCTAAACTCAGGAAATTCTCAGCATTACTACCAAGAGAACTATGAAGTGTATGGCTTGAGTGAGTGATTAATTCATGATTGTGACTTAATAATTCAGGCCATATGTTTCTTGCCCCCTTCCACCAAAAGAAGAAGGTTAAAGTAGCAAAAATAAGTACAAAGTAAGTAAATTTACCTGCAATTTCATCAGCAATGCTTTGAATACGAGGTTTTCTAGCGTTTACAGACTCAATAAGATTTACAAGTTTTGCAAGAGAAGAATCTCCTCCGACCTTTTGTACTTTAAGTCTAAGAGTTGAATTAAGATTTAAAGAACCACTAGATAGATTTTCGCCTTCTTTTACTTCTATAGGTTTGGATTCTCCAGTAATGTGTGAAACATCAACATATGATTTACCTCGTGTAACAATGCAGTCAGCAGGTATTCTATCGCCTGCTAAAACTTGAATCTCTTGATCAGGTCTTAAAGTGTTTACTCTTACTGACTTTATTTCATTGTCTTTTGTGCAGATATTTGCCATTTCAGGTTGAAGATCTAATAATTCTCCAATGGATGAACCAGTTTGATATCTTGCTCTTTCTTCTAAGTAACGACCAATCAGTATGAAGCCTAACAGCATAACTGGCTCATTAAAAAAACAAGGAAAACCAGTGGCAGGAAATATTAAGGATAGAAGACTTGTTGTATACGCGCTAATTACTCCAAGAGCTACTAAAGAATCCATATCGGGATGGT
>QCBF01000004.1:0-69015 GCA_003281705.1 Prochlorococcus sp. AG-347-C10
CAGAGCTAAACAAAGACGTTTTGATGATTTTGATGGCTTATTAGAGGAATCAACAATTAAACCCGTTCAAAGGTCAATCATTGAACTAAGTGATGAACAAGATCAACCAGATTTACTTCCAGGCTAATTTTGGTAAAAGACCAAAAAGGATGGAGATTGATTAGGGATTTTAGAAAAGGCAAATTTTGCTTTTTGATTGGTGTCGAAAATTGGTCAATAGAGTTACAAAAAAGTGAATTCAATTCACTTTACCTTCTACTTTTGAAAATTAATGAACAACTATCAGTTATCAAGGATGAACTACTGGATGAAGAATCCATTAGTTTAGAATTAGAACAACTACCTTGGTATATTCAGTTAAAAGGGAAAAAGAATGAATGGAGTTTAAGGTTTGTATTTGAAAGTCAAGACCAAACTAGATCCTTTGAAATGTATTGGCCGATACCAATTGCAGAAAATTTATTTTATGAAATAAAAAACATGTGGGAATCAATGAATTAAAAGATAAATAAAATTGGAAATTTTAGAAAATATTTCCCCCTAAAAAAAAATTTTTTTCACAACTTTTCCACAACATTTTTTTTAAAAAATATCTATTAATCTTGAGCATGTGGAAAACTTCTGATTTTATATAAATCTTTATATTTCAGCAAGAATTTTTTTTCAATATTAATTGCCATGACCCCTGCTTTTTATGACTGGATTCTCATAATTCTATTATCTGAGACTGTCTCTTAATAATACTTGTTGACGATTTAGTAATTTTGGAGAAAACTACATCTTGTAGATTTAAATTTCAATAAAATTTTCAATATGCAAGAGTTAAATTACGGGAAAACTTCAAAAGTTTTAAATAATAAAGATGAAGTAATAAGTTTCAAATGTGAACTTCAAGAAAATCTTCAAAAGGCCATGAAAGAATTTGTTGAGGAGCATCCAAACTGGGATCAATACAGGATACTACAAGCTGCTATTGCAGGATTTTTAATGCAAAAAGGATTTCAAAATAGGGATTTAACGAGACTCTATATTGGCAATATGTTTTCAATGAATTTTAAGGACTAAAAATGTTCTATATTTTTTCTAGTAGTATTTTCGCTATATCATTTCTTACAGGTACTATGGATAACCTATTCCCTTTTTTTACAACTAATAACTCATCCTCATTAAATAAAATCTTTAATTCAGGTAAACTTAGAATCCTATCTGACTTTGATATATATCTTACTTTTACACAATCCCATCTCGGATTATCAGGGTTCGATTTTGGATCAAAATATTTTGAATTTTTATCAAATTGAGTAGGGTCAACAATATTTAGATCCATAACCTCCATAATTCCCACAATACCTGGGGGTTTACAGTTTGAATGATAGAAAAAAAACCTTATCTCGTTTATTCATTTTTCTCATAAAGTTTCGAGCCTGATAATTTCTTATTCCGTCCCATAAAGTCACACCTTCATTTTTTAAAGTATCTATGCTGTAAGCATCAGGCTCACTTTTCATTAGCCAGTAATTTATTTCAGTCATATCAAGGGATTAGAAGAATATTGCAAAGTGTGGATAGGGTGTGGATGGAATAGTTTCGCTACTCGCTTCTCAAGTTATTATCCATCAAATTATCTATTTAGGAAAGTGATGGGTGTTAAAGGAGATAATTAAAACTTTTCTTTAACCTTAGCTAATACACAATTTTGTATAAAAATTTCTTGATTGAGAGAAAAAACATTCAATAATTTTTTATCTCAAAAGTTTATGGCACTTATTCCTTTTAAAACAACTGAAAAACAAAGCAAAGCTCGTAGCAAAACAATTTTTAGTCTTGCTTTAATTATGACCTCGTTGGTAGCTTGGATGTGCTTATTTAAATAAAATTATTATGGCTAAAAAAGAAGGTAAGGAATTAGCAACAGTAAAGGTCTATCTTAATACTGGAATAATTGCTGGATTAGTTGGGGTTGGATTTGTTGCCTCTACTTTAATTTTTGGAGTATTAATTCTAGTTTTAAAATAAAAACAGGAAATTCATAAATTTATGAACTTAAATTAATCTTCTTTAGAGCTTAATAGAGGTCTTATTTTATTTTAATTTCTCAAGTGGCTTTTCAATAAAATAAGGTTTTTTTAAAACTGCAAGAAAAAACCATCCTCCGCTAATTACTAAAACCATCCCTAGATAAGCAAAACCATAAATCATTTTTACTTTAATTAAGTTGATTTCATTTCTGATTCTTTTTTAACTTCCTCTTGTTGTTCAAGGTTCACCTCATTCTTAACCTCTTCTTTTTCTTTATCCTTAATTATTAATTTTTTTTCGTTTCTTCCAAAATCATCTTTACCTAAAATAAAGAATATAAGCGAAACTATAAAAAAAAGTGCAAAAAGCAAAACTTCCATTAGTAAATAGCATTAAATTAAATATAAATTAATTTACAGATCTAATTTTAATCAATATCAAATAATACAACTTGCAGTAAATTTAGTCCTAAGTAACTAAAAGAATAAATATCTTTAATATCAACTGATTTCAATATCCAAATACTTAAAGAGGTAATATTTTTTACTTTTAAAATTTTTTTAAATATATATTTTCGTGATTATTAATTCGACCTTTAAACTTATATATACATTTGTATCCATAAATCTTTATATTTAAGAGTGTTATTTTCTTATTCTATTTATAAATTTTGTACTTGAATAAACCTTTAAAAATATTTAGTTTATTTTGAGTTATTAAATTTAAAGCAAATGATAGGAGCAACAAAAGATCCAACATTAATTTTACTTTTTGGGAGTATTGGTATTTTACTTTTCGGATCAATTGGTTATGGAATCTATACAACAGTTGGACCCTCATCTTATAAGTTAAGAGATACAATTAAAGAGCATGCAAGAATGCATGAGTTAGGCATCGCTCATGGTCACAATCATCAAGAACATAATGAAGCAGAACATATTCATTAATGAAATTTAAATGTATTTATACTTTTTAAACTCTGAATTAACTACTGAGTTCTTCTTCATTTCCATTCTTTCTGGAGCATTGTTATCGTTCTTCATTTTTTTACTTTTTTGGCTGACTAATCAAAACGCAATGTTTAAAAAACAATAATTTCACCTTTAGATATTTGAAAAGTTTTAAAAAGGATTTTTTATTTTGTTTTACAAAGAATATAAAACCAGCCAAAGAAAGTAGCAAATGCAATTATTGGAGCAATACTGTTATTCAATGGATTTAAATATCTTTCTATCGATAGTGGCACATAGAGAATTACCAAATACCAATAGAGAGCAGATAGTAATCCAAACAATAAAGCCAGAAGGATATAAAAAGGTAAAATATATAATCTTCTTTTTTTAATTCTTTCCTCTGTAATATTTTCGGTTAAACCAATTCTTGACCAATAACCACCATTTAATTTAAGAAAAATCTTTATAAATATTCCGTAAATATTTTTAAAAAATCTAGATAAAGCAAATAACGGTGAAATTATAAATCGTTGCATTAAAGTTTTAAAAATTTAATTTGCTCAGTTTTAGAAATCTGACTAATATTATTATCTTTTTTTTCTCTATATTTCGTTAGAAAAAATACCATTGAGCTAAAAATAACTAAAAATCCTATTAATGAAATTTGGTAGAATAGGTCATCAGATATTTCAAAAAAAGCTGATCTTTTATATTTGTTTCTCATCAAAAAAGAGGGTTGTTTTACCCTCTAATGTAGATTGACTTTCAATTAATGACTTTTGGTGATGCAAGTAGTAAGCGTTTCACAAAAAAAAGATAATGATAATAGATTTTATTTAAGATATAAAAACAGACTTTAAGGAGGATTAAATGTCTATCATTACCGACAATACAGTGTTAATTCATATTTACAGCGGTTTAGAATTCAAAAATAAAGTAACTTTAGGTTTATTGGTTGCCCTTAATGCAGAAAAAAACGATCATAAAGTAACTCTTTTTCTAGCAGGAGACGGAGTACAAATATTAGATTGCAAAAAAGCTGGTGAAATAGTTGGACAAGGTACTGGAGATTTATACGAACATCTTCAAAATTTAAAGAAATCAAAAGTTACCATTTATGTTTCAGGTATGTCTGCTAAATCTAGGGGTTACGATGAGAAGCTTCTAGATGGATATAAAGCAGAGTATGTGATGCCGGATGTTCTAGTTGAAGAATCAATTAAAGCGGATAGCGTACTTTGCTATTAAAAAAGGAGCTAACTGCTCCCTAATTTAGATCGAAAGTCAATTAAAAATAGCTTGAAATAACAGTCGAATCGTAAACATGACTTGATGAATTTCCATTAATTATCAGCAACTCACAGTTGAGCTTTTTATGTAACATAATAAGTTTACATAAAGTAACAATTAAATGAAAAGACTTATTCCTTATATTGCCTTTGCTTGTCTAACTGGTTTTACAGCTACAACAGGGTTACCAGTTATGGCTGGAACATGCAGCAGCCACATGAATAAAAAAGCAGAGATCAAATGTGCTGAAAATGATACTGAGTGTCAAGCTGAAAAAGCCTCAAAGTTTGATTTAAAAGATTCTCTCAAGTCATAAAATTATGACTCAAATCAATTTATTTATGAACTCTGCTCCAAGAGATTTGATTGAGTTCGTATTCTTTGCAGCAGTTGGTTTCACTGCAGGCTCCTTTGGACTAATTTAGAAATTGAATTAAAATTTTTTATTTCTCCTAGCCTTTTCAAATTTTCTTTCTTTTATCTGAAGGCTTGCATATAGAGAAATTTAATCAATCAAAAAATAAAAATTTTTTTTAAACTACCTTTTATAAATAAATTTTTGAATGTCTAAGAATAAGTTAGATTTTGTTCTAAAAAATCCATTATTTTTTAAATAAGATTTTCCTTTCTCAATATTTTCAATTCTTTTTTTATAAGAATTTTCATCTAAATCTTTTTGCATAAAAAAATAAGTTGGAATCTTATTTTGAATAAGATTCACAAAAAAGCGGTTACCTTAGATACATAATTTAATTTCTTTTTTGAATTTCTTCTCATTCAAACTAAAGATCTAAAAAATAGTTTCTTTCTTGAATTTCTAATATTAAATATGAAAAATAAATTAAAAATAAAATTTTTAGAAAAAAGATAATTTAGGTAGGAAACACTACATCAATTACCTTTCAGGAATTACTAGTTTGTAGATATTAAATCTATTTCGAATAATTATGGAATTCGCTAAAAAATTCATGACTGAAAAAGCTGAAAAGCTTAACGGTAAAGCAGCAATGCTTGGAATGTTAGCTCTTATAGGGGCATATTACTTTACTGGTCAAATTGTTCCAGGTATTTTCTAAGGAAAAGCTTATTAAGACTTTTGGGGGTTGGTAATTTTCAGCCCCTTTTTTTATTAAATGATGAAAAATCTCTCGATAACTTGTTTCTAATATCTTCAATATTCTTGATTAATTTGTCTAACCATCCTGTATTTTCTTCTGGTTTTAAATATTTAATTTTGGGTTGATTTATTTCAAGTGTCTCGAAATCTCCACTCATAAATTCTCTTTTGTATATTTGTTTAGCTACATCTATGTTCTAATTGATTTGACTAAAAAACTACGTATCTAATGTGTGCGGTTTGAAGAACATTTAGGTACGGGAAGAGGTATGTTTTTTTAGTCATTTAAACCAATGGCTGACCTAGATTAAAAATATGGTTGTTATGAATCGGTTGCATTGCTACAACTGAAATAAACCATAAACTCTAAATTGCATTTAATAAAATGACTTACTACAGTTGCTTTGATCAAAAAGGAAACATAATTGCTCGTTGTCAGACTAGAGAAGATATAAATGTTCTAAAGAAAATGGGTAGACCAATAGTGGAAATAAAAGAAATGAAAAAAGAGGAATCAGTTGTTTGTTCTTTAACTGGTAGTCCATCCGATTACAACGAAGATTATTAAGATTATGACTCAAAGAATACTTCAATTAAATCAACATGGAAGATCAATAGTTCTTTTGTTGGTTGCATTGAATAGCATTTATACTTTTTTTTCTACTTTTGATAAAGCATTAACTGATTGCTAGAGAGCGAGATAAAAATTTTTGGTATTTGTGTATTAACAGTTAATCAATAAAATTTAAGACATAAAAAAAAAGACCCTATTACAGATCTTTTTTTAATGGTGACGACAGAAAGGAGATCTGTTTAATAATCAGATTAAGAATTTTCTTAAAAATGAGTTTTGGGAGTAAAAGTGATTTCTCACTTCTTCATGCTTTACAAACGACTTTATTTTTAAGATTGTTCAGAATTAATCTCGAAAGTTTAATTTCTGATTACTTAACTGTCTTTCCGGAAAGGTTAGAAAAGTTAAATTACCTTAGTATTAAAGACCATGGATTAGTGAAGATCTATTTGGTCAACTTTGGTCGAGTCGATCACCAGAACTGTCGTAATAATAAATTAATCGGTCTGCCATATTTTGCATGAATCCTTAAGTTTGATTTAATCATGATTAATTAAATCTTTAATTAAAGGACTACATCATCTCGTAGCTATCGAATTTAATTTTTAACTTTGCTGCCTTATGTAATAGTCCAACAGCTTCTTTTCTTCCAGTAGTTTGTTGTAGCTGATGAATTAATTCAGCATATTTTTTTACGATTTTCTTTCCCATGGTACAAATTAAATGTATAACTTTTTAAATCACAACTAGTTAATCACAAATAGAAGAAGATAAAGAATCAACGGTAAAACTCAGAGTCAACAAATTGGAACGGGTCAACTCGTGTGTTTTACATAATCAATTAGCTAAATACCTGTTGGTATCTAAGATTACATTGTTTTCAAATCCTGATAACTGATTAACTTAAGCTGAAGCTTAAATTTAAGAATTTATAATGACGGTAATTTGATTATGCAAATTTAGAAATTGAGTTCCTTAATTATCACAAAGGCTGCTTCAAATGAATTGTTAAGGCAATCGATATACCGTGGTACACCTGGAAAAATATTTTTATATTTGCAACAAGATAATCTTGATGTTGGATGGATGTTTTTAAGAGTAAATGTTTGGAAAGAATCAGGAATTCCTGTTGCTAGAACTGACGGCTTAACTGTTTACGCCCCAGATTCTCAAAAAAGTTTATTAGATGATCTTACTCTTGACCATTATCAAGATTTAACAGGAGGAGGATTTTTAATTAGTGCTCCAAAAGGTGCCACAAAAAGTTCATGTGGATCAGGTTTTAAATTTATAAAATAACGGTTGCAATTTTAATAGGGTTCAATTATTAAGTTTTAAATTTATTCCCAAGTTTTCATATCAGAGAAGTCGCTCGCTATTGCATGAAGCATCCCTCCTACAAATGATCTTGGACAACCAAGTTTGTTAACTAAAACTTCTGATTGTTTTTTGATATCTTCCCATGTAGGTCTGATATCCTCATTAATTTGTTTAAGGCTAGGTTTAAATTCTTCAGAATCATTCATATAAAAAGGTATTAACTCATTGAAATTCAATTTATAGTAAAGAAAATCTCATTTATTTAAATAAATATTCAATAAAAATTACAAAATAAATTCTTTTGAAATTATTCTAAGTTGATTTAAATTGAGATTATTTAAATAATTATTTGCAATCAATTTTTCCTCATTAATTTCGAGATCTTTTATCTCAGAAATAATGCTGTTAGATATTAAATCAATTAAATGTTCTTTATCCATTACTTATATATAAACCTAAAACAAACATTAATTATTTAAAGTCTTCAACTCAACATATAAGTAAAAATACTTAGATAAATAGAAAACTCATGAGTTAGCTAAATCTCTTTAATAGTTTGAAATTCCAAGGCAGTTTTAATTACATCAATAGCCAGTAATTAGTTTCAGTCATAGTCTATAATTTGCGGGAAATATTGCTGCTAATATGGTGCTGTTATGAGGCATATAAAATCCTTAAAAACCTATTTATATTAAAGTGATACATGTTTCATTAGCCAGTAATTAATCTCAGTAATATTTGGTGATTAGAAGAATATCGCAAAGTGTGGATAGGGTGTGAATCGAATAGTTCCGGAACCCGCTTCTTAAGTTATTATCCATCAAAGTCCCTATTTTGGTAAGTGAGAGAGTAAGTGCCAAGCGTCTCATTTACTTCATTCATTTTCCATTATTTCAGCAGAACCAGAACAAACATTAACGCTAAACCACTCCATTGCCGACCAACTTTTTTTCTTGGTAGGTACCAGCAGCAATACTTACAAAACAATCATTCTCATACCAACTTCGATAACTGGGATTTTCTCCAGTTCCTTTTAGTCTGTTTTCTAAGCCTTTTCCATATTTTCTAATAACAATATTTATGGCTTCAAATTCAATTTCTCTTCGCCTCTCATCAGCAAAAGCTTCTAAAGGTATTAAAAAAAAGAATTGATAGAATTAGCAGGCGTTTCATTTGTTGTCTTTATTTAATCCGTAAATACATAAAAGAGGATTAGCTATCAAAACAATCCAAAAAGGTGGAGGAGGCCCACCGTCGACTATTTTCCCTGCATTAAAAGTATTGAATAAAGCTATCGCTAAAAAACAAAACATTAAAACTAATTCTCCTGATAAAACTTTTCTTAAAGAGGCATTATCTTTTATTGAACTACAAATAATCAATAAACAACCAATTCCTATATTACAGGCTGCCACTACATCCGCAGTACCTCTCACAAGAAGCAATGTTTCATTTGAAGCTTTGCCTGCAATAGTTTCCACAGAAAAAATTAGTAAGAAAATAATTAATAATCCCAATATGATATGAAGCGCCCCAGTAGTTTTTAAAACATTTTTCAACTTCATAAGAAAAAGAAGCTAATTGCTCCTTATTGTAGTTTGACTGTCAATCAAAAATAATTGATTTAAAGTTACAAATCATCCTTCTGGGAAATTAGAATTGGAACAACTTATGCTCCTATTGCTGCGAACCAAACTATTGTATTATCGGTTTTTGCATTACCCATTGTATGTTTTGGTGTCTTTGGACCAACTATAAAAGTATCCTCTGCTGCATAGGTAAGATCTTCCATGCCTTGTCTTTTGACAACAACGTACCTTGCTCAACATTGCCTAATAATGGAATTGGATGATGGTGAAGCGGGACTATCCCTCCCTCAGCTAATTCGACTCTTTGTAATATGATTTCTGGTTTTCCTTTTGGATATTTAAGAGCATCACCATCCATAACCTCAGAACCTAAAAAGACTTCTTGTACATCTACAGGAGATTCTGCAGCTATAGAAATACTAGGGTTGATTAGCATCAAAGCAAAGGCTATTGCAATGAATCAATTCTTAATCATGAATTTGAATTACTAGAAAATTTTTTAAGATTAAGTTATTTTTTTTTAAAAGTAATTGATTTGACTTTTTGAGTTATTTAATAGAAAACAAATTTTAAAAAGTTTTTCATAGAGGTATTGAATTTACATAAATTATTAGTGCAGACACTTTTCAGAATCATTCTCAAGAATTTTGTTAATTTAATTCTTTCATCAATAAATTCATACCAATTAATGATGCATCCTTGTCGAAGGATTCTCTTTCCTCGCACATAAAGCCATGCTCAGCTCCTTTAACTTCAACATAAATAAATCTCTCTTCGAAAGGGTCTAGATCTTTAAATCTTTTTTTAATTTCTAATCTATCTTGTAAGGGAATTAAATCATCGGAAGAACCACAAATAAAATTTAATTTTCCAGAAACTTTTTCAAGTAAATCAATAGGTGCAGAATTAGTATCTGATTTTGGTGTTGCAACCCCTGCTCCATAAAAACAAAATGAACTTTCTATTCCTTTTAATGAAGAAGCAATAAGTGCTGCATGACCCCCAAAACAAAATCCAATAATTGAGATTTTCTTTTTTGGATATTTTTCTTTAACCCAATTTATAGCTGCAGAAACATCTTGAATAATATTTTTTGAAGTGGTTAAATTTTTATGATGCCTGCCTAATTTCAAGTCTTCTTGGCTGTATGCTAAATCTAATTTTGGAGCTGTTCTACCGTAAAGAGGTAAGGCTAATACAGTTACATTTAGTTTAGCTAATTTTTCAGAAAAACTCCTTATCCAGTGATTTATCCCAAACACCTCTGGTAAAACTATAGATATATATTCAAACTCACCATCTGAATCTACCCACCAAGATCTAAGAGGTAAATCACCACTATAAACTTTTGTCCATTGACCTTTCATTAGTGATTACATAAAAAGTTTTTGCCAGAAAAAAAAGAGGGCTATTTTCCTTTTAGTTTAGATTGATTTTAAATGTAAATTTTCCTCATTCAATTTTATAAATTAAATCTTAAATTATGTAGAGAAACTTATACAGAAGTCGTTTTATATAAGTTATATAAATCAAATTAAGTAGTCTTTTTTACCAATTGAATATATCTGTTGTTAAATAAATATATTTCTCCTTTAAAAGCTCCTAAAAAACACTTTTTCTTGAAATAAAGATTGACAAGACATTCATAAAAAAAACTTTTATAAAACATTAACTTCTTTTATGAATATGTTTCTAACCAACAAGTCTCGTCTAAAAATTAAGGATATTGTAAAGAGGATTTCACTAGATGAACCTGTCGCATTGGAAGAAAGAATTTATGTAGAAAAGTTTGCAAAACATAATTCAACTATATGGACATGGCTTAAGAAAGCTAATAGCTTGAGGAGATATGGAAAGCAAAAAACAGATGGAATAAATGGACTTATCCAGAATCTTGGCCTTGATGGTTTAGAAACTGAAAATCATTACGATCCAAAAAATGATGATCTTGCTGATTGGTTTAGTGGATCTCCTGATTGGGTGAGAAGAAGTTAGATCTAAAATTAATAAAGCTAAAAGGATAATTGCAATAATAAAAATAAACTCCAGTAAATCTAAAAATAAGGCGTATATGGAATTTCTGTTTTCATTGATTCGCCATAGTAATTTTCAGCTGACTTTAGTAAGATCCAATAAATGAAATTAAGAAATGATTTTTCCATAGGAAGACCCTATATCTATCTCAATTCAACTCAGAATCGCAAATAAAAACATCGTAGAAAATACTTAATAGAAGAGTTTTAGATTTTCTTAGATAATATGTGATGGCTAGCTTTGTATGAAATGCTACTAAAGCTTTTCTTGTTAATTGATTTGGCACTATTGCTTATTGATTCCTTTAATTTCAGAAGGTATATTTAATGGAATATCTTAAATATAAGAAATTTATGAGTACTCAAAGTAGACAGCATCATAAAAGACAAGAGCAAAATAATACAGAATGGTTAGATGAATTAATCAATAAAATCGAAAATATGAAAAACAAAATATCTAATACCTATTAATTAATTACATCTTCTGTCTTTTATTACGCTATTAAATACGTTTGTCATTAAGTCAGCTTTTAGAAATAAAGGCTGGCTTTTTAAATGGAGTTATTTTTCTGATTTTTGCGAAAAGTTATTTAACAATGTTCCAATAAGGTTCTTTTTAAGGAAGTTTATGGTTCATTTTTATTTTTATTGACAATATTGAAATAAGTGAAAAAAAAGAATTTTAAATTTGTGACTACTGAATCATCTCAAAATCAAGACTTTACAAGGAAGCATCCTAGCGAAGGAATGGATGCTTTAGAAAAAGAAGCAAAATTACCTCTGAAAGGATGGGAAAACGAAGTTGCCCGAGCAAAGGAATATGGTTTAGAAGCAGCTAAAAGCATTGTCGATAGAAAAATATCTACATTTTCAAGAGGAGAATTACCTCATTTTGCAGGTATCAATACCTTTATGAAATCTCCATATGTTGAAAATATAAATGAAGTTGGAAATTATGATGTTGCTATAGTTGGTGTACCTCATGATTCCGGAACTACTTATAGACCAGGTACAAGATTTGGACCTCAAGGAATAAGAAAAATTTCGGCTCTTTATACTCCTTACAATTACGAAATGGGAGTTGATCTGAGAGAACAGATTTCTATCTGTGATGTAGGAGATATTTTTACAATTCCAGCAAATAATGAAAAAAGTTTTGATCAAATTTCAAAGGGGGTGGCTCATATTTTTGCTAGTGGTGCATTTCCAATTATCTTAGGTGGAGATCACTCAATAGGGTTCCCCACAGTTAGAGGAGTTTGTCGCCATTTAGGAGATAAAAAAGTAGGGATCATTCACTTTGATAGACATGTGGATACTCAAGAAACAGATCTAGATGAAAGAATGCATACATGTCCATGGTTTCATGCCACTAATATGAAAAATGCACCTGCAAAAAATCTTGTTCAATTAGGAATTGGAGGTTGGCAAGTACCAAGAGAAGGAGTGAAAATTTGTAGGGAACGAAGTACAAATGTTTTAACTGTTACTGATATTTGCGAAATGGGTTTAAGAGAGGCGGCTGATTTTGCGATTGAAAAAGCTACTGATGGAACTGACTGTGTATATATTTCTTTTGATATTGATTGTATTGATGCTGGATTTGTCCCTGGAACTGGTTGGCCTGAACCTGGGGGTTTATTACCTCGAGAAGCATTAAAACTTTTGGAGTACATTATCAGAAAAGTAAATGTATGTGGAATTGAGCTTGTTGAGGTTTCGCCTCCATATGATGTGAGTGATATGACTGCTCTATTAGCTACTAGAGTTATTTGTGATTCAATTGCACATCTTGTAGTAAGTGGTCAGCTTCCAAGAAAATCTAAACCAAAATGGATTTCAGATAAATGCAATATGTCAGTTGATCAAAAATGGAGATAGATCATTTTGCATGAGGTAGATATGACAAAATGTCTTATACTTTCAATGGAAGAGTGGGCAGAGAAAAAAAATAAAGAAAAAATAGTTGTTGAAAAGATTAATCTTAAAATTGGCGACTTTACTTGCGTAGAGCCAATATCATTAATAAATACTTTTAATGCTGCAGTCCTGGGTTCTTGGTTAGATTCCTCTGAGATTATTATTGAGAAAATACCTTTTGAAGGAAAATGCTCTAAATGCAACAGATCATATTTCCCAAAGAAAGAGAATGGATATAAATCTCCATGTTGCGATTTTAATTTAGAGGAAATTATTAGCGGGAGGGAATTAAAAATCGCATCCATTGACTTTAAAGAAAAGTAGAAATTTAGTATCTAGAATAAAAATATATCTTCAAATATAAATGCATTTACCAATTTCAGACAAAATTGAATTAAATATTCTTCATCAAAATAGTCATCAAGCTGAGAAAAATAAAGTTAAGTTTAATAATTATAATTTGCTTTGCTTGAATATAATGAGTAGTCCTGGTGCAGGAAAAACGAGATTACTCGAAATAACTTTAGAAGATCTTTCAAAAGAATTTCAAAGTGCTGTTTTAGAGGGTGATATGACTACTAATCTTGATGCGGCAAGATTAGAAAAATTAAATATTCCAGTAGTACCAATCACAACTGGAAGAGCGTGCCATCTCGATGCAAATATGGTTAGTGGAGGTTTGAAATTACTAGAAAAAAAAATAAATCCTGATTTTCTAGATATTTTGTTAGTGGAAAATGTAGGAAATTTAGTTTGTCCTGCAGAATTTGAGATTGGGGAACATTTTAAAGTTGCACTTTTAAGTATTACTGAAGGTGAGGATAAACCTTTAAAATACCCAATAATGTTTAGAGAAGCAGATTTAATTTTGATTACTAAAGTTGATTTATTACCCTATTTGAATTTTGATATTAACATATTAAAATCAAATATAACATCAACTAATCCGAATGCAGATGTGATAGAAATTTCTTCGATAACCAAGTATGGATTCGATTTATGGCAAAATTGGATTAGTAAAAAGATTCTGAAATTTAAAAAATAAGTAATATTGATTAATTAATAGTAATCTCTTAAAAGTATCAGTCATTACAACTTTAGATTTACTTTTTCTTAAACATTGATAGTACGTAAAATTTTTTTTTCAAAAATGTTCAAAAAATTGAGAGTTTTTGCTGTCTCTTTGCTTGCTCTGATATTAGCGATTTCATTAAGTACATTATCAAGTCCTGCCGCTCCAAAAGGAGATCCAATCACTTTGGGATACAGTAACTGGGCAGGATGGTGGCCGTGGGCGATAGCTGTTGATCAAAAAATGTTTAAAAAAAATGGAGTTAATGTTCAAATGAAATGGTTTGATGGATATGTTCAATCCATGGAAACTTTTGCTGCTGGAAAAATCGATGGAAATTCGCAAACTCTTAATGACACTATTTCGTTCTTACCTGGAGAGAATGGAGGCGAAGTTGTTGTTTTAGTTAATGATAATTCTGCAGGGAATGACCAAATAATTGCAGATAAATCAATTAAAAGTGTTGCTGATTTAAAAGGTAAAACAGTAGCAGTAGAAGAAGGTGTTGTGGATGATTTTTTACTTGTTTTAGCTCTGAATGATGTTGGATTAACTAGAGATGATGTAATTATTAAAGGTCTGCCAACTGATCAGGCTGCAACTGCGTTCGCAGCAGGAAAAGTTGATGCAGTTGGTGCATTTCCTCCATTTACCGGAACTGCAATGAAGAGGCCAGGAGCAAAAGTTATTGCTAGTTCAAAAGAATATCCAGGTGCAATCCCTGATTTATTAGCTGTAAGCGGAGATTTGATCTCTGAAAGACCAGATGATGTTCAAAAAATTGTTAAAACTTGGTGGGATGTAAGAGAATTTATGGAAAAAAACCCAAGAAAATCTGAAAAGATTATGGCAAAGCGAGCTGGGATCCCAACACGCGAATACAAACAATATAAGGGTGGAACTAGGTTCTTCTCTTTGGAAGAAAATCTCGAAGCTTTTAGTGACGGGTTCGGCATGAAACATATGCCTTATGCTGCGAAACAAATGGCAGACTTTATGGTAAAGGTAGGATTCATTCCTGAAAAACCAGATATGAGTAAACTATTTGATTCTTCTTTTGTTGAAAATATTAGTTAATTAATAAAAAATTAAAATGGTTAGTTCGAAATTAATTAAGAGGGATAAATATTTTTTATCCCTCTTTTCATTTGGTAGTGAACCGAAAAAATCAAATAAAATATTTCTTCAAATAGCCTCCCTTTTGATTCCCCTTTTAATTTGGACAATAGTTTGTCAATTAAAACTTGTGAGTGAAATGTTTTTACCATCACCGTTAGCAGTCTTCTACTCTATTTTAGATATGGCTGAAAGTGGAATTTTATTTGAAGATATTTTTGCAAGTACTGGTAGGGTATTCGCTGGTTTTATAATTGCGACAATTATTTCAGTTCCTTTAGGAATTTTAATGGGTTCTTTCCCTTCTTTTTGTGCTTTATGTGAACCATTAATTGCAATGCTTAGATATATGCCTGCAGCTGCTTTTTCTCCTTTACTTATTATTTATTTAGGTATTGAAGAGGCTCCAAAAATCGCATTAATATTCATTGGTACCGTTTACTTTAATGTTTTGATGGTTATGGATTCAGTAAAATTTGTACCCAAAGAACTCATTGAAACAACGCTTACTTTAGGAGGAAATACAAAAGATTTATTGATTAGAGTAATAGCAAGATATTCATTGCCAAGTATTATTGATACTTTAAGAATTAATATTGCAACTTCATGGAATTTAGTTATTGTTGCAGAGTTAATTGCAGCAGAAGTTGGTTTAGGTAAAAGGATTCAACTAGCCCAAAGGTTTTTTCGTACAGATCAAATATTTGCAGAATTAATAGTTCTTGGATTAATTGGATTTTCTTTGGATATGAGTTTTAGATTTTTACTAAGACGTACATGTAAATGGGCTGTTTAAATGAAATTAGATGTTAATAATATTTCAAAATATTTTGGGGAAGGTTCAAATAGAAAAAAGGCAATCGAGGGAATAAATTTTTCAATAAGCTCTGGCGAATTTAAAACTCTTGTTGGGAGCTCTGGATCAGGTAAAAGTACTATATTGAGGATTATTGCTGGGCTTGAAAGTCCATCTAAAGGGAACGTAAAAGTAGATGGGAAAATAGTTAGTGGACCAGGATTGGATAGAGGAATGGTTTTCCAGAAATATAGTCTTTTCCCTTGGCTCACTGCATCAGAGAATATTGCATTTGGAATGAATTTAAATTCTTATAAATTGAAAGAAATAAAATTTAGAACATCTTATTTATTAGAAGTGGTAGGCCTTCAGGATTCTGGAAACAAGTATCCAAAAGAATTATCTGGAGGAATGCAACAAAGGATTGCAATAGCAAGAGCTTTAGCGACTAACCCCAAAATCCTACTTTTAGATGAACCTTTTGGAGCCTTGGACTTGCAGATAAGAGAATCTATGCAGAAATTTCTCTATGAATTATGGGAAAAAACTTCATTGACAGTTTTACTTATAACCCATGATATTGAAGAAGCATTAGCCCTCTCTCAGCAAATATGCATTTTGGCACCTAATCCTGGAAGAATAATAAAAGAAGTTAGGGTAGATCTACAAAAAGGAGATTTAGATAAATTGAAACTTGATTCGAATTTTTCAAAATTAAGATATGAGTTATCTGATTTTTTAAGAGCCCTCCAAAAAAATTAAATAATGTCAACAAGTTTTTTGCCTACTTGGCTTTATAACGAACAAAAAATATTTGAACTTGAATTAGATAAATATTCAAAAAATTATTGGCACCCATTGATTTTTCTTGGAGAAATTAAACCTGGACAAATATTAGAAAAAAAATTTTTTAATCAATCATTATTAATCTCTTGTTCAGAAAAAAGTTTAATAACTGTTTTTAAAAATAGATGCCCTCACCGCGGGTCAAAATTATGTTTGCCAAAAACAAAATTAAATCCTTCTAAAAGTATTTTTTGTCCTTACCATGGTTGGACTTTTGATAGCTTTGGCAAACTTAAAACCTTGCCTTTAAAGTACGATTTTGATAGGAAAATAGAGACAGGTGATTATTCTTTAGAAAAAGTTAACTGTCTAGTAAATGGGCCTTTGATTTGGATTAATTTCAGCAAAAAACCAATATCTATAAATGATCAAATTGAGCTTGTTGGGAGAAAATGTAATGATGAATGGGATATGAATTACGCTATTTTTTCTGAATTTTCTGATACTTTAAATTGCAATTGGAAAATTGCCCATGACAATACACTGGATGATTATCATGTAGCAATAGCTCATAAAAATACCTTACATAAAGAACAAGGTCCAATTAAAAATTACAGGTATTTCTTCAGTCAATTTTGTAATGTACTTGTTACCCCTCTAAGCAGTAAAAGAAATCTATATACCTTTGGATTACTTCCGTGGAATCATTTAATAATCTGGCCTGGGAAAGGGATTGTTTTAATAAATTATCTTCCTAAAAATATTGATCAGTGTATTATTGAAATTAAATTAGCTTCTGCTTCTTTGTGTGACAATGATTTAGAAAGTTGGAAAAGAAGTATATTAGAATTTATTGGAGAAGATAAAGTTATTGTCGAATCAGTTCATAAGTCTTATCTGGAAAATTTTAAACTTGGTCCGCCCAATAGACTTGAACAAAGGATTATACACTGGCAAAAGATTTATAAAAACTTTCTAAATGCATCGGGTATCTCTCTCTAATATTTCTGTTGATTGCACTAAGGTTATTAATTTAATCAAATTTTAATTTGGTAGTTATTTAACTATAAATTTAATAGACCTTGTTGATAATGTAGTTAAGTACAAAAAGTTGATTATGAGAAATTTTATACTAACAATAGTTTCTTTATCTTTCCTACCTTCTTGCAGTAATGATAAAGATTTTTTTCTCACTGTGGGAAACGCTTTGTTGAGTTGTGGAGGTAAATCTCGTATTATCGAAAATGATAAAGAAGAGATAATAAATACTGAAGTGAAGGATTTAATAGATGGAATTGGGAAATATGTTGAATTTACAGTTGTAGAGACTGATAAAAAAGGAGGAAAATATAGGATTATTAATTGCTTCCCAAGTGAAGAACCACAAGATTCAATAATAAAAACTATTAAAACAAATTATAAATTAAGTAATTAAATGTTTTTTTAAAATAATTAGTTTACTTTTAATCTGAGATTTTTGATAATTTCCCATGCTTCTGATGCAGTGTCTGCATATTGGAAAAGATTTAAATGTTTATCTTCAATCAATCCAAGATCAGCTAGATAATCAAAGTTAATTACCTTATTCCAATACTCTCTACCAAAAAGTATGATTGGGATTTTAGTTTTCATTCCTGTTTGACAAAGCGTTAATAATTCAAATAATTCATCTAGTGTTCCAAACCCTCCAGGAAAAAATACAGCAGCTACTGATCGCATAACAAAATGGATCTTTCTTAATGCGAAATAATTAAACTTAAAGCAAAGACCGGGAGTTATAAAAGCATTTGGTATTTGTTCATTAGGGAGACTGATATTTAACCCTATAGACTTACAATTTGCTTCAAATGCACCTCTATTTGCAGCTTCCATGATTCCTGGCCCCCCACCTGTCACAATCACATGGGAATTACAGTTTTTATTTTGATTATTAATTGAAGCAAGTTTAGAAAACTCCCTTGCGGATTGATAGTAATGACTCATTAGAAGCAAATTTTCTAATCTATTTAAATTTCGTTTTAGAAGTATTGATTTAGGATTTTTTTTAATTAACTCTTCTATATTTTCAATTCTCTTTTTGGTACTTGATTTTTCTGTAATGCTTGCGCCTCCAAAAATAATTATGGTTGAAAGAATTTTATTTTCTTCAAGGATTAAGTCTGGTTTAGTAATTTCAAGAAGCATTCTGACTCCACGCATTTCATTTCGGCTAAGTAGACCAATATCTTCGTGAGCCAATTTATAATTATCAGAATTAATAATTAAATTCAGGTTTTTAAAATTATTTTTAGGGGATTTATGTTTTTTCATTTCAAATAAGAGTTTTAACTTTTCTTTCTAGAGGATTAAGATAAAGTCTTTTGATTTTGCTATTTTCGAAAATCCAATAAACAGGGGGGCTTTTTCTTGCCTTAATTAAATTAATTTTGTTTAATTTTTGAGGGATAAATTCTTTAGCAGGATCAAAAAATTTATCTCTTTTGGGTTGGTTTAAAACAATACTACCTTCTTTCCCTGAGATTGATCTGTGATAAGTTCCTATAGGAATTTCTAATGCTCCCATAGATCTATTTAAATAAATCACATGATGAGGTTCATCCCAGGAAGGATTTATTAAAACAAATGTCCTTTCCCCGGTGATAACTAAATTGTGGTCAATTTGATGATTGTGAACGTAATATTGCTCATCTTTTAAATCATCTGGAGGAGATATAGCTTCCCCAGAATGGATAACGACATCAGAACCATTAGAATTATCTATGCCTGCATCGAAGAATGTGACTTTTGGAGTCTCTCTAAAAACATTTATTGGGAAGAATCTTAATTCCATAGTGCTAACTCCCTTTTAGAAAATTTTTAAATAATAATAAAAATTTATTTACTTTTAAAAAACAGCTATTTTTTGATTTTTAATTGCAACAAACCAAGCAATCTTCTTGATTTGGATAATCTATAAATTCCTTATTTAAAGTTTCTTCTAACAAATTTACTTTCTTAACATAATCAAGATCTTTTAATTCTTTGTTATGAACCGTGAACTGAGTTTGTAGTTTCATTTTCTATTCTCCTAATTAATACTGTTTTTTGAATCCATTCCAAGTTTGAGAAAACCTTAATCCCAGATAAGAAATTAAAATTGTCCAAAATAAAATTTCTATACCTAAATTAGTCATTTGCTTGGCCTCCTTTCTATCTGATTATTCTTTAGTACGGGTATTAAGTAAAAATCAAGCGTAAGAATACCTAAAAGTTAAAGTTTTAATCACAAAAAATCCTGCAATGGTTATTACTCGGATGTTCTGAACATTCTTTATTCCAATCAGCCTCAATTTCTTTGCGCTTATCGTCATATGAAAGGTTTTTTTTATCCAAATTAATTTTTTGGATTGTAAATGTGTCATTTAGTGCCATAAGACTTACCCCTTGACTACATTTATGTTCTAATTCATTTGAATGGTAAATTTCAAGTTGTATGTGTGCGGTTAGAGGAACAAAATTGTACGGATTAAGGATCAAAAAAAAATCTCAATTTATAAATAATTGTAAGAAAATATCTTCAAAAAATTTATTCCAAATTTAAAAAAATTTGTATAAATTTTGCTTGGAAATTATATTCTCTTAATACCTTCTTAGTTCTGCAAGGTGCTATCATTCTTCTAATCTATCTGCATATTCTCTTAAAATCTCAGCCATCTTCTGACTTGGAATTTCTTGTTGATATTCTCTACATAAATTAAAAAATTTATCTAAGAAATCTTTCATTGAAGAGGAAATAAAAATTAGCGTTTCATTTTAAAAGTAAAGTATGCAAACCCACCAAGCAATAAAAGACTCACAACCCCATAAGTAATTGCTATGCCGTACATGTACGTCATTTATTTATAAATACATAAGCAGAATATAAATAAACTAAGAAAACTCCAATAGCAACGAAACTTCCATAAATAAGAAAGTTCCAAAATCTATACAATTTAGGTTTTTTAAATTCTTTTTCTTCTTCTTTAGTAATCATTTATTTTCTTTTTCTTTTCTGGCAGCATTACCTTTTGCTCTTAATACTAAAGTTATCGTAAGGGCAGCGCTTAATATAACAGCATCAATTAATAGGTGCGGGGAAATATTCATCAGCTGAAAAGAGAAATAAGAAGAGTCATTATCTTTTCAGCAATAAATCTATTAAACATTAAAAAAGAGGGGTTTAGCCCTCTAAGTTTAGATCGACTGTCAATCAGTGTCTATTTTAGCTTTTTAGTTTCTCTTAAAAAAGAGTATTTTATTTAGCCAGAGCAAGAGAAGGCACCTGCAAGAATATTTTTAAAAATTGGAGCTTGACCAAATGCATACAAAAAGAAAGTTGATGATGCGAGAGTAATAGCTATTTTGGAAAGTCTATTAAGTTTTAAATTTGATACTTTTGAAAATGCAGAGTTCATTTTTCTATTGATGTACTTAATAATATAATAGCTGAATAGTTAAAATATTCAGCATCAATATTTACCAAAGAATAATTTTATTGCTCCTTTTTCTCAGCTTGCATTTTTACAAGTTCAAATTCTTTTTTTGAAACTATACTGATTTTGTATGCTGGATATCTTCTCTTCCACCATTTATTGATCGAAATAGCTAAGCCTTATAAATCTTGGGCACAAATTTTCACCAATAAAATCTTAGTTTCAACTTATTTATTGAATTCCCAACTTGTAGCTGAAGCCATTAAATTCGTTAATCAAATGTGAATGATGTTTTATTTTTTAAATAATTTGCTATTGATTTAAATAAATGCTTTTTTCATTACCTTATCAAGATTCGATTATTTTCAAGTAACTAAAATTTTTAATTAATTTTTATGAGGTTAATATCTTTAAATTCTTTCAAATTTATAAATTCAGTTCTTATTGAATCATTAAATTTTTTCAAATCTTTGTCATTTATAATTCCATAAATTGTCTTTATTTTAGAGATTTGCTCTTTTTTAATTAACTTGTACTTAGGGAGATAAAATTTCAATAAATTTAAATTTTTATCATCTAATTTTCCTATGATAAATATTTGATTATGATTAATTATTTTTTTTATATCGGGCTGATAAATAAAATCTTTTATTTCATTATTTGGGTTTCCGATTATACCATTAATAAAAAGTATACTTAATATAAAAGTCTGGATAAAAAATATTGATAATATATTATTTATATTTAAAGATTTTAAATTAGTTTCATTTATTAGATTTAAAGATAGAATCAGTGATATTAATGATAAAAGGGATATTATAAATCCTTCAATTAAGTTAAATTGATTAAAGATTTTTAAATGAAAATTTAATATTGATACTAAAAATATTAAGGAATTTATTATCAACATTAATCCTCCAAATATTCTTAATGTCAATTTTGATCCATTTGATTTTTTTTTAAATGCTTCATAAATTCCAAAAGAGGCATTTGATGCTAATAAGGGAATAGTAAATAATCCATAATGTGAATATTTTGAAGCTGTTAACATCAGGAGAAAAATATTTATTAAAGGAGTAAAAACTAATAAAATTTGAATTTCTTTAGATTTATTTTTTAGGATATATCTAGTCCCATTAATTAAAAAAATAAAGAAAGGTGTAGATAGTAAAATTAGATTCCTTGGATAAAATAAAAATCCTTCAAAAAATTTATTTTCAGTTAATGTTTTTCCCTGCAATAGCATATATGGCCTTATTAATGAATCAACTCCATATGTTTTGTATGATATATAGTAAAAAATAATTAGAGGTACTAAACCTACAAAAAATCCAATAATCAAATATTTAGTATTTTTATATTTTAGTTTTTTTATTTTGAAATAAATTAATGGAAATATACTGACTAAAGGTAGTAGTTGCAAATAACTTCTTACAAAAAATGGAAGCGAAAGAAATAAACCACTTAAAAATAGAAATATATTTTTATTTTTTTCTTTTAAAGAATTACTTGTTTTTAGTAAAAATAAAATACCTAATAAGTTAAAAAAAATATAAAGTGTATCAGGACTACAATATTTACCGTAACTGAACCAAAGAAATGATGAAGATAATGTAAATATTGATATTAATCCAATTCCTAAACTACTTATATTTTTAATTATTTTGAATAATACAAGTGAAGAAAGTATTGAGAAAATATAACTTGGTAATCTTGCTGAAAATTCACTGATTCCAAATATCTTAAAACTCAATGCAATTAACCAATATGAACCAATAGTTTTATGATGAGCCTTTTCAAAAGGTGTGAACCAATTATTAGAATCTATTATTAATTTTGCTCGATTAGCATAAAGAGACTCATCGTGTGCTACCAAACTGTGATTTTCGATAAAAAATATTGAACAAAAAGAAATTAAAAGAAGAATAGATATTAAAAAAAACAAAAGCTTTTTATTGATAATTAAATTTTCTTCTTTTAGGCTCATCATTATTTATAAAAAAAAATTTATTATCCAATAATTTTTTTTATTAAAGGAAGCTAAAGCTAAATACATTTTTTTAAAGAGTAACTTCCATAAAAAGAAATATCTAATGGAAGAAGGGGTCTTAAATTGACCCCTCTCGGTGAAACTCTTCCAAAGAAACACCATTAAAAGTTTACTCTGAAAGATGCAAATTTAAAAAAATTAAGATTAGCAATTTATGCGGCCTTTTTAAAAGGGTTCATATTCCTTAAAAAGTTATTACTTTTGCGAGTACTCATTTTTCTATATCTTTGATTTATATCCAGGATATATTTTCTAGCTTTCTTATCATTTTCAATTTTATTTTTTCGAAGACGTAATGCCCTTAAATCTTCTATTGACATAAGGCCATCATCTTCGTTGGGATTTAAATGTTCAAATTGCATTAGTCTAAGAAATTAATTATCTTCTTTAAGTGCAAGATTAACAACCTCATCTTTATTTGCAATAGAGATAATTAACTAACTTAACTCAAATAAGTTAGTTAAATGTCAAGATAGCTATGCATTTAAAAAATAAAAACTTCAAATAAAAAACTTTCTAAAATAAAGAAAAACTTTTGATTGAATTTGATGGAACTTCTACGGATGCAAATGATTCGCCTGATTTTATTAGTAACCAGTTAAAGAAGTTAACTAAAGCATTCTCCGAGGATTTAGCAACTAGCTTAAATTATCTCATGATTTTTGTAATAAGAATATACAAAATTAATTTTTCAAGCAATCAAGATATTTATCTTATAAAGCATAGATTTTTATTGGAAGAGGAAATTTCCACTCTCAGGCTTTAGGCAGCGGACTAAATCCTCGTGGAGTATTGGACTTTAGCCCGCTATATTTTTTTAGCAAAAGAAAAATGACAATGCAACTTAACTAGATCACCAATTATTATATTTAATTCTGAGAAAGCTTTTATTTATTAATTGATCAAGAGCATCTGAAGATATCTTTGTGTTGTTTATTGTATAAATATGCTACAAAAATTATTTTATATCAATGGATTCAGTATTTTTGCTTATTGATATATTCATTCTTTGAATAATATTATTAACCCCTAAAGAAGGTTTAATTTTGAAAAAAATAATTAATTTTTTTAAACTACTTAAGAGAAGAATTAATATTCTCAAAGCAGAGGCTGAATTGAAATTTATATTGGAAAATAAATAATGGAATCCCCTCATTGTCCTATTTGTGTAGTTCTAGCATTTGTTTCAATTTTGATGGGATTTACTCGTAGTTATATGTCCTATATTATTTTTAGGGAGTTTGTGAGAGCAGAATCTAATTTTAAATTGAAGTTTATTTTCTATTAATTGTTGACATCTAAGTATAAATACTTTATAAATAGATTGTAGTTAATACTACAAAATCGTCCGATCTACCATCTGATAGACCGCAGTACGACTCAGGCCATAGGACGGGGACTTGAGCAAGTTAAGGAGCTGCATCATGGTAAACATGTATTTCAATGGAAAGTCATTCGTATATTGTAGAAAACAAGAAGAAAAAATTATAAAGTTTACTTATAGAGGATCTGTTTACTTAAAATAAGATTTATAAATTCTTTTTTAAAACAGTTTAGACAATTGTTGAAGTTTTTGAACTCAGTATTTATTAATACGTTATAAGAAAAACTTATTGTAAAGATATTTTTTCCCTATTTAAAAATTCATATATTCGTATATTTAGTAACGAGAAATTAATTTCAAAAAAATTAATTTGTAATTGGATTTTTAAAATGTTATGCAACCTATTTCTGAAGAACTTTACAAAAAAATAGTTGAGAGTTCTAAAAAATGAGTAAGTTGCTAATTGCTTTATTGGCTTTAGATATAGGCGTTAGTCTGTCTAAGGTTTTTATTTTTACCTGAAAATCAAATTATTAGCAAAAAAAGAAGCAATTGTTTCTAAAACAATAAATAGTTATTGATATTCTTTATTTGATCTATTTATTTTATAAAATAAAAAATTAAACCAACAAAAGAACTTCCTAAAAGTATTAGCACCATTAAAAGGGCTATTAACTTTGCTAATCCCATAAAGATAAATCCGAATTTCCTGTAGATCTTTGCATCCAGTGAATTTTCCAAACATTATTTACTTTTTTAAAAATTGACGAAACTGTTGGCAAGTCATCATTAGGTGTCCCTTTATAAGTAAATTTTGAACCTAGTGTAAAAATGCACATTACTATATTTTCGCTTAAAAATTCGAATCGGTGAATTTTAGTTATTTCTGCCTTTTCTTGAACTATTTCACCAGTAATCATTTGTTCGAATCCTTTTGCATTTATAGGATTACCGCTAGGTCTTATGAATAAAAATTCTGGAGTCGCATTGTCAACAAAAAATAAAGCCATTTTTTTGGGATTAGCAAACTCATTTAATAATGAAATTATTTTTTCTTTGTCATTCATATAAAATAATTTACGTAACCCTACTAGTCTAGATCTATTGTTTTAAATGTACAAATCGAAATATGATAATTCTAAAAAAAGTTCGTTAACATGTTCAAAAGAAATATATTGTCAATGTAAATCATGATCAATTCACCAAACAAATTATTGCCCTTTGGCAAAAAGGTCAAAAAATATTTGCCTTTCTTTATTGGATTTAAATTACTTACATTTACTGGCTTTCTTACTTATTTAATGAATCGCTAATTGATATAACCTTAATAATAAAGTTTAACTAAATTTGGTTCTAGTGAATAAAGAAGAACGAACTAAAGTATTTAAATCTATGTAAAGTATGCAAATACAAGAATTGATATTAAAGAAGATGAAAGAAAGAGGCATAGAAGTAGGAAGTGGAATTCCTAATAAAAAAAACGATAGCAAAGAGGTTTATGAATTAATTCATATTGCTAATTGCTTCCCAGAATTAAGATAAGGTAAAAAAATATTTAAGTTTCTTCAATTAATTTGTTTATTTTGGTTCCCTTATTGCAGCAATAATTAATCCACCTATCAATCCGAGATTAATAAATACTGCTCTTTGATGGAAAGGAAATAAATGAAAAATTATTGTTGTTGGAATTAGAAATAGTAATAAAAAGATTGAACCGATTTTTTGTTTTTCTCCAAATATAAAAAATCCAGAACCCAAGATAAGACATATAATGGCTCCCACTAGAAGAATAGATGAAATTGGTTCAGGAATACCTTTTGAAGAAATATATTCAACTGTTCTTTCAAAATCATTTATTTTGCCTGGTATGGCGGAGATAAATATTGCTGAAATTGATAATCTTGAAAAAAAATCTAAAAAAGATTTGATACTTTTATTTTTCAAAAAACAATTTTTCATAATCTTATTATAAGAAAAAAATTTTTAGCGTTTGATAAATACTTAATTAGTCCGAAATACTTTTAAAGTTTTATCAAAGAGGTTTAGCTCAATTAATAGAAATCTTTTTAATTAATGTTAATCTTTTTAAGGTAATTACTAGTAATTTATGAATTGTCTTTTTATATTTATGAGATGATAAATTAAAATAAAAATTTTGAAAAAATTTATTTTGACTTCTGTTTTATTTTTAAGTAGCCTCATAACTATATATCCTTCAAAAAAAGAAAATACTAATTTTTTCGATTATTGTTATTCTCTAGAAAAAATAATTTCAAGAAATACATTAGAAAAAAGTAAGAATTTATCGAAGAATTTTAAGCCTTTAGCAAAAGATATTACTCTTTTTGGCACTAAAAAAACTAAAGGTAATTTCGCTAATAAGATAATTGATCAATATAAAAATTCCAAAAAATTATTTATTATAACTTTTGTTCCAAACCAAATTTATTGTTTAGCAGGATATTGGGTTGAGGTTTTAATTCCAGGAAAATTCGAATCTATCTTCTATGAGAAAACCAAACAAAAAATAAATGAATATAAGAATATTAAAAAAGAAGTAGATGAATTTATTAAAGAAATTAATTTAGAATATAAATCTATTAAATAAATAAATAAATGATATTTTTAGAAAATCAAAATCTTTTTTCTTAAAAAAAAAGAAAGTTATTTTTGTTGGTAAATTTCATAAAGTATGTTTTTAAATCATTTTATTTGCTTTAATTAAGAAAAAAATATCAGATGATACATTTAAATTAGAACTTTAAAAAAAAACTCACGAATATCATTTAATTAATTTTATTATTATTCTATTAATGTTTAATACTATGAACATCTACTTATTCTGGATATTATTCTTAGCTTTGTTGGCAATAGTCCCTTTAATGATTATTAAAGGTAGAGTAGACGAAACGCCTAAGATTCAGACCGCACCAAAAGTTAAAGCAAAGAAAAAAGGTTGGTTCAACTAAGGTAATTTTTGATTTAGAAAAAAAATCTGAAAGGTAAATCTTGATTATTTAAATTAAAGTCTAAGTAAAATTTACTTATTAAAAGTGGAAAAATTAGAAAAAAATTTTTCTATTTGGTGGTACTTGGAGGTAGAGCAAAAAAAGCTAATATTGAACTACATGATGTTAGATGGTTTGTTTGATCTAAAATTGAGGATACATTCGATACTTTAAGAAATGATTGGTTTGGATCTTCCAAAGATTTGCATATTGATAGCTATAAGAAAATACAATATGTAGATGGTTATAAGATTAATTTAATAAATTTTGAAAAGGATAATATAAAAAAAAGCAACTCTTAAAAAATATAAGACAAAAAAAAATTTATGGTTTATTAATATTGGAGGCTATGATCCAAGTTGTATGCAAGAAAAACATGAATTTGGTTTAGTTGTATCTTCAAGCAAATTAGAGGCAAAAAATATAGCTAAATCTAAATGGCTTATTGGTTGTAAAAAGAAACATACAGATGATATTGCTTCTCTAGAAATGTTATTTAGTTTTGATGATTGTCAACTTATAAAAAAGATAGGAAATTGGGAAATAGAAATAACTCTAGAAAATAATTTAATTGAAGAAACTAATCATCCTGATTGGTATGGTTATAAAAAAATAGATGTAGAGATCTAATAATCTTATACCTCAAAAGAAATTTTCAAATTAATTATATTGAAATTCATGTTCCTAAAATTTTAAAAAGAACTTGATTTTCTTAATAAATAAATCCCTCCCGCTAGGGAAATTAAGACAGGTAACCATGCAGCAAGAATAGGAGGTAAAATACCTTTTACACCAAATGAACTAAATATAAATGACATAACATAATAAATTAATATGAGAATTACGCTTAATCCAAATCCCTGACTTTTAGAAGATCGTAAATTAGATTTACATCCTAAACTGCTGCCTATTAAACCAAAGACCAAGCATGCAAAAGGTAGAGTAAATTTTTCTTGAATGCGTACTCTAATTCTTCTGAACTCCTTCAAGTTTCCGGTTTTTTCATAAATCTTTTCTGCTTGTATAGCTTGCCTTAAAGTCATTTCAGTTGCATCCTTAGGCACTTTTGCTAGATCCATAGGCCCTTCCACAAATGGATAGGTATATTTTTTAAATTGAACATTGGTAGTTTGACCATCTGGTGAAATTGATATAATATTTCCGTTAGAAAATATCCAAGAAGAACTTTTTTTGTCAAATTTTCCAGTCTTTGCCTTTAAGATTTGTTGAATATCTTCTCTAGAAAAATCTAATACTGTGACTTTTTTCATGGTATTGTTTTCATACCACTGAGCATAAAAAATATGAGTGAGTTTGGAATTGTTTTTTGTGGCTTTTTTAGTTGAGGCATCTATCCTAGAACCATACCTTGAAAACATAATGTTTTCTTTTCCTTTTCCTTCACTGAAAGAACTCCCTATCCCTGCTCTTAATGTTGTTTCAGCTAACTTATTACTTGCTGGAACTAAATTATCATTGAAGTAAAAAGTCAATCCTGTCATAAATATTGAAAGGGCAATAGCTGGAGCAATTATTCTTGATGTCTTTATTCCTAAGGATTTCAATGCCAATAATTCAGAATTGCTTGATAATTTTCCATAGGCTAATAACGTAGAAAGTAAAACTGCCATTGGGAAAGATAAGACTAAAAAACTTGGTAAACTAAAAAAAAGAACTTTTAATGCTAAAAATAATGGCAAACCATACTCAACTATTTTTCTTATAAGATCAAACATTACCCCAACAGATAATGAAATAACAGTAAAAGCAGAAATGGCAAATATCATAGGCGGTATTATTTGACCTAATAACCATCTATCTATTAAAGGTAGTAAATACCAAGGAGAAATTATTTTTCTAATTAGGATTTGATTTGAAACTTTCAAAAGAATTTATTTGATTTTTACTTAGTTTTTAACATTATAAAATATCAATGATTTGTAAAACAACATAAGATTGATAGTCAAAAAGAAGATTTTGACTATTTAAATTTCAAAAACAAATCAGAAAAAAATTTATTAATACTTGCAATAAAACAAAAAATTTGGTTTTTTTAAAAAAAGGGGTAAAGCATGAAAAACAAAACCTTAACAAATGAATGCAATTGCATACACTGCCAACAAAAACTAGATCAAATTAACAATTCAAGAATATATTGGGACAAATTAATTTTTAAAAAAAAGTTAGCATAGTTTCTTTGCGAAATCCTTTAAGATTCAAAAATTATTTCAAATAGCAGTTTTACAATTTATTTTTATCAGATAAAAAGTAAAGTTTATCGATTGTTAGTATTAAGATTCTTTTAAACTAATTAAATTACTTAACCTTTTGATTTTTTTTATAGATCAAATTTTCTCGATTTAAAAGAAAAAGGATAATAAAAATACAAGTAGGAATGAGAATAAAATCTAAAGACATACAATTTATTAAGTCTATTTTCTATTTAGCAATTAAATAAATTTTTGACATTAATTTATAATTTTTTAAGATTTGATTCAATTGTTAAAAGATTATCCACTGTTTGTATTACTTGCCTACTTTAAATTTGAAGAGCTTGCAAGTATCCCACTGGCAAGCTCATGACGACCTAGTTAATTCAGAATACCTGATCTTAACCAGCTAAGCACTTCCTAAATGCCAAATACATTCTAATAAGTAAAATTACTTACTGTGAGTATAAATGCTTATTTTCATAATTGATCTGTGAGCTTGATAATAAAAAGTAATTTGATTAAAAAAAGTGGCCTTTTAATTTTTAAACAGAAATGTTGCATATTGGCACATAGCGCTAAGCTAATAAAAATCATTGGAGATTTTGGTTTACATAAGTTAATATTTGTGTTACTTTAATTAACAATTATTATCTTTTTAATGACAAAATCAGGAGTAACTACAGAATCAGGTGGAAGACAGAATATGTTCCCATCAGAAACTAGGCCTTATATTGATGAAACTGTGTCTTACGATGGATATCCTCAAAATGCAGAAAAAGTAAATGGCAGATGGGCTATGGTAGGTTTCGTTGCATTATTTGGTGCCTATTTAACAACAGGTCAGATCATTCCAGGAATTTTTTAATCCTTTTAAACGAAAAATTTAAATTTTATTTTAAATTTGAAAATAAGAAAAACCAAATAAAAGTTATGGCATTTAGGCTAAATATTATTCCTAGAAATATATAGGCAAACTTTTTGCCAATGAATGCTGTCTCCGGTTCAAGCTTTACTCTCATTAAATCCTCGAATTATCTCGATAAAGAAAGCATCATTTCAGAAGTAAATTAAAAGAAAAAGAATAATCAAATTAATATTTCTTTTAAAATAACAATTAAGATGATGTTTTTATACAGATTTTCAGCTTACTTTTTGTTTGAAATAGGATTATTTAAACCTCAGTTAATAAAGAAAATTTATTATCAATAAAAATTTTCAAAAAAAAAGCCAAATTTAATTTTAAATTAGACTTATAAAAAAAATAAAAAATTTTAAACTAAATAAAACCAGGAATGATTTGACCTGTAGTTAAATATGCTCCAACAAGAGCAACAAAACCTAACATTGCGAATCTACCGTTAAGCTTTTCAGCAACGATTTTTTCTTTTTCAATTATTTTTGGTTCGTTATTTTTCATTAGAACCAGCCTGGAATGATCTGGCCAGTTGTTATGTAGGCGCCAACTGCTGCTACGAAACCTAACATTGCTGCCCATCCGTTAAAACGTTCTGCTTCTGGTGTCATTTTTAATAAAGTAATTTGTAAACAAATATAACATATTTATTTAATAATGTAAAGAAAATGAGGGAAAATTGCTTTTTGGTCAGGAAAATTTAAAAAACTGCTACAAATATGTGTCGAGATATACCCTTTTGGTGTTTTGTTTTAGTTCTGATGTTTTTAAAAATGAAAGAAAAAAAATAAACTATTAGCCCTTTCTTCTAGAAATAAATCCTCATTTATGGTTAATTTAAATTAATATATTTTTAGAGTCAGCTAGTAGGGATACAGGCTGACTCTTTTTTTTTGAGAATTTTTAGTTTTTGACTAAAAGTAGTTTTTAGAATTCAAATTATTGCTATTAATAAATTAGATATATATAGATTTATGTCATTTACAGTTTATTACATGCATTTAATTTTTGGAAGAATTCCTTCTCTAATGAGTACTGATTTAATACTTTATATCTTGCCTGCTCTTACAATTTCAATATTATTCTTTAGCCTCAAAATCATGTTTTACAAGACTCCTAAATTGAGAAAGGTTAAATAATCAAAAATTTTAGAATTATTTTTTTACTAAATCGCCCAATTTTTTTTAATTTTGGATAATAGACTTTTTTTTTCGGCAACTCAAAGAAATAGAGAATGCATTGGTGAAGTACTATCAAGAATTATAAAAAAAAATGGTTCAATATTGGAAATCGGAAGTGGAAGCGGCGAACATGGAGTTTTTTTTCAAAAATGCTTTCCTGGAACAATTTGGCAAACAAGTGACCCAGAGTTAGTGCATAGAAAAAGTATAAGTTCTTGGATTGATTATGAAGACTTAACTAAGAAAATGCCCCAGCCTCTTGAGATTGATGTAGAAAAAATTCCTTGGAAAATTCCATTGAGATTAGCTCATTCTTTACAAGGTATAGTCTCTATAAATGTGATTCATGTAGCAAAGTGGTCTTGTACTAAAGCGCTCTTTAGAGAGTCAGGAAAATTACTTAAAAAGGGACAATTTTTGATGTTGTATGGGCCATTTAAAATTTGTAATAAGCATATAAGTGAAAGTAATTATTTTTTCGATAATTCATTAAAAATGCAAAATAATCTTTGGGGTATTAAAAATCTTGAGGAAGTTTGTGATGAGAGTAAGAAAAATGGTTTTTCTCAAGAGGATATTATTAGTATGCCGGCAAATAATTTTTCAATAATTTACAGAAAGGTTTCTTTATAAGGCAAATACAAATATCAATAAGTTATTAAAATTGATCATATTAGATGATCAACCTGATAGTTTTTTGCTCCATTCTTTATGCTTTTGATCTAAATCTGAAATTTTTTCGCCTAAACTCAGCTGTCTTTCTAATAATTCAACTTTTGTAAGTGTTATTTTTTCCGAATAAAATTTAATAGGCTGCTTACCATGCAAATTGTCGCCACTCATAGAATCACTAAATTGTGAGTATTTTATAAGATGAAAAATTTGTTATTACTAATTCTTTTATATTCTTTTCAGATTTGCGTAAATTAATGTGATAAAGAATTGATAATAATTGTTTTTTAATCCACTATTTTGTATGAAGATTGCCAAATATATCTTCCTCTCTTGATGTCTGACTTAACAGCAACGCAATTGCAAGCAATATTCCATAGAGCTTTGTGTATTGGATCAGGATTAAAAAGATATGCTTTTTTAAAGGCTTTTTTGATTAAGACAGTTGCCTTTTTTGCATGATAATGTGGGATCGTTGGACATACATGATGAACGACATGGCTAGTACCTATATTATGGTGAAGAAAATTAAGGACTTTACCATAAGGCCTATCAATAGAGAGAAATGCGCCCCTCATAAAGGAAAATTCCGTATTTGAAAGATGAGGTACATCTGAATCTGTATGATGAAGCCATGTATAAACTACTAGCCAACAATTAACCACTAATAAAGGACCAAAATACAGAGCAATTACTGGAAATAATCCATACTTAAAAACTAAATAAACAATGCCCAATAATGTCAAACCTACACCAATATCTGATATCCAAACTTTCTTGGACCATATTGATGGCCATAATGCCTTAGAAAATGGTTTAATTGGCCAAAAATGATTTGAAGTTCCATACTTAATGCCTCCCGTACTCCCCGTAAGTAAATAAGCAGGCCAGCCGAATATTAGATGTAAAACAAGTTGAAGAATTCCATAATTTTTCTTACCTAAGGAATTTGAAAATTGTAATTCTTTTTCTCCTCCAACTTTTTCTGTAACTCCATTCCCTTTAATGACCAAAGGGACGTGAGTTTCTCCATTGGTTATGTTATTTGTGAATCGATGATGAACAGCATGAGAACGCTGCCAAGAAAAATAAGGCACTAGAAGTAATGAATGAAGTAAATAACCTGTTATGGATTCCAATGTCTTGTTTTTAGAGAATGCTCCATGTCCACATTCATGGGCAATTACCCAAAATCCCATTGCAGTGGTACCTGATAGTAATGTATAAATAATCCAAATTGGGAGCATTTGGGGGGTAAATGGAATAGATAACCCTATCGCAACTACTAATGATTGAATTAAAGCTGATTGTAAAAGATAATTCAATGAAGTTTTGGTATTGCACTTAAAGTAGTGATCTGGGATAACATCCTGAAATTCTTTTATGCTTGGAATATCTTTATCCTCTATAACAAGCGCTTGGCCTTTAAGACCTGAAAAATTTATATTACTCAAATTTTTTTAGTTAATAATTTTGTTAAATAAAAGTGAATTTATATACTCTATTATCCATCACAGGATCTCATAATGAAAAGAATTTATATTTTTTTTCGATAAAGTTTTCATGATTTTAATTTCATCTTCAAAAAAAACTATTTATGCCAAACATTTTTTATTTTATTCTTTTATCGCAATCTTATTAATTATTTATTTCTTTTTTATGCTGATTTTCTTTGCTCTACTTTAAAGCTTCATTAATTTAAAGACCGCGTATATACCTCTTAGGTAAACCAGATTGTTTACGTGGCTTTACTAAAATAGGTAAAACAATAACTCCTACCGTAAAAAGACATATTGGAGCAACTACCATCAATATAGATTCTAGAGACATGAATAATTTTGAATTTATTTATAAATAGCAGGATTTTTTTTTTAAGTCATGCGTATTTATATCTATTTTGTGAAAATAGACTAAAAATTTTTATAAATTATTAAGTAAAAAAGAAAAAAAGATTAAAAAAAATCAATTTTTTCATAATTCATCCTATTTACTTAATCATTCTTTAAGAGAAATTAGTTATGGATGAAGAAAAAAAATGGATGCTAATGACTTATTATTGTCCAACTCATGGTGATTCAGGTTTAGTAAAACCGATTCAACTAACAAAAAAAGAAATTAGTAAAACATTCTTAAAAAAAGGTAGAAGTTCAAAAACTTAATTTTTAAAATAAAGCCTAAGATATTGTGAAAATGTTCTAAATCTTGATTGAAATCTGGTTAATTAAAATTGATATCTTACAAAAATCCCACAAGCTGCTTTTTTATAAGCAGCATTGGTAAAAATATTGAAAAAGAGATTCTTAATTTTGATCAGAAGCGCATGTTAATTCACATTGATTAAGTTCATAAGCTGATATCTTTTCTAAAATTCTTAACATATCAATTTCTGAAAGCTCTCCATTTGAGTTCCATTTTAAAGTTGTCTTTCTTTGTGGTGAATTTTTTTTATTCATTTTCATCACTCCCCTTTAAATGAATTTCTAAACAACGAGTAATACATTCTTGATGACCATCCACAATACTGCATTCAGTAATACATTCAAAATATGAATTAATAGAATCTATTTCTGTGTTCTGGTTGGTAGAAACAAATGAATTATTCATAATATTGTTAAATTGATTTGGAATAGAGATATAGCACGAAATTATGTTCAATAATTTAATTTATTAAGTGAATTAGAGAAAATAAGTATTATTTACTAAACCTATATTTCAACTTGTTTCCCTTTAAAAAGGTAGTAGTATTATGCTTTTAAAAGATAAAAGAAAAAACACTTTTGATTGTTAAATATTATTTTTAATAGGTAATCTTACAAAAAAATCAGCATAATGACTGATTTACTTTTCAGTAATTTAGTTAGATGATAAAAAGTAGACTTTTAGATTTTCAAATGAAATCACTAATTAATTGGCTTTCGAAAATGTTAGAGAGTATGGCAAATGCTTTTATGCATCCTTTAAAGAATGACTTGCCTCCATCTATAGGTACTCATGCATATAGCAGTATTCCTCTAAAAAGAAAATTGAGAAGAAGGTTTAATTAGCTATTAACTTATTGGAATTAATTTTTCATTTTTGTTATCCCAAATAATATATTTGAAGCAGTTTGAAAAATCGCTTAATTTTAAGAATTTTGATTGTTGGAGCAAATGAATGTTTGCTTTGTGACAAGCTCTTAAGTTGTAGTTTGGTATTCTCTCAGAGAGATGGTGAATGCTGTGGAAGGATATGTCTGCTAAAAACCAATTTAGCCAATTAGGGATATCTAAATTGCTGCTACCAAAAATCGCTCCATCGATTAGATCCCAATTCTTTGTATTTTTAGCATAAGCATTCTCATAGTTATGTTGTACGAAAAAAACACATATTAAAATTGCTGCTGATAAGGTTAATACTATGGAATAAAATGATAAGAAAAAAACTAACCCAAACCATTTACACATGAAAATCCACCCTATTATTACTACTATATTATTGATTATCAATTCACATAGTTCACTGAAATTATCTCCATAATCAGAAAAAGGTGGTTTGACTCTTGCATTAATAGCTAGAAGTTTAGAAATTTCTCTGTTTTTTATTTTGATAAAAGTTTCTTCAAATATATCTATAGTGAAATTAAAAATGATAATAACCAGTCCTAATCTAGGTTTTAAAACTAAGTAAAAAAAACCCGCCTGGGAAAAGCATCATCCAGTTTCGACTAACTTTATAAAATATTTGCTCTTTTTTGGTAAGAGAATTATAGTCTTCAAGACTTAAAACATCTATCGGCCCTTTATAAATTTCCCAATTTCCATTATTTCTATGATGAAATGCGTGATCAATTGCCCATGATTTCTGGGGTATACCATTAACTAAGCCAAGTAAAAATCCAAAAAAGCGGTTTAATTTACGTTTTGTAAAAAGAGAATTATGACCGCAATCATGCATTAATGAGAATGTTCGTGAAGATAACAGAGTTAGAAGAACTATAAAAGGTATCATTAGAAATCCTTTTATCAATAATGAAAAAGGTTGATTTATTATTTGATAGATGATTAACCAAATAGAAATTATTGGTAAGATGGTAGAGATAATTTGATAGGAAGCTCTAATATTATTTCTTTTTAGAAATGGCTTTATTAAAAAATCACCTCTGTTAACTTTAAGCATATTTGTTTTATTTTTTTGATAGTAACAATTTTTTAAAAGTATTGATTATTTAATAAAAAATAAAATATTTTAAACATCAAACTAAAGAATAAATTCTTTAGACATAGTTCTCAATTGATCTAGATTTAATCTCTCTAAGTATTTTCTAAAGTCACTAAGATTCCTATTAGAGTCAGAACTTGCACTCTCGTAAAGCAGGCTATTAGAAATTAACTCAATAAGATGATCTTTATCCATAATTCTTTATAGACCATAATTATTGTTTGAAAAATTAAGATCTTGAATTCGAGATTATTAACTCAACTTAATAGGAGTAATTTTTATAAATTTTTTAAATCTTGTTCTATTTTTTCTAATCTTTCATTTAATTCTTTTTTTTCCTTAGTTAAGGCTTTTTTCTTTTCTGAAAGCTCTTTGTTCAAAGGAGAGTTGAAATACTTTTGGTAAGAGACAAAAAAAACTGATATTGCTACTGCAATACCAAGAGCACCAATTATTAAAATTGGAGATGAAGGAAAGTCATAAAATGGAATTGACAATGGTAGTTTAATAAAATCAAATTCTAACTATCTCATAAACAAAAAAATGAGTAATAAATACTTATTCTTTACGTAGTTTTATGGGTAATTATGGTAGTTATTTTGTAAAAAATAAATTAGGCTTTTCCTTAATTAAATTTTAAAAATAAGTAATTGTACAGCTGTCAAAGGATGAATAACTAATAATGATTAAACTAGTAAAAAATTTTTTATGAAGAAAATCATAAATAAAAAAAATAATAAAAATGAACCATGGTTTAAATGGTTAACGAGGGAACTAAATTCTTATGAAGCTTTTCATGATTTCGAGTCAGGCAAGAATCCACGAGATGTTGCAGAGGATTTCATTTTTAGAAATAGTATTGCTATATCGGAAGTTTTCGAGAATTTTGATGAAGATGATAAAGATACACTTGATCATTTTCTTAAATTAACTGAATGCGAAATGCATGTATTTCGCATTCTTGAAAAACATATTGAGTTAAGAAACAAGATAAGGTTTGTAGATTTTAAAAAAAGAAAAAAAATAAAGAGTTAATTTCTATATAAGTTTATTTTTCCCATTACCGGTCTTACCAAAGCCTAACCAGATGAACCATAAGATCCATCCGAAGATTGGTATTAAATTAATAAAGATCCATTTCCAATCTTTTCCAAAATCTTTGATTCTTCTTACATCAATAGCTATTTGAGGAATGATGCAAACTATTCCATAAGCATTGAAACCAAACGTTTTTAAAAATATTGGGATAGTTAGGAAAGAAATTATAAGATTCGCCAGTTGAACTAACCACCAGTCCGATCGAGATGTGAATCCTTTGAAGTCTGTAGCTTTAATCCAAAACTCTTTATATGCGTTTAAAAAGTCATTAAACATAAATTAAAAATTCAAAGAATATAACATTATCAATTTAATCTTCAATTTTATCAAAATATTATTTATTTACTAAATAGGATCAAATAGATTCATATCATTTGAATCTTGTTTAGGAATCTCATCTTGATTTGGTAATGAACAGAATCCGTCTTTGCAAATCATCTTTTCGTTTGCAATACTGTTAGTCTTTGAATATATGTTTTTGTTACTGTTATTTGAAGATTCTTTCAGCATTTATATAAAAAAATTAAATCCAATATTAAATTAATAACTCAATTTATTTTAATAAGCAACAAAATTAATATTAATTATTTATTTACTTTTTTTGATTTGGCAAGTCTCTCCAAAACAGCGCCATTATATAAATGAATAAAGATATAGAACAAATATAAAGTAAAGAATTTAGATGCATGTTTATTTATTAAAGTAATAACAAAGAAGGGCCTTTCACAAAAAAGGGATATCAACAGATTGGTAATTGTTTAACTTAGCAATTAAACAAATTCTAGTATTTATTTAAGTTTTTTATGCTTTTCCCAAACTTTGAGAATGAAAAGTTTTTAAATTTTAGGAATATATTTTTATAGATAGTAAAACTTATAAATCTAGGAGTTTTATAAATTTAATGAAAATTCTACATTTTTAAATGTTTATTGTATTTCACAATCTATCCTTATTTATTTCTGTTAAAGCTTTTCTACCTTCCTTAAGGGTTCTTAAGACGAGCCAGGTTAGAGAGGAAATCATAAAGATGGTAAGTGTAATTAGAGAAATATGAGTTGTATCAATATTGTTGGCCAATTTAATTAAATTCTTTATGAGTCTTTAATTTAAAAAATTCAAAAAATTCAAACGTCGGATCTAGAGTAAGCAGGTATTAGCATTCCACCATCTTGATCGTCATTATTGTCATCATCAAATCCACCCCCCAGAAGTAATTCAATAATTACAAGCACAGCTACTGGATAAAGGCACCATAATATCGCTGTTAATGGTCCTACTGAGGAAGAAGCTGAGTAAAATTCTGTCATAAATTGATATTAATCTAAAGAAACAACAATTGTGGATCATCTGGGTAGTGTTTTATTCAATATTTCTAAAAATATTTTTTAAAAACTTTTCTCTTTAGAACGAATAGAGCTTTGGTCTGTATTGATATTTTTATTCTTAAAATCAATTTGAATAATAATTTTTTTGAACCTACTGAGAAACTAATAATGACATAATGAATCGCGTGATTGTTATTTTTTATACTTAACAATAATTGTACAATTTTGATTCAAAAACTATTATTTATCTTGATTTTATAAATTCTATGTTTTCTTTCACTTTTGATCCTTTGGCTGCAATATTTGGTATATCAGGAATTGTAGGCTTCTTTTTCTTCGTTTCTGCTGCTAAGGGAACTTCCAGTATCAATACAAAACCAAAAAAGGAATTAGATTAGAACTTATTGTCTTAGAAAACTAAATTGAAATTTTAAATTTAGTATTTAAAAGGCTTTTTAATTATTACTTATTCCATTGTTTAGAAATAAATTCAAGAAAATCTTTTAGATCCTCTTCAGGACAATTTGTTTGTTTTTGTAAATCAATGCAAATTTGCTTAATATTTTCAAATGCCTTTTTTACTATTTCGTTTTTTTCAATAACCTCAAAATATTCTTGATCAGTAAAAGGCATAATATTAGTTTCCTTCTTGAAAATTATTTATTAACCATATTTTATCTACATTGACTTAACAGTAAAGAAGAAAAAATCTTTTTTCTTAAATTTAGCTACCCAATCGATAATGTTTTTTAATACTTTTGGTTACTTCCCATTCGCAGTTAAGTCCAGCAGGAAACTCAACTAGATCTCCAGCTTTAATCAGGTAAATGTCACCGTTTTGGGTACTTATTTTCGCTTGACCTTCAATAATTAAGCAAATTTCCTTATCATCGTAATTCCATTGAAATTTGCTTGGCTCACATTCCCAAATAGGCCAACTTTTTATTCCATACTGAATAATTACGCTTGCACTACAGGGGGAAGATATTAGAACTTTCACGAAATAGTTCGGATGTGTTTTTTCATTTTACAAATAAAAGAAATATTTATTTTCGAGAATGTGTATTTCTTTACTGTCTTTTATTTTTTTTCGTTTATCATAAAAAAAATTTCTAATTTATGGATGAGCTTTCTGTATTGTCAATTTCTCTATCTATAGCTTCTTTAGGAATATTTTTTTTATTTTTCGCTTCAAATGATGATGATGACCAAGATGGAGGTAAGTTGATTAAATCATTAGAAAGAATTAATTAATTCCAAGTAAATAAAACATTTAATAGAGATTTATAACCTATAAAGCCTGCATAAATGCAACTTAAAAAAATAATATAAACTTCCAATGTGCCGAGTCTTTTTTTCTTTAATGTTTTCATTGTTTTGAGTGTTTATAGGATAATTTTATTTAATTTGATTTTTATTAACATGAGTATTTTATACATTAACTCAGAGATTAAAGAACTATTAATGTCAAGCCAAAAAATAAAAAACAAGTAAAAAATATTATTTTTTTGGTAATTTCTCTTTCCTCATTCTTAGCAAAAAATAAGGAAATCACTGGAGATATGCTTAATAAAGCCCACCCTACTCCTATGGGAAGGGTTTTAAACACAACTTGTTGTAGAAATATTCCTATATTTGTTCCAAGAAGTATTGAAATAAAAAATCTTTTTTGTTGTTTTTTGTCTATGTTTTTTAAGAAAAAATTAATCTTAAATCCTTTTAGACTAATTAAAAAAATTATTGCACCTAATAATCGTATTTCAGTTGTAAGGAAAGGAGATAAATTGCTTTGAAGGAAAACCATTCTTGATAAAAGACCTCCAAGAACAGCACATAAAACTGATAAAAACGGAAAAGCAAAAATCTTAAAGTTATTTTTTTCTGAGAAAGAGGAGTTTTCCTCTTTAAAATCGTTACCTTTTCTGAGAATTAAGAATAGCGAAATCGTTACTATAATTATTCCAACCCATGATTTAGTTGTTAAATTTTCATTAATAAAAAATTCCCCTGATAAAGCTGCCATTAAAGGAGAAAGAGTTTCTATAGATAAAGTTTTTCTTGTGCCAATTGTTTGTAGTGACTTTAAATAGAAAGTATCACCTAAACCAATACCTATTATTCCACTAATTATTAGGATAAATATGTTTTTTAATTCAGTTGTAGAACTTAGATTGATAAAAGCAGGTATAAAAATTAAAAAAGCTATTATATTTTTTATTAAATTAATATCTATTGATTTATATTTTTGAGTTTGCGAGCGCCAAATAAAGCACGCATATGTCCAAGATGTAGCAGCTCCAAAAGCAGAAAGGATTCCAATCAAAACGAATAATTTTTAAAAATTTTATTTTATAAATTGAGTAAATGCTAAAAAGAATACATAAATAAGAATCAATATCCCCGGTAAGTACTGAATTAGTGATTTGAAATTATTTTTTTTCATATTTTCTAAAATAGTTAATTTTAAACAGTTTTTTTATTAGTAGGGTACAAACTCTCTAACTTCTTTCTTCTTTGAACTTTCGCATTAATTCTTTCTTCTTTTTCTTTTTTCTTGATCTCATCATTTATCTTATTTTGTCTATATCCAAACCAAAGTAGAACCCAAATAACAGAAGTTATTAAAAGAAGAGCAGTATATTGACCAGTCATAGGAAAACTGGCCTCAGAATATTTAACGTAAGAAAATAACAGACTCATTTAATTAACTTAAAGCATAAAAATAACGACTGTGTTGATTTTTCTAGAAATTTAAAAATTAACGAATCGTAGCTATTTATAATGTAGTTTTAAAGTTTTATATTTATTTTTTTATAGTTTTTGGACTAATTTTTCTTTATAACTACTTGCTATTATCAGATTGAAGCATATTAAATAATAAGTTTTTGGAACCTTTTGATTTAGCAGTTGTTGGAGGCGGTGCAGCCGGTTTTATGACAGCAATAACTGCTGCTGAAAATGGAGTAAAAAGAATAATAATTCTTGAAGGTACTTCAAAACTTATGGAGAAAGTAAGGATTAGTGGAGGGGGAAGATGTAACGTCACTAATGCGACATGGATACCGAATGAACTAATTGAGAATTACCCCAGAGGAGGAATTCAGCTCTTGGAATCCTTTAATCGTTTTGCTGCTGGAGATGTATACGATTGGTTTGAGAAAAAAGGGTTAAAATTAAAAATTGAGGAAGATCTAAGAGTATTCCCAGTGTCTAATTCTTCTTCAGATGTTATTGATTGTTTGAGAAAAAGTGCTTTATCAAAAAACGTAGAGATACTAACAAAATTTTTTGTAAAAGAAATTTCAAAAACTCCAGATAATATATTCAATATTTTTAGTCTTAAAAAAGCAAAGGTAACTGCAAAAAATATTATTCTTTCAACTGGAGGTAATCCAAGCGGATATAAATTAGCTCAAAATCTTGGACACACCATTGTTAAACCTGTACCATCGCTTTTTACTTTTTCTACAAAAGAACCAAATTTGGATGAATGTAGTGGGGTATCGATAAGGGGCATAGATATAGAAATTAATTTAAACAATAAGAATTTTCAAAATAGAGGCGATTTACTAATAACGCATTGGGGGTTTAGTGGGCCAGCAGTATTAAAACTTTCATCAATTGCAGCAAGGGAACTTTATAGCCAAAAATATAAATTTAATTTAATCATTAAATGGTCTTCTTTAAGTTATGAGGAGCTAAAAGAAAAAATTAATTATTTAAGATTAAATAATGGCAAGGTGAATCTTATTAATAGTAGACCTGTTCAACTATTAACAAAAAGATTATGGATTTTTTTATTAAAGAAAATAGGTATTGATAAAGAGAAAAAGTGGGCTGATTTACTGGCGGATGAAAGAGAGAAAATGATAAATATTCTTATGAAGGACAAATATATAATTTCGGGCAAAGGCCCATTTGGAGAGGAATTTGTTACTTCCGGAGGCGTAAAAATTAATGAGGTTAATTTTAAAAGTATGGAGAGCTTAATTTGTCCAGGGTTATTTTTTTCGGGAGAAGTTTTGGATGTTGATGGGATCACTGGTGGATTTAATTTTCAACATTGTTGGACAAGTGGATGGATCGCTGGGATGGCAGTCTCAAAGTTAAATCAATCAATAATAAATTAATAAGTAATAAATCAGTAAGTAACAATTCAATAAGTTTATCTTTTTTTTATTAAGTATTAGAAGGAAAAAGTTTTTTGGAGAAACTTTAATTTTAAAGTTTTAATTATTGGTGAAGATTAATGCAGAATCTTGTATCAAAAACAGAAGAAGAGGAAAGAAGATTAAAAGCTTTAGCAGAATATAGGATTTTGGGAACCAAGCCAGAATCATGTTATGACGATATTACAAAAATTGCTGCTACAACCTGTAATGTGCCTATTTCTTTAATGACTTTGGTAGACAAAGATAAACAATGGTTTAAATCCAAATTAGGACTTCAAATATCAGAAACTAGAAGAGATTGGTCTTTTTGTACCCATGCAATAAAAGAAAATAGTCCATTAATTATTCATGATGCTTTCCAAGATGAAAGGTTTATAAATAATCCATTGGTAACAGGAGACCCCAAGATTCGTTTTTATGCAGGTTTTCCCCTTAGAAATAGTGATGGTAATAAACTTGGAACTCTTTGTGTAATAGACAGAAAGCCAGGAAATCTAACTACACAACAATTCAATATTATGGAATTATTATCCAAGCAAATAGTTTCATTTCTAGAGCTTAGAAAAAAGTCATTGAACTTGCTAGATGCTTTGTCTAACTTGCACAAACAGGAAGGTATTTTATCGGTCTGTTCATATTGCAGAGAAGTAAAAAATAAGGAGGGCGATTGGATGCATTTAGAAAAATATCTTTCGAAAATTAGTGATATTAGATTCAGTCATGGGGTTTGTGATAATTGTATGGAAAAACATTTCCCAGATGTAATCGAAGTATGGAATAAAAAGGATTTCTTTGAAGATGGTCAAAAAAGGTTTTTAGAGTCCTAGATTCAATACCTGGCTTTTATTGTTTAATTTATTTTCTAAACAAATTCTTTATTTGGTGGTTAGTATTGTATAAATTTTGACTAGAAAATGTTATTAGGAACTTTATTGACAGGTGAAATTGCTAAAAGTGCATTAGTAGCATATGTTCATTATTTAGGAATAATATTGTGTTTCGGTTCTCTTTTGTTTGAAAGATTGACTCTCAAAGTAGGTCTTAATAGAAATGAGACGATCTCAATGATAATTGCAGATGTGGTTTATGGTTTAGCAGGAGTTGCGATATTAGTTACTGGGATTTTGCGTGTTAAGTATTTTGGTCAAGGAGGGGATTTCTATACAGGTAATCCTGTGTTTTGGATAAAGGTTTCTCTTTATATTCTTGTGGGATTACTTTCTTTATATCCAACAACAACCTATATATTATGGGCCATTCCATTAAGTAAGAATAAATTACCTGAAATATCTGAAAATCTAGTCAAGAGGTTCAGACTAATCATTACTACTGAATTAGTGGGCTTTGCAACAATACCTTTGTTTGCCACTCTAATGGCTAGAGGTGTAGGTTTAGGTTGAATAATTTATTTCTAGAAAGAAATTGTTTAATAAGTGCAAACAAACTATATAGATGGAGTTTAAGTTATAAGATTTCTAAATCTAAAAAAGAGATTATCTTTATTGGTTTAAATCCCTCATTATCGGATGAAGTTTTCTTGGACAACACAACAAAAAAGATAATCAAAATTTCTAAAAACAACAATTACGGCAAAGTAAAATTAATCAATCTATTTGCTCTGATTTCAAGCAAACCAGAAAAACTTTTTAATCATAAAAACCCTGTCGGTTATCTAAACAATAATCATATTTATAAAAACTTAAAACACTGGTCTGAAAATAAAAATTGTGATTTATGGTTAGGTTGGGGTAACAAAGGTAAATTTCTAAATAGAAATAAAAGAATATCAAAAAAAATAATGAAATATAACTCAATTAGGAAAATTAATTTCGATAGTCCTCTTGGACCGCTTTTAATTAAGAAAACAATCAAAGATAATCCAATACATCCTCTATACTGTTCTGATAATTCCATCCTCGAATCTTATTTTTAGGTAGTAAGGCTCAAATCCAAACCAGTATTTTTAGCTATTCCATTAAATATGTGTTAATTTCTAATTGTTAAATTAACCTTATATGAAAATTTCAAAGCAATTAAATAAACTAAAAAACTTGAATGTTGAGGCAGAAAAATGTTCTACAAGAGAAGAAGCAAAAAAAATAATTAATAAAGCAAATAAAGCACAAAGTAAAATTAACAAATAAATAAAAAGTAATTTCACTTGTTCATAATTTATAATATTCAAAAATATTTTTAATTTACACAAATACACCTTATTTATTTCTTAGTATTTATGTCTTTGAAAATAATTAAAATAAGGAAATCTCACGAAAGATTTAGATCGACTAGAGAATGGCTAAATTCGATGCATTCATTTTCTTTCGCAGAGCATAGAGATCCAAAATGGGATAATTTTGGGAAAATTAGAGTTATAAACGAAGATATTATTTCTCCTAATGCAGGATTTAATAAACATTCTCATGCAAATATGGAAATTATTACTGTCGTAACAAAAGGAGCAATAACTCATAGAGACTCATTAAACAATCTTGGAAAAATTCACAAAGATGAAGTACAAGTTATGTCTGCAGGTACTGGAATCTCTCATAGCGAGAAGAATGAAGAAAATGAGACCTGTAAGTTGTTCCAGATTTGGATATACCCTCAAAAAGAAAATATCAAACCTCGATATGATCAAATTTCATTAAATGAAAAGTTGTGGGACAATCTTATTTATAATTACAAAGACGGTAAAAATAATAAGCTTTCTCTAAATCAAAGTATCTCTTTATGGCGTTGTAAATATAAGCCAATTAAAGAAAAAAAATTGCCATTAAAAATCGATAAATATAATTGGATACAAATAATTGAAGGTAATCTTCTATTAAAAAGTAAAGACTCTAATTCAAAAATATGTCTCGAATCTGGAGATGGCTTGGGTTTTGAAGTTAATTATTATGAGGATGTCTCTATAGATACTGAAAAAGACCTAGATTTTCTCTTATTTTCGATGCCTTCATTATAAATAATTTGTCTGTTACTTTACCCATCAACCCCTTTATTAAATGCGTTTAAAGCTTGTAAAGCCATATTAAGGTGAACTTCCATAGCACCAAGAGCAATTAAAGAATTTGGTGATTTATCTTTTAGTAAATTTTCTTTTCTTTTTGATAAATCATTAAGTACTTTCTTAGTTGAAGCTTCCCAATTTTTTATTAACTCTTCAAATTCTCTTTTTTCGGGGCTTTCTATTTCTGCTAATTCATCAGAAAAATGAGAATCCTTTTGTGCCTTAAGCATTAAGTAACTTAATTTTTTATGACTTATTGCTTGAGGTAAATTGTTAGATTCACTCATTGACAGTAGTTGATTAATAGTCAAAATCTAACTAATTAAGTGAATATTTGCTAGAGGGGAGACGGTTGTGATGACCGACCTGAAAATTACTAAATGATACTTGAAAAAAAAATGGATTTATTAACCTTTAATTTTTCACTTATTAGTTTCTTGAAATAATCTCCACGCTCTTCATAATTTTTAAATTGATCAAAACTAGAGCATGAAGGTGAGAATAATAATGTTCCAACCCTATTATTTTGTAAATAATGAAAAACAAAATTTAAAAGCTCTTTTAGTTCTGAAAATTCAAAAATATTTTTTTTAAATCCTTCATTAATAAGCGCCATTTTTAGGACTTTTGAGCTTTCTCCAAAAAGGAAAACACATTTAACTTTTTTCTTTAAAACTTTTATCCACTCACTATATTCATTGCCTTTTAATCTACCCCCAGCAATGATTATTATTTGACCTTCAATTGAACTTATTCCTGCAATAGAAGAGTCAAAATTTGTAGCTTTACTATCATTAATTATTTCTAGATCATTATTTTTATAAATTGTTTCCATCCTATGGGGTAATTGTTTGTAATTAGATAAAGAATTTTTAATCTTCTTTCCAGATAATCCAACTTTTCTTGCTGCTGCAATTACCAATAAAAGATTTTGAAGATTATGTATTCCTTTTAAAGAAAAATGTTCAAGTTTGAATAATTTCTTTCCTCTCTCAACAATATATGCTTGATGGTCTATCCAATAATCGCATTGAATAAAATTTGATTTATCGAAACTAGTTGTTATCCAAACCCCTCTCGATAGTGAACTGTAGTGATTTCTTAGGTTTTTATCGTCATAATTATAAATTCTAAAATCAGATTTTTCTAGCAAACTTTTTTTTATGTTGAAATAGTTTTCAAGTGTTTTATGTCTTTCAAGATGATCTTCTGTGAAGGTTGTCCATATTCCAATATTAGGTTTTACTTCTGGAGATATTTCTATTTGATAACTGCTTAATTCAGCTACAACCCAATCAATTTTTTCATGTTTTTTGGAGTAAGCATATTTACATAAAGGTGTACCAATATTTCCTCCAAAAGGAGCATATAATCCAGTATCGCAGAGTATATGGCTTAGTAGATGAGTAACAGTAGTCTTGCCATTAGTGCCAGTAATACCTATCCAATTTGTGTCTTTTAAAATTTCCCATGCAACATTAATTTCCCCAATTACTTTAATTCCCTTTTTTTTTAATTCAATAATAGTTATATGGTCATAAGGTATTGATGGACTTACAACAACAGATTCTATCTCTTTCACAAAAGGTTGAATTTCTTCAAATACAAATTCTTTATTCAGAGAAACTATTATATTAAGCTCTTCTAATTCTTTTTTTCTTTCTAAGAATTCTATCCCATCTTTACTTTCCCAAACAATTACTCTCTTATTGATGCTTCTCAAATATTTGGCAGCCCAAAATCCAGATTTACCTAATCCAATTACAAGATTAATATTTCTTTTACTTGAATGTTTATATATCATTAGATTTATAATTGCATATATATTAATTGTGTTTAAGGGGTAATTCAATCATGAGATCCTTCTTCACTATTTATAGTATTCGCTAAAGAAAAGTTAATTAATGGAAGATAATACTGCAAAATATTGGTTCTCTTGGTTTTATAAAAAGTGGGAGAAAAATGCTCCAGGTGTATTAATTGAACAGGGTTTAACTCCGTCTCAGATTGCTGAGCGCTTTGTTAATGAAAACCATGATAGTTTTATTAAATTGTCAAAAAAAATTGATGAAAAAAATTATGATGCCTTAACAGAATTTATGAAACTCTCAGAGAGTGAATTACATATCTTGAAGTATTTTCTAAAGTTAGTAAAAATGAAAAACTTATAAGAAGTTATTAAGTATTTCAAGGCTTTTCCCCCATAAATTTTTTCTTTCTTTTTTATTCATGGCGAAAGGAGAAGTAGGGGATAGTTTTGGATGACCTCTGAAATTAAATCTAGGACCATAATGATCACCGCCTCTTGCGTCTGGTGAAGTAGCTGCAAAAAGTTGAGGTAAAGCACCCATCTCAGCAGTTTGAAAAATAGGGCTAAATAATTCCAAGGAGAATGTTTCTAATGGACTAGGGTTAGGTTTTTGAGCAGTAAAGAGATTTGTTTTTGCAATTCCTGGGTGAGCAGCTAGAGAAAGTATATTTTTGTGCTTTAAGTTCTCATTTAGTTCCAAAGCAAACATTACATTTGCCAATTTGCTATTGGAGTAAGATTCCCATTTATTGTAATAGTTCTCGGCTTTCAGATTTTTCCAACCAACTTTGCCAAAAAATTGTGCTCCGGAAGTAACAGTCACTATTCTAGATTCTTCTTTTTTTTCAATAATTGGAAGTAGCTTTAGGGTCAAAAGCATGTGAGCTAGATGATTAACTGCAAATTGTATTTCATATCCCTGAGCACTAAGAGTTTTAGGCGGATGCATAATTCCTGCATTATTGATTAGTAAATCCAAATTTTCAAAATTATCAAAAATTTTGGACTGAACTTCAACAATATTTTTTAAATCTGACAAATCTAATTCTAAAGGTGTAAATAATGCTTCAGGATTAAGACCTTTAAGTTTTTTGATAGTTTGATTAGCTTTTTCAAGCGATCTACAAGCTATAACAACATGAGCATTTTTTTCGGATAAGGCCTTTGCAGTGTAGTATCCAAGACCACTATTCGCACCAGTAATTAGCGCTGTTTTACCCATAAGGTTTGGAATATTAGATGTTTCCCAGTTAGAGATTTTAGGTCTTGAAATAGTGGCAGTCATTTAGTAATCCTGCAAATTGCTTTGGAACTTAACCAAAATTTAATTACTTTTCCACTGTAAATACTGGAAGTCAGTATCGTGAGCTCTTTTTGAAGGTACTATTTAAAATTATTTTTCAATTGCATATTGCCATTCGTTATTTTGAGATAAACTTTTCTCTCTAAGTAACTGTAATTTCCTACTATTTATTTTGATAACTATCCCATTCGTTGGATATTTCGCAAATATTTTTCTCTCTAACCAATTTTTTTTATATATTTGGATTTCGCTTTTATGATTTGTGAAGTAACTGTCAGGGGTGCTGAAGCCACATTTTTTAAGATAGTTAAGGGTTTCGTATTGATTAAGTCTTCCATTAAGTATTTGGAAACAGCAAAAGCTGAGACTTTCTCCAATCCCTTTCTTATCATTGAGGTATTTTCTTGTAATTCTTTGGGAAATGCCGGCAACTTGGTTTGTAGCGTATAGTTCACCTCTAATTTGAAAATCTCGTTTGATAGGAATACAATTGGGGACATTTTTAATTTGTTTAATTTTGCTTGAGACATCAAATCCTCTTTTTGTAATAGCTTTATTAAAATTGCCATTTATATATCTAATTGCAATAGCACAGCCATCAATTTTTGGTTGAATGCTTAATCTTGTTTTTGTTAATAAACTTTCCAAAAATTCTTTATAGTTTTCTTTAGCTAATTTTGGCAAAAGTTTATTATTTTTTTGACTAAAGTAGTCAGGCTCTGGATCAACAGGAATAAAGAGCTTTTCAAGTTGCTTAAATGCATCATCCGAAATTATGCCTTCACCTATTCTGTATTGTTCATCTAGATACTTAACATCTCTCACTAATAAATTATTCATAATAATTTTGATAAATATTTAAAAATCTTTTAGAAAAATCATTTAAACAAAGATTTGAAAATTAAAATTAGATTTAAAAAGTAGTTGCCCACTAAATATCCTCCTACGCAGAGAGCAATTTAAGAGTATAAAATGTACGGAATAGAAGCCTAAATTAAATACTTCAATCAAACATATTTACTTGAAAGTGAAATAGAAAATTTTAAGGATTAATTTGCAGGCAAATTTTTGAAATTTCTATCAATACCAAAAAAAATTTTTTAAAGTTATGAGAAAATGTCATTTTTATTAAAAGCTCAAAATACCTGGGAAAATTTTGCGAAATACAAAATTAATGATTATGCAAAATTAAGAAATTTTGATTTTGGGCCAAATAAAGAAAGTTCAGTTTCAAAATTATCACCTTTCATTACTCATAGAATATTATCGGAATATGATCTGATTCATGATATTAAAAGTAAGTACAAATTCAAAAATTCAACTAAATTTGTTGAAGAAATATTTTGGAGAGTTTACTGGAAAGGGTGGATGGAAAATAGACCTAAAGTTTGGCGAAATTTTATTTCAGAGAACAATCTCGATTTTGATTATGAGCTATATGAAAGTGCAATTAATGGCAATACAGAAATAGATTTTTTTAATTCTTGGGTCCATGAATTAAAGCAGTACAACTATTTGCATAACCATACAAGAATGTGGTTTGCGAGTACTTGGATATTTAATTTAGGTCTCCCATGGCAATTGGGAGCAAAGTTTTTCTTTAAGTATCTTTTCGATGGTGATGCTGCATCTAATCTCCTTAGCTGGAGATGGGTCGGAGGATTGCAAACGAAGGGTAAGCAATATCTTTTTTCATCATCAAACCTCAGGAAATTTTCAAATAATAGATTTGATTCAGAAAAAATAAGTAATCAACAAATTTTTCTTGAAGAATTTAATCAAATACCATTAGAAGATGAGATTTATAAAAATGATATGGATCCCAAATCAGATAATCTGATTATGTTTGAAAATGATCTCCACCTTTCAACCCTTAAAAATTTACTTCCAAGCTATAAAAAAGTATTTATTATCCTTTTAAATAATGAACAAAGACAAATTAAATTGTCTGAATCTGTTTTGAAATTTAAACAAGATTTGGTTTCTGAATTTGTAGAGCAATTTGATCATGTTAAACAGATTGCTCCAAATTCACTGGAAAATACTTTTAAAAATACTAACGAAATAGACATTATTTACCCAGGAGTGGGAGAAAACTATGATTTTATTACTGAGTTTAAAAATATACACAATAAAAAAATTTTTAACCTTGTTAGAGATGAAGATTTATTTGCTTGGAAATTCGCCAAAAAAGGGTTTTTCAAATTTAAAGAAACCATTCCGAGAATTAATCAGAGAATAGTTGAAAATTATTCAAAAAATAATTTTTAACTTAGTTGAATTTCTAATCAGAAAAAGAATTCATTAGAGAACTAAGTATAAATACTTAATTAGGTGCGACTTTTGCTGTTTGATCCACGATGGATACTGTGACTAGTTATTTTTACTTAAGGATAATTTTTTTATAGTGCTTTCAACAATTCTTACCAAGTCGTTTAGCAAAGATACTGCTTTATTAATTCTTAGAGTTATAACTGGTACTGTTCTTATCCATCATGGTTATGAGAAATTAGCGAATATAGAAAATTTCGCTGATGCTTTTGTCAGACCTTTACATCTTCCATTCCCAATATTTTTATCCTACATAGCGGCCTTCTCAGAAATAGGCGGTAGTTGGTTACTAATTATCGGTTTAGCTACAAGATTCGGAGCTTTGGCAATTGTTGGAACAATTTCTGTCGCTATATATCATGCACTTGTTACTTCAGGTTTTAATATTTTTTTACTAGAGCTTTTACTTTTGTATTTCGCTTCTGCAACTTCAATTGCATTAATAGGTCCTGGTAATTTCTCCTTGGATGAAGTAATTATCAGAATTTTGAAATCTGAAGATGAAGATGAAATTATACCTTCAACAGAATCTAAATCTTCCAAGCAAGTTGAAGTTAAAGAAACAAGTAAAGGCGGTTTATTTCAATTTCTGCAAGCGAACATACTCTCAGATACTTCAAGCTAACTTTTTTGGATAAAGGCTATTTATCAGCTCTAACCGTTTACGATAACTGTTTCTCTTCTCGAGTTTTATCTTAATTGTTGCTTCAGAAAGACTTATAAACAGTCCGATAGCAGTCACCCAGGATAAAAAAATAAAAGGGTTTTCTGGAATTTCTGAGAAATTCATATGAATAATACTTCTTTTTTAAAATTGACTGATCACTATATGTTTTTCAACCTAAATATACAATTTAGAAATATTTAAGGATTAATTTCAACTTTTTCCCATTTCTTAATCTTTTCCCAAAGATATCGTTTATGAAAAGGCTGTTCTAATTTAAGAAGATCTACTGAATCGATTACAAAATTTAAAACTACAAAATTTTCTGGCTTGGGTAAATTGGAAAATACTTCATGAGCAGATTGCACTTTTGGGTTTATTTTCTCTCCAGGAGATCCCCAAAACCAAGAAGATTTTGATTTTTCTGATAATAAATCCCAATAATTTTTGTTATCACTTAATTCACGTATTTTTCCTTTGAATCTAAATTGTGATTTGGTTTTCAAAAAGAACCATAATATTTCTGCATTAGGGTTAGATTTTAAATGCCCAATTTTTTCACTTCTTCTATCTGTAAAAATAATCATTGAATTATCTTTATGCCATCCTCTGAAAACAACTGTTCTTAATCTTGGCTCGTTTTCTTCGCTGACCGTTGCAAGCTGTATCCATCTATTAGAGGGAGATTTGCCCTCTTTTTTTCTAGCGGATTTTAAATCTTGTCTCCAACTTGGTAAGTTGTTATCAGGCATTTAATTTAGGCAATATAAGACCACTTTTCTTTTTGTATTCTTCGAATGAATCATATTTTGCTAGCGATTTATCTTTTTTTATCATTCTTGGTAGAAAAACAATAGAGAAAAATATTGCAAGAATTACTAATGGAATGATGCTCATTGAAAGTATGGCGAATGATAGATAAATTAGTATTTCTCCTAGATAATTTGTATTCCTTATATTTTTGAAAAATCCTTCTTTAATTAGATCTTTTTTTAATTTAAGAGAAAAATATTTTTGGGCATCACTAGCAAAGTGTAAAAATACACCAATTATATTTATTGATACAGATGCAGCTATTACGATGTTTGGAACAGATTTCTGAGATGAGATAAGAATGTAGGGAGCTACCCAGTAACTTCCAAGGAAAATAAAACCAGTAACTGAAGTTAAAAAATTGATTTTTTCTTTAAAATAAGGATCTGGGAATATTTTTTCTTTTAGAAGCCAAAGTAATCCATAAGTACCATGCAGTGCTAAATAAACGTATGGAGCTATCGTAAAATTATCAAAAAAAATCATAAGACCTATTACTACAAATGCAGTGAGCCCCTTATGTAGATTAATTATTTGATTAAGTTTCATCTTTTTTAACAATCTAAAAAATGAAATTATTTTCTGTGGCTATAACCTAGGTCGTCAAAAGTTTTAATGGGCGATACTGGATTCGAACCAGTGGCCACTACCGTGTCGAGGTAGTGCTCTACCACTGAGCTAATCGCCCAAATTGAAGAATTTTTATTCCCCTTATAAGAAAATAGCAGGTTGCGTTTCATTTTCTAAGTAATTTTACTTTCCATCGTTCTCTTTTGGTTATTTCTAAATTTAGAATTTCGATAAATCCCTTATTTTCAAGTTCTAGTTTGTCGCCAATTTTAAGATTAATAGTTGGCTTATTAACTTTGCTTCCATTTAATCTGAGCATTCCATTTTCTATTCTTTCAATGATTTTGGTGCGTGATACCCTAAAGCCAGCTGATGCTATGGCATCTAATCTTGTTGAAGCTTCTACTGTATTGACAAGTTTTTTTGATCTTCCAGAGGGTATTTGTAATTCATCTATACCTACTATATTAACTTTTACTTTTACGTCTCTCAAATCAAAAATCTTTTCATCCAGATGCTTAATATCTGAATTATCAATTATTCCTTGTGCTCCCCTATCGCCAATAGTCCATATATCTCCAACTTTTATTTGATTAACCCCATTTTCAATTAAAAGGGATCTAAAGTCGTCTTGTGTAGCATTATCAAATAAAAAATTTCCATTAATTTTTATTCCTTGAGCTGGAAAATTACTTTTTAGCGCATTCTCTTCAGGAACATTATCTCCTCTAAAGCAAGCTATCCTAGATCTTTGAGAAGAGGAGAATCCTCCATAAATAAAAAATTTGAAATCATTTAAATTTTCAAAATCTTTTAAAATCTCTTCGCATACATAAGTTGAATTAAACCCAGTCCAATAGGTTTCCCAATGTTTGTAAGCTAAGTTAGCAATATTAATTAATTCCTCAGTTTCTTTTTTGTAGTTTGAATTTATTAAGATTTCTTTTAAGTCAATCATTTAGCCTTCTAAAAAAATTATCTCTTTTGCTTCTGATTGTTTTATTAAAGCCCATGGTAATTCAGCTCCAATTTGATTTTCAAGTAGAACAAGCCATTTACCCTCTTTATTAAAATTAATGATTGATCTTAACTCTTTATTTCTATTAATGTTGATACTTGCAGAAGAAACAATGCTTCCTAAATATCCTGAACCCATTCCTAAAAGACCTCCAATTAATGATTCACCGATGTTATTTAAACCAAGAAAGCTGAAGGTAGATAAATTTGTCATATTTGAAAAAGCTATTCCAGCTATAAACCCAAATGGCATTAGCCATCTACTCATATCTTTTTGTCTGATCTTTCTATCAAGTTTAGGATTTAAGATTCTTATATCTTCAAAATTTTGAGATTTGAATAAGATATTTGCTTTCGCATTTAGCATTTCTGTTTCGTCTGATGATATTTTCTCACTTATTGGTGGGATCAAAATAGCTTCAGAGAGCATTACTGATTTTTCTTTGAAAACATCAAATAGCTGGATACATTTATCAATGTCTTCAAATATCACAATACTTTTAGTCAAATTTCAATCCTCAAATGTTTGTGTGTTATTCAAATTAATAAAATAAGATACATACACTATAGATTAAGTTAAAGTAAAAGATTAAAGAACCAATCTTAGATGACAAAAGTTCTAATTACAGATCCAATTGATCAAACAGGAATCGATATTCTTTCACAAGTTGCTCAGGTTGATCAGAAGATAGGAATCTCAGACTCTGAGTTAGCTTCCATTATTAAAGATTATGATGCTTTAATGATTCGCTCTGGTACGCAAGTGACTGAAGAGATTATTAATTCTTCAAGTAAACTAAGAATCATTGGGAGAGCAGGAGTTGGAGTCGATAATGTAGATGTTAAGGCTGCTACGCAAAAAGGAGTCCTCGTTGTTAATTCTCCAGGGGGTAACACAATAGCTGCGGCTGAACATACTATAGCTATGATGTTGGCCTTATCTAGACATATTCCAATTGCTAATACTAGTACTTTGTTAGGTAAATGGGAGAGAAAGAAATTCGTTGGGAATGAGCTTTATAAGAAAAAATTAGGTGTAGTAGGTTTAGGGAAAATTGGTGCTCATGTAGCTAAAGTTGCTAATGCATTAGGAATGGAAGTTTGCGGATATGATCCCTTTGTTTCAACTGAAAGAGCTCAACAAATACAGGTTAAACTATCTGATCTAGAAGATTTATTTAAACAATCCGATTATGTAACTTTGCATTTGCCTCGCACATCAGAGACAGAGAATTTAGTAAATATGGAGGTCCTTAAAAGTATGAAAAGTAGCGCAAAATTAATTAATTGTGCTCGAGGAGGCTTGATTGACGAAGAGGCATTAGCAGAAGCTTTAAATAGATCATTGATTGCAGGTGCTGCAATAGATGTTTTTTCTAAAGAACCTTTGGAATCTAATTCACCACTTTTGAAGGTTGAGAAGAATCTTATCCTTACCCCGCACTTAGGTGCATCTACTCGGGAAGCACAAGAAAATGTAGCTGTTGATGTTGCAGAACAAATAAGAGATGTCTTGCTTGGTTTATCTGCTAGAACTGCAGTAAATATTCCAGGTTTGAGCCCTGATATTATGGATAGTCTAAAACCTCATTTGCAGTTGGCTGAAACAATGGGTCTGCTTATAAGCCAGCTTTCAGGTGGGCAGATACAGAAACTAGAAGTAAAGCTTCAAGGTGAATTTGTTCAACATCCTTCTCAGCCATTAATAATAGCTAGTCTAAAAGGACTTCTAAGTAAAGCTTTGGGAGATAGGATTAATTATGTGAATGCTTCGCTAGAAGCAGATTCAAGAGGTATTTCGGTAGTCGAGAATAAAGATGAGGCAAGACCAGAATTTGCTAGTGGTTCGCTTCAGTTAACGACTTATGGAGATAATGGCGACCATAGCGTGGCAGGGAGCATTTTTGCTGATGGAGAATTAAGAATTATAAGTATTGATCAATACCCAGTTAATGTATCGCCAAGCAGATATATGTTGGTTACTAGGCACAGGGACATGCCAGGCATTATTGGCAAGCTGGGGTCTTTATTAGGTAGCAACAATGTAAATATTGCCTCAATGCAAGTTGGGCGCAAAATTGTCAGAGGGGAAGCTGTTATGGTTCTAAGTATTGATGATCCAATACCTAATAAGCTGCTTGATACCATTATTGAAGTAGATGGGATTACCAACGCTAATCCAGTTACTTTATGAAGTAACTTTTCTTCGTTAATGGAAACTAAAGATTGGTATAAGTTAACTTTTCTGATAGAAAGTGATTCTGAAGAAATTATTATTTGGAAATTAAATGAGCTGGGAATATTTAGTTTTTCATTTGAATATTTAATTAAAAATAAAAATAAAAAAGAAGTAAATATATGGCTTCCAATTGATGATTGGGGCGAGAGTTCTAGAAGTGGTTTTGAAAAAATAATTAGCAAACTTCTAAACATTAATCCCCCTATGAATCAATTTTTTCACTGGTGTATAATTAAAGAGGAGGATTGGTTGACAAGCTGGAAGAAATATTGGGCTCCTGAATTAGTAGGAAATCATTTTTTAATATTGCCTTGTTGGATAAATCTAAATAAAAATTTTAAAGATAAACAAATCATAAAAATTGACCCTGGAGCAGCCTTTGGTACAGGAAGTCATCCTTCGACTTATCTTTGCTTAGAAAAAATGGAGAATTTTTTATTTTTTGATAAAAAGGTACTAGATATTGGTAGTGGTAGCGGAATTTTGAGTGTTGCCGCAAGATTACTTGGCGCTAAAGAGGTTTGTGCAGTGGATAATGATTATTTAGCTATAAATTCAACTAACTCTAATTTTCAACTAAATTTCGGTAATTTAAAAAACTTAAATACATATTTAGGACCTTTTAATGAGGTAATTTTAAAAAATCAACTCAAACAATTTGATTTTGTTTTATGCAATATTCTTGCTGAAGTAATAAAAGAAATGATTCCAAATATTTATAAGTGTTTAAAAAACAATGGGGAAGTCATTTTCAGTGGAATTTTGAATTCACAAAAGGATGAAATTATAAAAATATTAATTCAGAATGACTTGAAATTATTGGAAGTATCAACTAGAAAAGATTGGGCATGCATTTCTGCAAAAAAAACCAGTGATCCAACCTAAGTATAAGTTTTTCTTATAGATACTCTTTCATACATTTTATTGTGTCATTTTTTACTTCAAAATCTCACATATCTACTCAATCGATGTTAAAAATGTATGTGATAGGTATTAATTACCAACAATTTTTTATTTAAATGGCTTCTTACAAAGTTACACTCATCAACGAAGGTGAAGATCTCAATTCAACTATTGAAGTACCTGATGATCAGTACATCCTCGACGCTGCTGAAGAACAAGGTATCGACCTCCCTTATTCCTGCAGAGCTGGAGCATGTTCAACATGTGCTGGAAAAGTTACTTCAGGAAGTGTTGATCAGTCAGATCAAAGTTTCTTAGATGATGACCAATTAGAAGCTGGTTTTGTTCTTACATGTGTTGCTTATCCAACATCTGATGTGACAATTACAACTCATGCTGAGGAAGAATTGTATTAATTATAAAAAATTAGCTTTACAAAGTTGATTATTCATTATTTCTCTGCCACCCTCTATGAAGGTGGCTTTTTTGTAAATGAATAAATTTGAATTTTTCAAGGCTGGCAGTGTTCAATCAAGTTATGGGGGTCAGTACAGTTATAGGGTAATTGGACCATGTTGCAGACTTTATGATAGGGAAGAGTTACCCTGGCCCTGTTCAAGGCTTGCTTGGAGAAGTAAAGAGCCTAGTTGGAGAAGAATAGGCTCTAGATTTGTTGCTGATATGGCTTCAAGAAAATGCCCATCTTACTCAGTAGAGATTTTGGAGCCGGGATCAAAACCTGTGGAGACAGTTATAACTCTTTTTTCAAAGAAATTTTCTTCTGATATACAAGAATGGTGGTATAGCAAAAAACCAGGCTCAAAAGAGCCTGGTAACATCTTTCCTTATGAAGTTAGTTAGCTTAAAATATTATGCTTTTGGCTTTGGAGGCATATAACCTTTTAAACCGGTGCACTCAAGACTATCAATTGTATTAACTCCAGTTTGTGAGTTAGTTCCACTAGCTCTTTCACATAATGATTTTCTTTGAGAAAGATCAAGATTTGCATCAGTAAAGTCCGCTCCATCAATAATTGCTCCATCAAAAACACTTTTCATTAGCTCGCCATTGGTGAGATTTGCATCAGTAAAATCAGCATTATCAAAGCGAGTTGCATATGCAATTAGGTCTGTCATATTGGCGCCTTTAAAACTAGAGTTTTTTGCAGTTGTTACGCTCATATATGCACCTTGAAGATTAGCTTCTCCTAAATCTTGATTAGATAAATCATATTTAACATATTCCGTATTATGAAGATCTGCACCATGAAGATCATCTTTTAGTACATCAACTGATGATGGATCACTAGGATAGAGTGCGTTTGCTGAGATTGGACTAATAAGTAAACCAATAATTAACGGAAGAAAAATAAATAGTCTTTTACAAGACTTATGTAGTGATGAAAAAATTGAAACCATTTCGATCAACATCAATATAGAAAACCTAAGACTATTATTCCATGGGTTGGTCATTTAAGACCCTTCTTCTAACGAACTGTTGCAGTTTATTTTATTTCTGCCGTTAGAAAATCTTTCGCAAGCTGAGTATTTGGGAAAACTTTTTGTGCCTCTTTAAGCAAATCGCTTGGCGTAATTGCATTTTTATTAGTGTATCTTGGGCTTAAATGAGTAATAATTAATTTTTTTGTATTAGATAATAATGCTGTTTTGGCAGCCATGATTGTTGTGGAATGTAATTTTTCGTAGGCCATGCTTTCATCCTCCTCTGAAAAAGTCGATTCATGTACGAGTAAATCGGCATTTTTCGATAGTGAAACAGCTGATTCGCTAAATACTGTATCTGTGCAATAAACAAAACTTTCACCCTCTCTGGGAGGTCCGCAAAATTCTTTTCCATCAAATGTTCTACCATCAGCTAATGTGACTTTCTTCCCTTGTTGCAGTTCTGAATAAATTGGTCCAGGTGCTATTTTTAAAGACTTTGCTTTGTTGATATCAAATATACCTGGCTTATCTTTTTCACTCACTCGATAACCATAAGCAGGTATTTTATGTTTAAGGCAGGCGCAATTTACTTTTATTTTGTTGTTTTCAAAAAGAATTTTATTTTTTGATGCAAAATTTTCAACTTCCACAAAATTCAATGGGAACGACAATTTGCAAAAACTACTTTTAAGTGCAGAATTTATAAAACTTTGCAACTCTGATGGACCATAAATTTCAATACCCTCACTATTTCCTGATAAACCTAAGGTAGCCAAAAGTCCTGGCAAACCATAAATATGATCTCCATGCATATGTGTAATAAATATTTTCTTGATTTGTGAAGATTTAATATTGCTTTTCATTATTTGATGTTGCGTTCCCTCTCCACAATCAAAAAGCCAAACTTCTGCTGACTGTGATAATTTAAGTGCTATGGAGGAAACATTCCTCGTTAAGGATGGTACTCCTGAGCTTGTTCCTAGGAAGGTGATGTTCACTTAATTTATGATATTTTTATTTTTATATCTGGCTTAAATCTAGACTTTTAGTCAAACTTAGGCAAATTAAGCATTTGTTTTTTAAACAAAGTGATACTTAAATTTAAAAATATTTATAGTAAATGTTGCCTGATAAGTATTTTATTTATTTGCGTTTTTCAGAGTGAAAGTGTTTTTGCATCTAGAGAGCCAATAATTAGAGTTTTGATATCAAAAAATAATAATTTAAGGATTAGATCAGATAGATCAATTCCTTTAACCATAGAGGGTGGATTTTTTTCAAGTAAAAAAATAAAAGGCTTAACTTTGAAAAATGATAAAAATAGAAAAATTTTATATTTTGATAAAAATAAACAAAAAAAATATGATTTAAAAAGTAATCAGCAATTTCAAGTTAGATCTTCTGATGGAAGAGGTATCTGGGTAGGTAAGAAGAGGTTTTCTGGTAAGCTTAATCTCTTTGTCCTTGATTCTGAAGTATTAGTAGTGAATGTTTTAGGAATAGAAAAATACTTAAGTAGTGTAGTGGGTTCAGAGATGCCAACAAAATGGCCTATTGAAGCATTAAAAGCACAAGCAATTGCCTCAAGAACTTATGCTTTAAAGCAAAAGGGAAATAATTTATTTGATGTAGATTCAACCCAGAAAAATCAAGTTTATAATGGCTTGGAGTCAAGAACTTATAAAACTATAAGAGCCGTTAAAAGTACAAGATCTTTAGTTTTGACTTATAAAAATAAATTAATTAATGCTTTGTTCCATAGCAGCTCAGGTGGAATGACAGAAAACAGTCAAGATGTTTGGAAGAATAAATATCCATATTTATCAAGTGTGAAAGATTTTGATAAAAATAATCCTAAATTTAGATGGCAAAAAAAATTTTCGAGTAATGAATTAACAAATTTATTTCCTAAGATTGGAGGTTTAAGAGATATAGAGATTCTAGATATTACTAGAACGGGGAGGTTAAAAAATGTTAAACTTATTGGGACTTATGGTTCTGATCAAATTTCTGGGGTGGTTTTAAGAAAAAGATTAGGCCTCAACAGTAATTTTGTGAGATTTAAATTTTTTGAGGAAGAATTAAGCAATAAATTTCCTATAAAAAAGGGTTTGATAGTTTTTGGGCAGGGATCAGGCCATGGAGTAGGGATGAGTCAATGGGGCGTAAAATATCTGGCTTCTAGAGGTCAAAAAGCTGAAAGAATATTAAAGTATTTTTATAGGGGTGTGCAGATTAAACCTTTTAAAAAAGATTACCTATAGAAGTTATTTAGCATTAAGGACTAATTTTGGATTTATATTAGATTGATCTTTATTTAAGTAGCCTATCCCAAGAAGTGTTTGTTTTTTATCAATTACTTTTATGGGTTTTTTATAATCAAAAGATTTGCTTTCCTTGAAGTAATTATTATCAACTATAATTGCTCTTCCAGTTTGCCAAAAATTGATTTGTTCTTCAGTACTTAAGACAAATGTTGAAATGTGATTAAGAGCAGCACTTGTTGGAATAATAAAATTTTTCAAGTTTTTTTCCCCTTGTTTTTTTTCGATATCAGATATTTTTATAGAGTTTTGTTCATCAAAGCCACAAGCCGAAATTCTTTTTAGTTCTAGAAGGCAACCCTCGGAATTAAGCATTTCTCCTATATCTCTTGCAATTGCTCTTATATATGTGCCCGCAGAACATTTGATTTTTATTTCTATGATCCCTTTTATTTGATCCCATTTCATTAAAATTAGTTCATCTATTTTTACTTCTCTTGGTGCTAATTCAAAACTTTCATTCCTGAAAGATTTTTGATAAGCTCTCTCACCATTGACGTGCACACTAGATACTTTCGGTGGAATTTGTTTAATAATTCCTCTAAATCTATTTAAGTATTGATCTAATTTTTCATTACTGATTGTAGGCCAACTTTTTTGATTAATTATTTCTCCGTGAATATCATCAGTGTTAGTTCTAATGCCTAATTTAATTTGTCCTATGTAAGTTTTACCCTGAGGAAGATATTGAATAAATCTTGTTGCACTGCCTATAGCGATTGGTAAGGTTCCTATAACTTCTGGGTCAAGAGTTCCTGTGTGCCCAACCTTTTTTGTATTTAGTAACTTCCTTATTTGTTTAACACAATCATGAGAGGTACAGCCTTTATCTTTATTAATTACTAAGAATCCATCTTTAGTTTCCATTTTTAATATTAAGAATACTTTGAGAAAGATTTATAACCATTCTATGATTTCGGTATCGGAAATTTACAGTAAGAAATTGAAAAACAATAATTTTATTTTAAAAGAGTTTTTAGACAATGCTTTTAATTTGAAATCTCATTTAATGGAATACTTATCTATTAGAGAATGTGATTTAGATGGATTCCTTGCAAATGCAAAGATGAATTTAGCAAATTCACATCCTGGAGATGCTTTGAATGATGTTTCAGATTTTTATACTGAGATTGTAGGAGATAGGCATGTAGCTGATTTAGCTGCTTGGCATATCACAAGTAGGGACTACATTGCCGATACTTTGAAACTTCAGCAGAGATTTTCTAGAGATTTAGTTTTGGATTTTGGAGGAGGTATTGGTACGCATGCCTTGGCTAACGCTATGTCTTCAAAAGTAGAACATGTTTTTTTTGTAGATATTAATCAAACAAATAGAAATTTTGTCGAATACAGGGCTAAGAAATTAGGAGTCGAAAAAAAACTTACTTTTTGCGAGACAATTAAAGATACACAAATATTCAAATTTGATACAGTAGTTTGTCTTGATGTTTTGGAACATCTAGCAGATCCAGCTTCTCAAATTAATAATTTCAGTGAGATTATGGATAGTAATTCTGTTGCTTTATTCAACTGGTATTTCTACAAAGGAGATAAAAATGAATATCCGTTTCATATTGACGATAGTCAAATTGTTGAAAAGTTTTTTGAAACTCTTCAATCAAATTTTTTAGAAGTATTTCACCCTATTCTAATAACTACAAGAGCTTATAAGAAAATTAGATAACTATATTAACTCTTTTTCTGTTTCTTAAATTTCTTTTAATGCTTTCGAAACTTACGGTGCCTTCTTTTAGTGCAAAAAGCGTGTCATCTTTACCTTTGCCAACATGTGATCCTGGCAAAAATGAAGTACCTCTTTGTCGAATTAAAATTGATCCAGCAGTTACTTTTTCTCCACCATAAGCTTTAACACCTAATCTTTTGGAATTTGAATCTCGACCGTTTCTTGTAGAGCCGGTTCCTTTTTTATGTGCCATTAGAGATGATTAATTTGAAGTTTTTTCGGATTTTGGTTTAGTTTCCTCTTTAACAGTTTCTTTTTTTGAAGAAGACTTAGGAACCCCTTTACCCATTGATATAGATTTTACCATAACTCTTGTAAGTTCTTGTCTGTGTCCCATCTTTCTTCTTGTCTTTTTTTTAGGACGCATTTTGTATACAAGAATTTTCTTGTCTCTTTTATGGGAGATTACTTCTAATTCAATTTTTGCATCCTTAATGTAAGGTTTTCCAACGGTGATAGAGTTTTTATCTTTTAAAAGTAAAACTTTTTCTAGTGTTATTTTATCCTTCTCTTTTGCGTTTAACCTATCTATATCATAGTATCTGTTAACCTCAAACCAAAATTGTTGACCCGAAGTTTCTGCTATTGCATACAATTCATTACTTTTAGAAGAATTGTTTGAGGAAGTTTTAGAATTTGTCATATCTTTAAAGACGCTATTAGGCTCAAATTGATAATTTGATTTAGCCTAATAAGCAATCATATTAATTTGTTTATTTTCTTATTTTATAGTGTAATAAGTCAAGGTTTGTTTTAAATCTTTTATATCAATTCAGGAACCATAAGAATGGCAGCAAGAAAAACATACATTTTAAAACTCTATGTTGCTGGAAATACTCCTAATTCAATGAGAGCTTTAAATACTTTAAGAGAAATTTTAGAAAATGAATTCAAAGGAGTTTATGCTTTGAAGGTTATTGATGTACTCAAGCAACCACAACTTGCAGAAGAAGATAAGATTTTAGCAACCCCAACCTTGGCAAAAATTTTACCACCACCAGTAAGAAAAATAATAGGTGATCTCTCAGATAGAGAGAAAGTTTTAATTGGGTTAGATCTACTGTTTGATGAATTAACTGAAACTGAATATAGTGGAGATAAATAATATTTTAAAACTTTTATAATTAAGGATAAATTCAAAATTTATTTTACTTTTGTTTAATAGCACAAAACTATGAATGATAAGAAATTTGGCAAATCAAATAAAATGCAAGTACAAAAATTACCAACTGGAATAGAAGGTTTTGATGATGTTTGTAGGGGTGGGTTGCCTGTATCTCGAAGTACACTCATTAGTGGCACCTCAGGAACTGGTAAAACTGTTTTTTCACTGCAATATTTACACCATGGAATTTGTAATTTTGATGAGCCTGGAATCTTTGTGACATTTGAGGAGTCGCCTCTTGATATTATTCGAAATGCTGCGAGTTTTGGTTGGGATTTACAAGAATTAATCGATCAAAATAAACTTTTTATTTTGGATGCTTCTCCTGATCCTGATGGTCAGGATGTTGCGGGTAACTTTGATTTGTCTGGTCTTATTGAGAGAATTAGTTATGCGATTAGAAAATATAAAGCAAAAAGAGTTGCAATAGATTCAATAACTGCAGTCTTTCAACAGTATGATGCTATCTACGTTGTTAGACGAGAAATATTTAGACTCATAGCAAGATTGAAAGAGATAGGTGTTACGACAGTTATGACTACAGAAAGGGTTGATGATTATGGACCAATTGCTAGATATGGAGTAGAAGAATTTGTATCTGATAATGTTGTTTTATTAAGAAATGTTCTTGAGTCAGAGAAGAGAAGAAGAACTTTAGAAGTTTTGAAGTTAAGAGGCACTGTACATATGAAAGGTGAATATCCATTCACTATGGGGATGGATGGAATAAGTGTGTTTGCCCTTGGAGCAATGAGATTAACGCAGAGATCCTCAAATATTAGGATTAGCTCGGGAGTTAAAGATCTTGATGATATGTGTGGTGGTGGATATTTTCAAGATTCCATCATTCTCGCCACTGGAGCTACTGGTACAGGCAAAACAATGCTTGTATCAAAATTTGTTGAAGATGCTTATAGCAATAATGAAAGAGCAATACTTTTTGCTTATGAAGAATCTAGGGCTCAATTGCTCAGGAATGCGACTAGCTGGGGAATAGATTTTGAAAAAATGGAAAGTGATGGATTATTGAAAATTATTTGTGCATATCCTGAATCAACTGGTTTAGAAGACCACTTACAAATTATAAAAACACAAATTAATCAATTTAAACCAAAAAGAATGGCAATTGATTCTCTTTCTGCATTAGCCAGAGGTGTAAGTTTAAATGCATTTAGACAGTTTGTTATTGCTGTTACTGGTTATACAAAACAAGAGGAGATAGCAGGCTTTTTTACTAATACTGCAGAAGAATTTATGGGAAGTCATTCTATAACTGATTCTCATATCTCAACAATTACAGATACTATATTATTGCTTCAATATGTAGAAATAAAAGGTGAGATGGCACGAGCTTTAAATGTTTTTAAAATGCGGGGATCATGGCATGACAAGCGAATAAGAGAATTTATCATTACAAATAGTGGCCCAGAAATCAAAGATTCTTTTTCTAATTTTGAACAAATATTTAGTGGTGCCCCTCACAGAGTTGTGCCTGATCAAAATGTTCAAAATGTTCAAAATGTTTTTAAAGGATTAGATAATAATTAGAGAATTTCTTTAATTTCAGAACCCGAAAAAGAATCTGAATTATTAATAGCTTTTGTCAATAATTCATCTTTATCAGATTGCGATAAGGCTAAATCAAACCAGAAAGTTGTTCCTACCCCTAATTCACTAGCCATACGAATTTCCCCGCCGTGTTTTTCAATTATTCCTCGCACTATAGATAAACCTAAACCAGTACCTTGCTCGGTATGAACAGAATTTTCTACTCTATAAAAACGATCAAATATCTTTTCTTGATCAGCTTGTGATATTCCTGAGCCAGTATCAGCAATCTCAATTCTTACTTTTGGAAGTGGTGAAACTAATTCACATTGAGGGGCTGAATCATTTTTAATACTTGGAGGGAAAGCAGGACAGGAATCTGGCCAAGTATAAGCTCTTATAATTAGGGAGCTGTTTTTTGGACTAAATTTCAATCCATTACCCAGCAAATTATCAAAAACCTGTAAAAGCAAATCAAAATTTCCAAGAATTGGAGGAATAGTTGCTTCTATATCGTGAGCTAATGAAACATTTTTTTCTGTAGCATTAAGTCTATAATTTCTAAGAGTCTGTTCTATTGCTGGTTTAATGTCCATTGGCTCAAGCTGAACAATTTTCCCAGACTCCAATCTTGATAAATCTAATACATCATTTACAAGTCTTGTTAACCTATCAGTCTCTGAGTTTGCAATTCCCAAAAATTCTATTTGTTCTTCGTCAGAAAGCTGATCTTTTAAATCATGTAGGGTCTCCACATAACTTTTTATATTAAAAAGTGGTGTCCTTAATTCGTGCGAAACATTACTAATAAATCTATTTTGTGCCGCGTTAAGTTCAACTTCTCTGGTTAAGTCTTGGATAGTTACAGCAATTCCTTTTAATTCAACTTTATTTGTATCTAAAACTGATTGCAAGACAATTCTTAAGGTTCTTGCTGGTTCTCCTAAACTGAATCTTAAATCGTCCTTCTCTTTTTCCCTTTTTAAAATAGATTCTATATTCAAATGTAAATCGTTCGATAAAATTTCGGGGATTTCATTTAAAAAATATTTACCCTCTAAGAATCTCCCTTCCCAACGAAATAATCTCTTTGCTGTTGGATTAGTAAGCACTATCTTGCCTTGTGAGTCCAATAAAATGGCACCATCAGCCATTGTAGCTATTAGGGATTGCTGCTTGATTTGTGCCGCTTTTAGTTCTTTTATATTAGCTTCGTCATAATTTTCTAACTGTGTGGCCATTCGGTTAAAACCATTTAAGAGTTCTCCTAGATCACCAGTCATGGGCAAAGAAATTCTGGATTTAAAATTTCCTCTTGAAATTTCTCTTACACCTCTTACTAACTCTCTGACGGGTCTTGTAATTGTTAGTGCATTAAATACAGCTCCAAGTATTACTAAAACCCAAATAGAGATAAAAACTGCAATTGTTACTTCTCTAGTTAACGCAGCACTGGCTAGTGCTTTTTTATTTGGGGTGACTCCCAAAGCTAAAGTTCCAAGATATTTGCCTTTCCACAACATAGGTACAAATACATCAGTTACTTGACCTTGAGGTGTAGCATGCTGCCTAACCAAAGGAAATTGTGGTCTCTTCTTTAATTCTGAGGGTAGTTTTAATCTTCGAGTGAGCTGAAACTGACTATCTGAACTTGTTGGGGTAGCACTGATCGGTATTCCAAGTTGAACTATATCTTCAGCGTCAGTAAAGAATATATAACGAAGGTTTCTACTTGATCTCCAAAACTTTTCGGCTACATTTGAAATTTCTTTTTTTTGGTTATTAGCGACTAATTCTGTAACATTCCCAGATAATAATAAGCCAAGATCTCGAGCATATCTAGTATCATTCATTCCCGCATCTCTTTGAATACTATTTAATGCAAAAAAAGTTATTCCTGTCATTAAAAGGCTTACGACAAGAGTTGCTATAGCTAGCAACTTTGTTCTTAAACTGAACCCACTCCACCAAGCGAGTAGTCCATTGATCCAATAGTTATTATTCATATCTTCATTATCAGTAATGTTATATTTTCCACTTTCTTTATTATTGGTATCCACCATAAGCTTAATTCTCCTTAGAAAAGTTTTTTCTCACTTGATGACCTATGTCATTTCTAAAGTAAATACCCTCAAAATGAATTTCTTTTAAATTTTTGTATGCTTTTTCAAAAACCATATCAAAATCCTTATCTTGACAGACAATACTTAAGACTCTTCCTCCATCAGTTAATAATTGTCCATTTTCACTCAGAGAAGTACCTGAGTCGAAAATTTGGCAATCACTTGAGTCAATTTTACCTATTTTGATTTGAAAGCCAGTTTTGTATTTGTGAGGATAACCTTTGGAGGTGGCTATTACACAACCACTAACTTTATTAGAAGGATTAATTTTTTCGTCGCCTATTAAATTTCCCATTGAGCATTTTTCTAGAAGAAATACAAAATTTTGATCCATCAATGGCATTATCGTTTGGCATTCTGGATCTCCAAACCTGCAATTATATTCTATAACTTTGGGCCCAGATTTTGTGATCATTAACCCAAAATAAATTACTCCTCTATAGTCAATATTCCTTTTATTTAGTTCATTTATCGTAGGTTCAATTATCTCTTTGATGATTGTATCAAGGTAATCTTCTGTTAATAATGGGGCAGGAGAATAGGCTCCCATACCTCCTGTATTTGGGCCTTTATCTTGCTCATTAAGTCGTTTGTGATCTTGCGCGGTTGGAAGTAGTGTGTATCTCTCTCCGTCGCATAAAGCAAAAACTGAAACTTCTGGCCCTTGAATTTTTTCTTCTAAAACAACTATATTCCCAGATTCGCCAAATCTACCATTAAAAATTGACTTTGCTGCTTCAAAGCATTCATCTTTTGAATTCGGAATAAAAACACCTTTACCTGAAGCTAGACCATCAGCTTTTACTACAAGAGGAA
>QCBF01000005.1:0-66325 GCA_003281705.1 Prochlorococcus sp. AG-347-C10
ATCGTGACTATTGCACCAAATAAAGCTTCTTCTGAGAGCAATTCCAATAATCTTAAAAAAGATGATTTTCCAAAGACTGCGCCAGCTGCTTATCCAGTTTTTTTCAGATCTTACAGTAGAAAAACTTCATCTGGCAAAAGGGAGAACTGGAGCGAAGTAGGCGAAAGGAATTTATCGGGATTAAAAGAATTAGGAAAACTTTCTGATGAAGAATTGATCCTAATGAGAGAGATGCAAAGTAACCAAAAAGCCCAACCTTCAGGAAGATGGTTATGGATAGGAGGAACCCCTTGGATTAATAAGAACCAAAATTTCTCAGGAGCATACAACTGTACCTCAACAAACTTAATTGATTGGGAAGCCTTCGCATTAATGATGGACTTAGCAATGATGGGATGTGGAACAGGTGCAATAATTGAGCCTCATTTTATAAATAATCTACCTACGATAATTAATAAAATAAATATTAAATCAGTCAGTGAAGTTGGAATAACTCCTAAAGATCAAAGAGAAGAAAAGTCATCATTAGAAATCAAAGGAAAAGATCTTCACATCAAAGTTGGAGATAGCAGAAGAGGCTGGGTAGATAGCTATAAATATCTTCTTGAGGCCTCAAGTAATGAAAATCTTGAAAGAGAAATTGATGTTTATATAAATTTGGAAGATATTAGACCTGCTGGAGAATCATTAAAAGGTTTTGGTGGGATGGCAAATCCTATTAAATTGAAAGATCTCTACTCCAGAGTCGCATCACTTCTTGGAAAGGCAATAGGCAGGAAATTAAGTACTGTAGAGTGTTGTTTATTAATTGATGAAGCTGCAGTAACTATAGTTGCTGGGAATATAAGAAGAAGTGCTGGAATGAGACAATTTGCTTCAGATGATAAGGAGGCGGCATCTGCAAAAGAAAATCTATGGAGTCAAGATGCAAATGGTAATTGGAGAATAGATCCTGAAAAGGATGCCCTCAGGATGGCCAATCATACCAGGGTTTACCATACAAAACCCACATATCAAACTGTTTTGGATGCCGTAACAAAACAATTCCATTCAGGGGAGGGTGCTATTCAATTTGCTCCAGAAGCAATCGCAAGGTCCAATGCAGATATTCTCAAAGATGATGAATTGAGAAAGGAATTTATTGAAATCTACTCAGATCAAGGTAAAGATCAAGCGAGAAATTGGATAAATAGTAGTTATGGCCCATTTTCTGAAGAAGAGCTTGATCACAGGATGAGCAGATATGGACTTAACCCCTGTGGGGAGATCTTGGGAAATGATTTTCACTGCAATTTAGCTGAAGTTCATTTGAATCAGATTGATCCGGAAAATTTTGAAGAGCAAAAAAAAGCTTTTAAAGCGGCAGCTCTTTCTGTAGCATGCTTACTTAATCATGAATTTGAAGTTGAGCGTTACAGAAAAAGTAGAGAATATGACCCTATTGTAGGTGTAAGTTTCACTGGATTATTTGATTTCTGTGTACATGCTTTTGGGACGCCATGGTTGAAGTGGTGGGAAGCAGGGAGGCCAAATACAGAAGAAGGAGAGACTTTCAAGGAAAAGGAAGCTAAATTCCTAGATTCCTGGAGAAAAATAGTAAAAGAAACGGTATGGGAATATTGTGATAAACATAATCTAAGAAGACCAAATCGATGTACAACAGTTCAGCCAGCTGGGACTAAAAGTCTTCTAACAGGAGCAGCTCCAGGATGGCACCCGCCAAAAGCGCAAAGATTCATTAGGAGAATAACTTTCAGAAAAAATGATCCAATCGCTTTAGCTTGCATGGATTATGGTTACTCAGTTGTTCCATCTCAATCTGATAAAGATGAAAATGGCTGCTTGCTCGATAATCCATTTGATCCAAGATGCACAGAATGGTTAGTTGAAATCCCTACAGAAGTTAGCTGGGCAAATATAGAGGGCGCAGACCAAATAGACATTAATAATTTCTCAGCATTAGCTCAATTTGATTTTTATATGCAAGTGCAGAAATTTTACACAGAGCACAATACCTCAGCAACCGTAGAATTTAGAGAAAATGAAATCGAGGATTTAGCGAAAGCTATTCATAATGCGATAGAAAATAATCAAGGATATATTTCGGCAGCATTACTTGCTCGATTTAGTGCCAACGCCACTTTCCCGAGATTGCCTTTTGAACCAATAAGTAAAGAGGAATATATATCATTGCAAAATAAAGTAATAGAGAGGAAAGTTAATAACGATTTCTTTGACGCTCTTAATAAATATGATGTTGGGGAACTATCTGAAGCAGGACCAGCAGGTTGTGATTCAGATAAGTGCCTACTTCCACTGGCTAAACCAAAAGATTAATTTTTGAATTATTTGTAAATAAAAAATATAAATTAGTTTTAAAAAATTTAATTTATGGCTACCTCTTTAAAAGAGACATAAATTATTTATGACATTAAGCTTAAATATTGGTAACCTGTTTAATGATTCTTCTAGTCATGCATTAGTGGATGAGCTAAGAAAAAGGACCTCAGAAGAAGAAATATTAGATTTTGAAGAAAAATTTAACTCCAAAAATGAACAAAATCTACATATACATATATGTAGATTTCTAAAAAATAGATCAATATCTAGGGGACTTGCCTCTAAATGGTTAATAACAATAATCAAAAACAAAGAATCAGAAATTAATGCTTTGCAAAAATAAAATAATTAAGTAAGCGCGGAAAGTTTCCACAGAGCAATTCCAAAAATTGAGAATCCCATAATAAAAGTAAAAGCTAAAGCATTTACCAATTGAACCTTATCATTCATTCTGTTTGCGAATGGTAGTAATTGAGCAAATAATGGAGTCTCTTCAACTATTGCAGATTTTTTTACTGTAGGTTTTTTGCTTCTAGAAAACATAAAACAAAATTTATAATCTTAAGAATTTTACATTTAAAAGTTCATTAAATAAAAAATACTTCTTAAAAACGAACAAAATGTAACCTGTAAGCAATTACAAAGGGATAATGTATAAATATTTTTAGTAGAAACCTAATCTATCATTAATATATTAAGTTTATTTATTAAAAAGTTAGACAAAAAATTTTCTTGGATGTTATTATAAATTTGTAGCAAGCACTACCAAAACGTTCAACTTGCGTTTGGCAAGCCGCAAATCGACTTAAGCCATGGAACGGGGACTTAAGCGAAACCGGAGCTCTAAAAATGACTCTAATTTACAGAGGACAAAAGTACGTCCAGAACAAAGAAGCCGCTAAGAAGCAGCATAATGAACTAACTTACAGAGGCAAAACTTATACAAGCTAGTTTATTTAACCACTAAATAAAAAAAGCCACTTTTAGTGGCTTTTTTATTGCCCAACCTTAGACTAAAAAAACTAAATACTTCTCACAAACATTAGAGTAGTATGATTCAGTTGCATTTATAGATTTAATGATCATGGCAGACCAGAAACCTTTATTTAAAGCACCTTATGACATAAAAGATGTTAGTGCTCTTTTTGCTATGGTTGCCTTCGTATTAATAATCTCTGCCATAATTGGTAATAACTTATTTGGTTTATTCCAGGAAAATGTGAATTTTGGATAGTGGCATTGAATTCGTAAGCGATTATTGTTATTTAACAAGCTCAATTGCATAGACAGTATCCTTACAATTATTTTTTTTGTCCCACTCTTTAGCTGCATCAGAAGTCATTTCAGCTTCAAGTGCTTCCATATCCAAGACATTCATGAGTAAATGAGATTTATGCTCGCCAGCTTGTATGAACTCATACTCTGAAACCACTTCTTGACCCATTTCTGTTATAAATCCAGAAACGTCGGTTTTGAATTTTTCAAATGTGCAACTAAAAGTTGAAATGATGAGAGTGTTCATAAAAAAAGGAGCTAATTGCTCCTTATTGTAAATCAAATATCAATCACTAACTATGTGTAGACGCTGGCGACTATTGGCCCAGCTTCTTCATCAGTAAATACCGGTGTGGTTTCCCAATTAAGGAATTCACCCCATTCAGCTACATGCTGATATATTGCTTTTGGATCATCTGTTTTTAAGACTATCCACCCTTCTAGAGATCCTGGAGCATGATATCTTCCAATCATCTCAACTCCAGGATAATCTCCGCCTCCACCAAGAAATTTTTCTGCACCTTTTTGATGATATCCAGTCTTAAATGACCAATGCTGAACGTAAAGCATTTTGTATTTTATATTGGCTATCTATTAGTAGCAAAAAAAATAATTCTTGAAAATAAATATATTTTTAATTGCCCTTATTTTATTTTCTTTTTCTCTTTTTTTCAAAAATACTCAAATATTGAAGTAGGAAAACAGTAGCTAAATTCTCTAGCCTGTGACTAACTCTCTATGCTAGGCTAAGCAAGTTCAAAAAAAATTAATAACCCAGTGGAGGGGTGGTCGAGTGGTTTAAGGCTCTAGTCTTGAAAACTAGCGTGTCTGCAAGGGCACCGTGGGTTCGAATCCCACCCCCTCCGTTCAAAACTTTTGAATTGATAATTCTATACTTATTTAAAATAAGTATTTTTATTTTTTAGAATATAATTTAATCAAAATAATTTAAATATTTTTGTGAAATTAAATATTTTCTTAGAGCATCCTAAATATAAAAGTTTAAACGAAAACATTAATTTCATTAAGAATTTTATTTACATTGCAGTACCAAAAACAGGGTCAACTTCAATAAGAAATCAATTAAGTAACAAGTCTACATATTTTATTAGCAATCCACATCTAACTCTTAATCAAACAAAAGACTTGATTTATCCATATCTTTTATCCTGCAATTTAGGCCGAAATAGAAATTTTCCTACTACACAAAATTCACCAACTGACTTTGAATTACGTCAACTTTCTTCCGAATTATTTAAAAGAATGTTCAAGTTTGGATCTGTTCGCAATCCATGGGCTAGGGTTTATTCTTTATATACAAGAAAAGAAGCTATTCAATGCAAACAGAAAATATCTTTTTCTCTCTTTTTAAAAAATATAAGATTTTCGAATGATACCTGTCTACATCCCCTAAGAACCCAAAACCAACTAGATTGGTTCTTAGACAGCAATGGCAGGAATATTGCTAATTATATTTATAAGTTAGAAGATCTAAATAAAGCAATAAATGAAATCAAAGATTTAACCAATGGTCAAATTATTCTTAAAAATAAAAACTTAAATGTTAATAATCAAGCTAATGATTACAGAAAATATTATGATGAAGAAGGAAAAAATATTGTGGCTAAATTATTTGAAAAAGATATTGATTTCTTCAAATATCTTTTTTAAAAAGTGGTACAGAAACAGTTAATTCGTTTCAATAAATTCCATCAGATCCATTGGCACGAACCAAACCTGTCTTGTTTTTGAAAACTAGCGTGTCTGCAAGGGCACCGTGGGTTTGAATCCCACCCCCTCCGTTCTTATAAAAAGCAACTGATTTTCAACAGAATAATATGAACGCCTTTTTGGTACGTCTTTGTTAAGATGAGTTTTTATTTAATCTATGAGTAAAGGATTCGCCACAGATACTTTAATATCCAAAAAATCGAAAAAAAAAGTTATTTCAAATGAACCTCAAGGAAGATTAATATCTTGGTCTCCTTGGCCACCAGCTAATTTTCAGACAAAATATCCTGCTTTCCCTTTTGTTCTTACAATATTAATCATCGTAATTGGGCAATGGTATTTATCTCTACTAAGATAACCTGAAAATGATTTTTGTCTTTAAATTTCAGATTAATTGAGTTTGAGAATTTATTTTGTTTTTTTCAATTTTATTATTAGCCCATTTTCAGGCGGCAATCATCCCAATATTATTAGGAATTAGATCGATCAAAAAATTCAAACACATTCGCAAGAACGAATTGATACCTTTCGGTTTTATTTTTTTAGGATTGGCATCGATATCTGAAATGATCGATCATACCCAAACATCTTGGATTTATGTAGATCATTCCTCTTTATTTAATTGGTTATTTTATTCTTTCCTATCTTTAGGTCTAACATGTTTATCAATATCAGTTATAAAAAATAAATTTATTCAAAAAACAAATTTTTGCATTTCTTTATGTTCAATAATCTCATATTTTTTATTTGGTAAGACTATTGCTCTTCTTCTTCAAGTAATTATAAGTATTATTCTAATTATAACTTGGCAAAGAGTTTTTAAAGATTGGCTTTTTATCCTTTACCCAATATTTGGTATTTTTTTTACGACTTTCTTTGGAACAAGGCTTTCAATTAGTGGCGATCAATTTTGGCATGTTTTAATAGGCCCATCTGGAACAATTAGCGTACTTACCTTTTATTTAGTTTTAAAGAGATCGGAAAAAAAATTTACTTAAGATTCTTATGAAAAAATTTGTATTTGCAAATTTTATAGTGTGCTTAGTCACCATAATTTCTCCAGTTGAAATCCTTGCTGATACGGCACTTGATGTTTACATGAATGATTTTTATTCTAAATCGAATGAAGCTAGCCAGATTCTCAAAGAAATCGAAAATAGTCTAAAAGAGGGGTCAAGAAAAAAAGTATGCTCTAGGCAAAGAGAGGCTGCAAGATTAGGACTATTAGCTAATAAATCATTAATCAAAGCCTTTGAAATTGAGGGAGCTAATCCACCGATGCGAGCAATAAAGGCGAGTCAACAAAGATGGGAATCTATTCTGAATGAGTGCTAAAGAAAGTAAGTAAATCTAATAATCTTTTTAAATTTGCATTCTTACAGATTTGCTAATTAAGGGTATTTCAGGTTCAACTCCATAAATACATTGAGAAATCGAATAAATAAAAATACATAATGTAAATACAAAAATAATTGAGCCTAATTCAACTACAGGAAATATTCTTAAGAGATATGAAATTATTATCAACGCAATATCAATAAGTAATGCTTGGCATGCGTTAAATCTAACGAAATAGGGGACTTTTGGATTTCTTGCTAATCCAGCAAACAAAATTATAAATAATAAAAAACTACCAAAAGGCAAAGATTTTTCAATTATTGCTATTGGAAAAGTTAGAAATAATAGTATTTTTAAAAAAGAATATTTATAAAACAAATAATATCCAAAAGGTATTGATGCCTTTAACGGCAAGGTATACAGAAATACTGATGAGAGTCTCTGGAAAATCTGATTCAATATCTTGTTGAGATTTAGTACTGATATTTTAACCCAATTTTTCTTAAATTAATTAAGGATCTAGCCTCGAAAATCTCAATTTTGCAGATAGTTATTAAATATTAGATAATTTATGAAGGTTCATAATTCAAAATGCGTATCCTACATACAATGTTGAGAGTTGGAGATTTAGATAAATCCATTGACTTCTATGTCAATAGATTAGGCATGAATTTATTAAGAAAAAAGGATTACCCTCATGGAAAGTTCACTTTGGCATTTGTTGGTTATGGCTCAGAAAAAGAAAACACAGTAATTGAATTAACTTATAACTGGGACAAAAAATCTGAAGACTATGAACTTGGAAATAAATATGGTCATATAGCTATTGGAGTAAAAGATATTCATCTTATTTGCCAAGGATTAGAAAATAATGGTTGTAAAATAACAACTAAACCAAAAACAATGAAAAACAGTAAAACCGTCTTAGCCTTTGTTGAAGATCCAGATGGATATAAAATTGAACTTATAGAAAGAGATTAAAAGTTCGGGAGTTTTAATTAAATAAACAAAAAATTAAAGTTAAAAAAAGATTGAATCCTCATGTATATCTTATTCAATTAACAGGGAAAATACCAATAAAATCATATTGGATAGATTCTGCAGTCTCAATGGCTGTAAAAGATTATTTGCAAGATGAGGAATACTTAAAATTTAAATTTAAATAAACGTAATCTGTATATAATCTGTATAGAATGTATAGACAATCTATTAAGATTTATATATTATAAAATTATCGCATAAAGCTTATGCCTAGTAATTGGTCAAAAATTAGGGATGAATGGCTTGATAGAACCGCCGTTACGAAAGATGATGCTAAATGGGCATTAGAAGCTTTAATTAATTCTGAAGAAGAGTTATTTGAAATAGAACAAAAAATAAAGAATAAAGAAGACGCTATAAGCCAAGTAAAATTTTTGAAGAAAAAGGTTAAAGAAACTATCTCCTCTAAAGAAATTAGTCTTGATGATATTGCATTAAATACTTCAAATTCAAACAAAGTACAAATCTCAGTACCATCAAATCTCACTTATCTTTTGAAAGTTTGGGCAGCAGCAGAAGGAAGAGATCTATCAAGTGTTGCTTTTCAATGTTTAGAAACTGGTATAAGAGAAATGAAAAGCAAAGGTTCAATACCTTCAGTAGCAGTAAATAGATATGACTCAGCCTGTCAAAAGAGGATTGCACTAGCAGAAGTAAATAATCTATTAGAGAAATACGAAATAGCTCAGAATGAAATCAAATAATTATGAATAACAGAAAAATCATAAAAGGATACAAAACATTAATATCATCAAGATTTAATGTAGATACTTCTATAGATAAATTCAAAGATGGAATAATTTATACTCTTTATTCTGATAAATTTGATTCACTTATAGTTGGTTTTGCTGAAAATGATAAGCTTATAGAAAAAAAATTATCAAGTGAACCATTGATATTATTAGAAAAGAAAAAAGGCAATAAGAAAGATCTATTTTTATTAATAACCACTCTTAAAGAACTTGGTATCAAATACTCAGACAATTTTTATTTTAAATACTCAAGTTCTTTAATTAGACATTTATTTACTTTAGGTTGGCCTGTTGGAAGATCATTCTATAAACAAAGAAAGATTAAAAAAGAACTTGTATGTGCATAAATTTAAATGTAATCGCACTCTAAAGTTTCTCTGGTATCTCTATTTGTGATTGGATTAGTTCCAGTGGCACTTTCACAAAATTTCCTGATAATATCTTTTGGCAAAAAAACATTTGTGAAGTCTGCACCTTGTATTTTTACATTTTCAAACTGGGTACTATAAGCAAAAGAATCCTCCAAGTTAGTATTTGATAAATCTGTTCCATCTAGAACAGCTGAGTCTAAAGTTACTTCTCTTAAGTTGGAGTTACTTAAATTAGTATCTTTCAATTTTGCTCCATAAAGAGTCGCATTTTGGAGCTCACAGCCTGATAAATTTGCGTCTTGTAAATCAGTCAAATAGAAAGTTGCTCCTTTTAAATCAGATCCAGAAAAATCAGCTCCTACCAAAGATTGTTTACCATAATCCAACGCCGCGAAGCTTCTAAAAGGGATGGTTAAAACAATTATTAAAAAAGTTAAAATTATAAATCTCATTTGTTTGAGTAGTGTTTCAATAAATTCTAACTTCTTAAGCTGAAATCTAAAAATTAATTATTTACTGAATGCTATATTTATTGAAATAGCAAATCACGAACTAGGTTTTGGATATAATTCCTTATGATGCAATTGTTGTTGGTTCTGGAGCTACAGGGGGAATAGCAGCACTTACGTTGGCAGAACAGGGGGTAAAAGTTTTAGTTATAGAAGCAGGGCCTCAAGTTAAAAGGCATGAAGCTAGTAATCATGAGCCTAAAAGTACATTAAAAAGATTATCAGGAGTTTTAACAAAAAAACATGCCAATCAATGCCAACATCCTGGTTATTGGAAAAATAATCCTGATTTATATTCGAATGAATTGAAGCATCCTTATGACTTCCCCACAAAAAAGCCATTTTTTTGGACCCAAGGTAAACAATATGGGGGGAGATCATTAACGTGGGGAGGTATAACATTAAGACTTTCCTCAGAAGATTTTCATCCGGCGAAAAAAGACGGATTAGGACCAAACTGGCCTATTTCATACGATGAACTATCCCCTCACTATGATTTCATTGAAAATTTCTGTGGCATCTATGGACGAAAAGATGACATTAAAGAAGTCCCAAACGGTAAATATATTGGTGAAATACCTCTTACAGAAAACGAAAATATTTTTGGCAGCAAAGTTAAATCAAAACTAAACTATCCATTTATACAATCAAGAGGATTTGACCGAAATTCATCAATAAAAGATAAAAAATGGCCCAAATCTTCTAGCATAGGTAGCACCTTGAAAAAAGCTTTAGATACTGGGAATGTTCAAATAATTTCAAATCACCTAGTGGAATCTTTTGAGATTAACAAGATAACAGAGCTTGCATCGAAATTAACGATCGTAAACTTAGAAAATGGATGCAAAAAAAAATTAAATTGCGATTTAATCCTTCTTTGCGCATCAACAATTTCAACACTCAGAATACTACTGAACTCAGAATATAAATCAAATTCCTCAGGTTTTAAAGATAATTCTGGGAAATTAGGTAAATACCTCATGGACCATATATCTATCTGTAGATTTTTTTCAGTCCCAAAAACAAAAAACTCAGGAAAACCATTAGATAATACTCCCGATCTTTCTGGAGCAGGCAGCTTCTTTATTCCATTCGGTTCAAATTTACCAAAAAATGACAACATAAATTTCCATAGAGGTTATGGAATCTGGGGGGCAATTGATCGATTAGGGATACCTAAATTTTTACAAAAAGATACAAACACATCCATTGGCTTTCTTATCGCCCACGGCGAAGTCCTTCCTAGAGAGGAAAACTCAGTTTCTCTCTCAAGAAAAACAGACGAATGGGGTATCCCAATTCCCTACATAGAATTCGAATGGAGCGAAAATGAGTTAAACATGGCTAAACATATGGAAAAAACAATACTAAAATCAATCACAGCCGCAAATGGAGAAATAAAAAATATTAATGAACTAATCAATATCCCATTAGGGAGTTTATTTACAAAAAATTTGATCGCATTTTCAGATAGTCCTCCTCCTCCTGGATATTACATTCATGAAGTAGGGGGAGCACCAATGGGGATAAATGAAGAAAATAGCGTAGTTGATAAATTTAATAGATTATGGAGATGCAAGAATGTACTTGTACTAGATGGAGCATGCTGGCCCACATCATCTTGGCAAAGCCCCACACTTACAATGATGGCCTTGAGTAGAAGAGCCTGTTTAAATATTAAAAAGATTTAGAAGGTGTAAATAATTGATTTAAATAAATTTCTGAGACAGAATTATCTGTACATCCGTTTTGAACGAGAAAAGTAGCTAATGCTGAATTTATAAGCTTATATTGGTCCCAAGTTGGGTTACTCAATACGAAATCTTTCATAGTGTTATAAAGAGTTTCTGAGAGCTCTGTTTCTAAAGAGACTTTATTTGAAGAGCACTCGACAAGTTTCTTATCAGATAGATTAGATTGGCTGATTTGATCCATTAATTTATATTTCTCTGCACAATCATAATGATATTTTTTTCTAAAAAAATCAAAAAATATCTGCTAGAAAACTTTTCAAATTATCAAATGAGACTCATGTTATAAGTATGTTTTTTAAAAACTTCCTTTTCAAATAAGGAAATTGAATAGATCTTAAAGAAAAGTCAACAATAATGTTGAAGTCCTGTTTTTTTTGAAAAATACTGGCATTTCTAATCCAATGTGGATTTGGACGTGGAAAACAACCTGTAAATTGTGGAAAATCTAGCTCAATATACTTTCAAGATTTTATATTAGGAATACTTATATATACTGAGTCTATTAAGACTAAGTCGAGAAAGAGACAGGTGATTCATTAATTTTCAACGGATTTTCTTAAGATTTAGTCTTTATTAAGCAAGCGAAGCGTGACAGGTCCTAATGGGTGTTTTGAGTTTGGATAAATAATATGGTGATGGTGATTATGTTCATGTTGATGAGCCTCTACATGTTCATGTCCTAAATAATCACCTCCTCCTGAGTTTGATTTTTCTTGGTTATGAGTTGGAATTTGATTTTGTATTTCACAAGCACCATTACATTCAGGATCACATAAATCACAGCTGATACCCAAGCCCTCTACGTGGTCATGATGACTTTCTTGTACCATTCCAACTTCTTTTTCAAAGCCAAATAAATTTGATCTATATTTACAAGTTGAGCAATTCATAAAATTATTACCATCGTTATTAAGAATCTCTTCAATCCTTTCTACAAAAGTGTCGACCACATAAGACTGTGACGAAAGATATTTTGCATGTATAAATGAAATATTTGGATTATTAATCGCAACTAAATCACTTTGCCTTTTTATTCTTGTGACAAGGACACCTGAGAAAAGGAAATAAGGGAAAATAATTATATTTTTATAACCAAGTCTCACAACATTTTTCAAGCCAGGTTCAACAAGAGGGAAAGTTACTCCAGAAAAAACTGTTTCCCCCCACCCTAAACCAATGCCCTCTACGATCATTCTCGTAATTTTTGAAACATTGGAATTCGCATCTGGGTCAGAAGAACCTCTACCAACAACAACTAATAATGATTCTTCAGGTTTGAGATTATTATTTTGTTTAAATACATCTTTAACTCTTTCACAAGCTGCACTAATCATTAAATTATTAATACCTAATTCTCTTCCATAAATTATTTCAATACCTGTTTTACTTGAATAATTCATAAGCAAGCTAGGTATATCATTTTTTACATGGCCAGCAGCGAAAAGCATTGCGGGTATTGCAATTACTTTTTTTATAGAAAAATCTCTTAACTTGTCTAGAGCATCAACAATTGAAGGTTTAGCGAATTCCAAAAAACCATATTCAACTAAAAAGTTTGGATATCTTTTTTGGATTAACTTAGTTAATTCTTGAAATTCAGTAATGGCTAGTTTATTTCTACTCCCGTGTCCACAGATAAGTATCGCGACTTGATTATTTAACTTCGAATCTAAATTTTCCAAAAGCAAAATATTACTTATACCATGATAGTAAAGAAGAATGTCATGTAGTGAAAAATAATAATTTGCTTGAAGTTCCAAATATCAACTCAAAGGATGCAAAATTAAAGAAATTAATTTATGACATTGATTACTCCTTATTTAATAAGGATAACTACTCTAATGAAAAATTAGAGCACCTTTGCGTATGTAGTGGAGGTACAACCTCTAGCTGTGCAAAAAATGGTTTTACAACTCTTGATCTAAGAAAAAATCACAGCAAAATTCACTTTGATAGAAAAAACAATTTAGTAAAAATTGGAGGTGGAGTAATAATGGGGGATCTATTACACCATTTACAAAAACATAATCGAAGTTTTCCAATCGGACTTTCTAAACTTCCTGGAACAGGCTATATCCTTACTGGTGGAGTAAGCCCTCTCAGTAGATCCTACGGATTAGCCATTGATAATATTGAATCAATAAAAGGTTTCTTGGGAAATGGCACCTTTATCTCTTTAAAAAAAAATCAAATAAATCCAGAAGAACAATTAATTTGGGAAGCAATTAAAGGCGCAGCACCCTTCTTCTCAATTATTACCGAAATAGAACTTAAGACTATCCAATCTAATCCAATAAAGGTTATTGAAGGATTTGTAAATCTAAATGAACTGTCAGAAATAATAAAACTATCAGAAGAATTTCCAGAAAATATTAGTCTTCAATACATTTATGCCCAAAAAATTTATATATATATTTGTGCTGAACTCAAAAATAATTTTGAGAATAAAAGAACAGAAGAATACTTAATGCTTCTAGACAAATTTCCCGCTCTTGAAAAACAATTTTATGAGAACTTTAACAAAATTAATTTTTTTCCAAAGGAATTAAATTTATATGAGCTGAATGCAAATAACCATTCTGAGGTAATTAGTCTTCTTGGAGAAGATTTAAAAAATGATATCCCAATTTTCACAAAATGTTTGAGTGAAATAATGGATAATAAACCTAATAATTCCTGTTATATTGCTTCTCAACAATTAGGTTGCAAAACTAAAAAGTTAAATCATGGCTCAAGCTTTTTTGTTCATAGAAAAAGTACTTGGAAACCATGGATATATGCATCATGGAAAAAAAATGATCTTCAAGAAAAACAAGTCGCTCTGGAATGGATTTATAAATCGTGGAGCAAGCTAAAAAGGTTTTATCCAAATATTCACTTAGCCCAATTGCATAATCATTTGAATTCACATGAAGAAGAAATTAAATTAGCCTTTGGAAATAGAATGAATGAATTAAAAATTTTAAAGAATATTTTTGACCCACAAGGTATTTTGCCTCCTTTATGAGGTAACTTCTTAATTATAAATAAACTTAAAATGTCAAATTTCTCAAGATATTTATCTAAAAATTGGTTAGATGATCCAAAGTCAAATATTCTCTCTGGCTTAGTTGTTGCTTTTGCAATGATCCCAGAAGCAATTGCTTTTTCAGGTATAGCTGGTGTAGATCCACAAGTGGGTCTTTTTGGTGCATTTTGCTTATCTATAACAATTGCGATTGTCGGAGGAAGAAGGGGGATGATCACTTCAGCCACAGGTTCAACAGCTCTCTTAATGACTGGACTTGTTGCTTTTGGAGAATCACAAGCTCCTGGATTAGGAGTCCCATATCTTATCGCAGCTGGAATATTGACTGGAATATTCCAAATTCTTTGGGGATATTTAAGACTTGCCTACCAAATGCGATTCGTGCCAACAGGAGTATTAAGTGGATTTGTAAATGCACTGGCACTTTTAATATTTCAAGCACAACTACCTCAGTTAGGAATAGGTATTAAAGAAGCAAAAGGATTAGTTGAACAAACTACAAGTCAATATCCAGTTAATTCTCAAATTCCAGTAGTTTGCATTCTTGTAATCCTAGGATTATTAATTATCTATGGGCTTCCAAAAATAACAAAAGTAGTCCCATCTCAACTTATCGCAATAGTAGTAATTACTCTTATAAGCATATTCTTAAATCTAGATGTCCCAACTGTTAGCGATTTGGGTACATTACCTGATGGATTACCAAGTATTTCTCTTCCTTTTGGATCAATAGAAAATGGGAAAGTACCTTTTAGTCTTGAAACATTAGGGATAATTTTACCGACTTCACTTGCAATATCTCTCGTGGGTTTAATGGAAACCTTTTTAACTCAAGACATTTTAGACGATGTAACTGATTCAAGTTCTAATAAAAATAAAGAGGCAAGAGGACAGGGAATCGCAAATATTGTGGCATCCTTATTTGGTGGAATGGCAGGATGTGCCTTAGTTGGACAATCTGTTATGAATACTGAAAATGGTGGTAAATCTAGATTATCAACCCTCTCCTCAGGTATATCTTTACTAATTATGATTATCCTCTTGAAGTCTTGGATTGGAGCAATACCAATGGCTGCTTTAGTAGCAATCATGATAACGATCGCAATAAGTACAGCAGATATAAATGGATTAAAAAATATTAGAAAGATACCTAAAAGCGATACTGCAGTAATGCTAATGACTTTTGCAGTTACAATGCTTACAAAACCTCATAATCTTGCACTTGGAGTTATTGCAGGAGTGGCATTAGCTGCAATTCTTTTCAGCAGAAAAGTTGCAAAAGTTATAACTGTCTCAAGAACTAAAGAAAATAATTTGACTACCTACAAAGTAAAAGGACAATTATTTTTTGTAAGTAAAATTTATTTTTTACAAGGATTTGATATTCATGAACATCCTGAAAATATTGTAATTGATATGTCTTTAGCTCATATTTGGGATCAAAGTGGCGTTGTTGCTCTTGAGCAAATTATAAGAAAATTCCAGAATGGTGGTTCTAAAGTTGAAATTGTAGGATTAAATAAGGAAAGTCTTAATTTATTTGAAAGACTAGGTGGTATAGAAAGCACTCATTAAAAAAGTTAATTAAGACTAACTTGTTGATAACAAAACCAAAGCCATTGCTGAAAAAGTAAATTCCTATGAGATCTCCAAGCGGTTTTTGAACTATTTAGATCAAAATTTTCAGGAGGAGGAACATCTCCCTTTTCTTTATCTCTTTCAATTTCACTAATAATTCTATGCACCGTGTATTCAGGATGACCTAAATGCATAAGTTGTTTTTGATCATTAGATTCAAATATTGTATATCCTACGTTTTCTCCATAAGCCAACAAATTCAATTTCCCTTCTTTTTGGGCCTTCTCCATTTCCAAATCTGGTAATCCCGCAAATCTACTTTGAGGACATATAAATTCATCATCTTGGGTGCCCATCAAAGGATGTCCAGGAACAAGACTTTTTAAAGGGAATACCCCAAATAATTTCCTATCAAAAACTTGCTTATCAACCCCTGCCAAATAAGCCAGCGCAAAGCCTGCCCAACATAATCCAAGAGTACTCGCACAAGAATTTCTGGCTTCATTTACAATTTTCACAAATTCCTCCCAATACTTAACCTCCTCAAAGGCTATGTGCTCAATAGGTGCTCCAGTAATAATGATTCCATCTAACGGTTCTGGATTATTTGCTTCTTCCCAAGTTATATATAGATTATTTAGATGATTAAGATCCCATGTTTTATAAGAGTGAGTTTCAAGCTTTATCCAAACTGGTTCAATTTGAAGAGGAGATAAACCAAGTGGATGTAGCAAGTTAAATTCATACTGCTTACCAAGAGGCATGATATTTAAAATACCAATCCTAAGAGGACGTATATCCTGTCTTTTTGCCAATTCTGGTTCGATCCAAGATATATGATTTTTCTCAACATCACTAATTTTGTGATAGTTACTAGGAATTATTAAAGCCAATAAATCTCCTTTCCTATGTGATTTGTGAAAGTGCTTGTTCGAAATCTGCTTTTATATCATCAATATGCTCAATTCCTACAGAAACTCTTACCATCGTAGGAGTAACACCTGCAGATAATTGTTCTTCTTCAGATAATTGCTGATGAGTTGTTGAAGCCGGATGAATTACTAACGTTTTTGAATCCCCCACATTAGCAAGGTGGCTCGCTAATTTTAAGGAATCAATAAATTTTACTGCATTTTCATAACCCCCATTAAGAGAGAACATAAGCATGCAACCCATTCCTCTTCCAGTAGTATATTTTTTGGCACTTGAGTAATATGGATCAGATTCTAGGCCTGGGTAATTAACACTACTTACATTAGAATTAGAATCCAACCATTTTGCTAATTCAAGAGCATTAAAAGTTTGTCTTTCTATTCTTAAACTTAAAGTTTCCAGACCCTGCAATAACAAAAACGAATTAAAAGGACTTTGAGCTGATCCCCAGTCTCTCAGGCATTCAAGTCTTGCTCTTAACGCAAAAGCTATATTTCTATTATCAGGTACTCCCAAAGATTTGCAGATATCACTACCGAAACCAAAAGCGTCCCAATGAACGAGTCCATGATAAGCAGCGCTTGGCTCACTCATTAGTGGGAATTTACCATTTCCCCAATCAAAGGTTCCGGCATCAACAATAACCCCTCCGATACTTGTTCCATGTCCACCGATCCATTTCGTTGCACTCTCTACAACAATATCGGCTCCAAAATCAATTGGTCTTATTAAAGCACCACCAGCACCAAGGGTATTATCAACTATTAAAGGAATTCCATTTTCCTTCGCCAAAGCAGAAAGTCCATCAAAATCTGGAATGTTGAACCGAGGATTTCCCATTGATTCGACATATATTGCTTTGGTTTTATCATCAATTTTATTTCTAAAACTATCGATACTATCACCATCAGCAAATTTAACTTCTATTCCTAATCTTGGAAATTGAACTTTAAATTGATTGTAGGTCCCACCATATAGAAAAGATGTAGAGACAAAATTATCCCCTGCTGTCATGCAGTTCACGATTGCCAAGAATTGAGCAGCTTGTCCTGAGGATGTTGCAAGTGCTGCCATTCCTCCCTCCAAAGCTGCCATTCTTTTTTCGAAGACATCTGTGGTGGGGTTCATAAGTCGAGTATAAATATTTCCAAATTCTTTTAATCCAAAAAGGTTCGCTCCATGCTCTGCATTATCAAAGACATAGGAACTAGTTTGATAAATGGGTACTGCTCTAGAATTTGTAGTTGGATCAGGAACTTGGCCTGCATGTAACTGAAGGGTCTCGAACTTTTGGTTGCTCAAAATTTTTTTAATAATCCTATTATCTATTTAACTTAGAAAAGTCCAAAAAAAACAAAAAAAAGATAAATATTTATAAATCCTTTTTTAATGAGGGGTAATTATCTTTCATGTATAAACTCAAATCCTCTTTTATTATAGATCTTAGTTTCTCAATATTTGCAGCTTCAATTATTGGAAAAGTTTTATTAGCCTCAGGATCTTTTTCAGTAATTGATTTCCAATTCTTACCAACATCTTTTTCAGAGTTGTTTAAAACCTCAATAAAGTTGAAAACCTTATCATTGTTTTTAGCATCAAATTCGCTAAATGCTTTATTTATGAGCTTTTTTCTATTTTCGAATAAATTCTTGGCTTTTAAGGTATCTGGAAGACCCATAACTGGTTGTAATTCCTTAAGAAGTTTTATTTCCTCTTCAATTAAAAGTGTCCAAACACCATGTTTATTTTTGGGGAGATTAGAATTACTAAAAATATTAATTTCATCTAGGTAAAAATTTAACCATAAATAATATGATTTTTCTTCAATAGTTTTTTTAACGGATATCTTTTTATTTTCAATCTTTGGGAGTAACTTTTCTGCTTTCTTTAAAAACTGTCTGTCTTCTCTTTCTAAATTTATTAATCCCCATCTTTGACTGTATTCCCATAAATCTTCGTATCTTGTCAAATCATCTTGATTCCAACCAAGAGCTTTCAGTTCATGAGAACGATGTGATAATTCCTTTTTCAAAAAAACATTTTAAAACCATAATAATTCTAACCCTGTAATCAAGATTAGTAAATAAATAAAAAACTTAGTTTTTTGTAAAAAAAAAATAATCAATTATTAAAATAATTATTAATAATTTTCAATACATTTATATAACTTGGATTTTTTTTAGAAATTTGATTACTGGAATTATTTTTAAGATCATTTTCCTCTTTGTCGATAAAAAATTTCTTGTAAAAGATTTCAATATCATTAAAAAGATAATCTCCTTTTAATTTTTCATTTAGTTCTAAAGATAATTCAGATTTCACAGATTCTTGGCAAAAATTAGTGATTTCTTCTGAACTAATTAAAACTTTATAAATTTCTTTTTTTTCTTCTGAATTAGCATTAAAGCATAAATAAATCAGATTAATCATTGAACAATTATTATTTTTGATTTTGAATTCTTTATAAATTTCTGGCCAAAATTTTAAAGATTTTAGACCTTCTAAACCTCCTTGACTGAGAGAGTATTTATTACACCAATTTACAAATTCTGAGACATCTTTTGGACATCTATTAAGTTGCGAAAGCATATCTGATAAAACTTGTCCTGCCTGGAAATTCCTTGTTGGTTTTCCTTCAGTTGGCAGAGTCATACTACCTAAGACATCAGCCTTGACAGCATTTAATTGAGAAAAAGTATAATCTCCTTTTTCGAAAAATTTATCATTAATTTTTTCCTTTGCACTAATTATTTCTTCACCATAACCAAGTTCCTTTAATGAAAGATATTTATTTTCTAATTTATTTTCTTTTCTAACTTGTAATGATACTGATGCGGCCTGATCCAAACATTGTGTTAACAAAATCGTATTAATGGTAGGTAGCATTCCTGGCTTATCGGAATGAAAGTTATTTACAAAACCTGCAAATATGGATGATATATTTTTTATTGATTTTATGTATTGACATTCAATATTATGAACTCCAGGAGAAACTTGGATTTTCGGTGACAATTGATTCAAAATGCGAGCTCCTATTAAAGCAGTTAGGGCATCAGGATGGCAGAAATTGGCAGTAAAACTATCATTAGGATTTCGTAAAGCTCCGTGACGATGAAATCCTGTAAAGAAAGCTAAATTTGGATATTTATTACAGAGAATAAAGGGGTTTTTGTTTTTATTATCAATGCAAAAAGAACCAACGAGACAGCCAAGTACCACATTTTCTCTTTTTAAAGTTTTTCTAAGCTTTAAAGCATGTTTAACATCGTCTTGTATGTGGTTACTGTTTGAAGCAAGAATAACAATTTCACATTCCAAGAGAAGATCTTTTAGATCAAAAGACTTTCTTATTCCCTCTGAAGAATAATGTCCCATTGTCTTAATCTTTTCAATAGTCTCATTATCCATATCTGAAAGAACATCTTTTGAGAAAGCGCCTAACAAATCTCTATCTTCCCTAGGAGCTAAGAGAATATTATTTGATTTTCCATGCATAGCGCAGTTATATGCTAATGATGCAGGATATAAACCAACACTGTAGAATCCAACTTTGCTGTTCTCTAAATCTTCAATCAATGATAAAAAATATTTTTCATCATTGATATTTTCTATAAAATTATTTTTCATTGTTTGGAAATTCTTGATAATTTTTTTAATTTCTGACCCATACCAACATTTTTCTACATTAAAGCAATTCTTGACCATAGCAAATTATTTATTTTAAAAATTGATTTTTTAATTTATAATTTCACTGAGAGATGGTAATTAAATTAAAAGAGAAATAATTTTAAATATGGAATATAAATATATGGCAAGTAATTTAAAGGCACAAAAACAATTAATTTCTTCTAAAAATATCTTAATTATTCAAGACATTGACGGAGTTTGTATTCCTTTAGTTAAAGATCCAATGACTAGAGAATTAGAATCAAAATATATCTATGCAGTAAAAGAATTTGCAGAGGAATTCTTTGTGTTAACTTGCGGGGAGCATGAAGGTCCAAGAGGGGTTAACAGAATAATAGAAAGAAGTTTAAGAAGCACTACTGAGCCAAAAAACAAAGAACTATATTTAAGAGGTTTAGCAGCCTGTGGAGTAGAATATCAAGAAAACAATGGTAAAATAAGTTTTGAAGGAATCTCCGAAAAAGAACTAAATTTTTTATCTAAAGTACCTTGCCTAATAAGACCAAAGTTTAATTTTATAGTTAAGAATATTTTTCCTGAACTAAGCCAAGAAGATATCAATTTTCACGCAGTAAAATCAATATGCGAAACACGCTTCTCGCCAACGATTAATTTCAATAGTCTATTTGATTTAGTTAACAATGATTCTGATAAAAGAAAGCTTATTCAAATTAGTTTTGAAAAAATGATGAATGAAATCATTTTTAAAGCTGAATCCGAAGGCCTTAAAAACTCATTTTTCCTGCATATTTCACCAAATTTAGGAAATCAAAATGGTAAAGAAAGAATTAAACTTTCTTCTAAAGATGATATTGGATCAACAGACATACAATTACTTATTAAAGGAGCAGTTAAAGATTCTGGAGTTTTATTTCTTTTAAATAAATTTATTGAGGATAAAACTGGTAAAGCTCCTTTTGGAAGTAATTTTAATTTTAGAAACTCTCCAAATTCTATTACGGGGAAAATTGATTTATGCAAAAGTGCTATTCAAACAGAAGACATGCCTTTGATTGTAGGAGTTGGCGACACAATAACATCAAAAAAAAATAATGGTGAAAAGAGTTATTTGAGAGGAGGAAGTGACAGATCTTTTTTAGAATTTATACAAATATTAGGGAATGAATTTGGTATTAATAATAAAATAATTTTTGTAGATAGTAGTTCTGGTGAAGTTGAAAGACCTTCAACTAAAAAAACTGGTTTAGCAGGGATCAGTGATCTTTATGACAACTTAAAGTTTGACTTGGTTTTTCAAAATGGTCCCAAAGAATATATAAGTTGGTTTATTGAACTTGCTAATAAGAGATCAAACTTTAAAAAAAATAGTTGACTTTTGAATTTTAAAATGACAATTTATAAATAATAGATTCATGAAAGAAAAATTCCCCTCAATATATAAAGAACCTATAGAAACATTGCAAATCAATATAGGTTATAAATGCAATCAGGCTTGTAAGCATTGTCATGTTAATTCAAGTCCTATAAGGACTGAAAAGATGTCCAATGAGATAATATCTCTCATTCCAAAAATAATTGATAAGTACAAAATCAAGACTTTAGATATAACAGGTGGCGCGCCAGAACTTCACCCAGAATTTAAAAACCTAATAGCTAGTTTGAGCACAAAACAAGTTGATATTATTGATAGATGCAATTTAACAATTTTCTTTGAAGAAGGTTATGAAGATCTTCCTCAATTTCTTGCAAAGAATAGAGTAATAGTTACTGCTTCGCTACCATGTTATGAAAAAGATAATGTTGAGCTTCAAAGAGGTCTTGGGGTTTTTGAAAAAAGTATTAATGCTATAAAAATTCTTAATGATCTAGGCTATGGAAAGAAAGAAAATGGATTGCAATTAAATCTTGTTTACAATCCTGTAAGCCCAACTCTTCCACCTTCTCAGAAAATATTGGAAAAAGTTTATAAAAAAATACTATTCGAAAAATATAATATTGTTTTTAATAACTTATACACAATAACTAATATGCCAATAAATAGATATGAAGAATCTCTAAAAAGAGAAGGTAAGCTAAATATTTATTACAAATTACTTAAAGAAAATTTTAATGAAAATAATTTAGAAAATCTTATGTGTAAAAAAACTATTAGTGTAAATTGGCTTGGAGAAATTTATGATTGTGACTTTAATCAACAGATAAATTTCCGAGAGAATAAGGGACCAAAGACACTTTTTGATCTATTGGATGAGTCATTTACTTTTGACTACAAGGTAGCTGTAAAAGAACATTGTTTTGCCTGTACTGCAGGTGCAGGATCAAGTTGCGGAGGGACTTTAAGTTAAAATCTGCTAAATGCAATTAGGACATATAGCTCTTACGTTTAAAGAGGATTCAATTAGTTTAAACCCATTAATTTTTGCTGCAACTTTTCCTGCTTCTAAAACTTCTTCATTTTCGAATTCTTCTGTTCTTCCACACCTAATACAAATTAAATGATGATGATCAGGAGTTTCATTACTAAGCAACTCATATCTGTGTCCGCCCTCACTGAGTTCTAATTCATGAAGCAAACCCATTTGCACTAAAAGTCTTAAAGTTCTATAAATTGTTGCAAGTGAAACTTTTGAGCTTGATTTAACTAACTTTTCATGTACTTCTTCAGCACTAAGATGCTTTCCAGAACCAATATTTTCAAATAAATTAAGAACCTTAAGCCTTTGAGGAGTTAACCTTTTCCCATCTTTATGTAAACCGTCTCCAAGAGGAGATGTGATGACATTGTATTGAGAGGATAATGACAAAAATTTACACAGGGCTATTCTCAATAATAACTCTAGATGAGAGTTAAACAACTTTTTGATTTAAAATGTTTACTAAAGTTGTTCAAAATACTATGTTGAATATATCTTTAAATACAAATAATGAAGGGGCATGAAAAATCTTCTCAAAAAATATCGCCAAAAGTGAGTGCTTTACTAATCATAGATGTTCAGGAAAAAATTATAAGAGCAATATTTAAAAAGGATTTAATAACCAAAAACATCAAAAAGCTTGTAGATGCCTACCAAATTTTAGAAGAAAACATTTTTTTATCTGAACAGAACCCACTCAAATTGGGTGCAACGTTAGCTGAATTATTGCCCAAAAATGGATTTAAAAAAATTGAGAAAATGGAATTTAATTTAGCTAACATAAAAGAATTTTTACAAGAACTTAAAAATAAGAAAATTACAAATTTGATAGTTTGTGGCATCGAAACGCATATTTGTATTCAACAAACAGTCTTAGATTGTTTACAAAAAGGATTTGAGGTTATTCTTATATCAGATGCCATGGGAAGTCGAAATAGGGTAGATCATGAAATAGCATTACAAAGAATGACTCAGAGTGGGGCAATCTTAACAACAACTGAATCAATAATTTTTGAATTATGCAAAACTGCGGATAGAAAAGAATTTAAAGAAATTAGAAATATAATAATGAGTTAAAGAAAAATAAAGACTGGTTTGTTGTTTAGAGATAATTTAAAATTTTATTAGAGATAAATTTTTAAGGTTTATTTGAATATGAAATTTGTTACTGAAAACTTCCTTCTGGCAATATCCATTTTTTTTATTGGAATTTTATTGTCGATCATAATTTCTAGAATTTCAAAAATTTTTTTTAAAAGGATTTCTAAAAGAACAAAAACAAATTTAGATGATTTTATATTTGAAGTAATCTCTGGAATAATAAAACCACTTGGCTTCCTTCTTTCAGCTTATTTCTCAATTGATTATTTTTTCGAGAATGAAATAACTTTTATCTCAGTCTTATTAAATATTAATAAATTAATTATTTTAATAATAATTATAAAGGCACTTAACAAAGTAATCATTAAATCTCTAATAGACTCAACATCTAATCTAAATGATGCCTCAATCAGTTCAATGATCTCTTCTCTCACTCCTTTAATCAGAGCCTCAACTTGGACTATAGGATCAATTTTTTTCTTACAAAATTTAGGTGTGCAAATGACTGCTATTTGGGCTTTACTAAGTGCAGGTGGTATTGGAGCAGGATTAGCTTTAAAGGATCCTGTTCAGGAATTCTTTGAATACATTACAATATTGCTTGATAAACCCTTTCAAAAAGGAGAGTTTATAAAGTCTGGTGACATTCTTGGAATGGTTGAAAGAGTAGGGGTTAGATCTTCAAGAATTAGAAGTATAAATGGAGAAGTAATAGTAATAAGTAACAGCGCATTAACTAAGAGAATCATTTCAAATTATGCCCAAATGACCCAAAGGAGGTTGGTCCACAAATTAGGAGTAGTTTATGAAACTTCTCCCTCACTTATGAAAATGATCCCAAAAATAATAGAAAAGATTATTGAAGAAACTAATGATGCATCTTTTGATAGATGCCACTTTACTGACTTTGGAGACTTCAGTCTAAATTTTGAACTTGTATATTACATACCTACTAATGATTATCTCGCTGCAATGGAAGCTCAACAATCTATTAATTTAAGAATTATTGAGGAATTTGCCGTTAATAATATAGAGTTTGCATTCCCAACACAAACATTAAATATTGAAAGTAACAAAGCCAAATGATCGACAAATTTCTTCACTAAGAATCCAAAGTTTTGAAGCCAACTCATCACTATTTGCTTCATCACTAACGTTACTTTCAACTAATTTATGTTTTTTTCTAGCTATAAGTTTATTACTTAAATATATGAAACCAACATTATTTAAATTTGAATCAAGGACAATCTCAGAAAGAATCTTTCCAGCATTTTCTATACTTTCGGAAATTCCTAAAATATTTTTTGCAGCTTTAGAAAAAATTAAATATCCAAAGAGATTAAAACGTTTACTGTATCTAAAAAAACCCGAATCATCATTTGGTATTACAAGACCAGGAGCCCAAGTTATTACAGAAATTTTACTAGAGGACATTTTTAATTTTTTTTCAAGTTCTTTAGCAAACAAAATATTACATAACTTACTATTTTTATAAGCTTCATCAGCATTAAAATTTAAAAACTGCCCAATTACTTTTTTTCTAAAATCAACTAGGTTATTAAGTCCCGCTTTCTTTCCTATATTGCCACCTGAACTTTTGGGGTCGTGAACATCTGAAGATGTAATAATGATTCTAGATTCTTCTTTATCTCTAATAAAATCTTTCAGCACATTTACCAAGTAAAAATTTGCAAGATGATTTACCGCAAAAGTTAGTTCTATGCCTTGTTTTGATACTTTAGGATAAAAAGAGCCTGTATATTGCAATCCTGCATTTAAAACAACAACATCTAAAAAAATTTTTTTAATAATAAAGTAATTTTTAATTTTTTTAATATTCTCTAGATCTGAAAGATCACAATTTTCAATGATATTTAAAAATTTACTAAGGTAATTTTTATCAAAATATCTCTCAATTTTTTTGAGAAATTCATTCTTTCTAAATTCGTTTTTTATTACAACATATAAAATATTTTTCGTCTTCAGTAAATTAATAATGGCAAAAAAACCTATTCCTGAATTACCTCCAGTAATTAAAATATTTTTATTTTTAATCATTTAAATTTCTATTTTTTTTAATGATAAAAAAATAAATAAAGTTTTTTTTATTTTGTAATCTTATAAATTATTGTTAAAACACTGAAAACTTAGTCACTAGTATTTGAGTAATTTGATTATTATTAACCTACTCTTAATTACTAATATTGGATGAAATATATAAGCTTAGGCGCAGAAGTAATAAATTGTTCCATAAATTTCTTTAATCATGAGATTTATATTTAATGTCAAAAGAAAATATGCCAGATGTTCTTGTTTTGGGTGCAGGGCCTGCAGGCATGGCAATTGCCTCAGCTTTAGGGAAGGAAAAATTAGATGTTGAAGTGCTTTCTCCAAATGGACCAGATGAACCTTGGCCAAACACATATGGCATTTGGGGGAAAGAAGTTGATCATCTCGGACTTCAGGATTTACTTGAATATAGATGGAAGAATACTGTAAGTTTTTTTGGGCATGGCGCTTTAGAAGAACAGGACGACGAGAATAAAGCCACGGAACATTCACTAGATTATGGACTATTTGATAAGAAAAAACTCCACAATTATTGGTTTAATGAATGCAATAAGTCTTTTATTAAATGGCATCAAGGCTTTGCAAACAAAATACATTTTGAAAAATACAAAAGTACAGTAACTACAAAAGATGGTAAGACTTACTCTGCAAGATTAGTAGTAGATGCAACAGGATATGATCCTGTTTTTCTTAAATTAAGATCATGTGGTCCCTTAGCAGTCCAAACTTGTTATGGAATAGTAGGTAATTTTAGTAAACCTCCACTTAAGAAAGGGCAGTTTGTATTAATGGACTATAGAAATGACCATCTTAACGATGAGCAAAAAAAAGAACCACCCACTTTTCTTTATGCCATGGATATGGGGGATGGTAAATATTTTCTTGAAGAGACATCTCTTGGTTTAGTAAATCCTCTAACAATGGAAAATTTAAAAGAGAGACTAGAGAAGAGGCTTTCTTATCGAAATATATCAATCACAAGCATGCAGCACGAAGAGCTTGGCTTATTTCTTCCTATGAATATGCCAATCCCAGATTTCAAACAACAGATACTTGGATATGGTGGTGCTGCTTCAATGGTACATCCTGCATCTGGATATTTAATTGGTAATGTTTTAAGAAGAGCTCCACTTGTCGCCAAGACAGTCTCAGAAGCAATTAAAAACAAAAATCTAAGTACCTATCATATTGCTAGAAAAGGTTGGGAAACTTTATGGTCAAAAGAATTAATTAGGAAGAAATCACTTTACCAATTTGGATTAGAAAAACTCATGAGGTTTGACGAGAAACTATTGAGAGAATTTTTTGGTAGTTTTTTTCAACTATCTAAAAATCAATGGTATGGTTTTCTAACTGATACTCTTTCTTTAAAGGAGATTGTATATGCGATGTGCGTAATGTTTATAAAAGCTCCATGGAGTGTAAAGAAAGGTCTTATGATTATGCACGGTAGAGAATTTAAAATGTTACTTAGGATAATATTTCCAAACATATAGTTCAAAAATGAGAACCATACTAATAAGTGGAGCCAGTAGAGGTATTGGCCTAAATATTGCACATAAAGAATTAAAAGAAGGCAATAGAATTAGTGTTGGTATAAGAGATTTAGAATCATTAAAAGGAAGCGCTATTGATCCAAAGAAATGGCCAGAAGGGAAAATTATAATCAACCACTATGATGCATTAAAAAAAATTACAGCCGAAAATTGGATAAAGAATACCGAAGATGAATTTGGAGGATTTGATTCAGTAATAAATTGTTCTGGAGTATTATCGAAAGTTCCTTTCTTATTCAAAGATGGTGATGAAGAAGATATTTTAAATACATTAAATATCAATTTTTTGGCAATTTGGAATTTATGTAGGCTTTCTTGGGATCATTTATGTACCTCTGGCAGAGGAAGAATTATTGTTTTAGTTTCTATGAGTGGGAAAAGATCTAAAGGCGATTTAGCCGCTTATTCTTCTTCAAAGTTTGCTCTGATGGGATTATGCCAAACGATGAAAAATAAAGGTTGGGATAAAAATATAAGGGTTTCAGCAATTTGCCCAAGCTGGGTTAATACAAAAATGGCCCAAAATATCTCTTCCTTAGACAAATCAAGCATGACACAACCTGAAGATATTGCTGAAATATGCTCTACTATTCTGAAGTTACCTACCCAATCAGTTCCATTTGAAATTGCCTTAAATTGTAATTATGAAATTTAACCTAAATTGAAAATTAAGTAAGCCATTGAAAGCATTGCAATTGCAATAAATAAACCTTTTATTCGATTAGTTAACAATGAAAAAAGAGACAAATCTTCAGAAAAGTATCCGCCAAAACTACCTGTAATAAATAATATAACCATTGGTAGAGATGCCATTCCGAAAGAATAAGATATAGATTTTACAAATCCAAAATTTAAATAATTAAAAATAAAGGAACTTAATGAAAACAATAAAAAAGATGCTAATAGAGTTATGGAAACTTCAGCATCTAAAGTGTGAGGTAAGCTACCCTTTAATTCAAATTGCTTTTTACATTCTCTAATTTGTCTTTTAGAAAGCTTTAAATAACCAGTTTCAGGAATTCTTTGCGATTTATATTTTCTTAGTAATCTTGCTTCAAGAGTTTCTGGCTCCTTAGTCATAATTGATGTTAATAATTCATCTGGTTTTAATTTCTTAATTTTCTTTTCAAGATTATCCGTTTTCCCAATCCTATAAAGGTCCCCTACTCTAATAAGGTAAACATATCCCGACATTTGCGTTGTAAAATTAATACTGTTCCTACTTAGATAATACTAAAAGAATTTGGGAAATTAAAAGTTTTTACAATATGAAAAACGATATTTTATATTCATTTCGAAGATGTCCATATGCAATTCGTGCAAGATGGGCTCTGTTAATTTGCGAAATAAAAGTAGAGATAAGAGAAATTGATTTAAAAAATAAACCTCTAGATTTTTTAAATAAATCTAAGACTAAATCTGTTCCAATACTTATAAAAAAGAATAGTGAAGTTATTGAAGAAAGTCTTGAAATCATCCTGTGGGCTCTCTCAGAGTCAAAAAAGGAAAACATCAAATTAATCTATTTTCCTAAGAACAAAAAGAAAGATATTTTTGAAATAATTAATGAAAACGATAACGAATTCAAATATCATTTAGATCGATTTAAATATGCCACAAGATATAAGAATAGTGATGAAGAATTTCATTTCACAAATGCTATTAAATTTATAAAGAGATGGAACGAATTTCTTTCAGAAAACAAATACTTTTTTGGAGATAGCCCCACAATCGCTGATTGGTCTATTTGGCCTTTTGTAAGACAATTTAAAATCGCTTGTGAAAGTCAAAAAAGAACAAATTATTTCGAGCCCTCAATAAAAAACTGGTTAGATTCATTTGAGAAAAATAATGAATTTAAATCTTTAATGTATAAATACGAATTATGGGAACCATTCTCTAGAAAGAATTATTTTCCATCAAATTAACTTTCTAACAACTTCCTTTTCTCAATTATTCTTGCTAACTCCAAAAAATATCCTGCCGTCCTAAATTTTCCTATATTTTTTTCCTTAAAATCAAGGTCGCTTCTGATTTCTGCAGTCTCCGCCATAAGTAAATCTAAATCATTTGATCCAAGACTATACAATTCCCCAAGTTCGATTTCTCTTCCAAGTAAATGACTCCTAAACCACTTTCCTTTACTTTCTTGAGGTGGAATATCGTAGGGAGTAAATGACATTAAAATAAAATTAAACCTAAAACCATTCTAGGGTTATTATTGAAACTTTTTCATCTCTGCTTTATTAAAAATCAATGCAATAAAAAGAATTACGAACGTAATTAGGGCACAAATTTCTGTCCAATAATCTAACCCAATTTTAGAAATCATTAATGGTGCAAGAACTGTGAAAAGTCCCCCAGAAAGAATTAACTGAGCAAATAACTGTTTTGAAGTAAAAATTGGTAAAGTCTTAGAAATATTTTTAGGATCCGCAAGCCTCAAAAGAAGTAACCCAGATGCTACTACACCTGTAGAATTCCCAAACTCTATCAAACTTTTTTCAAACCAATAATCATCAAAAATAAAGCATGCAAAATAAGCAATGCAGATTAAATTCCAAAATAACCCGAAAATAGTAAATACTAAAATAATTATCCAATTATCAAAAACTACTGCAATATCTAAACTAGCCATAGCTGTAAAAATCAATAAGTCTGTTGATAGAATTCCAATCTCCCTTTGCAGAATATTTGAAATAAATTCTGTATTTTTGGTTTTCTCTAAAATATATCTTATAAGGAGGGAGCCTATAAGAATAAAAGGGAATACTGGTAGTGAAAAAATAATTTCCTTCGAAAAATCACCAAAAGAACTCGAAATATACTTTAAAAATTTAAGTAGCAAAACACCAAAAGAAATTGCCAAACCAGAGAATCCAAGATTTATTATAAAAATTCTTAAATCTGCAAAAATTCCTGTCTTATTTTTTTCATTTAGAGTATCTTTTTGTTCAAGAATTTCCTCGGTATCTGAAAGACCTAAAGTTCTCCCAAGAAAAATAAATACGCTACCCAATATTGAAGAGGATAAAAGACCCATTGTTGCCATAGCCAAACCAAGATCTAAACCATTTGGGAAACCTAGTTTATTAAAACTTTCACCGATTATTGATGCGGCTCCATGACCACCCTCAAATCCTACCTCTATTAAACAACCCATTAGAGGATTTGCATCCATAGATGGAGGCAGAAAGTATTTAACAACAAGTCCACCGACAAAAAATTGTCCGAAACCTAGCGAAAGAGCTAATAGAAATTGATTAAAAATTGGTTTTACTAGACCATTTATATTAGGGATAGGTCTCCCCATCATTAAAGTTGCGAAGACTAATGATAAAAGAGGAGTAGGAAAATTACTCCAAACATTGATTGTTTCTTTTGGTAAAAAGTGTATCGCACCAAATGGGCCTATAGATATACCTAAAATTCCTGATATAACTGCAATCGGTAATCCAAATCTCTCAAGTTGAACAGCTAATTTAAATTTCCTTCCAAAAATCAACAAAAAAAATATAATTAAAAATCCAAAAAAACTTATTAAGAGAGAATTTGAAAAAATATCTTTATTTTGTAGAGAAAAAATATTCAATGATTTCAACAACATATAATTATCAATCTAAATTAATAAACAAAATTTTTCAAATAAAAAAGGCCCTATAGAGGGCCTTTAATTTAAAAATTAAATTGAGAATTTAATCCTTGAGAGTAATTGTGGCACTATCAATATTACTAATAGCATTAGTAACTCTCTTGAAATCAAAGCCTAATGCTCTCAAAGCATGCCAAAGGTGACCTTGAATAAAGAAGAAACCAAAGTAGTAGTGAACGTTTGCTAACCATGCCCTTGATGTAAACTCACCATCAGGAAGATCAACAGTATCAATCCAATATGGAGAAATACTAAACTTCAACTCTAGTGGTTCACCAAAATATTCAACAGGATATACAGTTGTATTCGATGCACTCCAGAAGGCTGCAATAATAGCCATCCAGCCTATACCTGCTAATGACCAAGATAGAACAGCTTCGGCTGATAGAAGACCTTTACCTTTAAACTTGGTAAATTCTCCTACTTGTTTAGTAGCAATATGCCATGCACCACCTGTTATCTCGACAAAAGCTAAGAATGCATGACCACCCATAACCTCTTCCAGACTATCGATAGTCAAAAAGTCTGTTTGATGATTCCAAATTTTTGCTAAGTTTAATTCGTATTCAACTTGTCTTACAGCACCAATAGCTGGATCATAAATCCCATGGACTCTGGCCCATTCAACAAAAGCAATAACCGCAAATCCTAAGAAGAGGAGATGATGTCCAAGAATAAATGTCAATTTGTCAGGATTATCCCATTCAATATTGAATTTTCTTGCTCTAGCAATATCTGAATCTTCTAAATTTCCTGGAAGAAGTAGAGAGTGTAAAAGTCCTCCAGCTGCTAAAACCATAGAAGAAACTAAGTGTACAATTGCTATCGCAAGTACAGGTTTAGTATCTCCCATCGCAACGCCATTAGCGTCAAACCCTATTCCTAGAGTTGCTAAGTGTGGAAGAACAATTAAAGGTTGATGACCCATAGGAACACTAGGATCAAATCGTGAAAGTTCAAAAAGGGTGAAAGCACCAGCCCAGAAAACAATTAATCCTGCATGAGCTACATGAGCAGCGATAAATTTTCCTGAGCGATTAGCTACACCTGAATTTCCAGCCCACCACCCGTAAGTGGTATCTGGATTACCGTAGGTTTGCATTTAGGAAATGATTAGCTTAAACGTTTTGAGAATACTTTAATTTTCATCAAACAGTTGAATTCACAACAAAATTGTAAAAATTAGTAATCCTAAGAAAAAAAAATCAATCAATTTACCAAAACGATTAACAATAAAAGAAGTTAGATTTCAACTGTAAAGTTATTGCTAGAGAATAGATTACATATCAAATAAAAAGAGTTTTAAGTTTAATTTATTTTTATTAAATTTCTTTTTGCTGACATTAAACGATGTTTTGTTTCATTAAACCATCCTATTTATTGCCTCATTCGCAAACAATTATTAAATATGAGATAAGACATCTAATATTATGACTACTTCTCAAGAGTCTTCTAGAAAATTTTCATTAGAAATGAAATCTGAAGTTCATTACCAAAAGGCTGCAAAATCTTATAGGAAATCAAAACAATATATAAATATGATTAACTTATATCCAACTTTGCAAAACACTCTAATTGAGTGTAAGAATGAGAACCTAATAGAATAAAAATTTGAAATTTTTTTTCAAGTTAATCAAAAAAATATATTTGTTTTTAGGCTGCGATATTATAATTTTCTTCAGAATAAAATTTATTAATTAAGTGTCTGCACATTTTTATATTGTATAGCGCTTTGGGTTTCCAAGGTTTTTTCTGACCGAGTGGAGAGCTTTTCCAATGAATCCCAGGCTTGAGTATTCCATTTTCACGTAAAAAAGAAAGTTTAATTTCAGTTATTCCTAGTTTTTCCGCAGTCAACTTAGATGAGCTCCACATATCCCCTAACATTGAATTAAGTAAATATTATTAATCCTTGATAACGTTAATTTTATTTTTTTGAAAGGGGTAAAACTTTTAAATAATTATTAAGTAACAAAAAACCCAGTATTTGCAAAGAAAAGAGATTTGAAAGATTTATATCAATTTAAGAAATATTAAATAAAGAATCTGCATTAATGAATATCTCATCAATACCCTCTTCTTTATTTATGGATTTATAGTTACGGTATTCTTCTGTAATCGATTGATGCTTTGAAAGATTGATCCAACCCTTGTGCCAATTTCCACTATTTATTAATTCTTCGTATGTAGTTGTTAAGTTAATTTCAGAATCAAGGACAGAAACCATTAAAAAACTAATATTTCCTTTTTCTTTATTCTCATTTACTAAAACAAAATGTCTCAATCCATTTATGGTTTTATTCGAAGTCCAGAAATTTTCCATAATTATTTTTTCTTAATATTCCGCTCAGAATTTTTTCTGGATATTTTCTTATATTCAGTTCTAATTTCGTCTAATAAAAGTTTTCTTCTATCCATATAGTTAACAGAATCTTGTTTAGATAAGTTATACCTTTCTTTTTTTGTTAAATTCATCCAGTTATTAAGATTCTTTTTATTGAAAGATGTTAATTTTTTAGCCTTCAAAACTTTTTGTTTTCTATTTAATATAAGAAAATTCCTTAAATAGAAGAAAATAAATATAAAAAGAAAAATTATCGCAAACTTAAGGAGCATCACTTTGAAAATAAATTGTTATTTACCCATTTTTCCAATTCAATATCATTCTCAAAAGATATAACTTCTTCTTGATTCCCAATACCTGATTGATCAAAGAGCCTTATAATAAATTCACCTTTAACTGCCTCATCATCACCAATTAAAATAATACTTTTAGATTTTAGTTTATTTGCCTTTTTAAATTGTTTAGAAAATGAGGCTCCACTTAAATCCAACTCAACTATCAAATCATAATTTCTTAATTTTCTAGATAAATCCAAAGCTAATGATTCAGCAATTAAGCCTTGATTAATTATATAAATATCAGTATTTCTTGGAAATTCAAGATCTTTTCCTGCTAGTAGAATTAATCTTTCTAGACCAATAGCAAATCCAATTGCCGGGGTATTTGGCCCTCCCATTTGTTTTATTAAATCATCGTATCTTCCTCCCCCGCAAACTGTAGCTTGGGAACCTAAAGCACCACTAGTGATTTCAAAAGCAGTATGGGTGTAATAATCTAAACCTCTTACTAAATTAAAATTTTCCACGTAAGGTATTTTTAAAATCTCCAATTGTTTTTTTAAGTCTGAATATCTGTTATGACTTTTTTCAGACAAAAAATCAAATAATCTTGGTGCATTTTCAAGAGCTTTTTTTGTTTGAATATTCTTTGAGTCCAAAATCCTCAAAGGGTTTTTAGTAATCCTGTTCTGAGAATCTAAATCTAGAATATCTTTATTTATTTCTAGCCATTTTAAAAAGGATTTTTGAAAATTTGATCTGTCATTTGTATCACCTAAAGTATTTATTTCTAGATTGAGTTCTTTTATTCCTAATTTTCCTAAGATATCCCAAGCTAAAGCAATAATTTCAACATCACTTCTAACTGAATGATGCCCTATAAACTCAACTCCTAACTGATGAAACTGTCTTTGTCTGCCTGCTTGTGGTCTTTCGTATCGAAACATAGGACCCATGTACCAAAGTTTTTGAAGAGGATTAGACGATATTCCATTTTGTATTAACGCTCGTGCGACTGAGGCCGTTCCTTCGGGTCTGAGAGTACAGGATCTCTCCCCCCTATCAAGAAATGTATACATTTCCTTACTGACAACGTCTGTTCCTTCACCAATTCCTCTTATAAATAACTCGGTCATTTCCAGTATTGGTGTTCTTATTTCTTTGATGGATGCTCTTGAAAGCTGTTCCAATAAAAGTTTCTCAACGTTTTGCCACTTTATTAATTGATCAGGCAATAAGTCTACTGTTCCTCTTAGATTTTTTAAGTTATTCAAAGTTCTAAAAAATAATTCAAAATTTTTAATTCCTCTAGAAATTAATCTTTGATTAGTTATTCTGTGAGACAATTTTAATTTAACATTTAGAAAAACTATTGGGAATTAATAAAAGTCAAGAAAATAAGCATTGCGGTACAAAGCCAAAAAAAATTGCTTTTGGAATAGCACCTCTTGGTATAGTTTCAATAGGAATAGTCCCAATGGGAGTAATAAGTATTGGGGTAGTACCAATGGGTGTATTTTCTTTTGGTGCAGTAGCAATGGGAATAGTCAATTTGTCAGTAGTTGGGATGGGAATTATCTCTGCAGGTATTACTACTATGGGAATATGGGAGTATTCACCTAATTCTCATAACAATCATCATAATCATTCCAAACAAATTTCAAATACAAATAAGGAAATTATGATGTCAGATCTATTTAATACTAAACAAGAGGCTGAAGAAGCTGCCTCAAAATACGGATGTGTTGGAGCACATAAAATTGGTAATAAATGGATGCCTTGTAAGATGCACTAAATATTTTCTTAGTCAAAAATTTATATAATATTAATTCAAAATCTCTACTCTAAAATCCAGATTTTTTGCCTCATCAGTAGTTAATTTTCTTGACCAAGCTCCCTGCACAGGACTATTCCATCTGAACCCAGCATTTTTAGCTAAAGACCTATCTTCGTAACTAATCAGTGCCTTGTATAAAAACCTCGGTTCAGTAGCTTTAAGTAAAAGTTCTTCTAAATTATCACATTTTTTGAAGACCTCAGATATGTAAAAGCAATCAGATAAAGCTCTATGTAAATTCCAAACTGGTATAGAAAAAGATAAAGCTAGATCAGTTACTGAGGGTCTATTTTTTAGTGATTTTTGAAAAGACCAATTAATATCTTCTAAACTGCATATCCATTTTTTATTAAGTTTAGGTAATCTTCCTTTCCCAAACCATTTCTTATCAAACTCTACATTATGCGCGACAATGAAATCCGAACAATCTACAAGTTTTAAAAAGAAATTCAATCCATCTTCCCATGGTTGAGAGATATTAGTTAATTCTGCAGATATGCCATTAACATATTCTGCTTCATTATTATTAACCGGGAATAAAAATGAGACCTGTGAAAGTACACATTTAAAAGATACATCAAACAAAATACAACCTATTTCTATCACTTCATCTTTATTTTCATCTAAACCTGTTGTTTCAGTATCAAGAATTAAAATTTTTTCAATTTTTTTATTCTGATTTGCAACACTATCTTCAGATGGATAACTAATAACTTGATCCTGAAGAATATCCAATTGATTTAATTCTTTTTTGTTAGATAGTTCCAATTAGCTGAAAACACTTTCATTTATCATGACGCATTTAATAAAAATTTCTCTTAAATTAATATTAATTAAGAAACATGATTAGAAAATAATTTTTGAAACATTTTTAGTTTATGAAAGATGACTTTTACAAAATATCAATTTAATAATTTTTGTTATTGGCCTTCAAATCCTAAAAAAATTGTGGAATTTATTGGTGGAAGTTATCTAGCTTCTAAACCAGATTTAACTTATAGAAGATTCATCGAGAGTTTAATTAATAAAAACTATGCAGTACATGCATATAAATACACTCCACAATTTGATCACCAACAACTTGCTATTAAAGCATGGAGGGATTTCAAGAATTGCCGAATATCTTTATCAAAGAGAATAGGAACATCAATTCCATCAATAAGAATTGGTCATAGTCTAGGCTGCAAACTTCATCTAATTTCCCCTGATGGTGGAAGAAATTGCGAAAAATTCGTATCAATAAGTTTTAATAACTTCAGTGCGAACAAATCTATTCCATTATTGAAACAAATTTCTCAAAAATTAGAATTCAACAGTGAATTCAGCCCAAGCCCTGAAAGAACTTTGCGATTAATTGAAAAAACATATAATCAAAAAAATAACTTCCTAATAAAATTCAACTCAGACGAATTAGATCAAACAGATAAATTATATTCTTGTCTGAAAGCAAGAAAAGAAGATAATTCTAAGGGGGTAATGTTAAAAGGTACTCACACTATAATTGCAAGCGCAGGACTAAGAGAAAATTTTTTGGGAGACTGGGCCGATGATGAATTCAAAAGAAATACTATAAAAAAAATTTCCAATTTAATTGATGAATCTGATTAGGATAATTCTTTCAGCTTTTCCAAAACAGAACTATCTTCAAGAGTGCTTATATCGCCGCTAATTTTTTCTCCAGCAGCCAAAGATCTTAAAATTCGCCTCATAATTTTTCCGCTACGTGTTTTCGGAAGAGAGTCAGAAATTATAATCTTTTCAGGCTTTGCGATTATTCCAATTTCATTAACAACATGTTTCTTTAGATCATCTACTAATTCTGAAGAACCCTTCACCTCTTTCTCTAGAGATACAAAAGCAACTATAACTTCACCTTTTAAATCATCTTTTTTACCAACGACTGCAGACTCTGAAACTGATTTATGACTTACCAAAGCAGATTCTATTTCCATTGTTCCTAACCGATGTCCTGAAACACTTATGACATCATCAACTCTTCCCATAATCCATATATAACCATCTGCATCAATGCGTGCTCCATCTCCAGCAAAATAAACATTTTTTTCTCCTTTAAAGGAAATATATTCCCAATAACTCTCCAAATATCTCTCTGAGTTTCCGTGAATTGTTCTCATCATTCCTGGCCAAGGTTTCTTAATAATTAAATATCCACCCTCGTTCTCCTTAACCTTATCTCCATTCTTGTCAACAATTTCAACTTCGATTCCTGGAAGAGGGAAAGTAGCTGAACCTGGCTTTGTAGCAACGACTCCAGGCAAGGGACTTATCATTACGCCACCAGTCTCAGTTTGCCACCAAGTATCAACAATAGGGCATTTATCTTTACCAATAACATCCTTGTACCACATCCATGCTTCAGGATTAATTGGTTCTCCAACTGTGCCCAAAAGTCTAAGACTCTCCAAATTATATTTATCAGGTATTTCACGCCCAGACTTCATAAATGCTCTTATTGCAGTTGGTGCAGTATAAAAAATAGAAACCTTATATTTTTGAACAATTTCCCAAAAAGCCCCTAAATTTGATGGTCTTGGCACTCCCTCATACATTAAGGTTGTAGCACCATTAGATAAAGGACCATAAACTATGTAACTATGACCTGTAATCCAACCAACATCAGCAGTACACCAGTAAATGTCGTCATCTTTCAAATCAAAAATCCATTTAAATGTCAAATGGGACCAAAGATTGTAACCACCTGTAGTGTGAACTACACCTTTGGGCTTTCCAGTAGAGCCTGAAGTGTAAAGAATAAAAAGTCTATCTTCGCTATTCATTATTTCTGGTTCATAATGATCTTTTTGATCTTTTAATAATTCGTGCCACCAAAAATCTCTATCATCAACCATCGAAATATTTTTTTGGGATCGTTGAACAACAACTACTTTTTCAACAACTTTATCTGCCCCACTTTCAATGGCCGCATCAACAGCTTTCTTAAGTTCAATCACCTTATCTTTTCTAAAGCCACCATCAGCAGTAACAACAAATCTTGCGTTTCCATCAATTAACCTATCTTTTAAAGCTTCTGAAGAAAATCCTCCAAAGACAACTGAATGAGTCGCGCCAATTCTTGCACAAGCTAACATCGCAAACATCGCTTCAGGAATCATTGGCATATAAATACATACCAAATCTCCTTTTTTTACACCAATTTCTTTTAATGCATTAGCTGCTTTACATACCTCTTTTAGAAGTTCTTCGTAAGTATATTTTTTGCTATCTCCGGGTTCGCCTTCCCATATAAGTGCAGTCTTTCCTCCAAGCCCTCTCTTAATGTGTCTATCTAAGCAGTTATATGTAATATTGAGTTTCCCTTCTTTAAACCATTTAAAAAAGGGCGCATTTTCGTTATCTAATACAGTTTGAAATGGCTCAAACCAATCTAATTCAGATTTTGCAAAAGATTTCCAAAATTGAATAGGATTATCTGATGCTTGTTTTTTTAGTCTTAGTAATTCTTCTTGAGTACTAATATTTGATTTTTCTGTAAATTTTTTTGATGGAGGGAAAATTCTGTTTTCTTCAAGTATGTTATTGATTGAATTTTTTTTATCTAATGACATTAAATAAATCTATGCTTAATAAATTTAATCGAAAAAATTAGGGTTTTCAAAAATTTTAATATTAATTAAGCTCAAAGATTTATTTCTAATAGATCTAATAAATACGGCTTAGAACAAATTCTGGAAGAGCCATTAAAGCTCTCTTATATTCTGAATCAGGAAGCCAGACTATAGCTTCTTTGGAAAGCATTGCAAAATCCTCAGCTAATTTCCTGGAACTTTCAATAGATTTAGAGTTCATGATGATATTGAGAGCATCATCTAAATCATTTTTTTCAGCAAGTTCTCTATTTATAAGAACTGACAATTGTTTGTTTTCTTCTAAGGCATATAAAACTGGGGCGGTAAGATAACCACTAGCAAGATCGCTTACAGCAGGTTTTCCAAGTTGTTTATCATTTCCAGTAAAGTCAAGAATGTCATCTACAACTTGGAATGCCAAACCAATATTTTTGCCAAAATCGTACAAAGAGGTTAAGTTTTCGTCATTAATCCCACTCAAAACTCCAGCTGCTTTACAACTATTGGCTATTAATGATGCTGTTTTACAATAACTTTTATTGATGTATTTGGAAAAAGATTGAGCCGAATCAAATCTATTTAAATTTTGTTTAATTTCACCCTCTGCTAAATCCATGATTACTCTACTAAGTAATTTGACTACATTTACATTATCAAGATTTGCTAGGTGCCAACTTGCTTGAGCGAATAAAAAGTCACCCGCCAAAACAGCTACTCTGGTATTAAATCTACTATGAACTGTATCTACTCCTCTTCTTGTAGACGCCTCATCAACAACATCATCATGAACTAATGAGGCTGTATGAATCATCTCAGTTATTTCAGCAAGCCTTTTATGTTTGGTTGTCAAACAAAATTCAGGGGATATAGCTTTTGAAATCAATAAAACTATTCCAGGTCTCAACCTTTTCCCCCCAGCACTAAAAAGGTGTTCTGCTGCGGCTTGAAGAATTGGGTGACCAGCTCCTATTAGATTTTTCAGTTCTAAAATAAGATCATCAAGATCATTTTCAACTGGTTGTAGTAGCTCTGTTACTGTATTCATGATTGACCTCTTACATATCTTAAGGAATCAAACATTACTTCGGAGGTTAACCAACCTAATTTCTTTATTAATTCCAAGCCAAAATTTTACTTTATTGGAAAACTCATCTCTTTCTGAAGTAACAAAAAATTTTACATTTTCGAAAGAAATACTCTCATAGCGGTCAGTTTCTGGAATATTAAAAGATTCATTAAATTTTTTTGTTAATGCTACCGATGGATCAATAATTTTTATATTTGAATCTAATTTTTTTCTTAAAAAGTCATAAATTAAAGGATAGTGACTACAACCAAGTATTAATTCTTCAATATTTTTGTTTATTAGTGGTCTTAAGTATAAGTCTGATAGACTATTTAACTTATCAAGATTTAATTTTTCTTTTTCAATTTCTGATACGAATTCTGGACATTCTTGCTGAAATATTATCGTATTCTCTTTTTTAGCATTTATAGCTTTCTTGTAATACATTGATTGAACAGTTGTTTGTGTTGCCAGGACACCAATTATTTGTTTATCAACTATTTCCGATACTGAGTTTATAAGGTCAAAACAAGGGACCTCTAGATTTTCTTCTAGAATATCAAGTGCACACGCATTTGTAGTGTTACAAGCAACTAAAAGTGCATCCAAATTCTTATCAACAAAAAAAGTACAAATCTCCTTTGCAATTAATCTAATCTCTTTAGAATTTTTGTTCCCAAAAGGTATTCTTTTTGTATCCGCCAAATAAAAAACTTCTACATCTTTACGAGTTTTTAGTAAAGAATTAAGGATAGTAAAACCACCTATTCCGCTATCGAAAATACCTATTTTGAGTTTCACCCTACTTTATCTAGATATTCGAGGATGCCTTTTGAAATTGCATAGGCTAATCTTTTTCGATGAGTTATTTTCTCTAATCTTCTTGCATCTAATCTTCCCGTTAAAAATCCAATTTCTACAAGGACTGCGGGCATCCTAGTATTTTTAATTACATAAAATCGACCTTGTTTAACTCCTCGATCAGGACTCCCAGGGGAAACTCTTAAAATTTGTTTTTGAATTCTTTTCGCGAGGAATCTTCCTCTCCACCCTCTGTAATAAAAGGTTTCCAATCCATTTATGTCTCTTCTTTTACCTCTTGAGGCATTTGCATGAATACTTACAAAAATATCTGCATCAGTATTATTAGCAATGGAAACTCTTGGAGGCAAATCCAAATCAACTTCATTAGTTCTAGTCAACTTTACTTTGACACCTTTCTCAGAAAGTAAATTTTTAACTATTTTTGAAACCTCTAGGACAACATCTGTTTCTCTAATACCACCTATACCTATTGCTCCTGGGTCAGGTCCTCCATGCCCCGGATCAATTACAACCTCAAACTTGTTTCGTTTTACCTCTGGTAGTTTCAAGTAACCATAATTGTTTTTCTTCTTATAAATTAAATTTTGATTTGATTTGATATTTCCTCTTTTCTTCCCAACTAAACCTTCACCAATCTTTTTAAATGAATATTTTGGGTTAAATAGTTTAATTCTCCATCTATTTTGATCTAAGCCAACCATTTGCCAAGTCAAAGGTTTCAAATAAGTCTCTTCCTTGAATTCAATTACTAGTCTTGTTTTACCCTTATCTGGTTTACCTAATCTAATTTCTTTTATTGGGCCATTACCTTTTATTGTTCTGGGATTTTTTAATTCTCCTGGGAAATCTACCCAGAATCTATCTCCCGATATTTGGTTAGCCTTCTGAAAGTATGCTTTTAAATTTGTATTTGATTTAGTTCTTAATTCTAAAACCCCATTAGTATTTATAGCCCATGCTGCAAGAGCACTTGAAGATTTAACTGGAAGGATTGAAGAATTTAAAAATAAAAAAACGGATAAATAACGAAAAAGTTTATTATCTAAAAACTTTATCATTGGTTTGAAAACAATTTGTTTTTTCTATGTTTAAGGCTTGGCATCTGCTCCCTAATTTTCTTTACTCTTTCTTTATCAGCAGGTGCTATTGCAGCTCCCTGAGTTTTTCCGGCATCAGATAAAACCGTACCCCAAGGATCAATTACCATTGCATGGCCATGACTTTGCCTTCTTCCATAATGAATACCAGTTTGAGCTGGAGCGACTACATATGCTGTATTCTCAATTGCTCTTGCTTGTAATAGGATTTGCCAATGATCTTTTCCAGTAAATGCTGTAAAAGCTGCGGGAATCATAATTAGCTCTGCACCATTGGAAGACAAATATCTATAGAGTTCAGGAAATCTAACGTCGTAACAAATCGATAATCCTATTTTGCATAAACCTGGGACATCTACAACAGGTGGATACTCTGCTCCAGATAAAATAGTGGATGATTCTTTGTATAGATTTCCATCTGGCAAATCAACATCAAACAAATGAATCTTGTCGTATTTTGCCAAAATCTGTCCATCTTTCCCAAATAAGGCTGACCTATTAAAAGTATGACTATCATCACCAGCAGGGACAGGATACCCTCCTCCCAAAAGAAATACTTGATATCTTTGTGACATAGTTTTTAGAAAATTTGTACACTTCTCTGACAATTCAGAAGCTAATCTAAGTTTTTCATCATCTCCTCCTAAAAAAGCAAAATTCTCAGGCAATCCTATTAACTCAGCACCTCTTCTAGTAGCTAATTCAATCTGTTCTTCTGCTTCAGTAAAATTTGCTTCAACATTTGAAGTACTCGTAATTTGCAATGCAGCTACCAAAAAATCAGTCAAGACTTTACTCCTAGTGAACAAATTCGTTAATCATGAGGCACGAATCACACCTCTTTCAACTTGAGTTGGAACAATATCTAAGCAATCAAGTTCAGAGCAACATTTAAAATCATCCTCATAATCTCCAAGACTTGTCAATCTTTTGCCATGTGTTGCTGTTTTTAAACATTTCAAAATATCATTTTTCCAAAAATCCCAAAGTGCCAAAGCAGATTGTAATTCGTCATTAATAATATTAATTTCGCAATCACAGTTCTGTTTTAGGTATGACGCCAAAGCACCAGCAGCTAAGGAATCCTCAAGTGAATAGGAGCCTTCCCAACCACTACCAAGTATTAAAACATTTTCACTTTTTAATGAATTGATTTTTTCGGCAACTGCTTTCCTATTTGGGAGACCCATAGCAAATAAATGCTTAGCATTTTGAACTTTTTGCAATGATTTAGTCCCATTAGTCGTACTCATAAATAGTCTTTTACCATTAACAACTTTTTTTGTAACTGATAAAGGAGAATTTCCTAAATCAAAGCCCTCAATCTTCTTTCCGCCTCTCTCTCCAAGCATTAGTCTCTTTTCAGCTTGCCACTTAAATGCAGATTCTTTTAATAAATCTAAATCTGCAAAAACTTGAATTGAATCAGCTCCATTTTTTAGAGCCCAAGAAATTGTGGTTGTAGCTCTTAAAACATCAATGACCACAGCAATGTCTGGACTGGATTCTGAAACATCCTTTGCAACGTGATAATAAGTAAGATTAATAATCAAATCCTTTTTTTCTGAATTTATTATAGAAAACAGTTACTTAATTTGATTATTTTTTTTTTAAAAACAAACTTATTGATAATATATAACTAATTTGTTTTTGCAGAATTTTTCTCAAGTATTTAATTTGAAAATGAATAATATCCGCACAATTAAAGGTGGAGTAAATTTAAGAGGAAAAGTAAAAGTACCTGGAGATAAATCTATTTCTCATAGAGCTCTAATAATAGGAAGTATTGCTAAGGGTGATACGACTATTGATGGGTTTTTACATTCTGAAGATCCACTTTCAACTGCGGATTGTCTTAGAAAATTAGGTGCAAAAATACCAAAAATAAAAAAAGATGAGCCTTTTACTATTTCAGGATTGGGTCTTGATGGATTAAAAGAGCCTAAAGGAATTCTAAATTGCGGGAATTCGGGAACCACCATGAGATTATTAATGGGTTTACTAGCTGGTCAAGAAGGTAAGAATTTCATCTTGACAGGGGACATATCTCTTAATGAGAGGCCAATGAGTAGAGTGGGCAAACCTTTATCTTTGATGGGTGGCAAAATTTCTGGTAGAGAGAAAGGGAACAAAGCCCCAATCTCAATTGAAGGGAATAAACTTAAAGGATGTGTTATTGGAACCCCTGTAGCGAGTGCTCAAGTAAAATCGGCAATATTATTGGCAGGTCTAAAAGCTTCTGGAAGCACTTCTGTTATTGAGCCAGCACCTTCAAGAGATCATACTGAAAGAATGTTAAAAGCATTTGGAGCAGACATAAGTATCAGAGGAGAATTAGGAAGAAATATTGTTATCAAGTCAAGGGGCAACTTAATTGGCCAGAGAATATTGATTCCTGGAGACATAAGCTCTGCTTCTTTTTGGATGATTGCAGCATCTATAGTTCCAAATTCAGAGGTTTTAATTCAGAATGTCGGATTAAATCCCACTAGAACAGGAATTTTGAATGTAATGGATTCAATGGGGTGCGATTATGAAATTTTAGATAAATCGACTATTGCAGGTGAACCTATTGGATCTATTAAAGTAAAGACTTCAAATAATTTAAGACCATTCACTATTGAAGGAGATATTCTCCCAAAACTTATAGATGAAATTCCTATTCTTACCGTGGCTGCCTGTTTTTGTAATGGAGTTTCTAAAATTAAGGATGCACAAGAATTAAGAGTTAAGGAGACAGATCGATTAAAAGTCATGGCAAGACAGTTACAAAAATTCGGTGCTGAAATAACAGAAAAAGAGGATGGGTTAATTATTAATGGGCAATCAAAATTTCATTCTGCAGAAGTAGACAGTGAGACAGATCATCGAGTAGCAATGAGTCTTGCTATTGCTTCACTTCTTGCCAAAGGTACCTCAAAAATAATGAGATCTGATGCCGCCAGCGTCTCTTATCCCACTTTTTGGGAAGAACTGGCCAAACTTACTAACTAGCCTAAAAAGTTTTTGTCTGAATTAATAGAAGTTTTAACTAAAGATGGTAGTTACTCTTTAAGAAGTGTTTTTTTTCAAGAGAACTTCCATAGTTTATTAGGCGCATTGGAGGAAACAAAGTCAAAGTTTACAGCTACTTCTAATTTACAAAGATTTAAGGGGAAATCCCTTAATGTTTTGGATATATGTTTTGGTTTAGGATACAATTCTGCTTCTTTATTAGATGAATTAATTACACAAAAATCGTATTTAAATTTGTATGCTTTGGAGATTGATAAAAAGCCTCTTGAGTATTCACTTAGAAATGAATCTTTTTTTAAATTATGGGCTCCAAAAGTCAAAACAATATTTGAATCACTCTATCGAAAAGATTACTTTGAGGATCAATTTTTTAAGTGCAGTGTTTTGTGGGGTGATGCTAGAGAAAAAATCAAAAATATTCCTTCATCTATTAAATTCGATCTGATTTATTTAGATGGTTTTTCTCCTCAAAAATGCCCACAAGTATGGACAATTGAATTTTTATCTAAAGTCACAGAAAATCTTAATTCTCAGGGTTATTTAATAACTTATTCTTCTTCAGCGGCTGTAAGAAAAACATTAAGAAATCTTGGATTAGAAATTTTTACTATCAAGCCAAGTTTTAAAAACAGAACTTTTTGGAGTCAGGGAACTGTCGCAATATCAAAATTTGATAAGAATAAATTGAAACCTAGTTTCAATTTTGAAAAGTTATCTTTAATGGAAGAGGAACATCTCTTAACTAAAGCTAGTACTCCATATAGAGACCAAAATTTAAACTCAAGTAAAGACGATATAATCAAGAGGAGATTAGATGAGCAATTATTATCAAATCTATTATCGACAAATAAATGGAGAGAGAAGTGGGGAATGACGAAGTTATCCATTAAGAGTTAGATTTAAATAAGGATTTCAAAAAAAAAATGTTAAGTGTTGCGATATTAGCGGCAGGCAAAGGCACTAGGATGGAAAGCTCATTGCCAAAAGTTTTACATAAAATTTCTGGCAAAAGTCTTCTACAAAGAGTAATTGATTCATGTGTCGAATTAAAGCCTGATCAAATTTTCGTAATTACTGGACACAAATCAAAAGAAGTACAAAAGTCAATCCCAAAAGATAAAAAAATCCATTTTGTTATTCAAGAACCTCAATCAGGAACCGGTCATGCTATCCAGGTACTTTGTAGAGAAGTAAAAAATCATAAAGGAAAACTTTTGGTACTTAACGGCGATGTGCCACTAATTAGGCCTAGCACTCTAAAAAGACTTTTGTGTTTACACCATTCAAAAAATGCTGATGTTTCTTTAATTACTACAAAGAAAACAAATCCTCATGGATATGGCAGAGTTTTTTTGAAGGGTGATTTTATAGAGAGAATTGTTGAAGAAAAAGATTGCAATGATCTAGAAAGAGAAAATCCATTAATAAATGCGGGTGTTTACTGTTTTAACTGGAGTAACTTGTCAGCAATAATTAATACCTTGCAAAGCAATAATAATCAAAAAGAGATTTACTTAACAGATACGGTATCTTTGCTAAAAAATTCCTTGGGCCTCGAGGTAGATGATAATGCAGAGCTTCAAGGAATTAATAACAGAATTCAACTATCAGAGTGCGAGGAAAGTATTCAGAATTCAATTAAAGAAAAGCATATGCTGAATGGTGTAACTTTTATAAATAAAGCAAGTTGTTCAATTAGTGAAGAAGCTGAAATTGGTAAGGATGTAACTATAGAGGCTAATACACATATAAGAGGAAATACCAAAATAAATAGTCATTGCATTATCGGACCAAATACTTTTATTGAGAATTCTAATGTAGGATTAAATTGTGAAATTTCTAACTCTACTGTTTATGATTCTCAGATAATAGATTCTATAAAAATTGGCCCTTATAGTCATATAAGACCTAATTCCAAAATATCTTCCTTTAGCAAAATAGGTAATTTTGTTGAAATCAAAAATAGTCAATTAGAGGAAGAATCTAAAGTAAATCATTTAAGTTATATTGGCGATTCTATTATTGGAAGCTCTACAAATATTGGAGCAGGTACTATTACTGCAAATTTTGATGGTCAGAAAAAACAGCAAACAAAAATTGGTAAAAATTCCAGTATTGGGGCAAATACAGTTTTTGTAGCGCCAATTAATCTCGGGGAATCTGTTACAACTGGAGCTGGTTCAGTTATCACGAAAGACTCAAAAGATAATTCATTAGCAATCTCAAGAACTAAGCAAGTAAATATAGAAAATTGGGAAAGAAAGAAATCCTGATCTAATTAATTAATTCAATAATTTTTTCAAGTTGCCAACATCTGCTCCCTTTTATGAGAATAGAATCACCTTTTTTTGTAGATTTGTTTATCTCTTTAGGTACATCTTTAATATTATTTAAAATTAAAAATTTTTTCTTATCTTTTAGATAATTGGTGTAAATTTTTTCATTTTTTTTATCGCAAATAAATAAACACTTTTCTATGTCTGAATTATTTATTAAGTTGAATATTTCTTTATGATATTTTTCAGATTCTTCTCCCAATTCTTCCATACTTCCAAATATGAAAAATTTATTTCTCGGTTTTTCAATCAGATTTTTAATACATGCTTTTACCGACTCTGGCGAAGCATTATATGATTCATCATATATTATTGTTTTTACTGATTTTAGAATTTTATTTCTTCCACCTAAACTTACAAAATCAAATTTATTAAAACTTTCAAAATCAATGCCTAACTCTTTAGCAACCGCATAAGCAAATAAGAAATTAGAAGCATTGTGAAATCCCTCAAATGAAATTTTAAAGATATTTTCTTCAATTAGTATTGTTTTATTCGAAGGATCATAAAATCCTCGTAAATTATCATCTTTATTAAAACTCTCCTTTTGATTTTCTATATTAAAAAGTTCTACTTTTCTAACTCTACCTTTCCAATATTCTCTTAAAGTTTCTTCAAGAAGTAAATTATTTGCTGGTATTATTACAACTCCTTTGGGATTTAAAAATTTGCTAATTTCACACTTTGCATAAGTAATATTTTTTTTAGAGCCTAACAATCCAATATGGGCTGTCCCAATGTTAGTAATTACTGCAATATCAGGTTCACTATATTTAGATAAATTTTCGATCTGTCCAAGACCTCTCATTCCCATCTCAAGGACCAAAACTTTATCTTCTTTATCTGTGGCAAGAATAGTAAGACCCACCCCAATCTCATTATTGAAATTTGCATGGGATAATTTAATTTTTCCAAGTTTCTTTAAAACTCCACCAACCATTTCTTTTGTAGTTGTTTTACCGACTGAACCAGTTATCGCAACCACAGGTATACTTAATTTTTTTCTTTTGAGCAAAGTTAATTTTTGAAATGCCTCTAAAGTGTCATTCACAACCCAACAAGGAAAATTATCAGGAAGTAATTTCTGCATACCTTCTTTTATAACTACTGATTTAACCCCTTTATTTAAAACCTCTGTAAGAAAACTATGTCCGTCAAAATTTTCACCCTTGATAGCTATAAAAAGATCATTTTTTAAACAAGTTCTACTATCAATACTTAAATTCTTAAAATTTAAAGAATCTATTCCCTCCTCGCCCAGATTTTTAATATCACCCAAAACATCTTTTAACTCTAAAAAAGAAAGATCCATTAAGAATTTAAGTCATACTTTTTTTTAAAGATGGATCAGCTGATTGTCCGTAAGAAAATTTCTCAACTTCAGCAACATCTGGTGATGGTTCCTTCATTCCGCAAACATCTTTATACATAATTTCGTATTCAAGAGCTGATCTTTGCCAACTAAACTCTTGGCTCATAGCTCTTTTTTGTAGCAATCCCCAACTATCTTTATGCCTAAATGCTTCCCAAGACCTTACTAAAGAAGTATAGAAATCTATAGGTTCAAATCGATCAAAGCAGAAACCTGTACCACTATTATTTTCAGGATCATAAGGTAAAACTGTATCAACTAAACCTCCAACTCGCCTTACTATTGGGATAGAGCCATATCTCATAGCCAAGAGTTGACTAATACCACAAGGTTCAAATCTACTGGGCATTAAGAATGCATCAGATCCGCCATATATAAGCCTTGATAAAGAATCATCATATGTAAGAAATACCGAAAATCTTCCTGGGTAATCTAATGCCAGTTGCCATAATCCAGACTCTAAATATCTATCTCCAGTCCCTAAAACAGCTATTTGAGAATCTGTATAGGCTAAAAGTCTTCTTGAAACTTGTAGAAGTAAATCAACCCCTTTCTGATCAACTAACCTACTAACCATACCTAAAAGATATTTTTTAGGATTAACTTCGAGACCCATTTCTCTCTGCAGAATTTTCTTATTTTCTAGCCTATTTTCTAAATTCTTAATACTAAATTTTGCAGGTAAAATTGGATCTTTGGCTGGATTCCATTCATCAAGATCTATTCCATTAAGAATTCCCCTTAATTTACCTGAAATGTAATTAAGTAATCCTTCAAGACTTTCCCCGTATTCATGGGTTTTAATTTCATCTGCATAAGTAGGAGAAACAGCATTTACTCTATCTGCGTACAACATTGCTGCAGCCATTGTGTGGTCTCCATGCATATACCAAGGACACCAAGTCATTTTTTCTAGTTTCCATCTCCAAGGGCCTTGATATTTTAAATTATGAATTGTGAAGACAGTGCTAATTTCGGGGTCCTGATGCATCCACACAGGAATCATCCCAGTGTGCCAATCATGGCAATGGAGAACTTGAGGTTTCCAACAATTCCAGGCAAATTCAGCAGTGGCACTAGCAAAAAATGTAAAACGCCAGTCCTCATTTTCGCCTCCGTATATTTGGTCAGAGTCAAATATTGGATGACCCACAAGGTAAATCACATAATTATGAATTGGATGTTTTGCTTCATATACAGAGAAATCAGTACCCATTGTATTTGCTCTAAAGACTGGTTCATTCGATACCTCTAAAAGACTCCACAATTTCCCATATCCTGGAATTATTACCCTTACATCGTGACCAAGTTTTATCAAAGATGGAGGTAATGATCCAACCACATCTCCCATACCTCCAACTTTGATCATTGGAGCACATTCAGCAGCGGCAAGAAGAATTCTCATTGATAATAATTTAAAAAGGTCTTTTGAAAAATAAACTAAGGTGTCCACTTATAGTCAGAAAAATCTGGTGGACGCTTTTCAAGGAAGGCATCTCTACCTTCTTGAGCTTCTTTAGTCGAATAAAATAATTGAGTTGTGTATCCAGATAATTCTTGAATACCCGCAATCCCATCATTCTCCGCATTGAATGAAGCTTTAAGAATACGAATAGCAGTTGGACTATTACGTAAAATCTCTCTTGCCCAGATTACACCCTCAGCTTCTAATTCTTCAATCTTTGTAATTGCATTTATTAAGCCCATCTCTAGTGCTTCTTTCGAATCATATTTTCTACATAAAAACCAAATTTCTTTTGCTTTTCTTTGACCAACAAGTCTTGCCAAATAACTAGATCCAAATCCAGCATCAAAACTACCAACTCTTGGACCTGTTTGACCAAATATTGCATTTTCTGAAGCAATGCTAAGATCACAAATTAAATGAAGTACCTGACCTCCTCCAATTGCAAAACCAGGAACTAAGGCAATAACCACTTTAGGCAAACTTCTTATTAATTTTTGAAGTTCAAGTACATTTAATCTCTGCTTCCCTTCATCATTTTTATAGCCATTTTCACCTCTTACACTCTGATCACCTCCAGAGCAAAAAGAATAAATACCTTTCTTGTCAGGTCCCGCACCTGTAAAGAGAACAACTCCAATAGTTTCATCATTTTTTACGATATTAAATGCGTTAATGAGTTCATCTACAGTTTGTGGCCTAAATGCATTTCTTTTTTCAGGCCGATTAATTGCAATTCTTGCAATTCCCTCATCTGATTTATGAAACAAAATATCCTCATAAGATTTGCATTCTGTCCAATTTAAGGTTGTTTTTCCAGGTAATACTTTCATGAATCCTAATTATTCGAAGATAGAAAATAATGAATTTAACTGCCAATTATTTTTTCTAGCAGGGCATTTTTTTCACAAATTTCATTTTCTGGATCAATATCAACTTTAATTATTACAGATTTCTGGATAGAAATGCTCCAATCGAATGCCTCTCGTAATTTTTTAAAATTTGCCACACTTTTAAAGTTTACTTGATAGCTCTCTGAGAGTTTTGGCCAGTTTATTTCTTTGGGCATAAGAAAAAGTTTTTTTAATTCATCTTCTTTTAAATTTTTTTTATAAATACGATTAAATATATTTCCTCCATTATTATCTATTAGAAGAATTGTTAAATTCATGTCGACTGAATTCTCAATTAGCCATCCGTTTATATCATGAACAAAAGCCAAATCCCCAGTCACGAGAAGTAGAGGATTTTTAATTCTAGAAATTCCTAATGCAAGGGATAAAGTACCATCTATTCCAGAAGCTCCTCTAAAGCTGAAACAATTTCTTGTTAAAGTACCATTCTCAGAAAAAGTAAGCCAATCTCTAATCGGGCTACTAGCGGAAAGCATTATTGGATTTTCAGCAGGCCAAAGTTTTGGAACAAGATTTGCAAGCTTATATTCAGTAATTTGATTATCATTAGAAATTTTTTCTTTTATAATTTCTTTAATTTGATCACCTTCCTTTATTAGATCTAAAGCTAAAAGAGTAAGAGACTTTTTGTTTTTTTCATTAATAAGTAATTCTTCTAACAATATAGAAGTAAAATTTGATAGCCCAAAATCATATTCAAATGATTTTTTTATAGGGTCCAATTTTCTATAGTTTTTTTCTTTTATTAGAATTTGTATACCTTCAAACTTTGTCAGAAACTTCTCCAAATCAATTGAGGATGACATAGGACCAAGCCTTAAAAGTTGTTTACATTTGATACGATTCTTACGTTTTCTTAAGACTAATTCCCAATTCACAACTAATCCTCTCAAATCAGAATAAATTCCTGAAACAGGATCAGCAAATACTGGCCAACCAGTTATTTCTTGTAATACTTTTAAAGATTTATTGAAAGAACATAAGTCATTTACGGAACCTTGATAGGGACCTACCAAAATAATGCCAGATTCATCCAAATTTAAACTTTTTGAAATTTCTATGAATTTGTTTTTATCAGACTTTATTTCAACTTTTTGAAAGACATATTTTTTCTTCAAATAAATTCTCTCAAAAACCTCTAAAACATTTTTTTTATTTAAAAATGAAATATCTAAAGGCTTATCAATAGGAATATTTAAATGAATAGGACCAGGGAACGTTGATATTTGTTTCTCAGTAATTCGAACTAAATTTAAGATTTCATTTTCTTGTGTTTCATGAAGTCCATTTAGATTTGTACTTAAAACTCTTCTACAGACTGAACTCAAAAAATCTTCTTGATTTACTGTTTGATTAGCCCCACAATCTTTTAATCTTAAGGGTCTATCAGCAGTGAGAAATATTATGCCTTTACAAGATCGATCTGCCTCAACTGCTGCTGGCAATAAGTTACTTACAGCAGTCCCAGAAGTTGTAATAACTAAAGAAAGATTACCTGATGCAGTAGAAATCCCAAGAGAGTGGAATCCTGCAGATCTCTCATCTATTGAATTAAAAATATTTACCAGGCCTAGTTTATTCAATTCTCCAGCAGCTATTGCTAAAGGTGCTGATCTACTACCCGGACATAGTATTAAATTTTGAACTCCTATTTTTATAAGAAGATTTAAAAGTTGTAAACTTCTAAGAAAATTTTTGCATTCAATAGATGATGTCATAATTTATATAAATGCTTTGTGATTTTCTTTATAATTTAATTAAATAAAACATGTCTACAACTCAAGAAAAAAGAAATTCAATACTAAAGGATTTAAAAAATCTTTTAATCTGGATATCTATTGCTTTAATTATACGATGGCAGGTTATAGAGCCAAGATGGATCCCATCCGGTTCTATGCTACCAACTCTTCAAGTACAAGATAAAATTCTTGTTGAGAAAGTAACCCCCAAAATCACATCGAAATCAAATCTTTCAAAATTAAAAAATAAAATAGTTGTTTTTAACGTTCCAGAACAATTAATTAATGCTGGTTACGAAGCAGATACTGCACTAATAAAAAGAGTAATTGGAATACCTGGAGACAAGGTAGAAGTAAGAGACGGTAACCTCTACTTAAATGATATCGCTCAAAAAAATTATGTTTTTGACAAAAATATTAATTATTCTACAGGGCCTTTTATTGTCCCAGAAGAGTCATTATGGGTGATGGGAGATAATAGAAATAACAGTATGGACTCACATATCTGGGGATTTTTACCCTATGAAAAGGTTATTGGTAAAGCTATTTTTAGATATTGGCCGTTTAATAAAATTGGACCTATTCGGTTCCCTGCCCTTAATAATTTACATTAATGGGTACTTGATGTTGTAGGGTTTTTATATCTTGAAGATGTAGAAATGTTTAATCCAGAATTTCTAGCTACTGAAAATAATGATCCAAACGATGAGAATGATTTAATCCAATATTTACAAAAACAATCTCCAGAAGTTTTACAAAGAGTAGCAAAATCAGCTAGTGAAGATATTCAAGAAATTATTAGACATAATGTTCAAGGTCTTCTTGGAATGCTTCCTTCAGATCAATTTGATATAAAAATTACATCTTCAAAAGACAACATTGCCAATTTGTTATCTTCTGCAATGATGACAGGATATTTCTTAAGACAAATGGAGCAAAGAAAAGAGCTGGAACAAACTCTTAAAAATGATGAAAACATGTCTATTGAAGAATAATAGTTTTTAAAAATTTACTTCTTCAGGAATTATTCCTAGCTCAAACAATTTTTTATATAAACCCATCAGAAATTTATTATCCTCAGGTAGTTTGTCCCACTTTTGGGAATTAATTTCATTAATTAATTTTTGACAATCTTCTATTGTAAATTTAATAGGTGCCGTAAAATGTGCTGGGATTAAATATTCCATATCTTCAAAAGACTTGATATTTTCTAACCATTTAAGTAAAACTTCTTTTGAACGCGGAAAAATTAATTTTTGCAAAACTGGTGCAATTTGAATCTTAGGCGTATCTTCACCCATTATTTCAAGGAGAGAAGATTCCCAACTTTCTTCCCACAAAAAGGGATAAATACCGAAATGAGATCTCCAATTTCTAAGATCTTTTTTAAATGAATACTTAAATATTTTTTTTAAAGGTGGAATATTTAATTTACCTGGTTTCAAAAAAGAAGAAAATAAGACTAACCTTTTCCATCCTTTTTTTCTTTGTTCTAAGGAGTCAATTAAAGGTTCATCTCCTCTCTCTCTAGAATGAAAAAGAAGTGGAGTTGGATCAAAATTAAATATTTCAGGTGGTGTGGAGTCTATTCCCACTATTGCGTCTGTTACATGAAGAGTTTTTGTAGGATGATGGAAACAGCTTATCTCCTGATATCTTCCAAGTCCTAAATTCAGTGGCCCTAATGAAGACCATTTAAAGGAATTTTTATGTGGAGTACCTTCCTCAAATAATATTCTTGATCTTTTTGATGGAATTCCTAAAAAATCTAGTGGTAGATTTATGGGGAAACTCCATTGTCCAGGACAAAGCCAAATTTCTGCATCTTTTAAAATTCTTGAAAGAGCTGGCAGTCCGATTTTATGTTCTAGTCCAGAGGCACTTGGTAGAATTATTGTTTTTACGTTGCCGTGAATCGCAATTATTTTTTCTAACTCATTTATTAATTCTTTTGTTGGAGGCAGTGGATTTATTAGCATCAATCCATTATCAACCTTTATTACCGTCATTCTTATTGGAACAGCTACATAATAAAGTCCCTGTATTTGTTCCAAGGACCATATTTGATCAGGAATTAATTCTCTTAAAATTGTTTTCTTTTTCCCATAAGGATATAGAGGGAATAATGGCCACCAATTCCACTTTTTATTTAAAGTTTCTTCCAGCACTATCATTTATACCCAGCAAAAAATTTCTTTAACTTAAATATTCCGTATCTCGGAGCGAATAAAAAGGCAAATAAAAATATAAAAGTTTGTGCCAAGACAATTGATCCACCTGTTTCAAGATCAAACCAAAAACTTATGTAGATTCCTATTAGGCTTGAGATAATTGCACTTAATACCGAAATTACTGTCATATTATCAAACTTATCCGTAAGTAAATATGCTGTAGCCCCTGGTGTAATCAACATTGCAACTACCAAAATAATTCCAACAGACTGCAAGCCCACAACAGCTGCCAAAGATAGGCATGTGAGGAGAAGATAATGAAGAAAAAACACGTTAATCCCAACTGTTTTTGCATGCCTAGGATCAAAACAGTAAAGCATTAAATCTTTTCTAAAAATTGATAAGAGAGTTACTACCAACAAAGAAATAAATATGGTTTGTTTTACATCTGAAAGTGATATTCCTAATGGACTCCCAAAAAGAATAGAGTGCAGATCAATATTACTTTTAATCTTAGAAACTAATACGATTCCAAGAGCGAAAAATCCAGTAAATACCAAACCAATAACAGTATCTTCCTTAACTCTAGATTTCTGCTTAATAAACCCTATCAATGCCACAGAACCAACTCCGAAAATAAATGCCCCTAATGAGAAAGGAAGACCTAATGCATAAGCAACAACAACACCAGGCATTACTGAATGTGACACTGCATCACCCATTAAAGCCCAACCTTTAAGAGTCAAATAACTTGATAGGAAACCACAAACAGCTGCAACTAATGAGCTCATAAGAAGTGCTTTTCTCATAAAGTCATGAGTTAAAGGATCTGTAATGAATGAATCTAAAGTTAAAAAAGAACAGAGCTCCATGTAATTTACAATTTAGGATTCAGGTCCAAACAAGAAATCAGGTGAGATCCCTCCAAAAGTGGTTGTAATATTTTCAGGAGTAAACACTTCAGAGGTCTCGCCATAAGCTACAAAAGTTTTATTTATTAAAAGAACCAAATCACAAAATTCACGGACATGAATCATATCATGCGTTGATAATAATATAGTTTTTCCCTCATTTTTAAATTGAATAAATAATTCCGAGATAAGTTTCTCAGTTCTTATATCAACACCTGAAAAAGGCTCATCAAGAAGTAATATTGACGCTCTTTGCGCAATTGCTCTAGCTAAAAAAGTTCGTTTTCTCTGACCTCCAGATAAGTTTCCAATAGGTGTAGATAAATGATCAGTAAGATCAACTCTCTCAATAGCATCTTTAACCGCCTGAATATCAGACTCTCGAGGACACCTAAAAATATTCATCGATCCATATCTTCCCATCATCACTACATCCCAAACACTTATTGGAAATTGACTATCAATTCCCTCATTTTGAGGCACATAAGCAATTGTCTGATCTTTTTGAGCAGATCTTACAGACTCTCCATTTATTCTAATTTTTCCCTTTGAAATATTTACAAATCCAGTTAAAGCATTAAAAAAAGTTGTTTTGCCAGCCCCGTTCATCCCTACTAACCCACAAATCTGGCCAGGTTTCAATCTTAAATTGGCATCATACAAAGCCACCTTACCGTTGTAATCTACGCAAATATTCTCTGCGTCAATCCTAAAGTTTTGATAATTGATTGTTTCCATAATTCAAAAAAGCCCTTTTTTAATCAATTCCAAATTATGCTCAAGCATTCTTATATAGGAAGTTGCTGGCCCACTATCATCAGATAATGAATCAACAAAAAGATTTCCTCCAAAATTAGCCCCAGTTTCGTTTACAACAACCATTTGAGACTCTTTACTTACAGTACTTTCGCAAAATACAGATGGGACATTTTTTTCTTTAACTAGTGTGATTGTTCTTGTCATTCTTTTGGGAGTAATTTGACTTTCAGCATTAACTGGCCACAAATAAACTTCCTCTAATCCATAATCATTTGTTAAATATGAAAAAGCACCTTCACAACTTACTAGATACCTCCTGTCTTTATTTAAGTTATTAATAAAAAGTGAGAATTCTTTATCTATTTTAGAGAGTTTATCTTTATAAATTTTTCCATTTTCTTCAAATAATTTTCTTTTGGATGGCCTCAATTCTGATAAAGAATCCACGAGAATATCTACGTATAGGATCCCTCTTTTTGGAGAAATCCAGGCATGAGGATTGGGTTTTCCTTTATAAAAATCTTCATTGATAAAAATAGGATCTAAATCTTCGGCGACAGTAATTCTTTTAACTTTTAAATTAGAAACAAATTTTTCAGCCCATAATTCAAATCCAAATCCATTATCAATAAAAACAAAAGCACTAGAGGCATTTACCAAATCGCTTGGTGTTGGTTGGTAGCCATGAACTTCAACTCCAGGTTTTGTTATCGATCTAACAATAAAATCATCTTTAGCAACATTGCTAATTATGTCCGCTAAAACAGTGAAACTTGCCAGTATTACTTCTTTACTTTCATTTTTATTTGATATTCTCTTACATGAGCCAGAAGCAAGAGAAAGCAAAAGTAACAAACTTAAAAAAAGAATATTTTTTCTCATATTTAAAATTCATCCTTAGATTATGAACTAAAAGATAGTTTCATAAGTGGTTTTCTAATATCAGAAATAAATCCTTTCCAATTTATTTTTTCTTTTTCAAAAGCTTTTTCAACAATTTTCTCAGAATTTTTCTTTATAAAATCCAAATCAGGTTCATCAACTCCTTTTGTTATTGCCATAAAATCAGCCAAAGAACTCGATACTACTCTTGTTAAGTAAGCAGCACTGACAGCCTGAAATGTTCCAGAGACAAGCCAATTTGGGCCATGTAATTTTGTTATGCCAATAAGAGTCTGCCCACTCCATTCAATAACTCCCTGAGCAATTGCAGTCTTTAAAACTTCTTTAGATACTTTATCTAAAATTTCAGGTGACCAATTACATCCCCATATAGACTTAATTTCTTTAATCATTAATGAATTTAGTACTGTCATTGCCATAACATCAATTGATGGGATAGGAGATAAGAAGACAGTTGTCGCGACAAGAATTTGATTATTTCTTTGTATACCCTTTAACTGCATTCTTCTTATCCCTTCAATTTCAGATTGCCAAGAAACATGAAGTTCTTTCAATAGCCTTTTTTTTGTATTCTCAATATTTTTAGATGAACTTATGAAAAACTTCCTTAAAGAAAAAGGTATATTTGTTATTTCATTCTTATTCACATCAAAAGTAATAATCTTATTTATAAAGTCAATTGAAATTTGAGACTTTAGGTCTTCTATCTGATTTTTGGATTCCATTTCGTTGGAAGTTAAAGCTACCAACCAGATTGGCATATTTTTAGGAAACTTTTCCAGCCACAAAAAATCATTTGCCGACAAAGGCAAGTTTATAAAATACAAAATTGCATCACTATTCAAAGCTTCTTCTGGAATAATTTCAGAAGAATTGAATTTAGGAAGTTTTTCGAATAAATCGAAGTTAAACTTATCTGCCTTAAAGTAACTTTTCAAAACAGACTGACAAGTTTGATGATGTTTTTGTCCAATGCAAATTATTTTTTCTTTCTCACATCTATTAAGAATCGATTCAAGTATTTTCTGTCTTTTTGAATTCTGTTTCTCTAATTCATTTGTTACTTCAAGTTCCTCAAAAAAATTTAAATCTTCATTACATAGATTTATCCAACCATCTAAATGATTTGGCTCGTTAAATTTAGGCTTATCATTCTTCAAGTAAAAATATCCCCCCAAACTCAACGCAAAAAATCCTATTGAACCGCCTGCAAAATGCATTAAGTCACTGACAAACCATTCTCCAAAACCTAATAACAAAAGAATAATGAGAAGATTTTTTTTTGGAAACTTTATGAAATCCTTTAAAAGGTTGTCTTTACTAATATTAAACACAATGCTTTATTTCTCTAATTTTATTTTAATGCAAGATGTCAATGAGAAAAGCGAAATTACATAAGTCGTTAATCAATAGATAAAAATTTAAGGAATTTTAAAAGACTTATTGCATAACAAGATGCTAGGTTAATAGACTATTTAAATAACTTAAGAAACATCAAGATGTCTAATTCAAATTTCGGCAATAATCCTGGACAAGAAAATTACAAAGGTCGTTCTAATAATGAAAGATCTAATTTCAGAGATAGATCAGGCGGTAGAAGAGATGGAGGAGGATTCCGCATAAGATTGAGTGATAACGAAATGAAAGCTGTTAAATCAATACAAGAGACCTTTCAATTAAGATCTACAGTTGCAGTCCTGGGTTTCTCTGTTAGAACACTTAGCGAAATGATCAAAGACGAGAAATTGATTGAATCAATAAAAGAATATGCAAAAAACAATAAAAACTCCTCTCCGAATAGACAGTCACAAAATCCTTATGAGGAAAAGACAAAAACAGCTCCTGATCCCTTTGCTAGACCAGTAAAAAGTACATCAACTGAAGAAATCCAATCCAGCGAAGTAGAAGAGGATGTCAAATAGAAAAAGAATTCTTTCAGGAGTTCAACCAACTGGTGATTTACATATTGGGAATTGGCTTGGGGCCATTAATAATTGGGTTACGCTTCAAGAGCAATATGAAACATTTCTATGTGTAGTTGATTTGCACGCAATCACAGCTTCATACAATCCCAAAGAATTATCTAAAAACACTATCTCTACTGCGGCTTTGTACGTCGCTTGTGGAATAGATCCCAAAATATGCTCAATTTTTGTCCAAAGTCAGATCTCAGCACATTCAGAACTTTGTTGGATATTAAATTGCATGACCCCAATAAATTGGATGGAAAGAATGATTCAATTCAAAGAAAAATCAATACAACAAGGGAATAATGTATCTATTGGATTATTTGACTATCCAATACTGATGGCTGCAGATATTCTTCTTTATGATGCTGACTTCGTACCAGTAGGTGAGGACCAAAAACAACATCTTGAACTTGCCAGAGATATTGCACAACAGAGAATTAATGCCAGATTTAGTAAGGATAAAAATATTTTAAAAATCCCTCAACCAATTATTATGAAGAATGGATCAAAGATAATGAGTTTAATTGATGGTTCAAAAAAGATGAGCAAAAGTGATCCTAATGAGGGCAGTCGCATTAACTTATTAGATCCTCCTGAAATAATCACAAAAAAAATAAAAAGAGCAAAAAGTGACAGTTCTATTGGAATTGAATTCAACAACCCTGAGAGACCAGAATCTAAAAATCTTTTGATGATTTATTCAATATTATCTGGTAAAGAAATTTCTCAATGTGAAAATGAATTCTCAGAGACTGGATGGGGGACATTTAAAAAATTAATTACTGAAAAACTTATTGAATCACTGGAACCTATTCAGAAAAAATATAAATTATTAATTAATGATCCCTATCAATTAAATAAAATCCTTGATGAAGGGAAGGAAAAAGCTGAAGACTTAGCAAATCAGACTTTAAAAAGAGTTAAATCAAAATTGGGATTCTTTGCAATGGAGAAATAAATTGTGCCAATAATTACTTTGCCTGATGGCTCAAAAAAGGTTTTCGAAAAATCTGTAACTATTCTAGAAATTGCCCAGAGTATCGGCACTGGATTAGCCAAAGCAACAATTGCTGGGAAAGTAAATGATGTTCTTCTTGATGCAACAATTCCAATAAATAAAGATTCCAAAGTTGTAATTATCACATCAAAAGATAAAGAAGGAATTGAAATAATAAGACATTCCTTTGCTCACCTTATTGGTCATGCAGTTAAACAAATTTATTCTGATATTAAAATGGCGATTGGGCCTGTAATTGAAGACGGTTTTTATTACGACATTTTTTCTGAATACAGATTTACTCCTGAAGATTTAATAAAAATCGAAAATAGAATTAACAAATTAATAAAAACAAACTATGACGTTGAAATTTTACAGGTTTCTAAAGAAAAGGCAATTCAAACTTTTAAAGAAAGAGATGAGACTTTTAAATTACGAATAATTGAAGAAATTCCTGAAGAAGGTCTCATTAATTTATACAAACATGAAGAATATATCGACATGTGTAGAGGGCCTCACGTACCCAATACTAGACATTTGAGACACTTTAAATTACTTAAATTATCAGGTTCATACTGGAGAGGGAATAGTGAGAACGAATCATTACAGAGAATATATGGAACTGCATGGGCAAAAGAAAAAGAACTCATTGACTACCTAACAAGAATTGAAGAGGCGGAAAAAAGGGATCATAGAAAACTTGGTAAAAAACATTCACTATTTCATATACAAGAAGAATCTCCAGGAATGATTTTTTGGCATCCAAATGGATGGACAATCTACCAAGTCCTGGAAAAGTACATAAGAGAAATACTCAAAAAAAATGATTATTTAGAAATTAAAACCCCCCAAGCTGTTGATAAATCTCTTTGGGAAAAATCTGGTCATTGGGAAAAATTTAGAGACGATATGTTCACTACTGCATCAGAAAATCGAACTTATGCAATAAAACCAATGAATTGTCCATGCCATATTCAAGTATTTAATCAAGGTTTAAAAAGTTATAAGGATTTACCTATTCGTCTTGCTGAATTTGGTTCTTGTCACAGAAATGAGCCCTCTGGTGCACTACATGGCTTAATGAGAGTAAGAAACTTTACTCAAGATGATGCACACATATTCTGTACAGAAGAGCAAATTCAAGAAGAGGTATCTACTTTTATAGAACTTGTTTTCGAGGTTTATAAAACCTTTGGTTTTGATGAAATCATTATCAAATTATCAACTCGTCCTGAAAAAAGGGTAGGTAGTGAAGAAATTTGGGATAAATCAGAAGAGGCTCTTATCAAGGCTCTCGATAATAAGAATCTAAAATGGGAACTCCAACCAGGTGAAGGTGCTTTTTATGGTCCAAAAATAGAATTCTCGTTAAAAGATTGTCTTAATAGAGTCTGGCAATGCGGAACTATTCAGGTTGATTTCTCAATGCCTATAAGATTAGATGCAACTTATGTAGATATTGATAATGAAAAAAGAAATCCAGTTATGCTTCATAGAGCAATTTTAGGATCCTTTGAAAGATTTATTGGAATCTTGATTGAACAATATGAGGCAAAATTCCCAGTTTGGCTCGCTCCTCATCAAATAATTTTATTGAGCATTACCGATAGAAATAATGAAAAGTGTTTAATGTTTAATGAATTTATAAACAACAATGGTTACCGTTCAAAAGTTGATATTAGGAATGAGAAAATAGGATATAAAATTAGAGAGGCAACCCTTGGGAGAATTCCCTTTATTGGAGTTATTGGGGATAAAGAAGAGGAAATTGATTCTGTCGCCTTAAGAGCTTTAGATGGAACAAATTTGGGGATTATTGATTTACCCAATCTATACAAATTAATGGATGAATTAATAGAAAAAAAAGGTAGAACTGATTAATTTTTAATATATGAATTTTCTGGCTTGTGATTTAGGAGGTACCAAGGTTCTATTGGGAATATTTAAAAAAGATATAAAAGATGATTCACCCAAATTAATATTCAAAAAGAAATATTTATCTTCTGAATGGGATTCTTTTGAACTAATCCTGGAAGATTTTCTAGAAAATCAATGCAAAAATATTGCTCATCCTTATTCTGCTTGTTTCGCAGTAGCTGGTCCTTTATCTAACAACAACGCAAAAATAATAAACTTATCATGGTATATATCTGGAAATGAATTAAAAAACAAATTTAATTTTAAAAACTGCGAGCTAATAAATGATTTTGCAGTGCAAATTTATGGAATACCTTATTTAAAAAAAAATCAATATTCTACTATCCAAAAGGGATCAAACACTCAAGGTGCTAACGAAGATTTGCATGCCATTGTTGGAGCAGGGACTGGTTTAGGTATTGCAAGAGGAATAATATCAGGGGAAAAGATAAAAGTTTTAGCTAGTGAAGGTGGTCATGTTGAGTACTCCCCAAAGTCAAAATTAGAGTGGGAATTAAAAATTTGGCTTAAGAATTACCTAAAAGTTGAAAGGATATCTTGTGAAAGAATTATAAGTGGCACCGGTTTATCAAGAATTGCCGAATGGAGACTAAGCAAACCTGATGCCCAAAACCATCATCTACGAAAATATTTAAAAAAAATTGAAACATTTGATGCTGCGAGAAAAGAACTTCCTGAAAAAATTTGTAAACTCTCCAAAGAAGGGGATCAGCTAATGATAGAAGTTGAGAGAATTTGGTTAGGTGCTTATGCCTCTTTACTGGGAGATGTTGCTCTTCAAGAATTGTGCTTTGGCGGATTATGGATTTCTGGAGGGACCGCATCAAAACATTTCAAAAACTTTAAATCAGATTTATTTATGAAACAATTTTTCGATAAGGGAAGATTAAAAGATATTCTTAAAACAATACCTATGAAAGTAATTTTAGATGAAGAGTTTGGACTTTTTAGTGCAGCCTGCAGAGCAAAAATGCTTTTAAAAAATTAGTAACATAAAATGTCTATTCCTGAAGTAGGAAAAAAAATAAAAGTAACAGTCCCTTCTACAACTGCTAATTTAGGGCCTGGATTTGATTGTCTTGGGGCAGCATTAGATTTATATAATGAATTTATTTTTACAAGAATTGAAGGTGGTGGAGATAGATTTGATTTAATAATGGAAAGTACAGATGGTAATCATTTAAGAGGAGGTCCTGAAAACTTAGTTTTTAGAGCAGCTCAGAAAGTATGGGAGAGCGCAAATATGGATCCTTTTGCACTTGAAGCAAGAGTTAAGTTGGCAGTGCCGCCTGCACGCGGGCTTGGAAGTAGTGCTACAGCAATAGTTGCTGGATTAATCGGAGCAAATGCAATAATGAATTCTCCATTGTCCAAAGAAAAACTCCTTGAACTTGCCATTGATATAGAAGGTCATCCTGATAATGTAGTTCCCTCTCTGCTGGGGGGTCTTTGTTTGACAGCCAGGTCGTCTTCTCAAAGATGGAGAATCATTAGATGTGATTGGCACGATTCAATTAAAGCTGTTGTGGCAATACCTGCAATTCGTCTAAGTACAAGTGAAGCAAGAAAGGTTATGCCCAAGAATGTACCTATATCTGATGCAGTGACAAATATGGGGGCACTTACTTTGTTACTAAACGGCTTAAAAGCAGGGAATGAGGAACTTATAAAAGAGGGAATGTTTGATAAACTACATGAACCATACAGATGGAAACTTATCAAGGGTGGATTAGAAGTTAAAGATGCAGCACTAAATGCAGGTGCTCTAGGATGTGCAATTAGTGGGGCTGGACCAAGTATCTTAGCTTTGTGTAAAAAAGAAAACGGTAAAAACGTCAGTCAAGCAATGGTGAAAGCATGGGAGAAGTTAGGTGTAGCTAGCAGAGCTCCGTTCTTAGACGTTCACACAATGGGTAGTCAATTTAGCACTATCTCTGGTAAGTAGTTTTACTTAGGCATTTTTAATGTTATAGTCTCAAGCTAGTACAACTTCAACTAGAATAAAAAAATTATTCATTACATAAATGAATTTAGAATCTTTTCCTTGGCTATCATCTATCGTTTTACTGCCTTTAATTGGAGCATTAATAATGCCTTTTTTGAGTTCAAAAGAAGGAGAAGATAATACACTCCCTAGAAATATCTCATTAAGTTTTTTATTTATAGATTTTTTACTAATAATCGGCGTCCTTTTTCAAAAATTCAATACTTCTGATAGCTCTTTGCAACTAATAGAAAGAGCCACATGGTTACCCTCAATAGGCTTAGAGTGGTCTCTTGGCGTCGATGGGTTATCTGCTCCTTTAGTAGCTTTGAGTGGGTTAATTACATTTTTATCAGCTGCGGCAAGTTGGAAAATTAAGAAAAAATCTAATCTATATTTTGCTCTTTTATTAGTGCAGGCCTCAGCACAAGCATTAGTTTTCCTTTCTCAAGATTTCCTATTATTTTTCTTGGCATGGGAACTTGAATTGGTTCCGGTATATCTTCTTATCGCTATTTGGGGAGGGAAAAAGAAATTATATGCGGCCACAAAATTTATTCTTTATACAGCCTTAGCTTCTTTATTAATACTCATAAGTGGTCTGGCACTTTCTTTGAGTGGTGATACTTTTACTTTAAATATTAGCGATTTAACCAATAAACATGTAACAGGGAACCTAGCCTTATTATCTTATTTAGGATTTTTAATTGGTTTTGGAGTAAAACTTCCTATCTTTCCATTACATACTTGGTTGCCCGATGCACATGGAGAGGCTAATGCACCAGTTTCAATGTTGCTCGCTGGAATACTTTTAAAAATGGGTGGCTACGCTCTCTTAAGATTCAATGTTCAAATACTACCTGAGGTACATCTTCAAATTGCACCTGCATTAATTATTCTTGGAATCATCAATATAATTTACGGAGCATTAAATGCATTTGCACAAGATAATGTTAAAAGGAGAATCGCATGTAGCTCAGTCAGTCATATGGGTTTTGTTCTGTTAGGGATTGGAGCAGTAGATGCTCTTGGAATAAGTGGAGCAATGCTACAAATGATCAGTCACGGACTTATAGCTGCAGCTATGTTTTTTGTTACTGGCTCATTCTATGAAAGAACAAATACTCTTTCCATACCAAATATGGGCGGTTTAGCAAAGGTCTTGCCAATAACTTTTGCTTTTTTCTTAGCAAGCTCTTTGGCCTCTTTAGCACTACCTGGAATGAGCGGTTTTATAAGTGAAATAACTGTATTTTTAGGTATCACTAGTCAAGAAGGCTTCAGCTCTATATTTAGATCGATAACGATTCTTATTGCAGCTATAGGTTTAGTTCTGACGCCAATTTATCTATTGTCAATGTGTAGGAGAGTATTCTTTGGTCCTAGAATTCCTGCACTAGCAACAGTTAAAGAGATGAATGGTAGAGAATTGACGATTGGTTTTAGTTTATTATTGCCTACTTTGGTTATAGGTTTTTGGCCAAAAATCGCCATAAATCTATATGAATCTTCAACCAATGCTCTCAGTCAGCAACTCACTTTAGCTAAGTTAGTAGGACAAATTCCAACTTTAGTTAATTAAATTATTTTAATAAATGGATACCTCAATTTTTAAATATGGAGAATTACCAGAATTTAAAAAATTTACTCCCGAAAACATAAGTAAACAATTTCCAGTGGTACTAGAGAAGATTACTAAAGACTT
>QCBF01000006.1:0-58813 GCA_003281705.1 Prochlorococcus sp. AG-347-C10
TTCAATTATGTCACTCAGGGACTTGAGAGCTCTATTATTTGCTCCAACAACAGTCCTTCCTCTCCTGCCATTATCTATAAGGGCATCCACTGCCTCTTGAAGCATCCTTTTTTCATTTCTTACAATAATTTCAGGAGCTAAAATTTCTTGAAGCCTTGCTAGTCTATTATTTCTATTTATAACTCTCCTATATAGGTCGTTTAAATCTGAAGTTGCAAATCTTCCCCCATCAAGCTGAACCATAGGTCTAAGATCAGGAGGGATAACTGGGATTGCATCTAAAACCATCCATTCTGGTTTTGCATTCGTCGCAATGAAGTTATCAATAACTCTTATCCTTTTTATAAGTTTTGCCCTCTTTTGTCCTTTGCTATTAGTAATTTCTTCTCTAAGCTCCTCAGCAACCTGATTTAAATCAAGGTCCTCAAGTAATTGCTTTAGTGCCTCAGCACCAATTCCAACAAAAGGTTCATTTTCGATAGTTGAGTCTTCAGCATAAATTTCATCTTCAATTTCCAGCCACTCATCTTCAGTAAGTAATTGCTTGTATTTAAGTTCTTTATGATCACCTGGGTCTAAAACGACATAACAATTAAAATAAACTATTTGTTCTACATCTCTAAGCGGAATATCCAAAAGTATTGCGACATAACTAGGGATTCCTTTCAAATACCAAACATGGGAAACTGGGGCCGCGAGTTTTATATAGCCCATCCTATGTCTTCTGACTCTGCTTTCAGTTACTTCAACCCCACATCTTTCGCAAACAATGCCGCGATGTCTTACCCTTTTGTACTTTCCACAATGGCATTCCCAATCTTTAGATGGACCAAAAATCTTTTCACAAAACAATCCATCCATTTCAGGTTTAAGTGTCCTGTAATTTATAGTTTCAGGTTTCGTAACTTCCCCAACTACTTGTCCATTGGGCAATGTTCTCTGACCCCAATCCATTATTCTTTGAGGAGAAGCTATAGAAATTTTGACGTAATCAAAGTGATTTTCAGTTCTTAAGTTGCTGTTTGTCATTTTTGGCGTATTTAAATTAAAAAGGTTTTGATTGAATATTTAATCTTCCTCATATTCAGAGGTTCCGAGTGATTCATAAGTCGGCCTTGATGGAGTATTTCTTCTCGGGTTTATATCTTGCATTAAATCCACCTCTTTTCCTTCATCTGTATAAACCCCAATATCCAAGCCTAGAGATTGCAATTCCCTCATCAGAACTTTAAATGATTCAGGAGTACCAGGCCTTGGGATCGGTTTACCTTTTACGATTGCATTAAGCGCTTCATTTCTTCCTTGCATGTCATCAGATTTAACTGTTAACAATTCCTGAAGAGTATAAGCTGCTCCATAAGCTTCAAGAGCCCATACTTCCATTTCTCCAAGCCTTTGTCCACCTTGCTGAGCTTTACCACCCAATGGTTGCTGTGTAACCAAAGAGTAAGGACCAGTAGATCTAGCATGAATTTTATCATCCACCAAATGAACTAATTTGAGGAAGTGAGAGTAACCAACAGCAACCGGCTGATCAAAAGGTTCACCTGTTCTGCCATCTTTCAGTAATAACTTTCCAGGATCTTCAGGATTATAAACCCATGCTTTACCTGGCTGTTTTGAAGCTTCCTCTAAGAATGCTTGAACAGTTTGATGTGATTTTTCAGCTCCATACATTTCATCAAATGGAACAACTTTAACCCGGCAATTTAAGTTAGAAGCTGCCCATCCCATCAATAATTCAAAAACTTGCCCAACATTCATCCGACTTGGAACTCCCAGAGGATTAAGCACTATGTCTACAGGCGTACCGTCGGGTAAATAAGGCATATCTTCTCTTGGTAATATTCTGCTAATAATTCCTTTATTTCCATGTCTCCCAGCCATTTTGTCACCTACTTGAATTTTCCTTCTCTGAGCCACATAAACTCTAACAACCATGTTGGCTCCAGGAGGCAATTCATCACCTTGCTCTCTAGTGTAAATGCGAACATCCAGAACCCGTCCCTTTTCAGTTTTAGGTACTCTGAGGGAATTGTCTCTCACATCTCGAGCCTTTTCACCGAAAATAGCTCGTAAAAGTTTTTCTTCAGGTGGTTGATCTGATTCCCCTTTTGGAGTCACTTTTCCTACAAGAATATCTCCACTCTCGACAAAAGCACCAATTCTAATAATTCCCATCTCATCAAGATTATTCAAGCTTTCTTCAGAGATATTGGGAATCTCTCTCGTGATTTCTTCAGGTCCTAGCTTCGTTTGTCTTGCTTCAATTTCATATTTTTCAATATGAACTGAAGTATATAAATCATCAGTTACCATCCTCTCGCTCACAAGTATCGCATCTTCGTAGTTGTATCCTTCCCAAGGCATATAAGCAATTAAAACGTTTTGGCCAAGGGCTATTTCCCCTCCTTCACACGCAGATCCATCTGCTAAAACCTGTCCAGATATAACTCTATCTCCAATTTTCACTATAGGTCTTTGGTTGAGGCAAGTATCTTGATTGGATCTTTGATATTTCTGAAGAGAATGAAAATGTTCATTACCATGATCGTCTTTAACTACGATCTCATTAGCGTCTACGTAAGATACAATTCCATTAACTTTTGTTATTGGAACCATTCCCGAATCTCTAGCAACTTGAGATTCTAAACCTGTTCCAACTAAAGGACGTTCTGGCCTAAGCAATGGAACGGCTTGGCGTTGCATATTTGATCCCATAAGAGCTCTATTAGCATCATCATGTTCCAAGAAAGGGATAAGTGAAGTAGCAACTGAAATTACTTGAACAGGAGAAAGCTGAACGTAATCAACTTGATGAGGAGGAACTTTTTCAAAATCCTGTCTATATCTTACTGGTATTAGATTTGCAATTATATTTCCATCCTTGTCAGTTGCCACGTCTCCTGGAGCCACCCTACACTCATCTTCTAAATCAGCAGAAAGATAAACAGGATTACCTTCTTTATTAACTTTACCGTTATTAACTTCCCAAAAAGGTGTCTCAATAAAGCCATACTCATTAACTCTTGCGTGGGTAGCTAAAGAATTTATAAGTCCTGCATTAGGACCTTCAGGAGTCTCTATAGGACATAATCTTCCATAATGTGAAGGGTGTATATCTCTTACCGCAAAGCCTGCTCTTTCTCGAGTTAAACCTCCTGGGCCTAATGCTGAGATTCTTCTCTTGTGTGTTAATTCAGCCAAAGGATTAGTTTGATCCATAAACTGACTTAATTGGCTGGAGCCAAAAAATTCCTTGATAGCAGCAACCAAAGGTTTAGGATTAACTAGTTGAGCCGGAGTTAGAGAATCTGTTTCTCCTACAGTCATTCTTTCTTTTATAATTCTCTCTAAACGATTAAGTCCAACTCTTACTTGATTTTGAAGAAGTTCTCCTACAGATCTAACCCTTCGATTACCAAGATGATCAATATCATCCAAACTAGCGCCGCCAATATCCAATTCTAGGTTAATTAAATAATCAATGGTAGAAAGAACATCTTCATGGGTGAGTGTTCTCACATCGTCGGGTACGGTAAGTCTCAATTTTTTGTTTATTTTATATCTACCAACTCGGCCTAAATCATATCTTTTGGGATCAAAAAATCTACTATGTAATAGCTGTTGCCCGCCAGAAACGGAGGGTGGTTCACCAGGGCGTAGCTTTTTATAAAGCTCAAGTAATGCCTGATCTTCTGAATTTATTCCCTCGTCATTAGCTGACTCAATTGAGTTTTGATAAAATTCAGGATGCCTAAGCTTATCGACTACATCATTATCAGAAAGACCCATCGCCCTCATAAGAACATGAGCATTAATTTTTCTAGTTTTATCAACTCTCACATAAAGTAAATTATTTTTGTCAGTCTCAAATTTTAACCATGCACCTCTGTTAGGAATAACGCTAGCGTTGTAGGTCCTTCTACCATTTTTATCAAGTTCATCTTTGAAATATACTCCAGGACTTCGAACAATTTGATTAACAATAACTCTTTCGGCACCATTAATAATGAAAGTTCCTCTTTCAGTCATTAATGGTAATTCACCAATAAATACTTCTTGTTCTTTAATTTCCCCTGTCTCTTTATTAATTAGCCTACAAGTTACATACATTTGAGATGCAAATGTAGCATCTCTTCTTTTTGCTTCTTCAACATCATGCCTAGGTCTTTTTAGCCTATACTCTTCTCCGATAAAGTGTAATTCTAATTTACCTGTGTAATCAGAAATGGGAGAAAAATTTTGTAGTTCCTCTATTAAACCTTTTTCCAAAAACCATTTAAAGCTTGCTCTTTGTACTTCAACTAAATCTGGTAGATAAGTAGCCGTTTTTGCTACCTGTAAAGCGCTACTGCTCATCCAAGAAAACCTGCGATGTTGTAAGATTTAATGTTTACTTATAATCTACTCAATATTTAATTCTTCAACTTTTCACTTTATATGAGATTAATCAGAAAATCTCGATTTCAACAAAAAATCAATTTAATAAAGAATAATTAAATTCCGTTTAAAGCTGATAAATCATCAACTGTGTAAGTTAAAGCTTAAAAATTAAGAAAAATTCAAGTAATTCCTCATAATAACAGCTGCTACGTCAAATTAACAAGTTAAATTTAAACAAATCTTCAGCATTCTTAGATGACTCTTTAGCAATTGTAATGAATTCGGTAGATCGTAAATCTGCTATAAAATTGGCAACATTTTCGACAAATGCAGGTTCATTTCTTTTACCCCTATGAGGGACAGGAGCTAAAAATGGTGAGTCAGTTTCAATTAAATATTTATCGTTTGGGACAATTTTGGCACACTCATGAATTTCATGCGCTTTTGGGAAAGTTACTATTCCACTAAAACTGATATAAAAACCAAGATCTAAGAATTTGATCATTTCTTTTGGTGTACCTGTCCAACAATGAAGGACACCATCAGGACATTTTCCTTTTTTAAAGAGATCACTACATATCTTGATCATTTCATTTGCAGCATCTCTGCAATGGATAATGACAGGCAGTTTAAGTTCATAAGCTAACTCCATTTGTGGAATAAGTGCTTCAATTTGCTGAGTTTTATTTTCATTTTTAAAAAAATCCAAGCCTAATTCCCCAATTGCTACAACTCTTTTATCTTCTTGAGCTGATTTTCTTAAAAGAGATTTTGAACTTTGTTCCCATTTTTTTGCTTCTAGTGGATGCAACCCAACTGAATAGTAAATTTCATTAAATCTATGAGAAATTTTTTTCAACTTTGGAATTTCTGTTAATTCACAACAAGCATGAACTAATTTTTTTACACCTCTTGAACGTAATCTTAAAACAACATCCTCAAGATCTTTTTCGAAATTTTCAAATATTAAGTGACAGTGGGAGTCTATGAGTTCTATATCGCTCATAATTTTGATCTACCTTTTTACTTGCTGGTAAGTGTAGTTTTAACAAAAATGTTGATTTTCGATTTTTTATTAGCACCGTTATTCTTGTGAAGAACATTTTTTTTAACTGCTTTATCAATTAAGCTAAACGCCTTGCTCAGGCTTGTTTTCACTAAATTTTCATTATCCTCATTAGGATTTTTTTTATATTTTTCGCAATTCTCTAGAGTTTTCTTGGTTAAAGTCCTAACAGTAGACTTATATGACTTATTTATTAAGCGATTTCTTTCGGCAATTTGTATTCTCTTTTTTGCTGATTTGTTATTGGCCACTGAGGGTATATAAATAGAAGATTTTTATCATAACAATAAAATGACTACTAATCAATCATATATAATCTAGATAGTTATTAAATTGGGTTTTGAGCCTTTCAATTTGAAAAATCAAGCAAATGAAGATCATAAATAATAAAAAAGAAGCAATTGAAGAATTAAAAAGAATTTCTACTCGAACAAATTCAGAAAAAAATAATAAAGTAAATACAATTGTTGAAGCAATTCTTCAAGAGGTAAAAATTTCTGGAGATAAAGCAGTAGAAAAATATACAAAAAAATTTGATGGTTTCGATCCTGACCCTATGCAAGTGAATGCGGATCAAATAAAGAATGCTTGGGATGATATTGATAACAATTTAAAGCGCTCACTTGAGTTAGCGCATAAAAGAATTAAAAAATTTCATGAAAAAGAAATTCCTCAATCTTTCACTATAAAAGGTGAATATGGTGATATGGTCCAAAGAAAATGGAGACCAGTAAAAAATGCAGGTATCTATATTCCTGGAGGTAGAGCTGCTTATCCAAGTACTGTATTAATGAATGCAATACCTGCAAAAGTAGCAGGAGTAGAAGAAATCATTATGGTATCTCCTGGGAATAAAAAAGGAGAAATAAATAAAACTGTTCTAGCTGCAGCTCACTTATCAGGGATTAATAAAGTGTTTAGAATTGGAGGAGCTCAAGCAATTGGCGCTCTAGCATTTGGCACAAATCAAATAAAGAAAGTTGATGTTATTTCAGGTCCAGGTAATATCTATGTTACAACTGCGAAAAAACTAATTTATGGCTCTACAGGGATTGATTCTTTGGCTGGTCCAAGTGAAATATTAATCATTGCTGATGAAACAGCTCAAAGCACTTATATTGCATCTGATCTTCTTGCGCAAGCAGAACATGATCCTTTAGCTTCATCAATACTTCTAACTACATCAAAGACACAGGCAAAAGAAGTTTTAGAAGAACTTTATAAAAAAATAGATCATCATCCAAGAAAAGAAATTTGCATGCAATCAATAAAGAATTGGGGGTTAATTGTGATTTGTGAGAATTATGAATCATGTGTTGAACTAAGCAATAACTTTGCCCCTGAACACCTAGAAATCATTACTATAGATCCAAAAAAAATTCTTGAAGGTATAGAGAACGCAGGAGCGATATTTTTAGGCAAATGGACCCCTGAAGCTGTTGGAGATTATCTTGCAGGGCCAAATCATACTTTACCTACATCTGGAAATTCTAGATTTAGCGGTTCTTTAGGGGTTGAAACTTTTATGAAAAATACTTCAATAATAGAATTTAATGAAAAGAGTTTAAAATTTAATAGCCTTGATATTATTAATCTTGCCAAAAGTGAGGGGTTACATAGCCACGCTAACTCAGTACAAATAAGATTTGTAGATTAGCTAACTCTCGAGGGTGAGTACACCACTGGAGAATTGTTTTCAATTTTACCAACTAATACTTTGTCTGTAAGATCAACGAATAGACCATTTTCTAATACTCCTGGAATATTGTTAATCGTCATTTCAATGTCTTTTGGATTCTTAATTCCCCCATCAAATAATACATCTAGGATTAGATTGCCTTGGTCAGTAACAACTGGACCAGCCTTTTTAGAAGCCATTCTTAAAGAAGAACTTCCATTCATTTCTGAAATAACTCCCTGAACTTGCTTCCAAGCATTTGGAAGAACTTCTACAGGTAAAGGGAAAGATTGATTTAGATTCTGTACAAGTTTAGTTTCATCAACAACAATCAACAATTGATCAGCTTTTGATGCTACCAACTTCTCTCTAACATGGCATGCTCCTCCCCCTTTTATTAATTGAAATCCTGGATCAACTTCATCTGCTCCATCAATAGCTAAATCAATATGAGATACAGAAGCTAAATCGATAAGCGGTATTTCCATTTCAAGCGCTAAAACTTCTGATTGAAAAGAAGTTGCAACACCTCTTATATTTTGAATTTTTCCAAGACGAATTTCATCGGCGAGGCTTTTTATCATTAACGCAGCTGTAGATCCAGATCCTAATCCGAGAATCATGTCATTCTTTACTTCCTTTATTGCTGCATCAGCAACTGCTTTTTTCATTTGAGTTTGTGAATCCAAAATCTTTTCTCTAATGGTTATAAATTATTAAATTTCAATGGGTGATTTATGTCAAACCTGGGAGAGCTTCTGGTTTAATATTTATCTGTATCTCTTTATTATCCCTCAAAATATCTAAAAGGAATACTTTTCCTATCTGAGCTTTTTCTACTTCATCCAGTAAAGCTTTAGGTTCACTTATAGAGATATTTTCCGCTGCTATCACTAAATCACCTCTTCTTAAACCAGCTTTTTCGGCAGGGCTATTAGGTATTACTGATTGAATCAACGCTCCGTTTCTTTCAGGTAATTGAACTAGCGCATTTGGGTCTCGATTATGTTCTTTAGCAATTCTAGGATTTAAAGAAATCAATTGTACTCCTAAATATGGATGAATAACTTCCCCATTTTTAAGGAGCTGATCAGAAACACTTTTAGCAAGATTGATAGGAATCGCAAAACCTAAACCAGCTCCAGGGCCACTTCTTACTAATGTATTAATTCCTATTACCTCACCATTGGAATTAATGAGTGGTCCGCCAGAATTTCCTGGATTTATTGCCGCATCAGTCTGAATAAGATCCAGCCTTTTATCTGAAAATCCTAAACTATTTATATCTCTATGTAGGCTGCTAACAATCCCCAAAGTAACTGTTTTTTCAAGACCATAGGGGGTACCAAGAGCTATTGCCCAATCCCCAACTTCAAGATCTTCAGAATTTCCAAGTGGGGCAAAACCAAAATAAGCATCTTCATCAATTTTTACTAAAGCTAGATCAGTTACTGCATCTGAGCCCAAAACTTGACCATCACAAATAGATCCATCTGCCAAAGTCACTGAAACATTATCGACTCTTTCTACGACATGAGCGTTTGTAAGAACTAAGCCAGTCTCATTAATGATCACACCTGAGCCTTGTCCTCTCTCTCTTTCAGGAGTAATTCCTTGCTCACCAAGTAAATCTCTTAATAAAGGGTCAAGTAAAGTAGGATCAAATTGTTGTCTTTCTACCAATCGCTCTGTATCAATTTTTACAACTGCAGGGCCAACATTTTTCACTGCGGATGATACGAAATTATGACTTTCAAAAGAAGTTAATGCTAAAACTTCAGTATTTTGGAAGAAATTGATAAAACAAAAACAAATAACAATGAGTATTTGGATTAAATCAATAAATTTAATCTTGAAAAACTTCACTTAATTAATTGTTTATGGGTTTATTTGATAAATCTAATTGAATAAATATATTATTGTTGTTTTTTTGTTTACATCCATAAAATACAAATTTTTGATTTTTTCTATAGAAAAAACTCCTTTATGTGTGAAAATAATTTTAAATAAATTTATAAATTAATTTGAATAAAGAAAACAAACTTAAATTAGAATCTTTATTAAAAAGAATAGCTAATGAACAGGCTTTAGAAATATATGGTTTAAATATACAATCCAATCAAAATCCAATTGTTATTGAAATAATTATAAAAAAAACTAATGGAGAGGACATTTCCCTAGATGATTGTGCGCTATTTAATACCCCAGCATCTGACGAAATAGAAAAATCAAATCTTTTAAATTGTTCATATGTGTTAGAAATTAGTAGTCAAGGGGTCAGTGATGAATTAACCTCAGAAAGAGACTTCAAAACTTTTAAGGGTTTTCCAGTTAATGTTGAATTAAACCAAAAGAATTCTAAAATAAAATTCCTTAATGGTTTACTTTATGAAAAGTCTAATGATTATTTAGCCATTAACATTAAAGGTAGGATAAAGAAAATCCCTTTCAATGAAGTATTAAAAATTAGTCTTTGTACCTTAAAAGATTAATTATTTTTCAACCATTATTCAATTTTTCCCATCATAGATGGCATTAGTTATTCTCCCAGGTTTAAACAATCTTATTGAAGACATTAGTGAGGAAAAAAAGTTACCTCCTAATATCGTTGAAGCAGCCTTGCGCGAAGCTTTGTTAAAGGGATACGAAAAATATAGAAGAACTTTTTACCTTGGAGTTAACGAAGATCCATTTGATGAAGAATACTTTAGTAATTTTGATGTTGGGCTAGATCTAGATGAAGAGGGTTATAGGATTTTATCCAGTAAAATAATAGTTGAAGAAGTTGAGAGCGAGGATCACCAAATATCTTTGGTAGAAGTTAAACAAGTTGCTGATGATGCTCAAATAGGTGACACAGTTGTATTAGACGTCACTCCTGAAAAAGAGGATTTTGGGCGAATGGCTGCTTCAACAACAAAGCAAGTTTTAGCCCAAAAATTAAGAGATCAACAAAGAAAAATGATCCAAGAAGAATTCGCAGATTTGGAAGATCCTGTTTTAACTGCAAGAGTTATAAGATTTGAAAGACAATCAGTCATTATGGGAGTTAGTTCGGGTATTGGTAGACCTGAGGTGGAGGCCGAACTTCCAAAAAGAGATCAATTACCTAATGATAATTACAGAGCCAATGCAACTTTCAAAGTATTCTTAAAAGAAGTTAGCGAAATAGCCAGAAAAGGACCACAACTTTTTGTAAGCAGAGCAAATGCTGGATTAGTCGTTTATTTATTTGAAAATGAAGTGCCGGAAATCCAAGAAGGTACAGTTAAAATTGTTGCTGTTTCAAGAGAAGCGAATCCTCCTTCAAGAGCTGTTGGGCCAAGAACAAAAGTAGCTGTTGATAGCGTCGAACAAGAAGTTGACCCTGTAGGTGCCTGTATTGGAGCGAGAGGCGCAAGAATCCAACAAGTAGTAAATGAATTAAGAGGAGAAAAAATTGATGTTATTAAATGGTCATCTGACCCAATACAATATATTTTGAACTCTTTAAGTCCTGCGAAAGTCGATCTCGTGAGACTTGTTGACCCAGAAGGTCAACACGCGCACGTACTTGTTCCCCCTGATCAATTGAGTCTTGCAATTGGTAGAGAAGGACAAAATGTAAGACTTGCAGCAAGATTAACTGGTTGGAAGATTGATGTTAAAAACTCACATGAATATGATCAAGAAGCAGAAGATGCTGCAGTCTCTGAATTAATCATTCAAAGGGAAGATGAAGAGAATCTCCAGAGAGAAGCTGAGCTTAGATTAGAAGCAGAACAAGCTGAACGTGCTGCTGAAGATGCAAGATTAAGAGAGCTTTATCCCCTTCCCGAAGATGATGAAGAATATGAACAAGAAACATATGAAGAAGAGACCTTCTCTGATAGTGATCAATTAGAGACTGTTCAAGATGGTGAAATATCCGCCAGAGAGGAGAGAAAACGGTGATACGACAAACACCTGTTATGCGTATATGCATTTCATGCAGAAAAACATATGACAGGAAAAATCTTATAAAGATTACTAAAGATCATAAGCAAGGAATTATCTTGCAAAAGGGGATGGGGCGATCAGCCTACATTTGTAAGTCAGAAAAATGTTACTCAGATTCAAAGATTAAAAGAAAACTCCAAAAAGCTTTAAAAACATCTTTAGAACCTGAATTTATTGATATTTTTGAAAAAGAAATTACAAGCTACAATGACTATCCCAATAAGGGAATATAATTAAATTAAATCCTCTTTAATTTCCAAAAAGAGTACAAATCAGATTAAATGACTATCAGCGATAAAATCAGAATTTACGAACTTTCCAGAGACTTAAATCTGGACAATAAAGATATATTGGATGCCGCTCAAAAACTCTCAATTTCAGTAAAAAGCCATAGCAGTTCAATTAGTGCAGAGGAAGCAAAAAAAATTAAAAATCTTATTAATAACAAAAATTCAGATAAAAAAATACTTTCTATTAAGAAACCTTCAGTTACAAAAGATAATTTCAAAAAAAACAAAGAAGATGAATCTTCTGTAATCTCTCCTGTTAAAAGAAAACCTCTTAAAGATAATTCAGTTAAAAAGCCATTGTTGATTAAACCTCTTAGTAAACCTGAGAGTCAAAAGATAATTGCAAATAAACCGACAAATCTTAACAACCCCTCAATTATCAACAGGCCACAACCTCAAGCAAATATTGCAAATCAAAATATAAATAGTAAAACTTCATCAAATCTCAGACAAGATAAAAAAACTTTCCGAAATAGCACAACCCCACCAATAAAAACTCCTGCAAAACCCCCTATTCAACTAATCGCAAAGCCTAAAAATATCAATAATAATGTTAAATATAATGGATATTCACAGAACATCTCTAGTACAGGGGGGGAAAGACAAATATCAAACAAACCTGACCAAAACTCAAACAAATCTAAAGCAAAAAATATAAATAACAAAACATTTCCCCCTGAGCTCGTAGGAGCTCCAATAAGAAGAGAAGAACCCAATCTGCAAAATAATAAGCAAAACATTTCTTTTAAACAAACTATTCCCAAAAGGTCTAGTACGACCAACAGGCCTGGTGATCGCAACAGACCTAGCATGGCCAATAGGCCTGGATTAAGAAACAAACCTTCAGATCAAGGCAGACCTGGATCTTACAATAGACAATCCAATACAAGTAGGCCTGGTGCTCCCAACAGACCTGGCATACCCAATAGGCCTGGATCAAAATTCAATGGTCAAAATTCACCTAGAATTAGAAAGCCAGTATCACCTAATGAACTCTTACAACTTCAAAAAACTAATAAATCTGAGAATGATAAACAAGTTATAAAAAATAGCGACAAACAAAATGTTGAGACAACGAAACAGAAAGCGAAATCTCCAAATAATCATAATCGTCCAAATACTGCCCCTAATTCAAAAAAACCTCCTCATAGAACATTTTCAAATAATTCTAAAAAACCAGGCAAGGCAGATTGGGACGATAGCGCAAAACTTGAAGCATTAAGAAGCAGAAATCCCCAAAAACAAAGACAGAAAGTTCATATTATCGGTGATAATGATGATTCATTAACATCTGAAACTAGCGGATATTCAGGTGAAAAAATTTCAATCTTATCAGCTAGTTTGGCTCGTCCAAAGAAAGATAAGTCTGATGAATCCAAATCTCAAAAAGCTATAAAACAATTTAAAAAGAAGAAAAAAGAGACTACTAGGCAAAGGCAGAAAAGAAGGGCTATGGAGTTAAAGGCTGCCAAAGAAGCCAAACAAGTAAGGCCAGAGATGATAATAGTACCCGAAGATAATTTAACAGTTCAAGAATTAGCCGATAAATTAAGTCTTGAAAGCTCTGAAATAATCAAGTCTCTTTTTTTTAAAGGAATAACTGCAACTGTTACTCAATCACTTGACTTAGCAACTATTGAAACAGTAGCAGAAGAATTTGGGGTACCTGTTTTGCAAGATGATATCCAAGAAGCTGCTGAGAAAACAGTAGATATGATTGAATCTGAAGATATTGATAATCTAATGAGAAGACCACCTGTGATTACAGTGATGGGTCATGTAGATCACGGCAAAACGAGTCTTTTAGATTCCATCAGAGAATCAAGAGTAGCTTCTGGGGAAGCAGGGGGCATTACTCAACACATAGGAGCTTATCAAGTTGAATTTGAACATGAATCTAAAAAGAAAAAATTAACTTTTCTCGATACTCCTGGTCATGAAGCCTTTACTGCTATGAGAGCAAGGGGTACAAAGGTTACAGATGTGGCTGTTCTTGTAGTTGCTGCAGATGATGGTTGTAGGCCTCAAACACTTGAGGCGATCAGTCATGCAAGAGCAGCAAAAGTTCCAATTGTTGTTGCGATAAATAAAATTGATAAAGAAGGGGCATCTCCAGACAGAGTAAAGCAGGAACTATCAGAAAAAGATTTAATTGCTGAAGATTGGGGAGGAGATATAGTGATGGTTCCAGTAAGTGCTATCAAAAAACAAAACATTGATAAATTGCTCGAAATGATTTTATTAGTTTCTGAAGTAGAAGATCTACAAGCCAACCCTGACAGATTTGCAAAAGGTACCGTTATTGAAGCCCATCTAGACAAAGCCAAAGGACCTGTGGCTACATTATTAGTGCAAAATGGGACCTTAAAATCTGGAGATGTTTTAGCTGCGGGTTCAGTCCTTGGAAAAATTAGAGCAATGGTTGATGAACATGGTATTAGAATCAAAGAGGCAGGGCCATCATTCCCAGTGGAAGCTCTAGGATTCAGTGAAGTGCCCACGGCAGGAGATGAATTCGAAGTCTACCCTGACGAGAAAACTGCTCGAGCCATTGTCGGAGAAAGGGCAAAAGATGCTAGAGCCACAAAATTAGCTCAGCAAATGGCCTCTAGAAGAGTCAGTTTATCATCCTTATCAACTCAAGCAAATGATGGAGAACTAAAGGAGTTAAACTTAATCCTCAAAGCTGATGTTCAAGGTAGTGTTGAAGCTATATTAGGATCATTAGAACAATTACCAAAAAATGAAGTTCAAGTTAGAGTTTTACTCTCTGCTCCTGGAGAAATAACTGAGACAGATATAGATCTCGCTGCTGCATCTGGGTCAGTAATCATTGGGTTTAATACATCATTGGCATCTGGTGCAAAGAAAGCAGCTGATGCTAATGACGTTGATATAAGAGAATATGAAGTAATCTATAAACTCTTAGAAGATATTCAGTTAGCAATGGAAGGACTACTTGAACCAGATCTTGTTGAAGAATCCTTAGGAAAAGCCGAAGTAAGAGCAACTTTCTCAGTTGGTAAAGGAGCTATAGCAGGCTGTTATATACAAACTGGTAAACTACAACGGAATTGTTCGCTTAGAGTTATTCGATCAGACAAAGTAATTTTTGAAGGTAATCTAGACTCACTAAAAAGATCTAAAGATGATGTTAAAGAAGTAAATACAGGATTTGAATGTGGAGTTGGATGCGATAAATTCTCTTCTTGGATTAATGGAGACATAATCGAAGCATTCAAATTTGTCACAAAAAAAAGAACCTTATCACAATAATTAAAAATCTATCTTATTAATCTTTATTTCTGTCAAGAATTAATAAAGTAGGAAATATTGCACAAGCACCCAACTGAATGAAAAGGTTATTTTGCTGTAGTTCAGTTCCGCTTGCTATTCTGGAAAGCATTATTAAAAGTCCCAAAAATGCAGAACCGCTAAAAGCTATCCACAATATTCTTCTCAATCCCTTGAAAGGAGATTGGGATTCCTTTAATAATTTCTTTTTTAATTCAGGATCTATTTTTGACATAAATTCTTTCAATTATAAAATTAAGTCTATATGAAAAATTCAATATTTAATATTGCCGGTATAGCTCAGCGGTAGAGCAACTGTCTCGTAAACAGTAGGTCATTGGTTCAATTCCAATTATCGGCATTTAAAAAGCATATTAATACTAAAATGATCAATAAAATTTTCGTGAGTATTTTCTAAGAATTTTTAATTTCTCCAAATTAGTAATAAAGTAGTTAGATTCTTAAAGAAAATAAATTCATTAAATTTCATGACATGAATTTTAATTTGAAGTTCGAAAAATTAAATAAAAAAAATAACCATAGAAAGTATTATGGAAAAATCCTAACCGTACGATTGCCATGTAATCCAATATTTCCAATTGGGCCTATTTATTTAGCAGATCATATTCACAAATGTTTTCCAGTTATAGAGCAGCAATTCATTGATCTAGCAATAATTCCATCTGATAAAGTTTCCAAATATTTATCTAGAAAAATTGATCAATTTAGACCACATCTAATCATTTTTTCATGGAGAGATATACAAATTTATGCACCTGTTGATGGTAGAAGTGGAAATCCCCTACAAAACTCTTTTGAAGTTTTCTACTCAAAAAATATCCTTAAAAAAATTAGAGGTTCCTGGGGAGGATTAAAATTAATTGCATCTCATTATGGAGAAATATATAGAAATACTTCTTTAGTCAAGATGGGACTAAAAAGAGCACAAAAATACAACGAAAATGTAAAAATAATTTTAGGAGGTGGAGCTGTTAGTGTCTTCTATGAACAATTGGGAAATCTACTCCCAAAAGGAACTGTTATTTCAGTTGGTGAGGGGGAAAATCTCATAGAAAAAATCATTAGAGGAGATTCAATAGAAGAAGAAAGATGTTACGTTGCTGGGAAAAAACCTCGTAACAAATTAATACATGAACAACCATCGGGCACTGTCAAAACTGCCTGTAACTACAAATATATTCAATCAATATGGCCTGAATTCAATTGGTATATAGAAGGTGGAGAATACTATGTAGGGGTTCAAACAAAAAGAGGTTGTCCTCATAATTGTTGTTTCTGTGTCTATACAGTCGTGGAGGGGAAGCAAGTTCGCGTTAATCCTGTTAACGAAGTAATCAAAGAAATGAAGCAATTATATGATCTTGGTGTAAGGGGATTTTGGTTCACAGATGCACAGTTTATTCCAGCCAAAAAACATATTGAAGATGCAAAAACACTTTTGCAAGCAATTAAGGATCAAGGCTGGGACGATATTAATTGGGCTGCATATATTAGAGCAGATAACATTGATGCAGAGCTAGCTCAGCTTATGGTTGATACAGGTATGAGCTATTTTGAAATAGGTATCACGTCGGGGTCTCAAGAACTTGTTAGAAAAATGAGATTAGCGTATGACCTTGAAACTGTATTAAATAATTGCAGAATGCTAGTCAAATCAGGTTTCAAGAATCATGTTTCAGTCAATTATTCATTCAATGTTTTTGATGAAACGCCCAGCACCATAAGACAAACAATTGCTTACCATAGAGAATTAGAAAATATTTTTGGTAAAGGCTTAGTTGATCCAGCTATATTCTTTATAGGTTTGCAACCTCACACTCTTCTAGAGAAGTACGCCTTGGAACATAAAATTTTGAAGCCAAATTATAATCCAATGAGCATGATGCCCTGGACAGCAAGGAAACTTCTTTGGAATCCAGGTTCATTAGGGAAAAAACTTGGTCAGGTTTGTTTAGAAGCTTTTGATAATAAAGAAGATGAATTTGGCAAAACAGTTATAGACATTCTTGAGAGAGAATATGGGAAGTCCTCCTTAAAAGAATCTTTAAAAGTACGTCCCTTATCAGAAAGGAAATTAGTTCATTCTAAATAGTAAATTCAACCGTTATCAATCCTCTCTCTCAATGGAACTAGAAATTCCTTTAGATTTTAATGATTCTGAGTAGAATTCTGCAGGCTCTAAATCACAAACAATTACCAAACCTATACCCGTATTATGTGCCTCAAGCATTATTGCGATAGCATCTTGCTCGCTTAATTGCGGCACAACTTCTCGTAGTGAAATAGTTACATACTCCATAGAATTAACTGGGTCATTATGAAGTAAAACCTTATATTTCGGAGATTTATTTTTTAATTCAGCAGGTTTCTTTTCAATTACTGCTGAATTATTACTTACACTTTGTTCTGACTTTATAGATAGCATTAAAATTTGTTAAATTCTGAGTAGTACTAATAATTATATATTAATTATTCTTTCCATTGCATCAATGACGTTTGATCGCGAGTTAAATGCTGACAATCGAAAATAACCCTCTCCTGACAATCCAAATCCGCTCCCAGGGGTTCCCACTACACTAACTTTTTGAAGAAGGAAATCAAAAAAGTCCCAAGATGTCATTTGATCAGGAACTTTAATCCAAATATAAGGAGCATTGTCCCCACCATAAACTTTATATCCTGCATTGTGAAGTTTATTTTTCATGATTTTTGCATTTTTCATATAAAAATCAATTAATCCTTTCACCTGTTTCTTCCCTTCAAAAGAATAAACAGCCTCTGCTCCTCTCTGAACCACATAACTTACTCCATTGAACTTTGTAGATTGCCGCCTATTCCAAAGAGGCCATAAGTCTATTTCCTCATTTGTTGAACTAAAACCTTTGAGATTTTTAGGTATTACTGTAAAAGCACATCTAACTCCAGTGAATCCTGCATTCTTTGAAAAAGATCTAAATTCAATAGCACAATCTTTTGCCCCCTCAATCTCATATATTGAGTGTGGAATATCATTATCTTGGATAAATGCTTCATAAGCTGCATCAAAAAGTATCAGAGATTTGTTTTGAAGTGCATAGTCAACCCACTTTTTCAATTCTTTTTTAGTGATAGTTGCTCCAGTTGGATTATTTGGAAAACAAAGATATAAAATGTCAACTTTTTTTTCAGGTAGTTTTGGCAGAAAATTGTTCCCCTCGTTTATTGCAAGATACGTTAATCCTTGATAAGTACCATTTTCAAGAGCATTTCCAGTTCTGCCTGTCATGACGTTACTATCTACATAAACAGGGTAAACAGGATCTGTTACAGCAATTGAATTATCTTTGCCAAGAATATCTAAAATATTGCTACTATCACATTTAGAACCATCTGAAACAAAGATTTCTTCAGGTGAAATTTGACAGCCTCTCGAAATAAAATCATGCTCAGATATTTTTTCTCTCAGCCAAGAATAACCTTGTTCTGGCCCATAACCTCTGAAACCGTCTGTTGTTCCCATGTCATCTAAAGCTTTACCCATAGCCTCTATGCATGCTCTAGGTAATGGTTCTGTAACATCTCCTATGCCAAGCCTAATAATTTCAGCACTCTTATTTGATTGAGAATATATTTTTACTCTTTTAGCAATTTCAGGGAATAAATAGCCTGCTTTGAGTTTTAAATAATTTTCGTTTACTTGAACCACTTTAGATAAAAACTTTCACCAATATTAGAATAATGTATCAACGTGCTTTAGGGGTGGTTAGATGTTAATATTATTTTAGTTATGGTTCATTTAAGAGATAATCATAGCTGTGAATTCAATTTCAATTAGTTTGAAAATCGTTTAAAGCTTTATAAATAGCAGAATTTAATCACTATTAACTTTATTAATTTTTAAAAAGTAAACAATAATAGCTAAAAAAATTGCTTTATTAAAAAATAAATTCAAATTTTTTAATTTAGACGATTTTCAAAATCCAAATCATTCAGAATCAATAATATGTCTCAGCAAATTATCATCGCTGAGCAGGCTCGAATAGCAGCACTACTCACAGATGATCGAGTTGATGAATTAATCGTCGCCACAGGTCAATATCAAATTGGCGATATCTTTTTAGGAACAGTTGAAAATGTTCTTCCTGGCATTGATGCCGCTTTTATAAATATTGGTGAAAGTGAGAAAAATGGATTTATCCATGTTTCAGATTTAGGTCCACTAAAACTTAAAAAAGGGACATTTGGAATAACTGAATTACTAGAACCAAAACAAAAAGTTCTAGTACAGGTAATAAAGGAACCCACAGGATCTAAAGGGCCCAGACTAACCGGAAGTATTTCAATCCCAGGAAAATATTTGATATTACAGCCATATGGTCAAGGAGTGAATATTTCAAGAAAAATAAATACAGAAACAGAACGAAGCCGTTTGAAAGCTCTTGGCGTATTAATAAAACCACCTAGCACGGGCTTGTTATTTAGAACAGAGGCTGAAAAGATAAAAGAAGAACTTTTAATTGAAGATTTAGAACATTTAATTCAACAATGGGAAAATGTACTAAAAGTTTCTGAGGCTTCTAATCCACCAAATTTAGTAAAAAGAGATGAAGATTTTTCTCTTAAGATTTTAAGAGATCATATCAAAGAATCAACTAAAAGCATAATTATCGATAGTAAATTTTCAGTTGCAAGGTCAAAAGATTTTTTAATAAATTATGAATCTGATATTGATATTGAATTTCATGATAACAGCTTAAACCAAGATATTTTCGATAAATACGAAATTAAGAAAACAATTCAGAAAGCTCTTCAACCGAGAGTAGATCTTCCTTCGGGGGGTTATATAATTATTGAACCTACTGAAGCTTTAACAGTAATCGATGTAAACTCTGGATCATTTACAAGATCCGCCAACTCTAGACAAACCGTTTTGTGGACAAACTGCGAAGCAGCAGTTGAAATCTCAAGACAAATGAAATTAAGAAATATAGGTGGAGTTATAGTGGTAGATTTTATTGATATGGAATCTAGAAGAGATCAATTTCAGTTACTCGAGCATTTTACCTCAGCTATAAAAGATGATTCTGCTAGGCCTCAAATAGCTCAGCTTACTGAATTAGGCTTAGTAGAGTTAACCAGAAAAAGACAAGGTCAGAGTATATATGAATTATTCGGTAATAAATGTTCTACATGCAATGGTACAGGACATGTAGAAAATATATTCAATCACGAAATTACTAACATAAAAATTAAAAATGTTGAAAATAAATCTGATCAATCAAACAATCTAAAATCATTAGAAATAGATACTTCTAAATCAACTGATAATCAGGAAAAAATAATTGACAAGGAATTACTTAACTCCAAAGACCTAAGTAAAGAGAATTCTTCTAATAAAAAAGAAAATGATAATTTCAACCAAATAAATGCAAAAGAAAAAAATATAATAACAGTTGATCTTACTAATGAAGAAAAAATTGTTTTCAGTCAGTTAGGTATTAATCCACTTATAAAGTTAGGTAAAGAATATCTCACCAGCAATAATTTTGTGCGTTTAAAAGAGAGTAATAAAGAAACGGAAAAAACCTTAGATAATAAAAAAACAAAAGCAAAACAAATTAAAAAAATCTCAAAATCGAGCGAAGAAAAGATTCAAATAAAAATTGCACCAAATGCACATCCTATAGATAAATCAACAAATACAACATATGAAAATAATGAAGTTATATTTACAGATAAACAGGATGAAATTGAACTTACAGATGAGCTAAACAATGCAAGAAAAAAAAGAAGAAGATCTTCAGCAAGCATTGAATAAAGTATCCGAAGTTGGAATAGATGAAGTTGGAAGGGGAGCAATTTTTGGTCCAGTTTTTTCAGCAGTTGTAGTATTAACTGAAATAAATAAATCCACCTTAAAACAATTTGGAGTAACTGATAGTAAAAAACTAACTCCCAAAAAAAGAAAATTGCTTTTACCACAAATTTTATTACTCTCTTCAGATTATGGAATTGGGCAATCCTCTGCTAGAGAAATAGATAAATTAGGCATCAGAGTTGCGACAGAGCTTTCAATGATAAGAGCTTTAAAAAAATTAAAAAGGAAGCCTTCTGAATTACTAATTGATGGCCCCTTATTATTAAGGCCATGGAACGGAATTCAGAAAAACATAGTATCTGGAGACTCAAAGTTTATCTCGATAGCTTCAGCAAGCATAGTTGCCAAAGTTTCTCGAGACAATCTTATGAAGAGGTTAGAAAAAAAATACTCAGGATACTTGATATTTAAAAATAAAGGTTATGGTACCAGAGAGCATCTTTCATTAATCAAAAAAAATGGTATCACTAAACTTCATAGGAAAAGCTTTTTAAAAAAATCAGATCTTATTTAATTTACACCAATCTAAAAAATCTTTTACAAGTTGCTTTTGAACTCTTGACTTTATACCCAAAAGAATTCCATTTAATACCGAATGACCAGTAGATTCCAAAATTTTCTTAGGTACCAGCTTTAGTAGAGGGGGTTGGCTAACAGATACCCCGAGAAGTGCCTCACCTTCTAACCCAATATCAGTTGCTTCCAAATTAGCTTTCAAAATAAGATTAAAATCATCTATTATCCCCAAACCATCCAGTGTACTTTCAAGGGCGCTCATTTTTAAAATTCCATCTTTATTTTCTACCGCAATTGAGACAACAGGATTAATATCTAATTGAAAAACCTTAAAACTTGTTACTGTATACTTATATCTACCTACTCCTTCAGGTACTAATTTTTTGGAGTCAAGCATTGCTCCGACAACTCTTTCTTCTTCCAAAAGATATTTAGAAAGATATTCTTTATTACATGTTACGGAAAGCTTTAGTTTCTGTTTAGCATCAAAAGACAATAGCATTTTCTATATTCCCCCAATGCTTATTTGATCTATTTTTTTTTTACAATTAATCATGCTCAAACAAGTTGCATATTTGGGTCCTAAAGGAACATACGCAGAAAAAGCAGCTCATATATTATCAAAGCTTGCCAATTTTCAGACACCTATATTTGTACCATGTAATAGGTTACATTCGGTTATTAAATCAATAGCGTGCAACAATTGTGATGCTGCTGTAGTGCCTATAGAAAATTCCGTAGAAGGGGGAGTCACGGCCACTCTAGATGCACTTTGGAAATTTCCTGAAATCTTCATAAATAAAGCAATTGTCTTACCAATAAAACATGCATTAATTAGTGATGGAGAACTTTCAAATATTTCAGAAGTATTATCTCATCCTCAAGCACTAGCTCAATGTTCAGAATGGTTATCAGAAAATCTTCCAAATGCAATTCCTCTCCCAACTAATTCAACATCAGAAGCTGTCAATATGGTTAAGGGAAGTAAATTCAGAGCTGCTATCGGTTCAAAATCATTAATTAAAATCGAAGGACTTAAAGAACTAGCCTTTCCTATCAATGATGTACCAGGTAATTGCACTAGATTTGTCTTATTGAGCAAGGAATCAAATTCAAATTTAGCTAATATTGCTAGTTTTGCTTTCTCTTTAAAATCAAATAAACCTGGTGCTTTGCTTAAAGCAATAAATTGTATTGCAGATTTTGGGTTTAATATGAGTAAAATTGAATCCAGGCCTTCAAAAAGAGAATTAGGCGAATATATAATTTATATCGATTTAGAAATAAATAATCAAAATAACATTAAAAATTTTCTTGAATTGAAAAATAAACTTAAACCACTTTGCAATAATTTTGTAGATTTTGGAAATTATTTTTCTGAAAATATTGATCTAGATTAATTTATCCTCTACATTTATAAACTCCAAACTCCATTAAACCTTTTCTAAATGCCCAATTCATGAGAAGTATTGTTGGAATCTCTCTAATCGACTTTGCTATCGCAAATGGTCCAAGTGACAAAATTGCGAAGGGCCTTCGAATGCCTTCAAGAATGGAGTCGTACCATGAAGGATTTGTATAGGAATTCCAATTATCGGAAATAACTCTTCCTGAACTATTTTTGTTTGTTCTAAGAATGTTACCAAATTCATTAATGCTAATAAAATTAGGATGTACCCATTGTTCGAGTAATTGTTTAAGAACTAACTTTTCAAAAAATGATGGGGGGTATGCCTCGAGGTCTCTTGAGTTCCAATCAGCCAATGCCAAATAACCGCCAGGTCTTAGAGTTCTTAGCATTTCATCTGCAAACCTAGTTTTATCATTCATATGTGCACCAGCCTCAACACTCCAGACCCCATCAAAAGATCCTTCTTCAAATTTCAAGTCCAAAGCATCCATAACTTGGAAGTAGCAATTTAGTCCATGAGGAGTAAGCTCTCTTGCTCTTTTAACTTGAGCCGGACTAATTGTAATGCCAGTGACATTAAACCCATAATATTCTGCAAGAATCCTAGAACTTCCCCCTATTCCACAACCTACATCGAGAATTCTGGATCCCTTTGGCAATTTATCTAAACCACTCCATTTGACTAATTCATGAACAAACTGAATTTTAGCCTTTCTAAAATCAATATTTTTCCCTGAGGGATAAAAACCCAAATGTATATGTTCTCCCCACAACCTCTCAAGTAATTTATCTTGGGTCCAATCATCATATGCAGAAGCAACTGAACTGGAAGAAATATATTTTCTAGCATTAATTCTCCAGATTATATATATAACTAAAAAGACTAAAACTATCAAAAAAAAAGGGAGTAATAAGTCAAACATTTAATTTTCTTTTATATCAGGAAAACTTTCTTTCAATGCTGTTCTTGCTGCAAGTTGTTTTCTTGTATGATCGAGCATTTCATATTCTCTTTGCAAACGGGTAAAAGTATTTCTTTCCTCAAGAAGTCTTTGCTGTTCTTCTGCAACAGGTCCGCCTAAATGAGCTCCAATCCAAAATGATAAATCTATTGGGTTGTCAGGTAATTTATCAGGTAGATTTTTCTTAGTATTAGTTAATTTACTTGTTAAATTAATAACATCACTAAGTGCTTCTTTTACAGAATCTTTTAAAAGGTCTAATTTTTGAAAGTCATTAATATTATCATCACTAATCCAACTAACCATCGCGGAACAAAATGGCGTCGAACGGATAATTTCTAAGACTTGAAATCTTTGTTGCCCGAGAGTGATAATATTACTTCTTCCATCCTCTGCAGTTTGATGTTTTATAATTTGTGCGCAACATCCAACATTAGCCATACTTTTAGTAGTTGGATCCCACTTAATAACCCCAAACATGGAATCACTCTCAAGAACAGATTGGAGCATGATCCTATATCTAGATTCAAAGATATGTAAAGGCAATACTTCTTGAGGAAAAAGGACTACCTCTGGCAAAGGAAATAAAGGTAATTCCCTTACTGAGAGTTCTCCCATTTAAACCTCATTTCATTTTTTTTATACTAATCAATTTAGGGAGGTTTCGGGATTTATTAAAGTTTAACTTCTATATCTACACCACTAGGAAGATCTAGTTTCATTAAAGCATCAATAGTTTTTGCAGAAGGACTATAAATATCTATAATTCTTCGATGTGTTCTTGTTTCAAAATGCTCTCTAGAATCTTTATCAACATGTGGTGATCTTAGGACACAATAAATCTTCCTTTTTGTAGGTAATGGTATTGGACCAATTGCTGAGGCAGATGTAGTATCAGCAGTTTGGATTATTTTGTCGCAAGATAAATCAAGCATTCTTCTATCAAATGCTTTCAGTCTTATTCTTATTTTTTGTTGTGCAATTGATGCGGTCATAGTTTCAAATAACTTCTAGTGGAAGGTCATTTTAAAAATGACCCTTATCCATGTACCTATATTAGATGATTGAGGTTAAATTTTTAAACTAATATATATTATTTGAGTATTTTAGAAACAACTCCAGCACCGATAGTACGTCCACCTTCACGGATTGCGAATCGCATACCTTGTTCAATAGCTACTGGACAAATTAATTCTCCAGTCATCTTAATTCTGTCACCTGGCATAACCATTTCAACATTAGAGCCATCATCAGAGGTAAATGCGGTTATTTGACCTGTTACATCAGTTGTTCTGATATAGAACTGAGGTCTGTATCCTGCAAAGAAAGGAGTATGTCTTCCACCCTCTTCTTTTTTGAGAACATAAACTTCCCCTTCAAATTGAGTATGAGGGGTAATAGATCCTTTCTTAACAAGTACCATTCCTCTCTCAATATCTTCTTTTTGGACACCACGTAAAAGTAAACCAACATTATCACCAGCCATACCTTCGTCAAGAAGTTTTCTGAACATTTCAACACCAGTAACAGTTGTTACTCTTGTGTCTCTTATTCCAACTATTTCTACTTCTTCTCCAACCTTAACTTTACCTCTTTCAATTCTTCCAGTAGCAACAGTTCCTCTACCAGTAATTGAGAAAACGTCTTCAACTGCCATCAAGAATGGTTTATCAACTTCTCTTTCTGGTTCAGGAATGCTAGCATCAACTGCTTTCATTAATTCTTCAATCTTTGATTCCCAAGTTGAATCACCTTCTAGAGCTTTTAAACCAGAAACTTGAACGATAGGAATATCATCTCCTGGAAAATCATAACTATCTAATAGTTCTCTGATTTCCATTTCAACAAGTTCGATAATTTCTTCATCATCAACCATATCGCACTTGTTGAGAGCAACTACAAGAGCAGGGACTCCAACCTGTTTTGCTAAAAGAATATGCTCTTTTGTTTGAGCCATAGGACCATCTGTAGCTGCGCAAACTAAAATGGCTCCGTCCATCTGGGCGGCCCCTGTGATCATGTTTTTCACATAGTCAGCGTGTCCTGGACAGTCGACATGTGCATAATGTCTGCCTTCAGTTTCATATTCTACGTGAGCTGTATTAATGGTAATGCCACGCTCTCTTTCTTCAGGAGCACCATCAATGTCTCCATAGTCTTGAGCTTGAGCTTGACCTTTTTTTGCTAATACATTTGTAATAGCAGCAGTTAGTGTTGTCTTTCCATGATCAACATGGCCAATAGTACCTATGTTGACATGTGGTTTGTTCCTTTCGAACTTCTCGCGAGCCATTTTGAATTAAAGAATCGAGGGTTTAATAGTGTTTTAGTTTAGAGATCAGGAGTTGCCCTGATTCTTGGAAATGATAGCTTCAGCAACATTACGAGGAACTTCCTCATAATTTGCGAACTCCATTGAAAATATACCCCGACCTTGAGTCATTGATCGGAGTTGAGTGGCATAACCGAACATTTCGGCTAAGGGCACTTTGGCCTGTACCTTAGACAATCCGTCATCAACAGATTGTCCTTCTACTTGACCTCTTCTAGAAGAGAGATCACCAATTACAGATCCAAGAAAGTCGTCAGGACTTTCGACCTCAACTTTCATCATAGGCTCTAAAAGGACAGGATTACATTTTTTAACCCCGTCTTTGAAAGCCATGGAACCTGCAATTTTGAAGGCCATTTCAGATGAGTCTACATCGTGGAATGAACCATCGACTAGTGTTACTTTTACATCAATGAGTGGATAACCGGCAAGAACACCAGATTCACAGGTTTCTTTCATTCCATTAGATGCAGGACCAATATACTCTTTTGGTACAGCTCCTCCAACAATTTTGTTTACAAATTCAAAACCTTTACCAACTTCAGCAGGTTCCATTTCAATAATTACGTGACCATATTGACCTTTTCCTCCAGTCTGCCTTGCATATTTACCTTCACCTTTAGAACTAGACCTAATGGTCTCTCTATATGAAACTTGTGGAGCTCCAATATTAGCTTCAACTTTAAATTCCCTTAACATTCTGTCAACAAGAATTTCTAAGTGCAACTCACCCATACCTGCAATAACGGTTTGATTTGTCTCAGGATCAGTACTTACCCTAAAGGTTGGATCCTCTTCAGACAAAGCAGTTAAAGCTTTTGATAATTTTTCCATATCGCCTTTAGTTTTTGGCTCAACAGCCACAGAGATAACTGGTTCAGGTATAAACAATGTCTCCAAAACTATAGGATCTTCTGTGTTACATAAAGTATCGCCAGTTGTTGTGTTTTTAAGGCCTAATACAGCTCCTAAATCTCCAGCCCTCAATTCATCGACTTCCTCTCTTTCATCAGCCTTAAGAATCACTAATCTTGAAATTCTTTCTTTAGCATCCTTAGTGGAATTCATTACATAACTTCCCTTTGAAAGAACACCCGAATACATTCTTACAAAAGTTAATTTCCCATAGGGATCTGACATTACTTTGAAAGCTAATGCACTGAAAGGTGCATTATCATCTGAAGGTCTAATATCTTCTTTTCCGCTTGGTAAAACACCTTGTATTGGTTTCACATCAACTGGAGCTGGCAAATAATCAACAACAGCGTCTAATACAAGTTGGACTCCTTTATTCTTAAAAGCTGACCCACATAGAACAGGAACTAATCCATGTTTTAAAACACCTTCCCTAATACCTTTTTTCAGTTGATCTTTGGATAATTCTCCTGTTTCAAGGAAAATTTCAATTAACTCTTCATCATTTTCTGCGACGCTCTCCATTAACTTGAGTCTCCAATCAGCAGCCTCGTCCTCCATTTCAGATGGAATTGGTGCTTCTTCAATATCGGTACCTAAGTCATTTTTGTAAAGATATGCTTTGTTGGCGACTAAATCTATAATGCCTGTAAGATCACCTTCAGCTCCAATAGGTAGTTGAATTGGGAGTGCATTTGCCTTAAGGCGGTCTTTAATTTGTTTATTAACTTTTAGAAAATCTGCACCAGTCCTGTCCATTTTGTTAACAAAAACCATTCTTGGGACAGAGTATCTATCTGCTTGACGCCAAACTGTTTCAGATTGGGGCTGAACTCCACCAACTGCGCAAAACACAGCAATTACTCCGTCCAAGACTCGCATTGATCTTTCAACTTCAATAGTAAAGTCAACGTGTCCAGGAGTATCAATTATATTTATTCTATGATCTTGCCAACTAGTAGATATTGCAGCAGCAGTGATAGTTATTCCTCTTTCTCTTTCTTGAGCCATCCAATCTGTTACAGCAGCACCATCATGTACTTCTCCTATCTTGTGAACAACACCTGAATAAAACAAAATTCTTTCAGTAGTTGTAGTCTTCCCTGCATCAATATGAGCGGCTATACCTATGTTCCTTACTCGTTCCAGGGGAAAGTCGCGTGCCAATTTTAAAGCTCCAAATAAAATAACTTTGATAAGTTTAGTTCACTCAAAAAGCAAACTTTATTAATAATAAACTACTTAAGTACCTTTTTGATGAAATTAATATCTGTAATGTGCAAAAGCTTTATTAGCTTCAGCCATTTTATGAGTGTCTTCTCTTTTCTTAACTGCACTTCCAGTTTCATTTGCTGCATCCATCAACTCACCAGCAAGTTTTTGGGACATACTTTTGCCATTTCTTGCACGTGAGAATGTTACAAGCCATCTTAATGCCATAGCTGTACCCCTCTCTTGGCGTACTTCCATAGGTACTTGATATGTTGCACCACCAACTCTTCTAGCTCTCACCTCAACAAGAGGAGTAGCATTTTTTACAGCTGTTTCAAATAATTCAACTGCATTCCCACCTGTTCTCTCGCTTATTAATGAAAAAGCATCAGACAATATTCTTTGGGCAGTAGATTTTTTACCATGTTTCATCAATCGAGAAATCATCATTGAAGCAAGACGACTATTAAATTGAGGATCTGGAAGAACTGGTCTTTTTACTGCTGCATTCCGACGTGACATGTTTTTAAAAAGTGATGTTTACAAATTAATCTTTTGGAGCTTTTGCTCCATACTTAGACCTGGATTGACGTCTATCTTTGACTCCAGCCGTATCTAAAGTTCCCCTTATTATATGATACCTGACTCCTGGTAAATCCTTAACTCTTCCACCTCTTAGTAGCACTACAGAGTGTTCTTGCAAATTATGTCCAATCCCAGGAATATAAGCAGTTACTTCGAAACCAGAAGTTAATCTCACTCTTGCGACTTTTCTTAAAGCTGAATTAGGTTTTTTAGGTGTTGATGTATAAACTCTCGTACAAACTCCTCTTCTTTCAGGGCAAGCTTTTAATGCAGGGGATTTTGTTTTCCTAGTCAGACGTTTTCTCTCTGAACCTATTAATTGTGAAATAGTTGGCATTTATTATATTTTAAAAAAATAAACATTTCAACATCATAACCTTTTACGAGCACCAACTAAAAGTTTTTAATGATATTTTTCTAAAAATTTGCGAAATTAAAATTCTTTGGTAAATATTCATTATCTTTATATTTATTTTCATATTTATTTTTATAATAGAAGTACATAAATAACTAAATAAAATTAAATAATCAATGGGAGAGAGTATCAAAAGAATCGTTGAGCCATATCAAGATAGTTATTCCCCAAATGGAATAATTGGTGAGAAAGATGCCTGTGGAGTTGGTTTCATAGCAAATATTAATGGTGTAGAAAGCAACTGGATCCTAAAACAATCCCTAAAGGGACTTAACTGTATGGAGCATAGAGGAGGTTGTGGAGGGGATAGTGACTCAGGAGATGGAGCGGGTATCTTATGTTCAATCCCTTGGAATTACTTAGAAAAAGAAGTTAATCTTAAAAATAAAGAAGGCTATGATAAAGGTTTAGGTATGATATTTATGCCTAATAAAAAAGAGAAAATTGAAGAATGTAAATATATATGCGAGGAGGAAGCAGAAAAATTAAGAATCAACAAAACATCTTGGAGAACAGTACCTGTTAATAATGAAATTTTAGGTCCTTTAGCTAAAGCAAATTCTCCATTTATAAGTCAGTGGATTTTATATATAGATAAGAAAGATCTTCAGAATACTGAGAGGCTTTTATTTCAATTAAGGAAAAGAATTGAGAAAAAAATAAGAGAAAAGTTTAAAAACCAAGTTGGGGATTGTGAATTTTATTTTGCCTCACTAAGTTCAAAAACAGTTGTTTATAAAGGTATGGTTCGTTCTGAAATATTATCTGAATTTTATAAAGACTTAAAAGAAGAAAATTTTAAAGTCTCATTTTCCGTTTACCATAGAAGATTTAGTACTAATACACTTCCAAAATGGCCACTAGCCCAGCCGATGCGATTTTTAGGTCATAACGGTGAAATCAATACTCTCTTGGGTAATATCAACTGGGCTAAGGCTTCAGAAACACACATAGATGATTTTTGGGGAGAGTTATCTAACGAAATTAAGCCAATCGTAGATATAAATAAAAGTGATTCATCAAATCTTGATGCAACTCTTGAAATCAATATTCGTTCAGGTCAACCCATTACTGACTCATTGTTGAAGCTTGTTCCTGAAGCATTTAGAGATCAACCAGAACTTGAACAGAGAGAAGATATAAAAGCTTTTTATGAATATTCTGCAAGCTTACAAGAAGCTTGGGATGGTCCTGCACTCATTGTATTTGCTGATGGAAATTTTGTCGGAGCAACACTTGATAGAAATGGATTAAGACCAGCAAGATATTCAATCACAAATGATGGTTTTGTTGTAATGGGTTCTGAAACAGGAGTAGTAGATCTTGAAGATGAGAGAGTCATTGAAAAAGGTCGATTAGGACCGGGACAAATGTTGGCAGTTGATTTTGATAAAAATGAAATCCTAAGAAATTGGGAGGTAAAATCTGAAGCAGCTCAGAGGCATAATTATAAAAACCTACTAAGCCAAAGAACTATAAAAATTGAGAATAGTGAATGGTTTAAAGACTGCAAACTAAAAGACCTTGAGTTATTACAACAACAAACTGCATACGGGTTTTCAGCAGAAGATAATGATATCATCTTGGATTCAATAGCTTCATTAGCTAAAGAGCCTACCTACTGCATGGGAGACGATATCCCATTAGCAGTGCTTTCTTCAAAGCCACATATTTTATATGACTATTTCAAGCAAAGATTTGCACAAGTTACAAATCCCCCTATTGACCCTCTTAGAGAAAAACTGGTAATGAGTTTAGAGATGCATCTTGGAGAAAGATGTACACCATTTGAAATTAAAGATCCTAAACCTTTTGTTCATTTAGAAAGTCCAATTCTCAACGAGGAAGAACTCTTATCGATTAAAGAATCAAAAATTAAATCTCAAACAATTTCAAGTTTATTTGATATTGAGGATGGTGTTCAAGGCTTGGAGAACCAATTAAAAGCAATTTGTAAAAAGAGTGAGCTCTCCATAAAAGAAGGTTGCTCTTTAATTATTATTTCTGATAAAGGAATTAATCCTAAAAAGACTTTCATTCCTCCTTTGCTTGCTGTTGGGGCAATTCATCATTATCTTCTAAAAAAAGAAATCAGGCTAAAAGCTTCTCTAATCATTGAAACAGGTCAATGTTGGAGCACACACCACTTGGCTTGTTTAATTGGTTATGGTGCAAGCGCAGTTTGCCCTTGGTTGACCTTCGAAGCTGGTAGGCACTGGTTAAAACATCCAAAAACACAAAAACTCATTGATAGCAAAAAAATAAATCCATTATCAATAATTAATGTTCAAGAAAATATTAAAAAAGCTCTTGAAGACGGACTAAGAAAAATTCTTTCGAAAATAGGCATCTCACTTTTATCTAGTTACCATGGAGCACAAATTTTTGAAGCTGTAGGCCTTGGATCTGACTTAATAAAAATTGCTTTTGATGGGACAACAAGCCGCATCGCTGGCATTACTTTAAAAGAATTAACTAATGAAACACTTTCAATACATACAAAAGCCTATCCAGAGATCGATTTAAAAAAATTAGAATTTTTAGGATTTGTACAATTTAGAAATAATGGCGAATATCATTCCAATAACCCGGAGATGTCCAAAGTTTTACATTCAGCTGTAAAACAAGGACCAGGATACGATCATTTTGAAACTTACAAAAAACTCATTAGTAATAGACCGACAACATCTCTAAGAGATTTACTAACGATTAATTCAAGAAGAAAAAGCATTCCATTAGAGGAAGTTGAAAGTGTTGAATCGATTTGCAAAAGGTTCTGTACTGGAGGAATGAGTTTGGGTGCTTTATCAAGAGAAGCACATGAAGTATTAGCAGTTGCAATGAATAGAATTGGTGGAAAAAGTAATAGTGGAGAAGGGGGAGAAGATCCAGCTCGTTTTAATGTTTTAAATGATATCGATGAAAATACTCAATCAGCGACGTTGCCATTTATTAAAGGCCTAGAAAATGGAGACACTGCATGCTCAGCGATTAAACAAATAGCATCAGGGAGGTTTGGAGTTACACCTGAATATCTAAGAAGTGGAAAACAACTCGAAATTAAAATGGCTCAAGGTGCAAAACCTGGAGAAGGGGGCCAATTGCCTGGTCCAAAAGTTGATTCTTACATCGCAAAACTAAGAAATAGTAAGCCTGGAGTAGCTCTAATATCTCCTCCTCCGCATCATGATATTTATTCAATTGAAGATTTAGCTCAACTTATCCATGACCTACACCAAGTACATCCAAAAGCGAAAGTGAGCGTTAAACTTGTTTCTGAAATTGGTATAGGCACTATTGCTGCCGGAGTGAGCAAAGCTAATGCAGATGTAATTCAAATTTCAGGCCATGATGGAGGTACAGGTGCTTCACCTTTGAGTTCTATTAAGCATGCAGGTTTACCATGGGAACTAGGTGTTGCTGAGGTTCATAAATCTCTCTTAGAGAATAACTTACGTGAAAGAGTTATTTTGAGAACTGATGGAGGTCTTAAAACAGGCTGGGATGTTGTTATTGCAGCTTTACTAGGTGCTGAAGAATACGGTTTCGGTTCTGTAGCGATGATTGCTGAAGGATGCATAATGGCGCGGGTTTGTCATACAAACAAGTGTCCTGTTGGAGTTGCCACTCAAAAAGAAGAATTAAGAAAAAGATTTAAAGGTATTCCAGAAAATGTTGTCAATTTTTTCTTGTATATTGCTCAAGAAGTAAGACAAATAATGAGTAGTATCGGCGTTTCTAATATGGAAGAACTGATTGGTAATAAAGAATTTCTTTCTGCAAGAGATATCCCTCTTCCAAAAACTTCTAATATTGATCTTTCTTCTTTAGTAAATGATGAACACTCAACATCTGATAGATCATGGTTAAAACATACAAAAAATGCTCATACTAATGGTTCTGTATTAGAAGACGAGTTTTTGTCTGATACTGAATTTATAAACTCAATTAAAAATCAGGAAAAATTAACTAAAGAAATTGAGATAAAAAATACAGATAGAAGTGTTTGTGCGAAAATAGCAGGCGAAATCGCAGAACTTCACGGTAATACTGGCTTCAATGGTGTACTCAACTTAAATTTCAAAGGATATGCAGGACAAAGCTTTGGTGCCTTTTTATTGAAGGGAATGAATGTTCAATTAATCGGAGAAGCTAATGATTATGTTTGTAAAGGAATGAATGGAGGAATACTTACAATAATTCCACCAAAAATAGATAAAACTTCTTCTGAACAAGTCATTTTAGGAAATACCTGTCTTTATGGAGCGACAGGGGGGAAATTATTTGCATTAGGAAAATCCGGCGAAAGATTTGCAGTAAGAAATAGTGGAGCTACAGCGGTAACAGAAGGAGCAGGTGATCATTGTTGTGAATACATGACTGGTGGGAAAGTAGTTATTCTAGGTTCCACAGGAAGGAATATTGGTGCAGGTATGACTGGTGGAATAGCTTTTATAATTGATGAGAATAATGATTTGAGTAATAAAGTTAACAAAGAAATAGTTAGCATTCATAAAATAACTACATCAAATCAGGAAGATATCTTATTGGAAATTATTAGAGAATATCGAGCAAAAACAAATAGCTTAAAGGCCGCCAAAATAATTGAAAATTGGTCTCATTATAAAAATACTTTTAAATTAATAGTTCCCCCAAGCGAAGAAGAAATGCTTGGCATAAAGAAAATTTAAATGCCTTTCTTTGTAAAAACTGAAATTATAAAAAAAGAATACTTAATTAACTATGATTTAAAACAAAAAATAATTAACGAACATATTTATTGGATAAAGAAATTAAAAAAAAAGGGAATTAATATAAAAAGTGGTTTTTTAGTAGATGAGTTAAAGAGGCCAGGTGAAGGCGGATTACTCATTCTTGAGATGAATAATTATAAAAATGCACTAAAAATTATCAAGAATGATCCAATGATTAAAAATGGTCTAGTTGAATGGAAATTAAATGAGTGGGTAGATTCAAATAAATGAAAATGACTATCTTGGATATTTATTCATAAGTTTTTGAATTTCTTCAGCATGGTAACTGCTGCGAGTTAAAGGAGAACTAACTACTTGCATAAAGTCCAAATCTTTTTCCCCGAAAACTTTAAAATAATTAAATTTTGAGGGACTCACGAATCTTTGAACAGGTAAATGATTAGGGCCAGGAGATAAGTATTGGCCAATAGTAACAATATCAACAAAATTACTTTTTAAATCTTTAAGAAGACTTAAGACCTCCTCATCTTTTTCCCCTAAACCAAGCATAAAGCCTGACTTTGTATAAACTTTGGGAGAATATTCTCTGGTCCTTCTAAGCAACTCAAGAGTTCTCTGATATTTGCCTTGAGGTCTTACTTTTTTATATCGCGAAGACACAGTCTCAATATTATGGTTTAAAACGTTTGGATTTGAATCAAGAACTTTTTCAAGCGCTTTCCAGTTGCCACAAAAATCAGGTATTAAAAGCTCAATAGTAGTTTCAGGAGATTTTTTTCTTACTTGATAAACACATTCAAAAAATTGAGATGCGCCGCCATCTTCAATATCGTCTCTATTAACTGATGTGATTACAACATGTTTAAGTTGCATTCTATGAACAGCTTCGGCTAAACGATATGGTTCTGTTGGATCTAATTCTCTTTTAGATCTATCAAAATCAATATCGCAATATGGACATGCCCTAGTACAGCCAGGACCCATTATGAGGAAAGTGGCAGTTCCACTTGCAAAACATTCACCAATATTTGGACAACTTGCCTCTTGACATACAGTATTGAGATTTAAATCATTTAACAAATTTGCAGTATTCCCAATTCTCTCAACTTGCGGAGCTTTTACTCTTAACCAATCAGGTTTTGAAATTAAACTATTGAAATTATTAGTCAAATTAATTTTTTCTAGCCTGCATTCTTATTTTACTAAAAACAATTTGATTTAACTATGAATAATTGCAAAAATTAAGCCTATTGGATAAAAGTCAAAAAATAAATAAATTTCACCAGTCAATTGATAATTTAAAAAATCCTAAATCGAGTTACTACTTAAACAAAATTATTGTATCATAAACTGTACTAAAACAGTATTTGGAACGTTATTTTTAATACAGATATCAGAACATTATCATTATCACTTAAAGAACCATAAATTAAACTTTAACAACATTTTTTTTATACTAAAAAGTGTTTTTATATTAATTTACTGATACAGTAAAAAATATATGTAATAAAACATTGACTTTTAAATTTAAAAGAAAACGTCTTTTATTATCTGAAAAATATAAAAGCTCTAAAGCAATAGGTTATGCTAGAGCTACACATAATGAATATGAATATTTAGAAGAGCAAATAAAAATTTTAAAGGAAGAGGGTTGCAGTTTAATTTTCTCTGAATTAATAAGTTTAGATGAAGGAATTAAACCCCAACTCAATCAAGCTATAAATTACTTATCAAAAGGCGATCAACTAATAATAACTCAGCTTGATCGAGCATTTCAAAATAAAAAAGAATTTTTGAGGACAATAAATAAATTTATTAATGAGGATATTAAATTCCGAACTTTGACTGGTTTTTTTGCGGCTAACGAATCCTCTAAAGCAAATTCTTCAATTTTTAAGATTTTATATGAATTAGATACTTTAGAAGACAAAAGTTTAGGTGAAAGAAAAAAGGAACAACTATTACGCAGAAAATTATCTGGGAATAATCTGGGAGGAAGGCCCAAAATAAGTCCTTTAAAAGAATCTTTAGTAATCAGATTGCGTAATGAGGGATATTCATATCGATCAATCAGATCACAAACTGGAATTGCGTTATCAACAATAAGAAGAGTGATTTTGGAGGGAGGATTAAAATAAAATGAGAGAGAAAGAAATTGAAAATTTAATTAAAGAAAATTTTAAAGATACAGCTTTGCGTATTTATGAATTAGATAATGAAGATAGAAAAAGTTTGTTAGCAGAATATAGAGAATGGATTATGAATGATTTAGATTTTGAAGAGGTAATGATGTTACCTTATGAAGCCTATACTGATAAATTAGATTCTAATTACTTAGACGATTTACTTTAATCTTTAAAAGTATATTTCTTATTATATTCATATACTTCTTTTGCTATTAATGGTAAGAGGGAAGAATCTTTGGAATATATTTCTCCATTACAAAAAACAACTAATAAAGTGTGAAGAGATTGACTATTAGTCCACCAAGCCGAATCATGTCTAACTTCAGACATTAAGCCTGCCTTACTCCAAAGATTAATGCTTTCTGGTAATCCTTCACCCAAAAAACCATCTATTTGATTAAGAGAATCGTTTTTAAGAACATCTTTATCTAAATTTCTTTTTAAAAAACTTAATAAATTTAAGTCATGTTTTTGATAATCAATATGAATCATAATTTCCTCCAAAACTCTTGCAGCTGAATCAGAATTCATAGCATTTCTATTTTCATTATCATGTCCATAAAATTCTTTTTCACGACCATATGGTCCTTCATCCCACGTCTTCTGACAGCAATTTATACCAACCAATTCTTCCCAATTTAAATCATGTAACCAATCGTTTATTATACTTCTTTGGTATTTCCAATTTTCCCATAGTTCGCCTTCAATACAAGGTCCACTTGTTGTTCCAGTAAGTAAATCAATTAAAAAGCTTGTTGCATTATTACTTGAGTGAGACAACATTTTCCTTACAGCATCAATAAGTTCATCTGATAATAATAAACTTCCTTTTTTTATCCAATAATATGCAGCAAGACCATAAACCAACTTGACTATGCTGGCAGGGTAAACCATTTTTTTATTATTAATACCAGTTCCAAAACCTTTAAATACACGTTTATTTTCACTTTTATAATTAATCCAAGTTATGGCAATATCTTCTCTTGAAAAATCTTTATTATGAGAGCATGCTTTCCCTAAAATATAATTTAAGGCTAGACCCATCTCTTTACTTAAATAATAAAAAGACATCGAATGGAAAATTATAAAAATCCTATCTCACTATTTAAACAAACTAATTTTTCAAAAACTATTTGGTGGAAATTAAAAGTTAATATTTCTGGATATCAAAATGAAAAAGAAGATAAATTAGTGACTGAAATATTTAAAAATAGAATTTTTAGGCTACTTTATCCAAATATTTTTCAAAACAACCATAAATTTTCAAGAATACTAGTTCAACTATATGAAGATGGTTACGTTTGTTGGATAAATTTAGATGGATTAATTATTGAGAAATACGAATTAGGAAAACCTGAGAATACAAAAAAAGAATACTTCTTTATAAAAGATAAAGTAAACTCAATTTTAAAATGGATCAAGGATCAATCTGAGTTAAATAATGAATACCTTTGGGGAGGTACATTAGGACCCAATTTTGATTGTTCTGGATTAATTCAGACTGCTTTTTTAAAGCATCAAATTCATATACCTCGAGACTCTTTTCAAATAAGAAGTTTTTGTAAACACCTTTTTAATTACAAAGATTCCTATGCGGCTCTACAACCTGGCGATCTTTTATTTTTTGGAAATAAAGAAAAATGTGATCATATTGGAATCTACAAGGGGGACGGATTGTATTACCATTGCTCTGGAAAGGATTTTGGCAGAAATGGAATAGGATTAGATACCCTAAAAAATTCTAATGACAAAATCTCCTTTCATTATAAATCTAAACTAATTTCGTCAGGAAGAGTAGTTAGAAATTATAGATGGGACAGAACTATACGTTAATTAATAGCGCTCACCTTTAAATTTTAAATTAAATTTAAATATTACTTATTTTCTTATTTAGGAATTAACCAGCAGTCCAAATATTTTTAATGATTGGCATTATGGTATCTAAGTGTAATGTCCCAACAAGTAACCAAGCAAAAACAGCTCCTCCACAACCTCCTAACCAAAATCCACTTGTAAAATCAGCCCAACCAGCTCTTGTAAATAAGTCCTTTGGCGGATTATTAACAGTCGCATCTGGAGGTTGAACATTAGGTGCTTTACCAGGTGCATTGTATAGAACAAAAAGTGCTGTCAAAATATGAACAGCTCCAATAGTAGCGAGAAGTCCAGCTGTTAGAGCAAATTCAGAATTTCTTAATGGGCCAGTCATACTGAAAGGTCCGTATAGAAGATATCCAAAAGCTGCTCCAGTTTCTAAACCTCTAAAATTAGGAGAAATACCTTCTCTGTAAAAAGGTAAATTATTTATGAAGGCTTTTGTAAAATAACCACTATTAACAGGAGTAGCTAAATTACCAACACACGGATCAGCAACTGTTTTTACTGCCCATTGTTCTGCTACACCAATATCATTTGGTTGTACAGAAGTATCTATGTATTTCTCATCAAACTTAATAGAACTTGTTGATTCTGAGAATGATTTTTGAAAGTCGCTCATTTTTCTAATAGTTTAGTGTTTAATAATTTATTCAGTTGCTGTAATTAATCTTCCAATCAATACGATAAAAACAGCAGGCATTGCTATACCAATTAATGGAACAAAAATTGAGGGTAAAAGAGTTGGTAAATCAGATGGCATAGTTCTTTAAACATCTTTAAACACTTTAGTATTTATCTGCGAAATAGTGTTAATTTTATTACTGGATGATATAAAAATTATTAACTTTTTACATGATAAATTTTTTAGCAATTGTACTTAGTATTTTATAAAAAGTCTCAGAGAAATAAATTTTTTAGTCTTTTTCAGGGTAATAAAGAGAATAAATTAAAGGCATTAAAAATTGCGGAAGAGTTGGCTGATAAATCAACATTACCAATTTTACGAAAAGGCTTAAGTATTTCTCCTGAAGTCGTTGAAATTTCAGCTTTATTAATAAGAAAGTTCAAGTAAACAATCAATTTTGATTATTACTGCTTATTGATCTAATTCTGTAAATTGGACGACTTTGACTTTCATGATATGTCCTAATTAAAAGTTCGCTCAATAATCCAAAGCTAAATAATTGAACCCCAGCAATTCCCAGTATTAATGCAAACATTAACAACGGACGATTTCCAATATCCTCACCTATTATTTTTAAAACTATCAAATAAGAACTCATCGCAAGGCTAATGAAAATACTTATAATTCCAACAAAACCAAATCCATACATTGGTCTTGTTAAAAATTTAGTCATAAACCAAACAGTTAGTAAATCCATTAAAACTCTAAAAGTTCTATCGATTCCATATTTACTAGATCCATATTGCCTGCTTCTATGATTGACTTTAATTTCTTTTATTCTTGCACCTTCAATATTTGCTAAAACGGGCAAAAACCTGTGAAGTTCTCCATATAACTTAATATCATCTATTATTTCTTTCTTAAAAGCTTTTAATGAGCATCCATAGTCATGTAACTTCAAACCTGTTACGTGAGCTATTAATTTATTCGCTATTTTTGAGGGTATCTTTCTATTAATTAATTTATCTTTTCTATCAAACCTCCACCCACAAATCAAATCATAACCATTATTAATTTCTGAAATTAATTTAGGAATATCATATGGATCATTCTGTAAATCACCATCCAAAGTAATAACAATATCTCCCTTTGAATTATCAAAGCCAGCTGACATTGCTGCAGTTTGACCGTAATTTTTTCTAAGGGAAATTACTGACAATTCCTTAATTTTGAAAGTGATTTGTTTTAATACTTGAAGAGTATTATCTTTAGAACCATCATTTACAACAATCAACTCAAAATTAAATTTATGAAATGACATTACATTTATAATTTCATCCAATAAAAAACCAATACTCTCACTTTCGTTGTAAACAGGAATAATAATAGAAATTAATTGTTTTATATCTGACATTTATATTTGATAATGTTTATATAATTTTAACTTAATTTAGAAAATTAAAATTAAACAAAAAAAATCACCACAAATGTGGCGATTTAAATTATTTAAGACAAATTTAACCAAACTTACCTGAAGTTGATGCAATAACAAATGCACCGAATGTAAGAATGTTTCCAATCGTGAAATGTGCTAGTCCAACTAATCTAGCTTGAACAATTGAGAGTGCAACTGGCTTGTCTCTCCAGCCAACAAGATTAGCTATAGGAGTACGCTGATGTGCCCAAACTAATGTTTCAATTAATTCTTGCCAGTAACCACGCCATGATATTAGGAACATGAAACCAGTAGCCCAAACTAAGTGACCGAATAAGAACATCCAAGCCCAAGGAGATAAAGAGTTTACACCGAATGGGTTATATCCGTTAATAAGTTGAGCAGAGTTTAACCAGAGATAATCTCTGAACCAACCCATTAGATAAGTTCCTGATTCATTAAATTGTGCTACATTACCCTGCCATATTGCTAGGTGTTTCCAATGCCAGTAGAAAGTTACCCATGCTAGTAAATTTAATGCCCAGAACATAGCTAAGTACATAGCATCCCAAGATGAACTATCACAAGTACCTCCACGTCCAGGTCCATCGCATGGGAATGCATAACCTAAATCTTTCTTATCAGGAATTAATTTTGTTCCTCTAGCATCAAGTGCACCTTTGATAAGGATTAAAGCGGTTGTATGAAGACCCAAAGCAATAGCATGGTGAACTAAGAAATCTGCAGGACCAATAGGTAAGAAAGCACTTAATGCATCTTGTCTATTGATCAGATCCATCCAGTAATGATTACCTGGTAATGAATTAGCAGCGAGACTTGCTGAACTTGTAGGATCAGATAATAGAGCGTTAAAGCCGTACATCATCTTACCTTGAGCAGCTTGAACAAATTGAGCAAATACTGGCTCAATTAGAATTTGCTTTTCAGGATTACCAAAAGCTACAACAACATCGTTATGAACATAAATTCCTAGAGTATGGAATCCAAGCAACATAGTTACCCAACTAAGGTGACTTATCAAAGCTTCCTTTGTTCCAAGAACTCTTGCTAATACATTGTCTTTATTTAATTCTGGATCATAATCTCTTACAAAGAAAATGGCTCCGTGTGCAAATGCACCAACCATCAAAAACATTGCTATGTACTGATGATGACTATATAAAGCGGATTGTGTAGTGTAATCCCTGGCAATAAAAGCGTAAGAGGGAAGTGCACCCATATGTTGAGCCACAAGAGAAGTTGCTACTCCAAGTGATGCTAATGCTAGTCCAAGTTGAAAATGCAATGAGTTATTTACAGTTTCATATATTCCATCATGGTTAATTCCGAAACTACCTTTATGGGGATCATTAGGGTGTCTTGTATTATGAGCTTCTGTAATTTCTTTGAGGCTATGACCAATACCAAAAGTATTTCTATACATATGACCAGCAATTACAAAAACTGTTCCAATCGCAATATGGTGATGAGCAATATCGGTAAGCCATAATGCTTCACTTTGAGGATGAAGACCACCTAAGAAAGTAAAGATTGCTGTTCCAGCTCCTTCAGCTGTTCCAAATACTTGATCTAAAGAATCAGGATTTTGAGCATAAGCTCCCCAGTTTAAAGTAAAGAAAGGAGCTAATCCTGCAGGGTGTGGAAGCACTGTTAACCAGTTATCCCAACCTACATGCTGTCCTCTTGATTCAGGTATAGCAACATGAACCAAATGACCTGTCCAAGCGATACTACTAAAACCAAATAAGACAGCTAAATGATGATTTAATCTTGACTCTGCATTTTTAAACCAAGCTAGAGAAGGTCTGAATTTTGGCTGTAAGTGTAACCAACCTGCAAATAGAGTCCAACAAGCCAAAATACTCATGAAAATTGATGCTTGAAAGAGTTGCTCATTAGTTCTCATTCCAATTGTGTACCACCAATGGTAAAGACCTGAGTAAGCTATGTTTACTGGACCACTAGCTCCAGCTTGTGTCATTGCTTCCGTAATACCAGATCCAAAGTGAGGATCCCAAATAGCATGAGCAATTGGACGAACGTGAGTTGGATCAAGTACAAATTGCTCGAAGTTACCTTGCCAAGCAATATGAAATAAGTTACCAGCTACCCAGAGGGCTATTATTGCTAGATGACCAAAATGTGTGGAGAAAAGCTTCTGATAAAGCTTTTCTTCGGTCATACCATCATGACTTTCAAAGTCGTGTGCGGTAGCTATTCCGTACCATATTCGTCGGGTTGTAGGGTCCTGAGCTAGACCCTGGTTAAATGATGGAAATTTTGTTGCCATTGAATTAAAAAGGTGAAGTTCAGGTAATTAGCCCAAGCCAAAAAGGCGAGCATGGAAGAAAGCCCATGTGGTAGCAATACCACCAACAAGGAAGTGTGTTACACCAACTGCTCTACCCTGAGTTATAGATAAAGCTCTTGGTTGAATGGTTGGAGCAACTTTAAGTTTGTTATGTGCCCAAACAATTGATTCAAATAATTCTTGCCAATATCCCCTTCCACTAAAGAGGAACATTAAACTAAATGCCCATATGAAGTGAGCTCCTAAGAACATCAAACCGTACATGCTTATGGATTGACCATAACTTGTTAATACTTGAGAAGCTTGCGCCCAAAGGAAATCTCTTAACCAACCATTAATAGTAATGGCACTTTGTGCGAAATTACCACCTGTAAGTCCCCAAACATCACTCTGCATTTTCCAAGAGAAGTGGAAAATAACTATTGATAAACAGTTATACATCCAGAACAGAGCCAAGAAAACGTGATCCCATGAAGAAACCTGGCATGTACCACCTCTTCCAGGACCATCACAAGGGAATCTAAATCCTAAAGAAGCTTTGTCAGGAATCAACCTTGAACTTCTTGCATAAAGTACTCCTTTGAGAAGTATCAAAACAGTTACGTGAATTTGGAAAGCATGAATATGATGAATCATTAAATCTGCTGTCCCTAGTGGAATTGGAGCTATAGCAACCTTTCCACCAACTTCTACTAAACTTCCATTAAAAACTTCACTTAAAGCTTTATGAGGTAAAGCTTCCGCAGTACCTGCTAAAAGAGAAGTTCCAACAGAAGATGCTTGAATACTTTGTACCCACTGAGCAAAAATTGGCTGAAGTTGAATTGCAGAATCACTAAACATATCTTGGGGTCTACCCAAAGCTCTCATAGTATCGTTATGAATATAGAGTCCAAAACTGTGGAATCCTAACCACATACATACCCAGTTCAAGTGGCTAATTAGAGCGTCGCGAGCTTTTAGAATTCTGTCTAATACATTATCAATATGTTTAGCCGGATCATAATCTCTAACCATTGCAATTCCAGCATGCGCACCTGCTCCTACTATGAACAATCCACCTATCCACATGTGATGAGTAAATAATCCAAGAACTGTCATGTAGTCAGTAGCAATGTATGGATATGGAGGCATCGCATACATATGATGAGATACAAGAATACTTATTGATCCTAGCATTGCTAAGTTTACTGCTAGCTGAGCATGTCTACTTTCTGCCATGAACTCAAAAAGACCTTGATGCCCTTTAGGAGCAGGAAATAATATTGGGTCTCCTTGTTGCGCATCTAATATCTCTTTCATACTATGACCTATACCGTAATTGGTTCTATACATATGACCACCGATTATTGCAATAACACCAAAAGCTAAATGATGATGAGAAACATCAGTCATCCATAAGCTTCCTGTCACTGGGTTAAGTCCACCTTTGAAAGTAAGAAAATCTGAAAAAGCGAACCAGTTTAAACTAAAGAAATTACCAGTACCACTAGCTAAACCAGGAAATATTTGACCGATAATTTGAGGATCGCACAGTTGATGCGGCATAGGCATATCTGCAATAGTTGCAATTTCTTTACCATTGATAACTAAAGGAGAGCCTGCATCAATTGCATCTAGAAGAGCTGCAGTAGGAGCTCCAATATGAATACAATGTCCAGCCCATGCTAGGGATCCTAATCCCACTAAACCAGCAATGTGGTGGTTAAGCATAGACTCAATATCTTGAAACCACTCCATTTTTGGGGCTGCTTTATGATAATGAAAAATTCCTGCATGAAGCATAAGTGCAGCCATTACTACAGCACCTATTGCCAATGCCATAAGTTCGCTTTCATTAGTTATTCCCCAAGCTCGCCACATATGGAATATACCTGAACTGATTTGAATGCCATTATAGTTAGCACCTAGATCAGCATTAAGCATTTCTTGACCTACTATTGCCCAAACTTGCTGAGCACCTGGTTTAACGTGAGTTGGATCAGCTAACCAACCTGAGTAATTAGAAAATCTAGCTCCATGGAAAAATGCGGCACTCATCCAAATGAATATGACTGCAAGATGCCCAAAATGAGCAGAAAAGATTTTTCTTGTTGCTTCTTCAGCATCTCCTGTATGCACATCAAAATCATGTGCATCTGCATGCAAATTCCAAATCCAAGTTGTAGTTTTTGGCCCTTTAGATAATTTACTAGACCAGAAACCTGGCTTATCTAATTTGGCAAAGTCAATAGGTCTTGGATCGGCCTTAACAGGCTCTTCCAAAACCTTTTTGTTTTTTTCTCCACTTTCTGGTGGGCTGATGGTCATCTAGCACCTCGAAAATAATTGATCGTTAAGTAGATTGATCAGTTCTTGAGTTTATCTTTAATGATAATCTCAAAGAAAACGAATCATTCTTTTTCTTAAGATCCCCGTTTCAAAAATAATAAGGCAAAGATTCTTTCGTTATGCATTAACGTAACAAATGTTCTAATGATTGTTACTATATGAATATTTTGTTAAATTATTGACTATGACTAATTTATGAGTATTTTTACTTAAATTTTAAACAAATTTCTTAAATTTTTTTTTATATTTCAATGAAAATTTTTCAAATCAAGCGACAGGATATAATTTCAACGTAACTATCAATAATTTCTAATTTGAAAGGAATTGCAATAGGTCTATCTAATAATTCAAAAGAAATTTTAAAAAGGCTTAAAAAAACTGAATTTGTCAAAGAAATATACATTGCAGGTTCTTCAAAAGATGATGGAACGGAAAATGAACTTGTTCAAGTACAAAAACCTAGAGAAATCTTAATTAAAAAATGGCCTGAGATAGATTTAATAATTTTTATAGGCTCAATTGCTGCATCAATACGCATAATAAATTCTTTTTTAACCTCTAAAGACCGAGATCCAGGTGTAATCGTTATAGATAACAAATGTTCCAAGATAATTCCTTTAATTGGTTTACATCAGTCAAATTCGCAAAATATTGCATTTCAAATTGCTAATTTATTTGGTGGCGAAATAATAGAAACTAATAATTCCAATGATCAAGGCTTCTTAACTCTTGATGTATTTGGGAATCAATGGGGTTGGAAAAGATCTGGCAATATAAAGGATTGGTCAAAACTAGTAATTAAACAAGCTAAGAACGAAGAAATATTTTGCAAACAATTATCTGGTAATAGCTTATGGAAAACTTCAGAATCAGGTCAGATTGTTAATCAGATTAATGAAAAAGAAACTGAAAAACCAGATTCAACATTTCATGTGAGTATATTCGAAAATAATAAAAGAAATTGGCATCCACCCGTATTGTGGATTGGCATTGGATGTGAAAGAAATACAAGCAAAGAATTAATAGCAAATTCTTTAAATAATTTTTTGGAATCAGGAAATTTATCACCTCACTCAATAGCGGGATTTGCAACTATTGATATTAAAAAAGATGAGAGAGGAATTTTAGAACTTGCTGAAGAAAAAAACTTGCCTATAAAGTTTTTTAGTAAAGAAGACCTTTCAAAAATAATTGTTCCAAATCCATCAAATGTAGTGCAAAAAGAAATTGGCACAGCTTCCGTAGCAGAAGCCTCTTGCTTACTGGCAGCAGGAGAAGAATCAAAATTATTAAAAGAAAAAAGAATCTTTAAGGGTAAAGATTTTCCAATAAGTAAATCTGGCGCAGTAACTATCGCTGCTGCAGAATCAAAAAATCAATATAATCCATCCCATGGCGAAGTACATATTATTGGAAGTGGGCCTGGTGATATCTCCTTCCTAACCAATAATGCAAGAAAAGCACTTTCAAGATGTACTGTTTGGATTGGATACAAAATGTATTTAGATTTAATTAAGCCCTTAAAAAGGAGTGACCAAGTTTTAATTGAAAGTAAACTTACTGAAGAAAAAGATAGATGCAATAAAGCCATTAAACTAGCCGAGGAAGGAATAAAAGTGGCTTTAATTTCGTCAGGAGAATCTGGATTTTATGGCATGGCTGGTTTACTTTTAGAATTACTTCAAAAAATAAATAAAAAACATAGACCTTACTTTGAAGTACATCCTGGGATAAGTAGTGTTCAATTAGCGGCTGCGCTTAGTGGAGCTCCACTGATGAATGACTTTTGTTCAATAAGCTTAAGTGATAAGTTAACGCCATGGTACTTAATAGAAAAAAGAATTGAAGGAGCTCTTATAGGTGACTTCGTAATAGCTTTATTTAATCCTCAATCAATTGAAAGAAATTGGCAGCTAAAAAGTGCAATTGATCTATGTTTAAAATCTAGGCAGGGAGATACTCCCGTTTTAATAGCTAGACAAGTAGGGAGAGAAAATCAATCGAAAAAATTTTTTACTTTAAACACCATTCCCTTTAAAGAAATCGATATGTTATCAATAATTATAATTGGTAATTCTCAAACCACTTTAGTAGATGAAATATTTCTTACTCCCAGAGGATATTTACAAAATTGAATTTAGATAATTTAATAATATAGAATGTTTTTTTGCTTTTTTTTTATAAGAATACTAATCTTTTATAAAATGATAAAAAAAATTAATTGAAAAAAATTGGTTTAATTTTATTTGATATAGATGGTGTAATCCGCAGCGTAGAAAATAGTTACAGACTTTCATTAAAAAAAACGGTTTTCAAATTTTCCGGATGGGAGCCAAGTTATACAGATATTGATAATGCAAAAAATGAAGGGATCTGGAATAATGACTGGGATTTAAGTTTAGAACTTATTAAAAGATTTATAAAAAAAGAGAACTTAAACCTCAAAATTCCTCCAAGACAGGAAATAGTTAAATGTTTTGAAAATTTTTACTTTGGAGGAGATCCAAATAAAGATAGTAAATATTGGTCTGGATATATAACAAATGAGGAGTTATTAGTTGATAAAAAGTTTTTTGATTTAATTCATAGCAATGGAATAATCTGGGGTTTTGTGAGTGGCGCAGAATCTGCTTCTGCAAAATTTGTTTTAGAAAAAAGACTTGGACTAAAATCACCGCCATTAATATCTATGGGAGATGCCCCTGACAAGCCTGATCCTAAAGGTTTCATTAATTTATCAAAAAAGCTTCTTGGAAATAAAGTTGGCGAATCAAATATTCCTATTGCATATGTAGGAGATACTATTGCAGATATAAATACAGTTATAAACGCTAGAAAGGAAATACCATCTCAGAAATTCATAAGTATTGCAATAGCTCCCCCTCATTTACATTTAAAGTCTCGATTAAAAGAACGTAATTTATACGAAAAAAAACTACAAGATGCAGGTGCTGACTTGATTTTAAATTCTATTTATGACCTTAAAAAGGTTAACCTTTATTCATTATAAAAAGAATATAAATTAAAAAAATTTCTTAATAATTACGGAGAGGGAGGGATTCGAACCCTCGACAAAAGTTACCTCCTGTAACTCCTTAGCAGGGAGCCGCTTTCAACCACTCAGCCACCTCTCCAGTTCTTATACATTATCAATTTTTTTGTAAACATTCAAAATTTTTTATTTAATCGAAATGTCTAATCAACTTGAACTCTCGGCAATCTATTTTTAAAAGAACAAAGAATTTCCCACGGGATAGTATTAGACTTTTCTGCCCATTCAAGAGGAGAAATAGTTTTATCCCCGTCAGATCCTAGTAATACCATCGTACTACCAATCTTAATTTCATTTGAACCTGTTATATCTACCATCATTTGATCCATAGTTATGGATCCAACTTGGGGATAAAGTTTATTGTTATGTATAACGTTTATCTTGCCTGAAAGACTTCTTGGAACTCCATCTGCGTAACCAATACTTAATACAGCTAACTTAGTTTTTCTGCTGCTTACAAACTTTCCTCCATAACTTACACTTACACCTTGATCAATAATTCTGATAAAAGCTACTTTAACTTTCAAAAATAAAGCTGGTTTAAGTAATAAATTTTTATCTATTTTGGCTAGAGGACTGTATCCATACATAGAAAGCCCAACACGCACCATGTGAAAATGAAAATCTTTGTTTAGAAGCATTCCAGCAGAATTAGCTAAATGAATCTTAATTTCATTATTTCTATCGAGATTAATTTGCTTTAATATTTCATTAAACTTCAGTCTTTGTGATTGTGTAATACTTTGAGAATCTAATGCTTTATTTTCATCTGCAGATGATAAATGACTATATATTCCTTCTATTGAAATGTTTTCAAAAGATTTTATTTTTTCAAATTGCTGAACAAATTTATTAGATTCAAATCCTAATCTTGACATCCCAGTATCAACCTTAAGATGTAAAGAAAATTTCAACCCAAACTGCTTACCAATATTGTTGCAAATTAAACACTCTCTAAGACTACTGATAGTTGGCATAAGATCATTTTTAAAGGCTATTATTAAATCCTTTTTTGTATATAGATTTCCCAAAACAAGAATTGGTTTGTTAACTCCAGAAGAACGAAGCTTAAACCCTTCTTTTAAAGTGGCAACTCCTAATTGCGAAGCTCCACCTTTGATTGCATATTCTGATACTACTTTTGAATCATGTCCATATCCATCAGCTTTAACAACTGCCATAAATTGACAACTTTTACTTAATTTAGATCTTAACTGCCTTACATTTTTTTCTATTGCTTCACCATTGACTTCAATCCATGCTCTTTGTTTTGGATCAATGTTATTTCCAAATATTGGATAACTACCAAAATTAAATTCATGATTTGTTTGCCGAATTTGCATTAACTTTGAATAATTAAATGCGCTTATTGAAATATACAGTTAGCATGACATGTAAATTGTATTTTGGCATGAGCCAGACTCTAGTTTTAAATGCTTCTTATGAACCCTTAAACATCACTTCTTGGAGAAGGGCTGTAATTTTAATGATCAAAGGTAAAGCAGAAAGCTTAGAGGAGGATAAATCTTATTCAATACATTGCGGCAGGAAGTTACCCACAGTTATAAGACTTCGTTATTACGTGAAAATTCCATTTAGAGAAGTTTCTCTAACGAGAAAAAATATTCTTCTAAGAGATAATAATTGTTGCCAATACTGTAACTACAGAGGAAGCGATTTATCAATAGATCATGTTTTACCGAGAAGTAGAGGTGGAACTGATAATTGGGAAAATGTCACTACAGCATGTCTTAGATGCAATGTAGCAAAAGGTAACCGAACACCAGAAGAGGCGAATATGCCCTTAAAACGTAAGCCTTATCGTCCATTAAGTAATCTAAATTTTGAAGCTACAAGACAAATTGACTCTGGCAGGCATAAAGAATGGAGTAAATATGTAATAGGGGTTGTAATCTAATAAAAAAATCTTAATTTACTTCTTTATTAAAATCTTCCATCATTCTTTTTTGTTCTCGCGCTATGCATGCATTAATGACTTCTTCTAATTGACCAGCAAGAATTGGCTCAAGAGCAAAATTGGAACCTAATCTATGATCAGTTGTCCTATTATCTTTAAAATTGTAAGTTCTGATTTTTTCACTTCTGTCGCCTGTTCCAACCTGGGAAAGCCTTTGTGATCTCTCTTTTGCATTGGCTTCTTTTAATTGAATTTCATACAATTTAGCCCTTAAAATTTCCATTGCTCGTTCACGATTTTGCAATTGTGATCTCTCTTGAGTACAAAAAACTCTTATTCCCGTAGGCTTGTGGAGAAGATCAATAGCTGTCTCTACCTTATTAACATTTTGTCCTCCTGCACCTCCTGATCTTGCTGTTCCAACCTCTAAATCTGTTGGATCAATTTTAACCTCAACAGGATCAGCCTCAGGCATAACGGCCACTGTAGCAGTAGATGTGTGAACTCTACCTTGAGATTCAGTAGCTGGAACTCTTTGGACTCTATGTACACCAGCCTCAAATTTAAGTTGACTATATACAGAATCTCCCTTTACGGAGATAACTAACTCTTTAAATCCACCCATATCTGACTCTGAAGCGCTAACAGGTTTTACAGACCATCCAATTTTTTGTCCATATCTTTCATACATTCTTGCTAAATCACCTGCCCAGATACAAGCCTCGTTCCCTCCAGCGCCGGCTCTAATTTCTAACATTACACTTCTTTCATCTCTTGGGTCTTTTGGCAATAAGGCGATTGTGGTTTTTTGAATCAGTTCACTCTTAGATTCCTCTAGAGTTATTAACTCCTCATTTATCAAAGATTCCATTTCTTTATCATTTCTATTCTCTTTTAGTAGATTTTTTGAATCTTCGATTTCTTTATCAGTATCAAGCAACTTATTAAAATCAATCACCAAAGGTTCCAATTTTGACCTCTCTCTTGCTATTGATTCTAATTTTTTTGGATCATTAGCTATATCTGGATCTGCAAGTTGTACTTCCAAATTTTCAAAACTTTCTGAAGCAGTTTTCAACCTTGCAATTAATGTTGAGTATTCCAATTGAAATTGTGCTTAATTTTTGAAAATTCTATTTTTTAGAATCTTTTTCTTCTTTTTGCTCTTTTGATGTGGCTGAATTAGCTGAACCCATTCCATATTTTTTCATAAACCTATCAACCCTACCTTCTGTATCAAGAATCTTCTGAGTTCCAGTGAAGAAGGGATGATTACCACTCCATACATCAACATGTAATTCAGGCTGCGTTGAGCCAGTTGTCATTACAACTTCCCCATTACAAATAACTTTTGCATCTGGATACCATTTTGGGTGTATTTCTGATTTTGGCATGATTTAAATTCCTTTAACGTTTGGAGAATTGAGGAGCTTTTCTTGCTTTTTTAAGACCATATTTTCTTCTTTCCTTAGCTCTAGGATCTCTACTGAGATGACCTTCTGTTTTTAGCGGTTTCCTATTGTCAGGAGACAATTCGCAAAGTGCTCTTGCTGCTCCTTGCTTTATAGCATCTGCTTGACCTGTCAATCCACCACCAAAAACATTTACTAAAATATCATAAGAATTCTCAAGGCCTAGTGTTTGCAAAGGTGCTTTTATTGAATTTAAGTGCTGAGGGTTAAAGTTTAAATAATCATCTCCAGAACGACCATTAATTTTTATTAGTCCATTTCCTGGAATCAAGCGAACTCTAGCCACTGAAGTTTTTCTTCTTCCAGTTCCCCAATAAACAGCTTTGTTTTTTATTTGACTATTCATTTTGATAAATTAACTATTTAATAATACAGGATTCTGAGCAGCATGAGGATGATCAGCACCTTTATAAACTTTTAGTTTTTTAAATTGCTGTCTTCCTAAAGAGTTATGTGGCAGCATACCCTTAACAGCTTGCTCAATGATTCTTTCAGGAATTCTTTCTTGTAGAGACTCAAATTTTTCAATTTTCATTCCTCCTGGTCTTCCAGAATGTCTCCTATACAATTTTTGTTGTGCTTTTTTACCTGTTACCTCAACTTTTTCGGCATTTACTACAATTACAAAATCTCCAGTATCTAGATGAGGTGTAAATGTTGGTTTATTCTTACCTCTTAATACAGTTGCAATTTCTGTGGCAAGTCTCCCAAGTGTCTTATCTTTTGCGTCAACTAAAAACCAATTTCTTTCAATGGTTTCTAAAGAAGGAGTAATTGTTTTATTCATTTACCAAATTTATACAAATAAATTTAAAGTCAGTTATAAATTCTACCTTATCGGAGGAATATTAAACAACATTTTTAAATCATTACACAAAAAATTAGCTTAATTAAACTTTACTTATGAAAAACCCTTAATTAAGAAAACAGGGAAAAAATCATTGTTATTAATGTTTTTAAAAACATTTTTTTCATAAACAGCATTTACAAAACATAAACCCTTTGCTGGAGCTGATTCTTTAACATCATTTTTCTTTTTATTTACCCATCTATCTGTAAAAATTTCTGGCGATATTTTTTTTTCTCCAACTAAAACTAGTTGACCAATAATTAAACGCACCATTCCATATAAAAAACCAGTAGCTTTAATATCAACTAAAATCAAATCTTCTACTCTTTTAATATCAATATTTTTTATTATTGTAATAGAGTTTTTTCTATTACTACCACTTTTCTGAAAAGCAAAAAAATCATGTTCTCCTTCCATTGTCTTGGATGCATTTAACATTAAAACTTCATCTAATACTTTTTGATATCTATGCCATGACCAATTATTGATGAACAAATTAGGTAATTTACTGTTATTGATGACATATCGATAATGTCTATACATTGCTGAATAGCATGCATGCCAACTATCTTTAACCTCAACTGATTCCAAGATCCTAATTGATGAGGGTAAAATACTATTTAAGACATCAGAATAACTATTTCCTGGAATAAAACAATCAACATCAAAGTGTACTACTTGACCTGATGCATGAACCCCAGCATCAGTCCTTCCTGCTGCAAAAGTCTTTACTTTGTGATTTGTAATCTTTAAGAGGGCTCTGTCTAAAATCTCTTGAACAGTAGTTGCATTTTTTTGTTTTTGCCAACCTGAATAATGAGATCCATCATATTGGACTAATAAAGCTACCCTTTTCAAAAGTTATTTTTTAGTAAAAGCCCCTTTATTATCTAACTTAAACAAGCTCGATTATGGCCATCTGAGCGTTATCACCTTTTCTAGATACAGTTCTGACTATGCGTGTATAACCACCATTTCTGTCCCCATATCTTTCCTTTGCTTTTTCAAATAATGAATGAACTAATTTTTTATCATAAATATATCCAATAGCCCTTCTTCTAGAAGCTAAACTTCCATCTTTGGCTAGCGAAATCATTCTTTCAGCTTCATTTCTTAAAGCTTTTGCTCTAGCTTTTGTTGTCGTTACCCTACCTTCCCTAATTAATTGAGTAGTTAAACCTCTTAGAAGTGCCTTCCTCTGGTCAGCAGGTTTACTTAATAATGGAATTCTTAGTTGGTGTCTCATAATCTTAAAAATTGTTAAACAGATGTTCTGCTTTGTGGGATAGAAATGCCTATACGCTCGAGAGCTTCAATAACCTCATCTGCAGATTTGGAGCCAAAGTTCTTAATTTCAAGAAGATCTTCATAGCTGAAGCCCATTAAATCTGAAACCGAGTTAACTTGCGCCCGTTTCAAACAATTATATGCTCTAACGGACAAGTTTAGTTCCTCGAGTGGAATTTGAGCTTCAGGAGATGGTTCTGGTTCCTCAGGAATTTCCTCAACCATTGTGACAGTAGCAAGGGGTTGAAAGAGTTCTATTAACTGATTTGCAGCTTCAGCAATTGCATCATCAGGACTTGTTGAGCCATCTGTTACTACTTCCATTTTTAATCTTTCTCTTCCTGATCCGCCTTCAGCAACAGCGGTTTCATCAATCGTAAAATTCACTCTCTTCACCGGCATAAATACAGCATCTATTTGAAGCAAATCAATAGCAGTTGTCTCTTCACTCTTACGATCTACGGGTCTATATCCAACACCTCTTTCAACATGGATTTCCAACTCTAAGTTATGGCCCTCCTGGATAGTCGCAATAGGTTTTTCGCCATCAACAATTTCAACTTGAGAGGAGAATTGAATGTCATTTGCCTTCACCTCCATTGGACCACTAGCTACTAACCTGCCTATTTCGAGCTCTGAATTAGAGCTATTTATTGATAGTTGCTTGCAATTGAGAAGAATATCTAAAACGTCTTCTCTAACACCAGGAATAGTGGCATATTCATGATTAATTCCTGCTATTCTTACTGCAGTAACTGCACTCCCTTCAAGTCCTCCCATAAGGACTCTTCTAAGAGAATTACCCAAAGTGGTAGCTTGTCCCCTTTCAAGAGGGCCAATTAAAAAAGTTCCTGTTTGGGAGCGATCATCTGCTATTTGATGGTCGATTCTGTCAATCTGGTATTGCAACACGGAAAATAATGAGGTTAAGAGTTTTTTTGGGGGGGGATGAGAATGGTAAAAACCTAAACGCGTCTCCGTTTAGGTCTTCTACATCCATTATGAGGTAATGGAGTTACATCTCTTATTAGAGTTATTTCTAATCCGGCCACTTGTAAAGCTCTTATGGCCGTTTCCCTACCTGCGCCAGGCCCTCTGACTAGTACTTCTATTTGTCTCATGCCTTGATCAAGTGCTCTTCTAGCTGCAGCTTCAGCAGCTGTTTGAGCAGCAAATGGCGTACCTTTCCTAGCCCCTTTAAATCCACTTGCGCCTGCAGAAGACCAAGAAATTACATGACCAGAGGTGTCAGTAATTGAGACAATAGTATTATTAAATGTACTTTGGATATGTACCACACCATTAGGTACGTTACGTTTAGATTTCTTTGAACCTGGTTTTTTTACTGTAGCTGCCATGATGTTTTAATTTAATACTTCAATTTGTAGATAAATTTAGTTAATTATTTTTTTCTTCCAGCAACTGTTTTCCTAGAACCCCTTCTTGTTCTTGCATTGGTTCTAGTTCTTTGACCTCTTACAGGAAGACTCATTCTATGTCTTCTTCCTCTTACACAACCTATATCTTGTAGACGTTTTAAAGCCATTCCCTCTTTTCTTCTCAAATCCCCTTCCAAAGTGAATTCTTCTGTGGCACCTCTAAGTTTTTGCACATCAGAATCTGAAAGGTCTTTGACACGAGTATCTGGGTTTACACCCGTATTAGCAAGAATTAGCTTCGATCTCGTCAAACCAATTCCATAGACGTATGTAAGTGCTATTTCAACTCGCTTTTCGCGAGGTATGTCAATTCCTGCAATCCTGGCCACGTGTTTTGAATAAATAAGAGTTTGAATTTAAGGGTTGAAATTTAACCCTGACGCTGTTTATTGCGAGGTCTTTTCTTGTTAATAACATAGATTTTACCTCTTCTCCTCACGATCTGATCGTCAGGACTAATTTTTTTGACTGAAGATCTGACCTTCATAGGGGTTTAACAAATAAAACGTTAATACCATATTCTACATCATCATCAAGCCATTTTTTGTTTGATATCAGAGGAAATGGTTTTTAAATCTCTATCAGCATCAATATATTCTAACAATGAGAGATCTTTAAAATATTGAATCAATGGTTTTGTAGTTTTTTTATAAATGTCAACTCGTATTCTAATTGTCTCTTCTGTATCATCTTTTCTTCCTCTTAAAAGCAAGCGCTTTATTAGTACTTCTTCCGGAATATCTAAATAAAAAACTAATTCCAAAGGTTGATTTATTTCATTTAAGACTTCATTCAATGAATTTGCTTGAGATAAATTTCTTGGGAAACCATCTAGAATCCAACCTTTATTATCCTTGGCTAAATTTTGTCTTACTATCTTTAATACAAGTTCATCACTAACAAGTTCCCCTCGATTCATAATATCCTTAACCTGAATACCAAGAGCAGTATTCATTTCGATTTCTTTTCTTAATAATTCACCAGTAGAAAGGTGTAGATAAGAATTAGTTTGACTTAGCAATTCCGCTTGAGTCCCTTTCCCTGCTCCAGGAGCTCCTAAAAATAGTAGATGTTTCTTCATTAATTGTTAATTATTCCCTCATACCTTTGTGAAATAACATAAGTTTGAATTTGCTTAGCAGTATCTATAGCAACACCCACAAGAATAAGTAATGAAGTTGCTCCTAAACCTTGAAAGGTCTGAACATTTGTAGCTCTCTCCACTGCAGCTGGGATTATAGCTACTGAACCCAGAAATAATCCTCCCAGTAATGTCAACCTATTTTGTATACCTGATAGATATTTTGCTGTATTAGTTCCTGGTCTAACTCCTGGTATCGCTACTCCTCCTTTCTTTAAATTTGAAGCTACATCAACTGGATTGATAGTAAGAGATGCATAAAAATAGGAGAACCCCAAAATCAACGAGAAGAATGTAAGGGCATACGGCCATGGATTAGAAGATCCGGGATTTAAACTACTCGCTAACTTAATTAAAACTGGATTGCCCGTAACATTTGCAATAGTTATAGGTAAAAAGATTAAAGCAGATGCAAATATTATAGGCATGACTCCTCCTGCATTTAATTTCAAAGGTAAATAACTTTGCCTTGTAGGAAGTAATGTTGAATTTCCTATCTGCCTTTTTGCACTAACAATAGGAATGCGTCTCGCACCCTCTTGGACAAAAATGATCCCAACTATTGTCAGTAAAAATACTCCAAGTAAAACTGCTATACCTAAAACATCTCCTCTATCACCAGTTTGAGCTTTTTCAATGGTTGAACTTAGAGCCTTAGGTAAAGTCGAAACAATATTCAAAAAAATTACCAGTGAAGCTCCTTGACCTATCCCTTTCTCCGTAATAATTTCACTAAACCACATAACTAACATTGAACCAGTAACTAAGGCAATAGAGGTTTGCAAGACAAATGTAGTTTCACTTATCCCCTGAATAGCATATTGTCTAAGAATTAAAGAAAAAATTATACTTTGCAAAAACCCCCATCCTAATGAAACATATCTAGTTATTTGAGCAATTTTTCTTCTTCCCGCTTCTCCTTCATTTTTTTGTAAATCTTCAAGCACAGGCAATGAAGCTGTAAGAAGCTGAATAATAATTGATGCGTTGATAAAAGGAAGTATGCCTAATGCGAATATTCCTAAGGTTGAAATTCCTCCTCCAGTAAAAATATCTAAAAAACCTATTAATTGACCCCCTTGATCTATAAAACTTTTAAAAGCAACTCTATCAATACCTGGCATGGGGATATAGATACCAAGTCTTACTAAAAGGAGAAGTCCACAAGTTGTTAAAACTCTAGTCCTAAGCTCTTTATTTAAAAATAATTGGGAAAGTATTTCAGAAGCACTCGGATTTCTACTTTTGTTGACAAACATTTTAAAGCTTACCTAAATTTTTAATAAATTTATATGTTATTTATAAGCTCGCAGGATCCACCTGCGTCCTCAATTTTTTGTTTTGCAACCTTTGTGAATGCATGAGCTTGGACTTTTAGCTTTACATTAATTTTTCCGCTACCGAGGATTTTTAAAGGAAATTTTGGCTTGAAAATCAATCCTTTCTTAACTAAGGAGTCTAGGTTAACAGTATCGTTATCTTTGAAATCATTTAATTTTTCTAAATTAATTATGGAAAAGTTCTTTTGATTAATTATTTCAAAGTGCTTTAATTTTGGAACTCTTCTATATAAAGGCATTTGGCCTCCTTCAAAACCTGGACGTGTGGGCCTTCCAGAACGCGACTTTTGCCCTCTCATTCCAAAACCACATGAAGCACCCTGACCGGCAGCAATACCTCTACCCTTTCTTAATTTTTTCTTTCTCGACCCAGAGTTTGATTTAAGTGTATTTAATGTTGAAGTCATAATTTTAAGAATAGAGCTGTTCAAGTGAGATGCCTCTCTCCCTTGAGGCAGATTTGTGTGTTCTTAATTGAGCAAGAGCTACCATAGCAGCTCTTGCATTATTTAAAGGTGTTTTACTACCCAATCTTTTTGCTAAGACATTTTTTATGCCGGCTAATTCTAGAACTGTTCTTATTGAACCACCAGCAATTACACCTGTACCTGGGGCAGCTGGTCTAATTAGTACATTAGCAGCACCATCTCGACCTTTAGATAAAGTCGGTATTGAATTATTTGGGGTTAAGGGGACCCTAACAAGATTCTTTTTACCATCTGAAACTCCCTTTCTCACCGCACCAATGACATCCCCTGCTTTACCAACTCCAACTCCAACTTGACCTTTCTCATTACCTACAACAACAATTGCTCTAAAACTCATTTTTTTCCCACCCTTAACAGTCTTAGAAACACGTCGAATTTGAACAACTCTTTCTTGCCAATCAGAATCTCTCTCTAGATTTTTTGAATCACCTCTTCTATTTCTTTTTCGATCATTACGATTATTCTTTTTTTGTTCTACGGGCATAGCTCCAGGAACGTTATCGTTCTTGGATTGAATTTCTTGTTTTGTTGGAGTGTCAGTCATAGTAAAAAATTAAGAGTTAGAATTCTAGGCCAGCTTCTCGAGCAGCGTCTGCAAGTGCCTTTACTCTGCCGTGATATAAATTACCTCCACGGTCAAAAATTACTTGCTTAATACCTTTTTTTATAGCTCTCTTTGCTAATAATTTTCCAACAATGGAAGAAGAATTACAATCAGCAGATAATTTTTCAGATTTTTCTCTCAGTTCCTTATCAACAGTTGAAGCTGAGCAAATAGTTGTTTGAGCACTATCATCTATGACCTGGGCATAAATATGGTTATTAGAGCGAAAAACAGATAATCTTGGACGCGTTGCATCTCCAATTAAGAATCTCCTTAATCTTCTATGCCTTTTTTGGGTTTGTAATTTCCTGGAAAGTTTGGTCATTTTTTTAATTCGATTTATTTTTTGCCAGATTTACCAGCTTTTCTGAGAATTCTCTCATCATGGTATTTAATTCCTTTTCCTTTATATGGCTCTGGAGGTCTAATTGATCTGATTTTTGCTGCTTCATTGCCAACAATTTCCTTATCAATTCCAGATACGGTAACGTTTGTATTACTCTCAACCTTGTATGTTATACCATCAGGGGGGATCATTTCTACAGGATGACTATATCCTGCACTTACAACCAGATTTTTACCTTTTACTTGTGCTCTTGATCCAACGCCAACAATTTCTAGTTTCTTTGAAAAACCTTGAGTAACCCCTTCAACCATATTTGCAATTAAGGCTCTACATAAACCATGTCTCTGCCTTGAATATATTTTGGTTGTAGTAGGACTTACGACAACAGTATTATCTTTCTTATCAAAACTAACTCCCTCAGGCATGAGACGTTTTAACTCACCCTTTGGGCCTTTC
>QCBF01000007.1:0-55524 GCA_003281705.1 Prochlorococcus sp. AG-347-C10
ACAGGCAATATTCTTTATCCTTTTCCTGTAGAAAAATTTCTCACCACAATTTTGGCAAGTTCCTATGTATTTTAATTCTCTCCTTTCAATAGGAAATGAGTGCCTCACAGAAATTTGAAAATTCTTCTCTTTCTCATTAATTTTATTCATCTTTTCTAAGAAATTTGGACCATGTATCTCATTTTGTTTTAATATCCTATCTACCCATGCATGAATCATCTCATGACATAAAGTACTATTTATTTCACTAGTAGATAATTTACTCAAAATAGGTTTTGATAAAATAATTTCTGAATCTACAAGACCATTGATTCGTTTTCTTTTATAAAAACCAGCAGTAGTTTTTAATCTATTATCACTCCATCTAACTTTTACTAAAGGTTGATTATAAACCACTAGAGAATTTTCAAAATATTGGCTATTAAATTTATGAAATAAAGGTAAAAGAGGAATTACAGGCATTATGGTTTAAAATTAATATTATTTTGACAAAAAAAGCCATCAAAAACGATTTCTTTTCTTAAAGTAATAAAAAACTCAAATTAACATGGATGCAACACTAGTTAACGATATCGGAATTAAAGCATTATTAGTTGGCGGTGCTGTACTAGTTTCTTTTTGGACTTTTAATGCAGTTAAATTAGTTATAAGCGCCAGAGGAATTAATCCATTAGTAAGAAAGTTTTTTGATCAAATAGCTGCTGGCAGAATTGATGCAGCATATGGTTTGACTACAAAAACTTATAAAACTCATGTGAAGCGCCAAGACTTTCTTAAATTTTTAGCTAGTTTAAACCTTAATAAATACAGAAATTTAAAATCAGGAAGACCCAGAGTTCAAGAAGATCAAATCATAATAACTTTGAATTTAAAATCAGAAGATAAACAAGATGAGCTCCCATTAGATTTTACTTTCGCAAAAACTGACAATGATTGGAAAATAGACAGAATAGCAAAAGTGAATTAATAATTTCTTGTGAGGCAAAAAGAATTGTTTAAAGAAGAGATAATACATCAATTAGAATTACACCCAAGTAGATTAGATAAAGAAAAAATCATCTCAGAAGCAATGGGACAGGGTCTAGATGATTTTTTTGAGGGAATCCGTATGGCACTTGATCCATTGGTAACTTTTGGTGTAAAAATTGTTCCTGAAAAAGAGAATGAAAAAAGTCAAAATTTTTTATGGAAAGATTTTAGGGAATTAGCAAATAAGCTTATTCAAAGAGAACTTACTGGTCACGCTGCTCGCGATGCAATTATTACGGCTATGGAATCTGCTACAAAAGAAGAATGGAATGGATTTTATAGACGAGTTTTAATTAAAGATCTTAGATGTGGTGTATCTGAAAAAACAATCAACAAGATAGCCAAGAAATTTCCCAAATATGCGATTCCAATTTTTTCTTGTCCTTTAGCTCATGACAGTGCAAATCATGAAAAAAAAATGATAGGAAAAAAACAAATTGAAATCAAATTAGATGGTGTTCGCGTCTTAACTATTATTAGACAAAATAAAGTAGAAATGTTTTCTCGTAATGGAAAACAATTCCATAATTTTGGTCATATTATCTCAGAAATAGAAAATGTCCTAAAAGAAGATCCTGTACCTCATGACTTAGTCCTAGATGGTGAAGTAATGAGTGCTAACTTTCAAGATTTAATGAAACAGGTTCATAGAAAAGATGGCAAACAAACAAAAGACGCAGTTCTTCACCTATTTGACTTATGTCCCCTTGAAAACTTCCAAAAAGGGAGATGGATCACTAGTCAAACAGCAAGAAGTTTACTAGTAAAAGAATGGGTAGCAAAACATTCTTTGCTTCTAAGACATATAAAAACACTTGAATGGGAAAATGTAGATCTCAACACCATTGAGGGACAGAAAAGATTTGTAGAGCTGAATAAATCTGCCGTAGAAGGTGGATATGAAGGAGTAATGATTAAAGATCCTGATGCTATTTATGAATGTAAAAGAACACACAGTTGGTTAAAAGCAAAACCTTTCATTGAAGTCACTTTAAAGGTGATATCGGTTGAGGAAGGCACAGGTCGTAATAAAGGTAGACTAGGAGCTGTCTTAGTAGAAGGGGAAGATGATGGACATGAATACAGTCTTAGTTGTGGAAGCGGATTTAGTGATATCCAACGTGAAGAATATTGGTCAAAACGGAATCAACTTATTGGTCAACTTGTAGAAATCAGAGCTGATGCTAAAACTAAATCCAAGGATGCAGTGGCTTTTAGCCTTAGGTTTCCTAGATTCAAATGCTTTAGAGGATTTAAAGCTGGAGAAAAAGTTTAAATTTTGAAAATAATATTCAACAAAGTAGTCAAGGAAAAATGTGGTTTTTAAGTAAAAAAACTAAAAATCTTGACTATAAAATGTAAGAATAATTATCAGGACTTTTTGAGAGACTTATGCCAAAGAAAACAGTTTTCAACTTTATCAAAACACCTTGTGGACAAGCAAAATATATCGAATTAGAAGCCAACAAAACTTTACTAGGTAAATTTAGGCTTTTGTGGTTTATCTTAATTGCATCTATTAGAGATTGGAATATTAAAGAGTAAATTCTTAGGAGTTTTCAAAATATTCCCTGAAGTATTTAGCTGAGAAATATACAACTAAAAAAGTTGAAATAATTCCAACGATAGTCATATATAAATTATTGGGTGATTGCACATTTTTTATCTCCTGAATATTTTTTGCCAAACTACCTATTGAGCAATAAAGAAAAGTTCCTGGAATTATTCCAAGAAGACCAAGAGCGAAATCTCGAAATTTAACACCATTCAAACCATAAAAATAATTAAGAATACTGAAGGGAAATATCGGCGATAATCTAGCTAAAAAAATTAATTTAAGTCCGCCTTTTTCTACAACTTTTTCCATAACACTTAATTTTTGATAACGGCTAAAAAGATTTTTTAACTTTTTTGAAAAAAAACTTTTTGATACAAAAAAAGCGATAGATGCTCCTATGAAAGCGGAGAAAAAAACGATAATTGATCCTAAATATGAGCCATATAAAAAACCTGATAATAAAGATAACGAAGAAGCTGGAAGTATTAATAAAACAATTAAAATATAAATGCAAACAAACGCAAATATCCCAATTCCAGTATTAAAAAAAAAAGATAAATTATAAATATTTTCAAGAAATATATTCATTCTCAATTCAAAAGTTCGAGTTTTTTAGTAATTCTCTCCACTTGTACCGAACCCTCATTTAATTTAAATCTACATTCATCAACAATATCTTTTGGAGCCTTATCCACGAAATTTTTATTAGATAATCTCTTATTTAAATTATCTAACTCAATAGTCACCTTTTTTAAATCTTTGTTTAACCTTTCCTTTAATGCATCTATATTTACAAAATCCTGAAAAGGTAAGTAAACCTCTAAATCACTAATTATCCCAGAAAAAGATTTAGCAAACTCTTTTTTATCAACAGCATTAGGTTTAAGAATAAATACTTCAGAAGATTTAGTTAAGGTTTGAATATCATCAACTAAAGTCTTTAAAAAATCAGTCAATTCATCATTATCTGAAATTAAGTAAACAGGAACTTTTTCTGATGGCTTAAGGCCTAATTCAGCTCTCAAATTTCTAATCAATCTAATAATTTCAAAGAGTTGCTGAAAGGAATTATCAAGCTTATTATCAACAAATTTGTTTTCTTGGGTTGGCCATTTTTGAAGAGATAATAATTGTTTATCTGGTTGAAGTTGCAGTACATGCCAAAGTTCTTCAGTAATATGCGGCATAAAAGGATGAATCATCACCAAAATATCATTGAGCACTTTTATTAAAACCTTTTCAGATATTTGTCTATTATTAATCTCTTTATTATTAAATCTTTGTTTAGCAAATTCTACATACCAGTCACAAAAATCATTCCACGTAAATTCATATAGTAGTTTCGCAGATTCTCCCAATTTATATTCTTTCAATAAAGCAGTGACCTTTGTATTTACCTTATTCAGTTTAGATAAAATCCACTTATCACACAATTCTAAAGAAGTTTCATCACTGTCATTAAGCGAATAATTATTATTAGAAGTTTTATTAATTAATACAAATTTAGTTGCATTCCATAATTTATTCGCAAAATTTCTTGAAGCTTCAACAGTTGAAGATGTATCTTTTTTTCGATCAAAATCAAGTCGAATATCTTGTCCAGCACCTGCAACTTCTCGAATCAAAGCAAATCGCAAAGCATCAGAACCATATTTATCAATTAATAGTATTGGATCAATACCATTTCCTGAACTTTTACTCATTTTTTTATTATTTTCATCTCGAACTAGACCATGAATGTAAACATCCTTAAAAGGAATATTATTCGTAAAAGTTTTCCCCATCATTGTCATTCTTGCTACCCAGAAGAAAATAATATCGAAACCCGTTACAAGAACACTATTTGGATACCATTTTTGAAAATCAGGGTCATTTGTATTTGGCCAACCAAGGGTTGAGAAAGGCCATAAACCACTTGAAAACCAAGTATCCAAAACATCTTTATCACGAACCAATTTAATATTTAATCCAAATTGTTTATTAGCTTTGATTAAGGCATCCTCTTCATTTCTTGCAACAACATATGGAGTATTTTGTTCTATTGTGACTTGAGAGTCATCTAAAACGTACCATGCTGGTATTTGGTGCCCCCACCATAATTGCCTACTGATACACCAATCATTAATATTCTCTAACCAATCCTTATAAACTTTCTCCCAGCGTGGGGGAATAAACAATGGTTTTTTTGAATCAATTTCATTAAGACATCCTTGAGATATTTCATCCATTTTTAAAAACCATTGTGTTGACAATAAAGGTTCAATTGGTACCTTACCTCTATCAGAAAAAGGGACAGTATGTTTATAGTCCTCTATCTTTGTCAAAAGGCCTAAGTTATCCAATTCTTTGATGATTTGCTTTCTAGCCTCATATCTATCTAAATTTTGAAATTTGCCTGCATTAATATTTAAAGTTCCATCCTTGTTCATTACATTAATCTGTTTTAAGTTATGCCTTTTTCCTATTGCAAAATCATTTGGATCGTGGGCTGGAGTAACCTTGACACATCCTGTACCAAAATCTTTATCAACATGTGAATCAGCGATAATAGGTATTTCTCTATCAACGAAAGGAACTTTTACTTTGACACCAATAAATTCTTTATATCTATTATCATCAGGATTCACTGCCACAGCAGTATCGCCCAAAAGAGTTTCTGGCCTTGTTGTTGCAACCTCCAAGTACTTATCTAACAGTTCGCCACTTTCAGAAATTAAAGGATATTTAAAATGCCATAAATGACCATTTACTTCTTGCATTTCAACTTCAAGATCACTTACGGCAGATTGAGATTCAGGGCACCAATTAACCAAATATTCGCCTCTATAAATTAAATTCTTTTTATAGAGAATATTAAAAGCCTCAATAACTGCTTCATTTAATTTTTGATCAAGAGTAAATCTTTCTCTAGTCCAGTCAACTGAATATCCTATCCTTTTTAATTGAGAAACTATTCTTCCACCACTTTGTTCTTTCCAGTTCCATGCTCTTTTAAGAAATTCATCTCTTCCAATACCCTCTCTTGTTTTGCCTTCACTTTTTAATTGTTTTTCCAGAATAGTTTGAACAGCTATTGAAGCATGATCAGTTCCTGGTAAACACAAAACATTCTTGCCTAAAAGTCTTTGAAAACGTACTACAACATCTATCAAAGCCGTATTAAATGCATGCCCCATATGCAAAGATCCAGTTACATTTGGTGGCGGAATAACAACACAAAAAGGCTCCCTATCGTCCTCTGGGTTAGGACTAAACGACTTTAGACTTTCCCATTTTTCTTGCCACTTTTTCTCTACTTCAAAAGGTGAATAATTCTCTAAAGAAAATTGATCATTCATCTCTGTCATGTGCAAATTTTATTTCAATAAACTTTTTGTTTATTTTATCTTGAGAGCAACCAATTAATGAAAATAATATTAGTTTGCAAAAAAGACACATTCATTCTACAAAAGTTTGAAGACAGAACCACAAGAACAACGTTTTGCATTTTTTGGTGTTGAAATAAGAAATCCACCACCGCTCAAATCACGGTAATAGTCTAATTTTTACTCTTTCAGTAAATTAAACTTTGTTACATCCGCGTATAAAGTTACTCCTTCAGTTCTTGAAATAAGGAATCCATTACATGTACCTGGCCTTAATTTAATTAAAATGCATCCATCCTTAAGAACAATTTTTATCCTCTGCCAAATCAATCGACATTCATCCAGGAGAACCTCCAAAAGAAGATTGCCTAGATAGTTCTAAAGCAGCGCTTTGACTGATTGAAAGATGACGATCTCAGTCATTAGAAAAATAATAAATGGGCGATCCAGGGTTCGAACCAGGGACATCCTGCTTGTAAGGCAGGCGCTCTACCGCTGAGCTAATCGCCCTTATGATAATTTATTCTAATAGATGAAGTTGAAAAATTTATACTAAGTATTTAAATATTTCATGATTGAGGCAAAATTTAATTAATAAAATATATCCTATGTCCTCAAACAATAAATATAAATTGGAAAAAAATTCCGATTTAGAAACTATAAATAGTTTTAAAATCTTAATATCTAATATCAAAGCATTAAAAGATAAAACTTGGGGCTGCCCATGGCAGAAAATGCAGTCTCATATATCGTTAATCCCATTTTTATATGAAGAAAGTAATGAATTTATAGATGCGATATATGAAAAAAATGCAGATAACATATGTGAAGAGTTAGGCGATCTTTTATTACAAGTAATGCTTCATGCTGAAATCGGTTACGAAGAAAAAGAATTTGCACTAAATGATGTTATAAAAAATCTAAATAAGAAAATTATTAATAGACATCCATATATTTTTAAAAAAAAAGAAAAAGTATCATTAAAAAAATCACAACAGATTTGGGGAAATATAAAAAATTTAGAAAAAGAAGAACCTCATATGAAATCTTCAATTAGTAGAAATTTAAATTTGAAAATTAAAAATTTACCTGCAACTATTGGTACAAATAAAATCACAAATGTTGTTAAAGAACATGGTTTCAAGTGGGGAAATACTAATGAGATTTTTAAAAAGTTAGAAGAAGAGATAAATGAATTAAAAGAGGCAATTAAATGCAAAAATGATTCAGATATAAAAAATGAATTTGGGGATATTTATTTTACCCTTCTGAATCTCTCAAACTTTTTAAAAATAAATCCTGAGTCAGCTCTCCAAACAACTAATATAAAATTTTTAGACAGATTTTCAATCGTCGAAGAGCATGCAGGAGATAATATTAAAAAACAAACTCCCAAAGACTTTCAACGGCTTTGGCAAATAGCAAAGCAAAAACTGGCGAGAAAAATTCCTAAAAGCAAATGACAAATATTACAACATGGATAGATGAATATCATGAAGGCTCAAGATTCGGCCTAAATGGAAAAATTCTTATTAAAAAAACCTCAAAATATCAAGAAATTATTGTTATTGAAAATAAATATTATGGTAAAGCTTTAATGTTAGATGGTTGCTGGATGACATCATTAAAAGACGAGAAATATTATCATGAGTGTCTTGTGCATCCTGCATTATGTAGCCTTGACGAAAAATCTAATGTACTAATTATTGGCGGTGGTGACGGTGGTACTGTAAGAGAATGTGTTAAATATACTCAAATCTCAAAAATTGATCTAGTAGAAATTGATGAGGAGGTAATCAAAATATCTAAAAAATTTCTAAAAGAAATTGGAGGCGAAGCATGGAATGACAAAAGATTAAAAATACATGTTGATGATGGTGTTAAATGGGTAAAAAAAACAAGAGATAATTTTTACGACGTTATATTTATAGATTGTTCAGATCCCTCAGAATTTTCAAATTTATTATTTTCAGATTCTTTTTATGAAGAATGTAAAAGAATACTTACACCAAAGGGGATATTAGCAACGCAAAGCGAATCTCCTGAATCCTTCAAAAATATTCACATAAATATTTTGAAAACCCTAAAAAATATATTTAAAGTTTCTGAAACTATGTATTCCTTTGTACCTATATATCCAAGCGGGATTTGGAGTTGGACATTCGCTTCTTCAGAAGATCTAAATTTATCAACGCAAAATTATGATGAAGCCCTAATAATAGAAAAAGGATGTGAAATTTGGAATTTAAATTTTCAAAATGCAGCATTCAAAATGATGCCAAATAAAATTATAAAAGAAATAGATTCATAAGATGACAAAAAATTTATTTGATAACGAAAATGCAATTTATATGGGAGCAAAAAGAAGTCCTGAGAATTGCTCAATTGGTATATTTGGAGTTAATTATGACGGGACATGTTCGTTTAAACCAGGAGCAAGATTTGGTCCAGAAGCAATAAGACAAGTCAGTTCTTGTTTAGAAACATATTGTCCAAAAACAAAAAAAGACTTAGAGGATATTATGTATGTTGATTTTGGATCAATACTAATTGATAAAAATGACTCAAAGTCCGTTATTGAATCGGTTAAATCAGCAACAAATTATTTAATTAGTAAACGCCTTAGTCCTATTATGCTTGGAGGCGAACACTCTATTACAAGAGGTGCTATTGAAGCATTAGTAAAAAAATATCCAGATTTGATATTGGTTCAACTTGATGCTCATGCAGATTTAAGAGAATCATATATAGGAAATGAACATAGTCATGCTTGTACTATGAAAAGATGCTTAGAAGTTCTACCTGAAAAGAAAATTTTGCAAGTAGGAATTAGAAGTGGGACTAAGGAAGAATTTGAAATTATGCATAACAACAACCAGTTAGTTAACTTTTGTCCAGGCAGCAATGCACATGAGTTAAAACAAGCTCTTCTACCATACGCTAAGTCTCCAATCTATTTAACAATAGATTTAGATTGGTTTGATCCCAGTTTATTAGCTGGGACTGGCACTCCAGAACCGGGAGGATTTTTTTGGAATGATTTTGAAGAAATACTGAAAACTTTAAAATACTTTAGAATTGTGGCTTCAGATATTGTGGAATTATCTCCAGAAATTGATAGAAGCGGAGTAAGTAGCATAGTTGCAGCCAAAGTACTTAGAAGCTTAATTTTGTCATTAGAAAATATGCAATAAAAAATTTCTAAACTACAGTGTAAAAAACTAAATACAAACTAAATTTTTCATGGATTTGCTAAAAAGTCCTCTTTATTCAAAATATGTTGAATGCAATGCAAAATTAGTGGATTTTGCAGGTTGGGAAATGCCCATATCATTTTCAGGATTAATTAAAGAGCATAACTCAGTTAGATCTTCAGCAGGATTATTTGATATTTCTCACATGGGTGTGATATCTGTTAAGGGAATCAATCCAAAGGATTATATTCAAAAACTTTTTCCTACTAATTTATACTCCTTTTCTGAAGGTCAGGGGCTTTATACAGTAATGCTCAATGATAAAGGAGGAATAATAGATGACTTAATAATTTATGACCTTGGTATACAAGAAAATGACATATCAGAATTATTGTTAATAGTTAATGCAAGTAGATATGAAGAAGATTTTCAGTGGATAAAAAATAATTTAAATAGATATGAAATTTCGATAACAAACTTTAAAAAAGACAAAGTACTTTTAGCACTACAGGGAAAAAACTCATTCGATTTATTTGAAGAATGGATTGAATCTTCGATCTCAAATATCCCTAACTTTGGATGCGAATATAAAATTTTTGAACATATTTCGCCTAAAGAAAAAATTTTCTTTTCAAAGACAGGATATACAGGGGAAAATGGTCTAGAAATACTTTTATCTAAAAAAGCAGCAATTAATTTATGGGATTTCTCGATTTGCAAAAATGTTGCGCCTTGTGGTTTAGGAGCTAGAGATACTCTTAGACTTGAAGCAGGCATGCATCTTTATGGCCAGGACATAAATGAAGAAACTTCTCCATATGAAGCAGGATTAGGATGGCTAGTACATCTAGAAAATAATCACGAATTTTTTGGAAGAAGATTTCTTGAAGAGCAGTCAAGATTAGGAATTCAAAAAAAGTTAGTTGGTCTCTCTATAGAAGGTAAAGCAATAGGAAGAAAAGGTTGCGCAGTACTAAAAGGTGAAGAGAATATTGGAACTATCACTAGCGGCAGTTGGTCTCCAACTAAAGAACAGGCTATAGCTTTTGCATACATCAATTCTTCGCATGCCTCAATAAATAATGAAGTTCAAATACTAATAAGAGGGAAAAAATTCAAAGGGGTTATAACAAAAAGAGCGTTTTATAAAAAGAATTATTAACTAAATTTGCCCTCAAAGAATTATTATAAGTTATTGATAAATAAATCATACTTAGATGAGAAACAAAATTTGTGAAGAACTCAATAATACAGATATTGGTAAATTAGTTAATCTATGCGGATGGGTAGATAGAAGAAGAGATCATGGTGGTGTAATTTTTATTGATTTAAGAGACCATAGTGGATTCTTACAAATAACTATTAACCCCGATGATGGAGCAAATCTATTTAAACAGGCAGAAACTCTAAAAAATGAGACGGTAATAATGGTTAGCGGAATTATTTACGAAAGGCCAAAAGATTCAATAAATAAAAATTTAAGTACTGGAGAGTTAGAGCTTAAGGTTAAAGATTTGCAAATTCTCAACCAAATTAAAAAAAACCTACCTTTTCCAGTTTCTATACATGATTATGAAAATACAAAAGAGGAACTCAGATTAAAATATAGATACCTTGATTTAAGAAGGGGCAAATTACGAGAAAATTTAAAAACAAGACATAAAATTATTAAAGTTGCTAGAGAATTTCTTGATAATTTTGGATTTACAGAAGTAGAGACTCCATTACTTACAAAATCAACTCCAGAAGGCGCTCGCGATTTTCTCGTTCCTGCTCGTCTTTCGAATGGAGAATTTTTTGCTCTACCTCAATCCCCACAATTATTTAAACAACTTTTAATGGTTGGAGGCTTAGATAAGTATTATCAAATCGCAAAATGTTTCCGAGATGAAGACTTAAGGGCAGATAGACAGCCAGAGTTTACGCAATTAGATATTGAGATGAGCTTTATTAGTGAAGAAGAAATAATTTCTTTTAATGAAAGTCTTATAAAAAAAATATGGAAAAAAGTGTTAAATATTGATTTTGATAATGCTTTTCCAAGAATGTCATGGCAAGCAGCAATGGATAATTACGGCACTGATAGGCCAGACACTAGATATCAAATGTTACTAAAAGATTTAGGAAAAGTATTAGGTGATATTGGCTTTAATATTTTCACCAAGGCAATTAAATCTGGAGGTTCAATAAAATCCATAACAGTCAAAGGAGGTAATTTAAGTATTAGCAACGTAAGAATTAAACCCGGAGGTGATATCTTCCAAGTAGCTCAAGATGCAGGAGCTGGTGGTTTGGCCTTTATAAGGGTCAAAGGAGATGAGCTTGAGACTATTGGGGCAATTAAAAATAATTTAAATGAAGAGCATATAGCTGATATTTTAAAAATCACAGAAGCAAAAGATGGAGACTTAATCCTCTTAGGAGCTGGAGATAAACAAATTGTCAATCAGTCATTAGATAGAGTTAGACAATATATCGCAAAAGACTTAAATCTCATTAATAAAAGTAAATGGAATTTCTTATGGGTAACTGACTTCCCGATGTTTGAGAGAAATGAAGAGGAAAATAGATATGAAGCTTTACATCATCCTTTTTGTTCTCCAAAAAATATAAAATCTAAAAATTATGAAAACTTGAAAAAAGAAATTGAGAGCTCTACAGCAAATGCTTATGACTTAGTTCTTAATGGATTGGAGTTAGGAGGTGGCTCTTTACGTATTCATGAAGCGAACTTACAAAGAGAGGTTCTGAAAACGGTAGGACTTACTGATAAAGAGATTGATGAAAAATTTGGATTTTTATTAGAAGCACTAGAAATGGGTGCTCCTCCTCATGGTGGAATAGCTTTTGGATTGGATCGTATTACCATGCTGATCATTGGTGCTGATTCAATCAGAGAAACCATTGCTTTTCCAAAAAATCAACAAGCAAAATGTCTTCTCACAAATGCACCTTCAAATGTCTCTGAATCACAATTAAAAGAATTAGATATTGAAATAACAATTGATGAATAAGAATATATATGGATGTTCTAAAAGTTTTTTGTTTAAATAAAATATAAGGAGGCTGTGCTTAATTAAAATATTTAATGTCAAAATTTGTATTTGTCACCGGAGGAGTAGTTTCTAGCATTGGTAAAGGAATTGTAGCTGCAAGCTTAGGAAGATTACTAAAGTCTAGAGGATATAGTGTTTCAATATTAAAACTTGATCCATATCTAAATGTTGATCCAGGAACAATGAGCCCTTTCCAACATGGAGAAGTATTTGTAACTGAAGATGGTGCTGAAACCGATCTAGATTTAGGTCACTATGAAAGATTTACTGATACTGCAATGACTAGGTTAAATAGTGTGACTACGGGATCTATCTATCAAGCAGTTATTAATAAAGAAAGAAGAGGTAGTTATGACGGTGGAACTGTGCAAGTAATACCTCACATAACGGGAGAAATAAGAGAAAGAATTCATAGAGTAGCCGCCAACAGTAATGCAGATATTATTATTACTGAAATTGGTGGAACAGTTGGTGATATTGAATCTCTTCCTTTTTTAGAGGCAATAAGAGAATTCAAAAATGATGTCAATAGGAACGATGTTGCATACATACACGTCACATTACTTCCTTACATCAAAACCTCTGGCGAAATAAAAACTAAACCAACACAACATTCAGTGAAAGAATTGAGATCAATTGGAATTCAGCCAGATTTACTTGTATGCCGAAGTGATAAATCTATCAATGAAGCTCTTAAAAAGAAGCTTAGTGGTTTTTGCGGTGTCAGTATCAAATCTGTGATTGAAGCTTTAGACGCAGACAGTATTTATTCTGTACCTCTTTCTTTAAAAAAAGAAGGTTTATGCAAAGAAACCCTGAAGTATTTAGACCTTGAAGATAAAAAATGTGATTTGAAAAATTGGGAGCAACTAATACACAACCTAAGAAATCCTGGAGCTCCAATCAAAGTTGCTTTAGTAGGTAAATACATTGAACTTGGAGATGCATATTTATCCGTTGTTGAAGCTTTAAGACATGCATGCATTGAACAAAAGGCTCTATTAGATTTACATTGGGTAAGTGCTGAAATGATAGAAAAAAATTCAGCAGAAACTTACCTAAATGAAGTTGATGCAATTGTCGTACCCGGGGGATTTGGTAATAGAGGAGTAAATGGAAAAATTTCGGCTATAAAATTCGCAAGAGAAAATAAAATTCCATTTTTAGGTTTGTGCCTTGGTATGCAATGTGCAGTTATAGAATGGGCCAGAAATGTAGCTAATCTTCCAGATGCATCTAGTTCAGAACTAGACCCAAACACTCCCAATCCAGTGATACATTTATTACCAGAACAGGAAGATGTAGTTGATTTAGGTGGGACAATGAGACTTGGAGTTTATCCATGTAGATTGACTAAAAATACAACTGGAAAAAACTTATATGATGAGGATGTTATTTATGAGAGACATCGACATAGATACGAATTTAATAATTACTACAAACAAGGTTTTTTAGATTCTGGATACAAAATTAGTGGTACATCACCAGATGGCAGATTAGTTGAGTTAATTGAGTTAGAAAATCATCCATACTTCTTAGCATGTCAATATCATCCTGAGTTTTTATCACGACCTGGCAAACCTCATCCTTTATTTAAAGGTTTAATAAAAGCCTCTCAAGATAAGTTAACTCAATCAAATTAATTTTCTTTATTTTTATGAATGAAAATGACAAATTTTTTACCTTTAGTCGAACAATTTCATTCATTACAAGGTGAAGGTTATCACGCTGGAAAAAGTGCTTTTTTTGTAAGATTAGCCGGATGTAAAGTTGGATGTTCGTGGTGTGATACGAAGAATTCATGGGACGAGAAAAAACACCCTTCTATATCAATTGAAAAAATAATAGATCGCATAAAAATTGCCAAAGAAAAAGGAGCATCTTTTTGCGTTATTACAGGTGGAGAACCTTTACAACATAACTTGGATAATTTTTGTAAAGCCATAAAAAAAATGACGATGGGAGAAGAACAAAAGCCAATGAGGATTCATATTGAGACAAGTGGAGTTAATTCGATATCAGGAAGCTATGACTGGATTACTTTATCTCCTAAAAGACACTCACCTCCAAAAAATTATTTTTTAAAAAACTGTAATGAAATCAAAATAATCATAAATGAAATAAAAGATATTGAATTTGCTATTCAAATAAAAAAAGAAACTTTAAAACAATATCAACTCTCTAAAAGCGAAGATGGATTAAAAAAAGAAGATAAAATTTTTTATTTACAGCCAGCATGGAACAATGCGAATGGTTTTTCTCTTGCTATTGATTTCGTAAAAAATAACCCAGATTGGAAATTGAGCCTTCAAACTCACAAATACCTAAAAATTAATTGAAATCATATGACTCTTAAAAATAAATCAATAGTAGTTTTATTATCTGGAGGTTTAGATTCTTCTACAGTTACTGGTATCGCAAAAAAATCCGAAGCTAAAATTTTTGGCCTTTCATTTGACTACGGTCAACGTCATAAAAAAGAATTAAATTCTGCATCGATAATTGCAAAACATTTTGATATCGAAGAATTTAAAATCATTAAGCTTGACTTATCTTTATGGGGAGGCTCGTCATTAACTGATACTCAAAAAAATATTCCAATAGAAGGAGTACAAACTAATACAATTCCTAATACTTATGTTCCTGGGAGAAATACTATATTTATTTCCATTGCACTAAGTTATGCCGAAGCAATAAATGCTGATTTTATAGGATTAGGAGTTAATGCACTAGATTATTCTGGATATCCAGATTGCAGACCTGACTACATTAAAAAATTTCAAGAATTAGCAGATTTAGCCAATAAAAGAGGGAGAGAAAATAATCCAATAAAACTTTGGACACCACTATTAGATTTAAATAAAGAGGAAATTTTTAAATTAGCTTTTGATAATCATGTCCCTTTAGATAAAACATGGAGTTGTTATTCGGGTAATTCAAAACCATGCGGTAAGTGTGATAGCTGCAGAATTAGAAATGCCGCTTATGACAAATGGCTTAATAACAATAATAAAAAATGAAAATAAAAAAAATAATTCTAGAAAAATGGATAGATCCAGCACTGATTACGCATCATCTAACAGAAAAATTCGGAGATAAAGGATTAGCTTGGCTAGACAGTGATGGCAAAGAAAATGGGGAATGGTCAATAATAGGAATTAAACCTAAAAAAATAATCCAATCAAGAGATATCAATAACTTAGACAAAACTAATAATCCATTTAACAATTTAAAAAATATTGAAAATGGATTTTGGATCGGATGGTTAAGTTATGAAGCTGGAGTTTACATAGAACCCAAAAACCCATGGCGAAAATCTAATATGGCAACTTTATGGATTGCATCATATGATCCAATCATTAAATGTAATCTAATAAAAAAAGAAATAATTATCGAAGGCACAAACTCATCTGAACTGATGAATTATAAAAATATAATCAACAATATAAAAAATATTGAAGAAAAAAATATTATTCAAACAAATTTGAAGTTTGATTTTTCAAAAATAAATTTGGACGAAATGGCTGAAAAATTTCAGCAAAATATTCTAAAATTGAAAAAATTAATTTCTCTAGGGGATATATTTCAAGCAAACCTAACAACTAAATGCGAAATTGAATCTTCCAAAAACCATAATCCTCTAGATATTTATTTGAAAATAAGAAGGAAATTAAGAGCTCCCTTTGGAGGAATAATAATAAATAATGATAATTATAAAGAGGCTGTATTATCTACCTCGCCAGAAAGATTTATAAAAATAGATAATAAAAATTTTGTAGAATCAAGGCCTATCAAAGGAACTAGATCCAGAGATAAGGATTTAAATCAAGACGCACTTAATGCTATCAATTTAATAACGAACGAAAAAGATAGAGCCGAAAATATTATGATTGTTGACCTAATAAGAAATGATTTAAGTAAAGTTTGCGAAACAGGAAGTATTATGGTGCCAGAAATATTAAAACTTGAAAGTTTCTTAAAAGTTCATCATCTAACTTCAGTAATCAGAGGCAAATTAAAAAAAGACAAGAATTGGATAGATTTACTAAAAGCTTGTTGGCCTGGGGGCTCTATAACTGGAGCACCTAAATTAAGATCATGCCAGAGACTTTTTGAATTAGAAGAATGTGAACGCGGACCATACTGTGGCTCATTTTTAAAGCTTGACTGGAATGGAGAGTTTGACAGCAATATACTAATAAGATCATTTTTAATTAAAGACAAAAAAATCAATATATATGCTGGTTGCGGAATAGTTATTGACTCAAACCCTGAGGAGGAAACTAATGAACTAAAGTGGAAACTTTTACCGTTAATTGATTCACTAAAATGATTGAAACATTAGCCTGGCATAAGGATCAATGGTCAGATATTGATAGAATATTTATTGCTGCTAATAATAGAGGATTAAAATTTGCAGATGGTATATTTGAAACCATTTTGATAAAAGAAAACAAACCTATTCTTTTTGATGAACATCTAAAAAGATTAGAAAAAAGTAGCAAGATTTTAAATATAAATCTCAAAATAAATAAATTACCTTTGAGACAACTTATTCAGGATGGAATTAGAAAGTTATCGCTTAAAAATGATCAATTTGCTTCAGTAAGAATAAATTATAGTCGAGGAACTAATGAAGGTCGAGCACTAACAATTGATAGCACTTCAGAGACAAAAGATTTGGATAATTTATGGCTTGAGTTCTATAGAATAAAACCAAATTTTAATCCGATAAGCGTTTGCATTAGTCAAACGGAAAAAATAAATGAATTCAGTCTTATAAGTAAATGCAAAACATTTTCATATAATCAGGCAATACGAGTTTTGACAGAAGCTAATGAAAAATCATTTGATGATTCTATCCTTTTGAATACTTCAGGTGAACTTTGTTGTGGAAGTACATTTAATCTTCTAATTAAAAGAAATAATCAATGGATAACTCCTAGAAAAGAGAGCGGCTGTTTAGAGGGGATTATGGTTTCTAAAGCTTTAAAATTGAAAATTGTAAAAGAAGAATTAATTCCTCCAGAATTTCAAAATGATGACATAATAGTTGCAATTAATAGCTTATCTTGCAGACAAATTAATCAAGTTAATGATTTAAAGCTTAAACCTAAATTCGATCCAATTTACTTTTGGGATTTATTATATAGTTGAACTTTATTAATATCTGGTAAATAGACATCAGATACTTTAGTTATATTGTTATTAACCTTAAATTCAACAATTTTTCCAATAATGATTATTGATGGAGCTAAAAATTCTTTATCTTTGATTTTATCTGGAAGATTGTATAATTTCTCGATCAAACATTTTTGATTTTTTAAAGTAGCTTCTTGAATAACAGCGCATTTTGTCTCCTTACATAAGCCGCCTAAGATTAATTCTTCCACAATAAATTCAATATTTTTTATACCCATAAAAATTACTAAGCTATCTGATGATTTAGCTAAATCTCTCCAATTCACTGTCTTTTTTTCCTTATCTATACGCTCATGTCCAGTGACGAAAGTTACAGAACTCGCAGCATCTCTATGAGTAAGTGGAATACCAAAATATGTGGGAGCAGCTATACCAGAAGTAATCCCTGGCACTATTTCAACTGAAACTCCATTTTCTTCTAAAAACGATACTTCTTCACCACCCCTAGAAAAGACAAAAGGATCACCCCCCTTAAGCCTTACAATATTTTTGCCTTCTTTTGCCAATTTCAAAATAAGAGCATTGGTTTCAGCCTGAGGTACAGAACACTTCCCAGCTCTTTTACCAACATGGAAAATTTCTGTGTTTTTTCCTGCCTCTTTTGTTATTTCATCCGGGATTAAAGCATCATGAACTAATGCATCACAATTTTTTATTAGGCGTAAAGCTTTAAGAGTTAAAAGCTCAGGGTCACCAGGACCTGCTCCAACTAAATAAACAATGCCAGGCACAATAATATCCATTAACAAGTATGGTAGTAGAAGTTAATCGCAATGAAGGTAAATATTGTGAAAGAAAGTTTATTAAAACCAAATAAAAAATTTACACTACTTAGTGCGTTTATCACTCTTCTAAATGATCGTTTAAGTGAAAGTATACTGTTACCCATATTACCCTCTTTTGTTTTACTTTTTGACTCTAAAGCAAGTACATATGGTTTATTATCATGCACTTATCAATTGGCTCAATTTACAGCTTCTCCTTTTATAGGAGTTATGAGTGATAGATATGGAAGAAGACCTGTCACTCTTTTTTGTATCACTGGTTCAGTAATAGGAATATCAATATTATCTTTTACGGTTCTTTTTAATTGGTCAAATTCAATAGCCTCTATCCCGTTATTTTTATTATTTTTAGCGAGACTTATTGACGGTTTAAGTGGGGGGACTGCAGCTACAGCAACAACAATTCTTGCAGATATTTCAAGCCCTGAAAAAAGAGCAAAAACATTTGGTCTTATTGGTGTAGCTTTTGGTTTGAGTTTTTTCTTAGGTAATATTTTTGTTGTAATTTTTGCAAAAAATACAAATAATAATTTTATTATTCCAGTTTTGATAGCCTCAATCATTCCAATAATAAATTTCCTTCTTGTATTTTTTTACTTACCAGAAACCAAGCCTAATAGTGACTCAAACAAATCAAAACCTATTTTAAAAAAACCCTTTAAAAGAGCTATTTAAAGTTTTCAAAGAAGAAAAGATTAAAAAATTATCGTTAGCTTTTTTTATTTACTTTATTGCTTTTACTGGACTGACCAATATCCTTATATTTTTCCTTCAAGAATCATTAAACTGGACGACCAAAGCATCAAGTGGAACTCTTGTTGTAGTAGGAATAATTGCAATTATCGTTCAAGGAGGACTAATAGGGCCTCTGGTAAAGCAATTTGGCGAAATGCGATTAACACTTATCGGATCAGGATTTATTCTTGTAGCATGTGCTCTTTTAATAACTGCTCCAAAAGAAAATGCGACACTTAATATTTATTCAGCTGTTTCATTTTTAGCCGTTGGGGCAGGGTTAATTACTCCCACCTTAAGAGCACTAATATCAAAGAAATTAGACGTTGATAAACAAGGGTCGATTTTAAGCAACCTTCAGGGTCTACAGAGTCTTGGAGGAGTTTTAGGAATTGCAATGGCAGGAAGGGTTTATGATAGTTTTGGCCCTAAATCACCTTTTATAGCTGGTTCCGTTATCTTACTTTTCATGATATACCTTATTGCAGAGGGTAAAAATAATAATTCTTTTAAAAATCAAAAATCAAAAGTTTTTTAATGAAAAGCCAGGCTGATGTTTTTATTAATAGAGAATTAAGTTGGATTGAATTCAATAAAAGAGTTCTCCTAACTGGTATGGAAAAGGAGTACAAAACCCTAGATAAAGTGAAATTTTGTTCAATTTTTAGTAATAATCTTGATGAGTTTTTTATGGTAAGGGTCGCATCATTAAAAGCTCAAGTTGAGGCAGGTATTACAAAAAAAAGTATAGATGGACTTACCCCTAAAGAACAATTAACAAGAATAAATAAAGAAGTAAAAAATTTAACTACTCTTCAAGAAAACTATGTAAATAATGAATTAAAAAATGAATTAAAAGAAAAAGGTGTAATCTTAAAAAAATATAGGGATTTAAGTGAAAATCAAAAAAATTGGTGTAATAACTATTTTACTTCATCTGTTTTTCCTTTATTAACTCCATTAGTTGTTGATCCAGCCCATCCATTCCCTTTTATAAGTAATTTAAGTCTAAACTTAGCAGCTTTAATAAAGGATGGGGAAGATTCCAAAAATCAGTTTGTCAGAGTAAAAATACCAACAAAAAATATAAACAGATTTATACAAATTCCCAATGAAATTATTCAAAATAGTGATGAACTGGCTCACTTTTTTATAAGTGTTGAAGATTTAGTTGGGAATAACATAAATACTTTATTTAATGGAATGGAATGCGTAAATTACTCTTATTTTAGAGTGACAAGAGATGCAGATTTAGAATTAAAAGAACTTGAAGCTGATGATCTCCTTTTAGCAGTTGAACAAAGTTTGCAAAAGAGAAGATTAGGTGGAGACGTAGTTAGATTAGAAGTTGAATCGGATATGCCAGAAAATATTCTGAAATTACTAATTGAAAGTATCTCAATACAAAAAGAGTATATTTACTTTTGCAAAAGTTTTTTAGGCCTTGACGATTTAAATCAGCTTACAAAAATTAATAGAGATGATTTAAAAGAAAATCTCCTAATTGGGAAAACTCACCCGAAATTAAAAAATTTAGAATTACCTTCAAACAAAAACCTCAATTCTATTTTCAATATACTTAGGAAAAAAAATATTCTACTTCATCATCCGTACGACTCATTTAAAACTTCAGTGGAAGAATTTGTAAACAGAGCAGCTGATGATCCACTTGTAATGGCTATAAAAATTACTTTATATCGAGTTTCCAAGGATTCACCTATCATTAATGCTTTAATGAGAGCTGCAGAGAATGGGAAAGAAGTAATGACTCTTGTTGAATTAAAAGCTAGATTTGATGAAGACAATAATATTCAATGGGCAAAACAACTTGAACAAGCTGGAATTCATGTTGTGTATGGAATCATAGGATTTAAAACACATACAAAAATAGCTTTAATAGTCAGAAAAGAGAAAGGACGATTAAGAAATTATTTTCATATTGGAACAGGTAACTATAACTCTAATACTTCAAGGTTTTATACAGATTTAGGTTTACTTTCAACAGATCCTGATATTGCGTCAGATTTACTTGAGTTATTTAATTACTTATCAGGTTTTTCTAAACAAAAAAGTTATCAAAAATTATTAGTTTCTCCTTCATCAATGAGAGAGAAGTTTATATTTCTAATTAATAGAGAAATTAAAAATGCAGGGAAAGGCAAAAAAGCTGAAATAATTGCAAAAATGAATTCTTTAGTTGACCCAGAAATAATTCAACTTCTTTATTTAGCTTCTAATTCAGGTGTAAAAATTTGTCTTATAGTAAGAGGTATTTGTTGCTTATATCCCCAAAGAAAAAATTTAAGTGAAAATATTAAAGTCATAAGCATTATTGGGCATTTTCTTGAACACTCAAGAATTTTTTGGTTTTGTAATAACGATGATAATGACGTTTTTATTGGTAGTGCAGATTGGATGAGAAGAAACCTTGATAGAAGGATAGAGGCTGTCACTCCAATAGAAGATTCTGAATTAAAATCTCAATTAAAAGCTCTTTTGCAAACATATATTAAAGATGATTACTTTTCTTGGACAATGAAAGAAGATGGTTCTTATGCAAAATATACATTAGATTCGGGAAATAATCGTTCACAAATTGATCTCATAAAATAAAAAGAAAAATATTGATTTTTATAACATTTAAAAAAAATACTTAATATTTTAAAATTTTTTTATTTTTATAAAAGCCTTTTATATCAATAGATCTCAAGAAATTGAGGCAAAAAAAGATTTTTTTGTCTTTAAAGTTTCAACGTAAAAGTAGTTTTTATTTCAATTTCAGTGCTAGCTTTTTAAAAAATCCATTATTTAGGAGGCCAGGGTGATGGGGATCCCTCTGGAATCTGCGAAAAGCTCTTCAGATAATAATTCTGATGAGCCAAGATTACCAAACACTGCGGGCAAGTCTCGCAAATCGAAATCCAGTCTTACTGCAAAACAAAGCCAAAAAAAATCTGGCAGACTCGCTTCAGATTCTATTGGTTATTACTTAAGTAGCATTGGTAGAGTACCTCTTTTAACTCCAGCAGAGGAAATAGAGTTAGCTCATCATGTTCAGAACATGAAAAAGTTACTAAAAATTTCTGAAACTGATAGAACACAACAAAATCTTTATCAAATTAAGATTGGCAAAAGAGCCAGAAATAGAATGATGGCAGCTAATCTAAGACTAGTTGTTTCTGTTGCAAAGAAATACCAAAACCAAGGGCTTGAATTGTTAGACCTTGTTCAGGAAGGAGCTATAGGCCTCGAAAGAGCTGTAGATAAATTTGATCCTGCTATGGGATATAAATTCTCAACTTATGCTTACTGGTGGATTAGGCAAGGAATGACAAGGGCTATTGATAACAGTGCAAGAACAATCCGTTTGCCTATTCACATAAGTGAAAAACTATCCAAAATGAGAAGAGTCTCTAGAGAATTATCACATAAATTTGGTAGACAGCCTACCAGATTAGAAATGGCAACTGAGATGGGAATTGATCAAAAAGATTTAGAAGATTTAATTTCGCAAAGTGCTCCTTGTGCCTCCCTAGATGCTCATGCAAGAGGTGAAGAAGATAGAAGTACTCTTGGTGAACTAATACCTGATCCAAACTGTGAAGAGCCTATGGAAGGTATGGATAGAACCATTCAAAAAGAGCATTTAGGCACTTGGCTTTCTCAATTAAATGAAAGAGAACAGAAAATCATGAAGCTCAGATTTGGTCTAGATGGTGCAGAACCATTAACACTCGCAGAAATAGGAAGACAAATTAATGTTTCACGAGAAAGAGTAAGGCAATTAGAAGCTAAAGCAATATTGAAGCTTAGAGTAATGACAACTCATCAAAAAGCAGCTTAATTAAATTGGTAAAATTTACTGTAATTTTATTATATTTACTTTCAATTTTTTCAGTATCAATAGTTTTTAAAAAAGATAATGCAGATAGCAAAGAAATCGTCAGAAAAATAATACATATTGGCATAGGTCCATTAATACCAATTGCTCAATTTTTAAAAATTGATCAAAATTCAGCTCTTATTTTTACAGGAATTGTCTCATTAATGGTTTTCATCAATTACACCTATAAATTATTTCCAATAATTGAGGATGTTGAGAGAAAAAGTTATGGAACATTATTTTATTGTCTAAGTTTATTTATCTTGATTTATCTTTTCTGGGATAAAGATCCATATGCATTAATTTGTGGATTTTTCATAATGACTTTTGGTGATGGATTAGCTGGGCTAATAGGAAAAAGCTTTAACTCAAAGAGTTGGATTTTTTTTAAACAAAAAAAATCTTTATTTGGCACTTCGACAATGTTTTTAACAAGTTTGATAGTAGTTTGCTCAATAGGATTCGTCCAACAAAATAGTTTGAATTTAAATTATTTTACAATAGCTTTTTTCGCGACTTTACTGGAACAATTTAGTGTTTTAGGAATAGATAATTTCATTGTTCCAATTTCTTCAGCATTATTTTTTAATTTTTTTATAACTAACTAAGTGAATTGTATAAAATAGCAAGTAAATCTTTTGTCGTTTCTATATCTATACATGCATCTGTAATACTTCTGCCAAACTGGAGATCCTCTTTTTTTAAAAGTTTTTGATTGCCTTCCTTCAAATGACTTTCAAGCATAACTCCTAAAATATTTTTTTCACCATTGCTAATTTGAGAAGCTGTATTTTGTAGAACTTCTGACTGTTTTCGGAAGTCCTTATTGGAATTACCATGACTACAATCAATCATCACTTTATGGGGAAGATTACATTGCTTCAATTCAGATGAAATTCTTTTAACGTGTTCACTTTCAAAATTTGGGCCTTTTGAACCGCCTCTTAAAACTATATGTCCATCAGGATTTCCTGTTGTATTAACAATAGAAGCCATTCCATTTTCATTTACACCTAAGAAATGATGCGATTTTGAAGCTGACTGCATTGCATTTATTGCAGTAGTAAAGGAACCATCTGTTCCATTTTTAAAACCAATAGGCATTGATAATCCTGATGCCATTTCCCGATGAGTTTGACTTTCAGTAGTCCGCGCGCCAATGGCTGTCCAGCTTATTAAATCGGCAATATATTGAGGAACAATTGGATCTAGTAATTCTGTAGCAGAAGGAATTCCGCGAGTTGCAAGATATGAAAGCAAACTTCTTGCCCTTCTTAAACCAGTATTAATATCATAAGAATTATCTAGATGAGGATCATTTATCAATCCCTTCCACCCAATAGTTGTTCTTGGCTTCTCAAAATATACTCTCATGATTATTTCTAATTTATCTTTATAAATTTTTCGAAAGTTTTGAATATATTTTGAATATTCTTTTGCCGCCTCCAGATCATGAATTGAACATGGACCAACGATGACTAAAAGCTTCTTATCATTATGATGCAAAATATTTTGTATCGATCTTCTTGTTTTTGATACTGTATTAGAAGAATTATAGTCTAAAGGGATATCATTAAGTAATCTGCTTGGAGGTATTAATGGACGTGTTTCAACAACATGCAAATCTGATGTCTTTTCTAAAGCCGAATTATTTGGTGATGTCGTCATTGATTAATTAAGAAGTTTGAATATTTAAAAAAGCATTTATGAATACTCTCCTTTTCAATATTAAAAATAACAATAGATTAGGCATTAAACCTTACTAATGAAGAATTTGGAAACATTGCTAAAAAATTATGCAGATCACGTAGCTGAAAGAGCTACCAAAGGTATACCTCCTTTACCTTTAAATGCTGAGCAAACAAATTGTGTCACAATATTATTGGAACAGGATAGAACTTACGATTCATTTGATTTACTTGATTTACTAATCAATAGAGTACCACCAGGAGTTGATGAGGCTGCTTATGTAAAAGCAAGCTGGCTTACATCTATTGTTAACTCCGAAAAATATTGCAAATCAATTAATCCTGAAAAAGCAATTGAAATACTAGGAACAATGATAGGCGGATATAATGTAAATTCTCTGGTTGGAATACTAAAAGGAGAAAATATTTTGCTTGCCAAAAAAGCAGCAGAAGTTTTAAAAAATATTATTCTTGTTTACGACTCAGCTAATGAAATTTTTGAATTATCTAAAAATAATATTTATGCAAAAGAGGTTATAAATAGTTGGGCAAATGCAGAATGGTTCAAAAATAAAAAAGTTCTAGAGAGAGAGATTACTTGTTTAGTATTTAAAGTTGATGGGGAGACTAATACAGACGACTTATCTCCAGCTATACATGCAACAACACGCCCTGATATTCCGATGCACGCATTGGCTATGTTGGAATTTAAAAAACCTGATGGACTAAAGATTCTTGATAATTTAAAAAAACAACATTTACCAATAGCTTATGTTGGAGATGTTGTTGGAACAGGGAGTTCTAGAAAATCTGCTATTAACTCACTCATTTGGCATATAGGTGAAGATATCGCTTTTGTTCCAAACAAAAAAACAGGTGGAATAGTAATTGGTAGCAAAATAGCACCTATTTTCTTTAATACAGCACAAGATTCAGGAGCTTTACCTATAGAAGCTGACGTATCTAATATGAAGACAGGGGATGTGATTAAAATATATCCTTATGAAGGTATTATTAAAAAAATTGAAAAAGATTCAAATAAAGAAGAATTAATAAGCAAATTCGACTTATATCCATCAACTCTTACTGATGAAATACAAGCTGGCGGAAGAATTAATCTTATGATTGGCAGATCTCTTACGGACAAAATTAGAAACAAATTAAGTTACCATCCGAGTGAAATATTTATCCGACCACAAAATTCAACCGAAAGTAATGCAGGCTTTACTCAAGCACAAAAAATAGTAGGCAAAGCATGCGGTTTAGATGGAGTTAGGCCAGGAACGACCTGTGAGCCAATTATGACCACAGTTGGCAGTCAAGATACTACTGGGCCAATGACTAGAGATGAACTAAAAGAACTAGCTTGTTTAGGATTTACTGCAGATTTAGTCATGCAAAGTTTTTGTCATACAGCTGCATATCCTAAACCAATAGATCTAATTACCCATAAAGAATTACCTGATTTTATATCTCAAAGAGGTGGAGTAGCTCTTAAACCTGGAGATGGCATAATTCATAGCTGGCTTAACAGAATGCTACTCCCTGATACTGTTGGCACAGGTGGAGATAGTCATACAAGATTTCCTCTCGGTATTTCATTTCCTGGAGGCTCCGGAATTGTTGCCTTTGCCGCTGCAATAGGATCAATGCCATTAAATATGCCTGAATCTGTGCTGGTTAAATTTAAAGGAAAATTATTACCAGGAATCACTCTTAGAGATTTAGTAAATGCAATCCCTCTCTTCGCAATTAAAAAAGGACTCTTAACTGTTGAGAAAGCAAATAAAAAAAATATATTTAACGGGAAAATTATGGAAATTGAGGGATTACCAAACCTAAAACTTGAACAAGCTTTTGAACTCACTGATGCTACTGCAGAACGCTCATGCGCTGGAAGCACAATACTTTTATCACATGAAACTGTTCAAGAATACTTAAGAAGTAATATATGCCTGCTAGAAAAAATGATTGAAAGCAATTATGAAGACTCAAAATCAATTTCTAGAAGAATAAATGATATGAAAAATTGGTTAGAAAACCCGTCATTAATCCAACCAGATAAAAACGCTCAGTATGAAGAAATCATTGAAATTGATTTAGCAAAAGTAACACAACCTATAGTTGCTTGCCCAAATGATCCAGATAACGTAAAGGAAATCACTGATGTTGCAAATACAAATATTGACGAGGTTTTTATAGGTTCTTGCATGACAAATATTGGTCATTACAGAGCAGCTGCGAAAGTTCTTGAAGGTGTACAAAATTTAAAAGCTAAATTATGGATTTGTCCGCCTACAAAAATGGATGAAGACACTCTAAAAGCTGAAGGGTATTATAAAATATTTGAAAGTTGTGGTGCAAGATTAGAATTGCCAGGCTGTTCTTTATGTATGGGAAATCAAGCAAGAGTAGATGAAGGATCTGTAGTATTCTCTACTAGTACAAGAAATTTTGACAATAGACTTGGGAAAAATGCCCAAGTATTTTTAGGTAGTGCTGAATTAGCCGCAGTTTGCGCACTTCTTGGAAAAATCCCTAAAGTAGAAGAATATCAGGATATTACTAAAAATAAAATTAATCCATATTCAGATGAACTTTATCGTTATCTTCAATTTGATGAAATACACGATTTCAGTTTGTCAAAATGATCATGGACTATGCCAAAACTTATAAAAGAAAATATTCAAAAAACCAGTAATAATTCTTCTCGTAGCATCAAAAAATTATTAAAACAAAGAACTCTCGTCGTTGCTTTTTCGCTCTTATTAACGGGCTTAGGAGCTTCAATTACAAGCATATTTTTAAAAACTGGAATCTACTTTATAAATAATTGGAAATTAGAACTTTTAGACCAATTACCATCTATCGCAGTATTACCAATTTTTGGAGCTGTAGGAGGAGCAATTGCAGGATATTTGATCAAAAATATTGCACCTGCAGCAAAAGGTTCGGGTGTGAGTCAAATCATGGGTTTCTTAAGGCATAAAAAAGTGCCAATGAATTTAAAAGTAGGATTAATAAAGCTCATATCAGGAATTATCGCTATTGGTAGTGGATTCCCTTTAGGTCCAGAGGGTCCATCGGTTCAAATGGGAGGATCAGTTGCTTGGCAAATGGCCAAATGGCTCAAAGCTCCTACAGCTTTCAGAAGAGTAATAGTAGCAGCAGGGGGTGGAGCTGGAATTGCTGCAGTATTTAGCGCTCCAATAGGAGGGTTTGTTTATGCAATAGAAGAGCTATTAAATTCTGCAAGACCAGTGATTTTGCTACTAGTAGTGGTAACAACTTTCATTGCAGATTCATCTGCTGATATTATTCAAGCATTGGGTTTAGATCCTAAAGCAGGAGGCTTTGATTTTAACCTCGGATTTTTGATTCAAAAAGAATATGACCCATCAGTTTTTTTCTTACCTATAGATTTTATATACCTAGTTTTACTAGGAATATTTATTGGAATCTTTGCAGAATTATATAGCAGATATATTTTGTTAATGCAAAATCTTGGAAAAAAATGGTATAAAAATAAATTTGTTTTAAAAATGAGTATCTGTGGGCTTATTTTAGGAAGTATCTATTCTTTTTTACCCAGTACATTTCATAATTTAGATAAATTACAGAAAGTAATAGCTGAACAAAATATTAGTATTGGAATTGCTTTGTTAGCAGTTTTGGTATTATTTATTACGACAGGTTTAGCTGCAGCATCTGGAGCGCCTGGGGGATTGTTCTATCCTATGCTTACCTTAGGAGGATCAATCGGACTAATAATGGGGAGCTGGGTAGAAATTGCAACAGGACATGCACCCAGTACATACATTTTTGCGGGAATGGGAGCTTTCGTAGCAGGATGTTCGCGAACCCCCATTACAGCAATGTTTTTAGCTTTTGCCTTAACAAAAAATTTATTAATAATGAAACCTGTCTTAATTAGCTGCATTGCCAGTTTCTTGATAGCAAGAGCTTTTAATGAAGAATCAATTTATGAAAGACAAATACAAATAGAATTAGAAGACTAGAAAATTATTTTCAATCAAAAACAGCAGTTTTGCTGTTATATACGAATACTTGATGATTTAAATGTAATCTAACCGCTCTTGCTAAAGCAATTCTTTCAATATCTCTTCCTTTTCTAATCAGATCATCAACTTCGTCCCTATGACTCACATTAACTGTGCATTGCTCTATTATCGGGCCTTCATCAAGATCTTCAGTAACATAATGGGCAGTGGCACCGATTAATTTGACACCCCTCTTCCATGCTCGATGATATGGTTGCGCGCCCTTAAATGCAGGCAAGAAAGAATGATGGATATTGATTATTGAAGAGAACTTTTTTAAAAATGAATCACTCAAAATTTGCATATATTTGGCTAATACAACAAGATCAATTTCATATTCTTTTAGTAAACTTAAAAATTGATCTTCAACAGTAGACTTATCTATATTAAAGGTATCAAAATGAACAAATTGTGCATTAAAGTCATTTGCAATATTTTCAAGATCAGAATGATTTGAAATTATTAACGGAACTTTCATTTTGAGTTCACCATTTCTTACTCGCCAAAGTAAATCAATCAAACAATGATTTTGTTTACTCACGAAAATAGCAACATTTGGAATTTCATCAGAATAATTTACGTTAAATTTTCCATTTACTTCATCTGCAATTTTTTCAAATTCTTTATAAATTTCATCTCTATTAAAAGATGCATTTTTACTATTCCATTCAATTCGACTAAGAAACAAGCCTGCATCTTGATCAGTATGATGATCAGAATGTTTTATGTTGCCGCCGTAATTTGAAATCCAACTTGTAAGTAAACTTACAAGACCAGGACGATCAGGACAAACAATTTTGAATATAATTGATGGATGTTCCAAAAAATCTTTAACTATTTAGTCAAATAAGCAAGTATTTCTAATATATCAATGAAAGGCTTAAAAGAAAATTTTCAAAAAGCACACATAGTTATTATTGGATCGGGAATTATTGGAAAATTTAACGCCCTAGAATTATCAGAATTAGGTTTTCAAATAACAATAATAGATCCAGCAAAACTACAAAATAGTAGCAATGCGGCATTAGGCTTATTAATGGGTAATATGTATCAAAAAAGAAGAGGTAGAAGTTGGAATCTCAGGAAACAAAGTATTGAATTATGGCCACAATGGATTTCATACCTGCAAAAATTTAATAATGAATTAAATATCGAAAAACCATTAATACAATTAACTTCGAATGAAGAAAAATTTAAAAAATTAGAGAAATTTATTTATGAAAATAATGATATTAACTTAAGAATTTTAGAAAAAGACTCAATATTTATCAAGAATATAAATAAGGCCTTCCAAACAAAAAATTTAAAAGGAATGATTTCCTTCAAAGATGGAAGAATAAATGCTATTTCATTACTCAAAACATTAGATAAATATATTAAACATAAAAAAATAAATTTTTTAGAAGGAGAAATAATAAAAATAAGAAAATCTAACAATTATTGGATTTCTACAACAAAAAACAATGAAAACATAAAGTCTGACATAGTTATTTTGTGTAATTCTCTTAAAGCGGTCGATTTAATAGATAATCAAGCTCACAACATCAAATTAAAACCTGTCCTAGGTCAAGCAATAGAAGTTGACATAAGTGATGCCGAAGTTGATTTATTGTCGCTACCGAAACAATTCAACATAGATGGTAAAAATATAGTTACTAAATCCAAAAATAAGCTAATTATTGGTTCAACTGACGAATACAGTACTACGCCAGAAGAAAATATATTTGAAAAACTTACAAATTTTCTCGATAAAAAACCAAGTTGGCTTATGGAAGAGAAAATTACAAAAAAATGGTATGGAATAAGGTCAAAACCTGATGGCGAACCTTCACCAATAATGAAAAACATAGAAAATGGACTTATTATATGTACTGGCTTTTATAAAAATGGGATTTTACTTGCTCCGGCTTGTGCGAAATGGGTTGCTAATGAAATTAAAAATTACCTCTCCTAATCTTTTGTTTCAGTAAAGTCTGCATCAATTACATCATCTCCACTTTTTTCGCTTGAATCGTTCTGCTCAGAACCGCCTGCTGGACCAGATGATTGTGGCTGATTACCGGGTTGCTGATAAACGGATGAACCAACTGCATAAAGTTCTTGTTGAAGTTCTTCAAGAAGTTTTTTCATCGATTCATAATCTTCTTTTGAAGTTGCCTCTTTTAAAGCATTACTTTTTTCTTCTACTTTAGACTTTGCTGCAGAATCAATTTTATCTCCCAGCTCACCAAGTTGCTTTTCTGTCTGATATACAAGTGTCTCAGCTTGATTTTTTAAATCAATTTTTTCTCTTTTTTCTTTATCTGCAGATGCATTAGATTCAGCATCTTTTACCATTTTCTCTACTTCATTATCAGATAGAGTAGAGGCACCGGTGATAGAAATACTTTGCTCTTTACCACTGCCTTTATCTTTAGCAGTAACACTAAGAATACCATTAGCATCAATATCAAATGTAACTTCAATTTGCGGAACACCTCTTGGTGCGGATGGTATACCATCCAGTCTAAAAGTTCCTAAACTTTTGTTATCAGAAGCCATTTCTCTTTCACCCTGTAAAACGTGAATTTCAACATTTGTTTGACCATCAACAGCAGTTGAATATGTTTCAGATTTCTTGGTGGGCACTGTAGTATTTCGATTTATCATTTTTGTCATAACTCCCCCTAAAGTTTCTACACCTAAAGAAAGTGGAGTAACATCAAGCAATAATATATCTTTAACTTCTCCTGCTAAAACTCCTCCCTGAATTGCAGCTCCAACAGCTACCACCTCATCTGGATTAACAGTTTGATTTGGTTCTTTACCTATTATTTTTTTAACCAAATCTAACACAGCAGGAATTCTAGATGAACCTCCCACCATTACAACTTCATCAATTTCACTGGTAGAAATTTTTGCATCACTTATTGCTCTCTCAACTGGGGTCTTGCACCTATCAATTAAAGAAGCTGCTAATTCCTCAAACTTTGCCCTGGTAAGGTTTAAATCTAAATGTTTTGGCCCTTCTGGAGTCGCTGTAATAAAAGGTAAATTTATTTCACTTTGAGTAGCATTTGAGAGCTCTATTTTTGCTTTTTCTGCAGCTTCAGTAAGTCTTTGCAAAGCTTGCTTATCTTGTCTGAGATCAATGCCCTCATTTGATTTAAAAGTATTAGCTAAATGATCTACGATGCATCTATCAAAATCATCGCCACCTAAATGTGTATCTCCAGATGTTGATAGAACTTCAGTTACTCCATCACCAGCTTCGATTACTGAAACATCGAATGTTCCTCCCCCAAGATCAAAAACTAGAATTTTTTCATTTTCTTTATCCAAACCATATGCTAATGCTGCAGCTGTTGGCTCATTAACAATTCTGAGAACTTCTAAACCTGCAATCTTTCCAGCATCTTTCGTAGCCTGTCTTTGAGAGTCATTAAAATAAGCTGGAACTGTAATAACAGCCTGTGTAACTTTATCACCAAGGTATTTACCCGCATCATCCGCTAACTTTCTTAGAACTTGAGAACTTACCTCTTCAGGAGAAAACTGCTTATCCAAAATAGGACATTTTAATTTAACACTAGAACCAGATTTTTCAACAGAATAACTAACTTCTTTAGATTCTTCATTAACTTCATCGACTCTTCTACCAACAAAACGTTTTGCAGAATAAAAGGTATTTTCAGGATTCATAACAGCTTGTCTTTTTGCAATTTGTCCAACAAGCTGATCTTGATTTTTAGTATATGCAACAACTGATGGAGTAGTTCTGAAACCCTCAGCATTTGCTATTACAGTAGGTTTACCACCTTCCATTACAGCTACACAACTGTTAGTTGTTCCTAAATCGATTCCTACAACCTTCCCCATGGGTAATTTCTTGTACTTGTTATTCTCCATAATCGGTCATCAGCGTCATTATTGTTACTCAATAACGAGGTGTGGTTCCCGAACAGGTCATTATTTTTTAAGAAAAAATTTCTAAACATGATTTCAAGTAAGACATCTTTTATTGCATTAATCGGTAATCCAGTAAGCCATTCTTTGTCACCGATTATGCAAAATGCTGCCCTTCAATATTTAGGCCTAGATTTAATTTATATTGCTATACCTTGCAAAGATGAAGATCTAGAATTAGTTCTGAATTCTTTGAAAAAAATTAATTGCAAAGGTTTAAATATTACAATTCCCCATAAAGAAAAAGTTTTTAACCTCTGTAGTGAAATTTCGCCTATTGCAAGCAAACTGAAAGCAATTAATACACTAAAGTTAAATTCTGAAAGAGAATGGAGCGCTACTAATACAGATGTAGAGGGATTTATTTATCCGTTAAAAAAATTAAACTTAACAAATAAGCAATCTATCGTTCTTGGCTCCGGGGGTGCAGCAAGATCTGTTATTCAAGGATTAATAAATTTAAAGCTTTCGAAAATTTCAGTAGTTTCGCGGAACAAATCATCACTAGATGAATTAATAAAAAATTTTGAAAATCAAATTAAACTTCAAGGTTTATTAAATGTTGATAATCAAGCTCAAAATTTAATTGAAAAAGCAGATTTAGTTGTAAATACAACACCAGTAGGAATGAAAACAACTAACTATGAAATAAATGTACTGCCATATGGGGAGTCTTTCTGGAGATCTCTTAACTCAAAAACAATTGTTTATGATTTAATCTACAATCCTGCTCCAACTCATCTATTGAAATTTAGCGCAAACAAAGGATGTATGACTATCGATGGTTTGCAAATGCTTGTTGCTCAGGGATTGAAATCATTATCATTTTGGACAAATGGCTTAGAAGTACCTTTTCATATTATGAATGATGCACTCAAAAATTATTTTTTAAGTACATGATGCTAATTTTCAAAGAACTGCACATCATGATGTATGGTTAAAGATGAACAGACGCTCATCACATCAATTTATGAGCCAAAGACCTTGTCTGAAACTATGAACGATCAACAATCTTATTACGAAACAATGTACATCCTCCGCCCAGACATAGCGGAAGATAAAGTAAATAACCATATTGACAAATACAATAAGCTTTTAGAAGAGTTTGGCGGCACCATCCTCGATAGTCAAATGAGGGGCAAAAGAAGATTAGCGTATCAAATAAAAAAACATAGAGAAGGTATTTACGTTCAACTAAGTCATCAAGGAGACGGACAGCATATTTTCAAAATTGAAAAAGCGATGAGACTTAGTGAAGATGTTATAAGATATATGACTGTTAAACAAGAAGGACCTTTGCCAACTCCAAGACCTTCTACTAAAAGTTCAACTCAAGCAGATGGCAAAGAAAAACCAGATACTAAAGTTGAATCTAAGGAAAAGCAACCAGTATTAAGCACAGATGCTTCAACTTCTGGAAAAGATGATACTGAAACCAATGAAAATGGAGAATCCTAAATATTACTCTTTAGTTTTTGAATTTAACTCAGCCCATATTTTATTAGACATACCCCACATATAAATAAAACCTTCTGCTAAAGAATGATTAAAGACGTCATCTTTGCTGTAAGTTGCCAAATCTTCCCTATAAAGTGAATTATTTTCCGACATTCTCCCAATTACTGTTGCGTTCCCCTTATGCAGTCTAATCTTTACTCTTCCATTAACTGAAGTTTGAGTCGATGATATAAATGCATCTAAACTATTTTTAAGAGGACCAAACCAAAAACCTTGATAGACTAATTGACCCCATTTTTTTTCAACTATTCCTTTAAAGTCAATAACATCAGGGTTTAATGTAATGCTCTCTAATTCCTTGTGAGCCTTGATTAAAAGTAAGAGGCCAGGAGTTTCGTAAATCTCTCTACTTTTAATTCCTACTACACGATCTTCAATCATATCTATTCTTCCAAAACCATGCGCACCTGAAAGATTATTAGCTTTTTGAATAATCTCTACTGGAGTTAAAAATTTATCATTAATTCCAACTGGAACCCCGTTTTTAAAAACAATTTCTATATCTTGAGATGAATCGGGTGAATTATCAATTGATGATGTCATTGCAAATATATCTTCAGGTGCTTCTTGCATTGGGTCTTCTAAAATCCCTGCTTCAATACTCCTACCAAGTAAGTTAACGTCTATTGAATATGGTGATTTTTTTGATACTGGTGCAGGAATACCAAATTTTTCTCCATAAACTATTGCTTCTTCCCTGCTCATATTCCATTCCCTTGCAGGAGTAATTATTTTCAAATCAGGACCTAAAGCATTAATTGCTAAATCAAATCGAACTTGATCATTCCCTTTACCAGTACATCCATGCGCTACTGCATCAGCATTAATTTCTCGAGCAATATTTACGAGATTTTCAGCAATTAAAGGCCTCGCAAGAGCTGTAGATAAAGGATATTTATCTAAATATAGTGCATTTGCTCTAATTGCTGGAAAAGCGTATTTCTCAACAAAACTATTTACTAAATTGCCAACTATGGATTGAGATGCACCAGAATTTAAAGCTTTTTGCCTAATGAGTTCTAAATCTTCGCCTTGTCCAAGATCTGCTACAAAAGTAACCACTTCTGAAATTCCATATTCATTCTTTAAATATGGAATACAAACGCTTGTATCTACTCCGCCAGAATAAGCTAGTACAACTTTTTTTACCTGCTGCATCTAAATTTGCTCCATAAATTTAAATTTTTGACGTAATTAAGAATTTGAAAACTTATTAAAAACTAATATTATTGTAACTAAAAGAGCTGGACCAAAAACTAGTAACAGGAGAAGAAAGTTATTAATTATTAAAACATTGGGATTCCAGTATCCAACAAGTTTAAATAATCCAGACAACAACAATGAAATTAGCCAGATAAAAAAGAATTTTAAATTTGCTTTATCAAACAAAGTTTTTCGTGGGCATCATTATGTATTATCTTATATATAGAACATAACCTTTAATGGACTCAAATAAACTAAAACTTAGATTAGACGATATTTCTGAAGTCAACCCAGCTTTAACTTGCTACCACAGAGATGATCCAGCTCCTGTTCTGCCATTAAGAGATGAACCTGATCTGCTATCTTGGCTAGAGGATACAGGAAGACTCGTAGCAGAAAAAGAGGGAGATTCACAAGAAATTAGTACTATAGAAGAAGAAGAGCTTTCAGCGCTTATGGGAGAAAAGGAAGATTATAAAACTGAAGAAGATTCTTCAGAAGATGATTGGGAAGATTAATAAGTTTAACTTTAAATCTTTATTTATCTTAATTACTTTTGCTTTAATAGCAACCTCTTTTATTTTTAATAATTTTATTTTTATAGGAGTTTTCATATTATCTTTTTTTGTATCTTTATTGGCAACCAAGAATGGTCTAGCAATAATCAGAAAATTAAATTTACTTCAAAATATAAGAACTGAAGGTCCTTATAATCACTATAAAAAAAGTAATACTCCAACAATGGGCGGGGTTTTTTTGATAATCCCTTTTTTAATTTTTCTTCTGATAATAACTATAAATCTAGGTTCTCTACAATTATTTCTTTTACTACTGACTATTTTTGGTTTCTTTATTACAGGTTTTTTAGATGATTATTTAAGTATTAGAAACAAAAAAAATACAGGGTTAAAAACAAAAGAGAAATTTATCTTACAAAGTGTTATCTCAATAATTTTTATATCTTTAGCCTATGAAAAAAATTTAATAAGTCCATTAATAACAGTTTCTGACTCCTGGGGAATAAATATGAATATTTTCATATTGCCAATTTCTTTTTTAGTACTTGTAGGGATAAGTAATTCAGTAAATTTGACTGATGGACTAGATGGATTAGCCGCTGGATGCAGTGGGATTGTCTTTTATGGATTAGGAACAGAAATATTAATGAAAGAACAGCAAGAACTTTTTGTTTTCAGCATCTTATGTTTTTTGATGTCCGGCATATGCTTAGGATTTCTTAAGTATAATAGTTATCCTGCAAAAATATTTATGGGTGACACAGGATCTCTAAGTATTGGAGCAATTCTGGCTTCAATAGCGTTATTAACCAATAGCCTTTTTACCTTATCTATTTTCTCAGGAATATTTATTATTGAATCATTATCAGTAATAATTCAAGTAGGGTTTTTTAAAATTACAAAAAAATTTTTTCATAGAGGTAAACGCATATTTTTAATGGCTCCACTACACCACCATTTTGAACTTAAAGGAGTTAAGGAACAAAAAATAGTTGAAAATTTTTGGAAAATCAACATTTTACTTGTAATTTTAGGTATAGTTTTAAAAATAAATCTCTAAAAAATCTGTTATGAATTTTTTTACATGGAAAGATAATGGATTAACAAGTGACTGCTCAAGTCTTGAAGCGATGGCATCAAGATTTGAGGAAACTGCTAACTTAATGAAAAAACTATCTAAGAGAGGCTTCAAACTAAAGAAAACTCAAAATAATCAACTAATTCTTCACCCTGATCCTGAGGTATTTGATCAATGGGGTTTTATAAGTGAGGAGGTTCCTTTTAAACAACTTTGTTTAATATCGGATGAAGAATAACTATTTGAGCTAGAAAATTCTTCAGTAAGTACTGATAAATAATTCCTTACATGAGTGTTCCAGCTAAAGTGCCTGTTAACACCCTCAATTCCATTTCTGCTCCATAATTTCCACTGATTATTATTTGAAATTCCTTTTTCAAGAATAACTTTTAACTCATTAATATCACTAACATCTACTAGAAGTCCATTTTCACATTTTGAACGAATTTCTTTTGGCCCTCCATCATTAGTTGCTATTGTTGGTAATCCACATGAAGAAGCTTCAAGAAGAGTTAAACCAAAAGGCTCTGTTAAAGCTGGATTTACAAATACACCACCTCTGCTAGCAGCCCACCTATATAAAGCAGGAATCTGACTATGAAGATGTTTTTTTGGATAAGCTACCTTCCCATACAAATTATATTTATCAATTGTTTCAAAAATATTATTGAAAACATCTTTTTGTTGAGGGTCAAGTTTTGAAGTACTATCTCTACAACCCAAAATCAAAATTAAATTAGTTTTTCTTTTTAATTTTTCAGATCTTCCATATGCCTCAATTAAAGATGGAATATTTTTTCTTCGTACAGCTCTAGAAATAGCCAAAAATGGAGGTTTAGTAGAATCCTTTAAAAATGGTTTCATCATGTTATCAATTTCGACTGTTTCGCTTGTGGAGTGAATATGATGAAATTTATTATGATCAACACCAGGAGGAATAACTTTAGCTTTGTGAGGTGAAAAAGAAGAATATTGAGAATATTGATAAACTGACTCTTGTTTAGTGCTTGTAACAACAATATCTGCAGAATTCAATGCTTTTTCTTCTGCCTCAATTCTTTTACTTATAGAATAAAGCTTTTCTATTTGATTAGTTTTTAAACCAGTATCAAGCAATTTCCTTTTTTTTCTCTCTTCCTAAAGAATGGCCAGTAAAAATAAGAGGAACATTTAATGATTTACTTAGTTTAACTCCTACATATCCAGCATCTGCATAATGTGCATGAATGAAATTAGGCTTTTTGTTTTTTTTATAGTAAGAAATTAGTCTTTCAGTTAAATCATCTAAATAAGGCCAAAGCAATTCCTTTCTTAAATATTTATTTGGTCCAAATTTGAATCTTAAAATTCTAACTCCAGGTTCTACAAATTCTTCTTGTTGAGAATATTCATAATCCACTTTAGGGTCTTTTATTAAACGAGTAACTAAATCTACTTGATCAACTTCTGAAGTATTGGCCAAACTTTTAATTAACTCTAAAACGTACTGTGTTTGCCCTCCTGTATCTGCATCCCTGCCTAACTCAAGATTTTTAGAACGTATAAGACCATGTAAATGTAAATGTAAAAATTTTAACCTCATTCAGCAGATCCTCCGATCAACGGCCTTTTATACAAATAAGCTGAATTTTCTAATGAAATATTAAGAAAACATTATGATTTAAATTTTTTTAAAATAAAAATTATAAAACAGTAGTTATAGAAAAGTTTTATGGAACTTTAAAAAGAATTTCGTTTTGCTGAAATAATTAAAATACAAAGAAATACAACAAAGATTTTTTATTTTAAAACCTTTTTAAGATATTTTGCTGTATGACTTTTGGGATTTTTAGCTACATCCTCAGGAATACCTTCTGCAATGATTTTTCCTCCTTTGTCCCCTCCATCAGGTCCTAAATCGATAATCCAGTCTGAACATCTAATAACATCTAAATTATGTTCAATAACAATTACTGAATTACCTTTATCTACCAAACGTTGTATCACATCCATTAATTTATGAACATCATAAAAACTTAACCCTGTAGTTGGTTCATCAATCAAATATAAAGTTTTTCCAGTAGCCCTTTTTGACAATTCCGTAGCTAACTTAACTCTTTGAGCCTCTCCGCCAGATAATGTAGGAGCTGGTTGACCTAATTTGACATATCCTAAACCGACATCTACCAATGTAGATAATCTATCTGCAGCTTGAGGTATTGCAGAGAAAGTTTCTGCAGCTTGTTCAACAGTCATCTCTAAAACATCAGATATATTAAAACCTTTGTATTTAACTTGAAGAGTTTCCCTATTAAAACGAGCTCCTTTGCATACTTCACATTGAACATACACATCAGGTAAAAAATTCATTTCAATAACATTGACTCCCTGACCTTTACAAGCTTCGCATCTTCCTCCTTTCACGTTAAAGCTAAATTGACCAGCTTGATAACCTCTTGCTTTTGCTTCTACTGTGGCAGTAAATATCTGCCTGATAGGATCAAAAGCACCAGTATATGTAGCAGGATTCGATCTTGGAGTCCTTCCTATTGGAGATTGATCAATAACTATAACTTTATCAATTGCCTTTATCCCTTTTAACTCTTGTACGCCTTGAGGAAAAGGTACTTTTAATCCTAGAGAATGACATAATGCAGGATGAAGTAATTCATTTATCAAAGTGCTCTTCCCACTTCCACTCACACCAGTTACAGAAACTAATCTTCCTAAAGGAAATTCAACAGAAATATTTTTTAAATTATTTTTAGAGCAATTATTTAAAATTAAACTTTTTTTTACAGAGGATCTACGTTCTTTTGGAGTGGGAATCGACTTCCTCCCACTGAGATAAGCTCCAGTTAATGACTTTTCTGAATTTAAGACATCTTGATAAGATCCTTTAGCAATAATTTCCCCACCATAGACACCTGCTCCTGGACCAATATCTACTAAATAATCTGCAGATTTCATAGTATCTTCATCATGTTCAACGACAACCAAAGTATTTCCCAAGTCTCTTAAGCTTTTTAATGTTTCTAGTAATCTGTCATTGTCTCTCTGATGCAAACCAATGCTTGGTTCATCTAATACATATAAAACGCCAGTAAGACCAGCACCTATTTGTGTAGCCAATCTAATACGCTGAGCCTCACCACCAGACAAAGTCATTGCTGGTCTATCTAAAGTCAAATAATCTAAACCTACATTAATTAAAAACTTCAAACGTAAACGAATCTCTTTTAAAACCAATTCACCTATCTGCTTTTGTTTTTCTGATAAAGATATATTTTCTTTCTTTGTCTTACCTAAACCCATGATGCGCTCTACGTGATTTAGGGTTTCAGAAACGCTTATAGAAGTTAAGTCAGTAATGTTATATGGACCAAGTTTAACGGCCAAAGCCTCAGGTCTTAATCTTTTTCCAGAACATGTTTTACAGGGAACTAATTCTAAATACTTTTCTAATTTTTGTTTAACTGATTCTCCATTAGCTTCATTCAATTGCCTCTCTAATATTGGCAAAATCCCCTCAAAAGGTCTTTCAAAACCGCTAGAAGTTTTAAAACGACTATCAGCTTGAATTAATATAGGTTTATCTGAACCCAAAAGTAGGACTTGTTTTTGCAAATCACTTAAATCTTTCCAGGGAGTTTTTAATTCAAAACCATAAGCTTGCCCTACAGAATAAAGTAAAGAGAAATAATAAGTATTATCTTTCTCACTCCAAGGAGCTATTGCAGCATAAACAGGCAATGTTTTATCAGGTATAACTCTATCCGCAGTAAATTTTTTTAAATAGCCAATCCCATGACAATCTGGACAGGCACCATATGGACTGTTAAAAGAAAATAATCTAGGAGAAAGTTCTTCAACAATAGAGCCATGTTCAGGACATGCATAATTTTCTGAGTAAAGTTTTTCTCTCTCTAAGTTAGAAGGTAAGTTTTCCCCTTTTTTTGGAACAACTTCTACTATTGCTAAGCCATCGCCTCTTTTGAGACAAGTTTGTAGAGAATCATTTAATCTTTCTTGTATTCCTTCTCTTGCAATTAATCTATCAACTACTACCTCAATATTATGAATTTGATTTTTATCTAATTCAATACTATCAGCAAGTTCTCTTACCTCTCCGTTAATTCTTACCCTAGCAAATCCTTCAGCAGCTAGTCCACTTATTAATTTTGTGTGTGTTCCCTTCTTACCTCTTACAACAGGTGCCAACAATTGGTACCTTGTTCCTTCTGGTAAAAGAAGAATTTGATCCACCATTTCATCAATTGTTTGAGGCGCAATGGGAATCCCGCAGTGGTGACAATGCGGCTCACCAGCACGACCAAACAATAATCTTAAATAATCTTGTATCTCTGTTACTGTTCCAACTGTTGATCGAGGATTATGACTTGTAGATTTTTGATCAATTGAAATAGCAGGTGATAAACCTTCAATATTATCAACATCTGGTTTATCTACCTGACCCAAAAATTGCCTTGCGTATGCCGAAAGACTCTCTACATATCTTCTTTGACCTTCAGCAAAAATAGTATCAAAGGCTAGAGAACTTTTACCACTTCCACTCACGCCTGTAAAAACTATAAATTTATTCCTAGGTAGAGAAAGATCAATATTTTTTAAATTATGCTGACGAGCTCCCCTAATATTAATTGAGTTATCTTCTCCAAAACTACTATCAGCTTTATTAACCATGTTTAAATCTAATTTATGATTTAAAAAGAATATTATAATAGAATTTTTTCTAGTTTACGCAGCTGAGCTATCAAGAAGTCTAGAGGCATATTCGTTTACTTCGCAAGAACCTCCACCAATAAGTTCTATTAGTTCATTTTTTCTTTGATTTTTTGTAGTTAGTTTTGCAATTGAAGTATAAGTTATTCCATTAATTACATTTTTATTAACTTTGAAATGAGCTAATCCCCCAGCGGCTAAGAATGGTTGATGTGTAATACATAAAACCTGTTGATTTTTAGAAATTTCTTTTATCAGCTCAACCAAAGAAAATAGGGATTTACCACTTAAACCACTATCAATTTCATCTAAAAAGAAAGTATTGGGTTTTTTAGAAATACTAGATTTAATAGCCAACAAAAATCTTGACATCTCTCCACCGGAAATAACATTTGATAATGGAGCAAGCTTCTGATCAGGATTAGCCGAAAACAAAAAATTTATATCGTCAATTCCATCGCCAGAAGGCTTGCATTCAGAAAATTGAATTAGAAAATTGGCATTTTCTAAACCTAAATTGCTTAAAATCGACATTACTGAATTTTGTAACTGTTTAGCAATTTTTTTTCTTTCAGTAGATTGAATAATAAATAAAGAATTTAAATTACTTTGTAAATTCTCAATTTGAATTTTAATCCTGCCAAGCTCATTACCTTGATCATTTTGATGAAAATACGTCTTTAATTCATCCCGCTTTACAATTAATTGAGTTAAATCTAATGAAAAAGTTCTCTCTAAGTTTTTTAAAAAAAATAATCTTTTTTGTATTTCTGGAAGATTAGATTCACAATTTTCTATTTCTTGCAAATATGAGTTTAGATTGAAAATCAAATCTTCAACATCAGCATGGATATTTAATAACTTCTCTCTAAATTTTTGAATTTTTAAATCAAAATTTGCTATTTTATTTAAAAGCTTTATTGATTGATTTATAAAAGAAGTTGCTGACGGTTCATCATGACTGAAATTATTTAAATGTTCTAATGATGATTTAATTGAATTATTAATTTCTAGATTATTTGCAAGTTTATTTTCTAATAACTCTAATTCTAAAATTTCTTCACTGGAATTTAAATCAGCTTCTTCTAAACTCTTCAACATGTGTTTAATTGCCAAGTTTTTTTCTTTTTGATTCCTAGATAATTCTATTTTTTCATTCATTAATCCTTTTAAAACTTTAGTTTCTCCCCATATACTTTTAATGCTCTCGCTAATATCTCTTGATTCTCGGGAACATAAGTCATCAATAATTAATCTTCTCTTATCTAAAGAATCAAAAAGAAAAGTGTCAGATTGACCTGCAAAATCTATTAAAAAACATCCAAGTTTTTTTAATGATTGTCTATTAATTGGCAACTCATTAAGACTATATTTGGATAAAATTTTATTATTTTTTTTATAAGATTTTCTTCTAATTTGTAATTCTGAAGAAGTTATTTCAAAACCATTACTAATTAACCAATTATTAATTTGAGAAGAAGAAGAAAATATTGCCTCGATAATACAAAACTCTTTTCCTGGACGTATTAAATGTTTTAGAGGTATATTAGATCCACCAAATAAAGCATTTAGAGAATCTAAAATTAATGATTTTCCTGAACCTGAATCCCCAGTTATGATATTCAAACCTTTTTCGAAATTAATTTCTATAATTTCTATTAGGGCAATATTTTCAATTTTTAATTGTATTAACATGATAAATCTTCCATATAAAAAAATTAACTTCTTTTTTAAAAAAAAAAAGGTTTTAAATATATAAAGTTATGAAAGAAGATTTTACTGATTTTATTGAGGTATCTGGACTCCTAAATTATGATCCAGATACAATTTCTAAAATTTACAAAAAAAATCCTAAGAGACTTTTAAAAAGGCTTTGGCAAACGCTTATACCTATTTTTGCTTACATATTTTCCGTTGGATGGGATAAATTAACTGGAAGATTGAAAAATGAACAGCAAGCAAGATTTAGAGCAAAAGAATTAACCAATTTGTTGGTAAAACTTGGACCTGCATTTGTTAAGGCAGGCCAAGCTTTATCAACAAGACCAGATATCATTCCAGGGATTCTGCTAGAAGAATTATCTGAATTGCAAGATCAACTACCTGGATTTGATGGCGATAAAGCTATGGAATTAATAGAAGAGGATTTAGGAAACAAAATAGATGAAATTTTTCTAGAAATTGATAAAGAGCCAATTTCCGCTGCCTCTTTAGGGCAAGTGCATAAAGCTAAATTAAAAAATAAAGAGGTCGTTGCAATAAAAGTACAACGGCCAGGCTTAAGGGAACAAATAACCTTAGATCTTTACATAGTGAGAAATATTGCTTATTGGCTAAAAAACAATATCGGACTAATAAGAAGTGATTTAGTTGCCTTGATTGATGAATTAGGCAAGAGAGTTTTTGAAGAGATGGATTATCTAAACGAAGCTGCAAATGCAGAAAAATTTAGAGATTTGCATAAACATAACAAAATGATTGCCGTACCAAAAATTTATAAAGAAATAACTTCAAGAAGAGTTTTAGCAATGGAATGGATAGACGGAACCAAATTAACAAATTTAGAAGACGTAAAAAAATTAGGAATTAATCCCGATGAAATGATTGATATAGGGGTGCAATGCAGTTTAGAACAGCTTTTAGAACATGGTTTTTTTCATGCAGACCCACATCCAGGTAATTTATTAGCCTTAGAAGATGGAAGATTATGTTATCTAGATTTTGGAATGATGAGCGAAGTTTCGAGAGAATCTAGATCAGGATTAATTCAAGCAGTAGTACATTTAGTAAATAAAAACTTCGATAAATTATCTCAAGATTTCGTAAAATTGGGATTTTTATCGGATGAAGTCAATCTAGAACCCATTGTTCCAGCATTTCAAGATGTTTTCATTAACGCCGTTGAACAAGGAGTTTCGAAAATGGATTTTAAGAGCGTTACAGACGACATGTCTGGTGTTATGTATAAATTCCCTTTCAGGCTTCCCCCATATTATGCACTTATAATTAGGTCATTACTTACGTTAGAAGGAATAGCTTTAAGCGTAGATCCAAACTTCAAAATATTAGGCGCAGCTTATCCATATTTTGCAAGAAGATTGATGGAGGACCCTGATCCACAATTAAGGGAAAGCCTTAAAGAAATGCTTTTTGATAATAAAAAATTTAAATGGGACCGTTTAGAAGATCTGCTTTCTAACGCTGCAAAGCAAACAAATCTCGATTTAGAAAAACTTTTAGACGAAGTTATAAATCTTCTCTTTTCTCCAAATGGAGGATTTCTTAGAAATGAAATAGTTGAAGGTTTAACAAATCAAATAGATTTACTTAGTCTAAAAATATTGAAAAGTTTGAATAACTATCTTCCACAATCAATTAAATTAAATACTTCTAACGAAAATAACAACTTGAGTGACCTCATAATATATGTTGAGCCATTGAGAAACTTTTTAGAGATTTTGCAAAGGGTACCCGGCTATTCAATTGAAATTTTTCTAAAAAGGGTTCCGCGACTTATAAATGAGCCCTATACAAAAGAAATGGGTATAAAAATTGCAAAAAAAGTCACTGAAAAAGGAGTAGTAAGACTTGTTAAGATTGCAGCCGGTGCAAATATCTAAATGAAATTTAGTAAATTATTAATATTTAAAATAATTTTTATTTTAATAATTTCTCCATTATTTTTTAATTTTCAAAAATCTAATGCCGCTGAAGAAATTAAAATCACATACAGTATATTTTCTAGAACAATTAAAGTAAATTCTTTAAAAACTTTTGCTAAAGAAGGTAAATCGACAAGAAAATTAAAAAAAATTTTGAAAGCAACCAAGTCTCCAGATAAAGAAATTAGAGCGGTTTTAAATAAAGATTTTGAAATTCCTATTACTGTTGCAAGCAAATTAGTATATTCTGAAATAGGAAATGTTTTTTTAACAAGACTTTCATCTATTATCCACACACCTAGAGCAAATGACGAAAGAACAGGTATGTTAGCCCTTAGAGCAAGCATAATTCAAGGTATTAATATAGGAAATGGAAAAATAAATTTGATAAATTTTTTTGAAGGATATCCAACTAAAACTGTTATTTTAGATGTCAGCGCTTTGAGCAAAGTTATGAATAAAGTAGAATCAATTTCAGAATTATTAACCTTTTTTACCAATTCTCCTCTAGATAAAATCAAAACAAATTAAACAACCATGGTGTTATTAAATAAACTCAAAAATAGACTGCGTATTAATTACAGAAAAAAAAGATGGCCAGGTCTCATTGAAGCTTATAAACAATATCTCCCTGTTACAAAGAAAACTCCAATTATTTCCCTTAATGAAGGTAATACACCACTAATCCTAAGCGATTCAATTAGCAATTTAATTGGAAATGGAACAAAAGTTTTTTTAAAATATGATGGACTTAATCCAACAGGATCTTTTAAAGATCGTGGCATGACTATGGCAATCAGCAAAGCAAAAGAAGAAGGCCGTGAAGCAGTAATTTGTGCAAGCACTGGAAACACTTCTGCTGCTGCTGCTGCATATGCTTCTAGAGGAGGCTTAAAACCTTTTGTCTTAATACCAGAAGGTTTTGTTGCACAAGGCAAGCTTGCACAAGCTTTAATGTATGGTGCTGAGATAATATCTATTAATGGAAACTTTGATAAGGCTCTTGAAATTGTTAGAGATTTATCTTCGGAACATCCTGTAGAGCTTGTTAATTCTGTTAATCCGTATCGAATACAAGGACAGAAAACAGCCGCTTTTGAAATAGTTGATGACTTAGGTATTGCTCCTGATTGGCTTTGTATTCCAATGGGCAATGCAGGGAATATAACTGCTTATTGGATGGGATTTAAAGAATATTCAAAAATAAAAAGAAATTTGAAATTACCAATTTTGATGGGCTTTCAATCCGAAGGCTCTGCTCCATTAGTAAAAAATATAATAGTTAAAGATCCAGAAACAATTGCGACAGCAATAAGAATTGGCAATCCTGTAAATAGAGAAAAAGCCAAAAAAGTGAGAAAAGAGAGTAAAGGAGACTTTCAGTCAGTTACAGATGAAGAAATAATCAGTGCTTATAAAATCCTTGCAAAGGAAGGAATTTTTTGTGAACCTGCCAGTGCAGCATCTGTTGCTGGATTGATTAAAAATAGAAATAGAATTCAGAAAGAATCAACTATTGTTTGCGTTCTTACTGGAAATGGATTAAAAGATCCTGATTGCGCCATAAAAAACAATGATGCTATTTTTAGAAAAAATATTGAACCATCATTAAAAAATATAACTAAAATTTTAGGATATTAAAATCCAAAAAAAAAAGTGTCTGTGGAATTGAATTAAAAACAAATATCCTTTGTTGAAAAACACATAATAAGTAATTCTAGTTGTTGAATAAATTTAAAATTTTCGTAAAAAAAAAAAATATTCAACAAATAAAAAATTTTTTACACATATTTTTTTCTACGTAAACTAAGTAGAGAAGCTATTTAAATTAAGAATTCCACAGTTTCCACAGGAACTACTACTACTAAATTTTTTTTAATTATTTAATTTTTATATTAGAAAAGAAGTAAAAAATAAATTTATTGAATTTAATTTACGAAAAAAGTATATTGTATTTGTAAAAAGTTCCAAATTCTGATGGAAATTATTTGTAATCAAAATGAATTAAATAATGCTATACAACTAGTAAGCAAAGCAGTTGCTTCAAGGCCAACGCATCCAATTCTCGCAAATATACTTTTAACAGCTGACGAAGGAACTAATAAGATTAGCGTCACAGGATTTGACCTCAATTTAGGAATTCAAACTTCTTTTGATGGAACTGTAAAAAATAGTGGAGCTATTACTATACCTTCAAAACTTTTATCCGAAATAGTAAACAAACTACCTAATGAAACTCCTGTTTCTTTAGAAGTAGATGAGAATTCAGATAATATCCTAATAAAAAGTGACAGAGGTTCTTTTAATTTAAAAGGGATCCCCTCTGATGAATATCCTAATTTACCATTTGTTGAAAGCGGTACTTCTTTGAATATTGATCCTAGTTCTTTCTTAAAGGCTTTAAAATCTACCATTTTTGCCAGTAGTAATGATGATTCAAAGCAGCTACTTACAGGTGTCAATTTTACTTTCAAACCAAATTATTTAGAGTCTGCTTCTACAGATGGCCATAGATTGGCTGTTGCTTTAATTGATAATAAGGAACATATTGAAAATAAAGAAAACTTATCTTCAAATGTTGATGATTTATCGGTAACTATTCCAACTAGATCATTAAGAGAAATTGAAAAACTAGTATCTTTGAGAAGCTCAGAAAATTCAATTAAGCTTTTCTATGACAAAGGTCAAGTAGTATTTATTTCTTCTAATCAAATAATTACTACAAGAACTTTAGAAGGTACTTATCCTAATTATTCACAATTAATTCCTGATTCTTTTTCTAAAATTCTAAATTTTAATACAAAAAAATTAATTGATGCATTAGAAAGAATTGCTGTTTTAGCTGATCAGCAAAGTAGTGTTGTAAAGATTAAATTAGATGATACAGATTTAGCTTCAATCAGCGCAGATGCTCAAGATATTGGAAATGCAAATGAATTAATACCTATTTCTTATTCTGGAGAAAATTTTGATATAGCATTTAACGTAAGATATCTGTTAGAAGGTTTAAAAGTTATTGCTTCTGAAAATGTACTTTTAAAGTGTAATATTGCAACTACTCCAGCTGTTTTTGTACCAGATGATAATCTTAATTCTTTTACTTATTTAGTTATGCCTGTGCAGGTTCGTTCTTAATTTGAAATTACCTAAAGAAATTTTTTTAAGTGAATTACTAAATTATAGTGTTAAGGGTAATATGGTCCTTAATTATGGAAATGGTGAAAATGTTTGGATGCACCCTCCAGTTCACCGGATTTTAGGATGGTACTCTCGTCCTTCAAATTTTGATTTGAAAAGAAATGTTTGGCGATTAAATCAAATTACTCAAATAATAGATAATGAAATTTATGTCAAAGGTGATCCAGCTATTTCGGATTTAGCAACTTTAAATAGGTTTCCAACTTTAATAGAAGCTAATCTTATAAATATAAATGGATCAAAAATAGGAGTCATTGCAGATTTTTTATTTGAAATGAAAACGGGGAAAATTAAATATTACTTAGTTTCTAGATCTAATCCTAAGATTCCAGGTTCTAGTAGATGGAAATTAGCTATTGATAATATCAATGACCAACAACCGGGATTGGTATTTTGTGACATAAATTCTTTAGATGATTTATCTTTAATAAAATCAAGTATTAAAAATGAATTTATGCAAAAAGGGAAAAAAATTTTTGATAAATTTGATGATATGAAAAATATTGCTTCTAATAGACTAGAGGAATGGCTTGAAGAAGATGAAGATATTAGCCAAAACTTAGATTTTAAAGAAAAAAGTTTTTATAATAATGAAAGAACATCTATACCGTTTAGTGAAAAAAAAGAAGATGACCCTTGGATATAAATAATGATAAATCAAGAAAATAATGATCTATATGATCTTAATGAAGCACTAAAAGTTGAAAATTTAACACTTAATGATTACGAAGAAATTTGCAAAAGATTAAAGAGAAAACCTAATAGAACGGAATTGGGCATGTTTGGCGTTATGTGGTCTGAACATTGTTGTTATAGAAATTCAAAACCTTTACTATCTAAGTTTCCCACTAAAGGTAAAAATGTTTTAGTTGGACCTGGAGAAAATGCTGGCGTTATTGATGTTGGAAATAATCAAAAACTTGTATTTAAAATAGAAAGTCATAATCATCCTTCCGCTATTGAACCTTTTCAAGGCGCAGCTACAGGTGTAGGAGGAATTTTAAGAGATATATTTACAATGGGTGCAAGGCCAATCGCAGTGTTGAATTCATTGAGATTTGGCAACCTTGATAAATCATCAAATGTTGATTTACTACGAGGAGTTGTATCCGGTATTGCACATTATGGAAATTGCGTAGGTGTGCCGACTGTTGGAGGTGAAATTGACTTCGATGATAGTTACTCTGGAAATCCTCTAGTGAATGTTATGGCTTTAGGACTTCTAGAGACCGAGGAAATCGTTTGTTCTGGAGCTAAAAATGTAGGATCACCAGTTTTATATGTTGGTAATACAACTGGCAGAGATGGTGTTGGTGGTGCAAGTTTTGCTAGTTCAAAATTAACTACAACTTCGTTGGATGATAGACCTGCAGTTCAGGTAGGTGATCCATTTATTGAGAAAAGTCTTATTGAAGCTTGTTTGGATGCTTTCAAGACAGGGGATGTAATTGCAGCTCAAGATATGGGTGCTGCAGGCTTAACATGCAGTAGCGCAGAAATGGCCGCAAATGGAAATTTAGGGATATCTATTGATTTAGATTTGGTACCTTCTAGAGAAGATGATATGTCCTCATACCAATATTTATTATCTGAATCGCAAGAAAGAATGTTGTTTGTCGTTAAAGAAGAAAAAATTAATGATCTTATTGAAAAATTTAATAAATGGGGATTATATGCCAGTGTTATTGGTGAAGTGATAGTAACTAATGAGGTAATTATTTCTCATAAAGGTAAAATTGTGGCCCAAGTACCTACTTCTGCTTTATCTGATGATACTCCTGTAAATTTTCACAATGTGATTAATAATCCACCCGATGATCTTTTAAATAAATGGGAATGGAAAGAAAATGATTTACCAGAAATTCATGAGCAAAAAATATTTTCATTGAAGGAAAATAAGAATTTTTCTTTTTCAGAAATCATTTTAAAACTACTCTCTAACCCATCAATAGCTTCTAAAAGATGGATTTATAAACAATATGATTCTCAAGTACAAGCAAATACTGTATTTGCACCTGGAAAATCAGATGCAGCTGTAGTAAGACTAAGGGAACAAAATAAAAAAAATAGAAGTAAAGTATTTTCTGGTGTCGCTGCTTCAGTTGATTGCAATAGTAGATGGGTTTCTCTTGATCCTTTTAGAGGATCTATCGCTGCCGTTGCAGAGTCCGCAAGAAATGTTAGTTGCGTTGGGGCTGAACCAGTAGCAATTACAAATAATTTAAATTTTTCTTCCCCTGAGAATGAAATAGGATATTGGCAACTCTCATCTTCATGTAATGGAATTGCTGAAGCTTGTAAAACTTTAGAAACTCCTGTAACAGGAGGAAATGTATCTTTATATAATGAATCTAAAAATAAAGATAATTTAATTACTCCTATCAATCCTACTCCTGTTATTGGAATGGTTGGAAAGATAGATAATGTCGAAAAAGCTATAAGTAGTGAATGGAAAAATTTTGAAGATCAAATCTGGTTAATTGGTTCTTCCAAATCAGAAATAAAAATTGCAGCTAGTTCTTATTTGGAATATTTTCATGGAGAAATTACAGGTCGGCCCCCAAAAATAGATTTGTTGGATGAAAAGTTTTGCCAGAGTTTTTTAAGAAATGCGATTTTAAAAAGTCTTGTAGTTTCTTCTCACGATATAAGCGATGGAGGTTTAGCTATAGCTTTAGCAGAGTCTTGTATTTTGTCTGAAAGGGGAGCAACTATAGAATTAGAGAAAGATTTCAATAGAATTGATAATTTATTGTTTGCCGAAGGGGGGTCAAGAATTATTTTTTCAATTAGTAAAATGAAACAAAATGAATGGTTTAATTATTTAAAACAAAATCAAATAAACTTCCCATCAAGTGTTTATGTAAAAAAAATAGGATATGTATCTAGTGGCACTTTGAAGATAAAAATCAACGAAAAAAATATTTGCAATATTAGGGTTGAGGAATTAACCGAAAAATTTAATAATAGTATTTCAGGTTACTTTTAAATATGAAAAACATTTCTCAACTATTAATCATTTTAAGATATTAAGTTATGTGCGGAATAGTTGGAATCGTTTCTTCAAATGATGTAAATCAACAAATTTACGATAGTCTTTTGCTTTTGCAGCATAGAGGTCAAGACTCAACAGGTATAGCAACAATGGAAAATACTGTTTTTCATATACATAAGGTTAAAGGTCAGGTTAATACTGCTTATAGAACTAGAGATATGAGGAATTTAATTGGCAAAATTGGATTGGGTCATGTTAGGTATGCAACAAAGGGATCAGCAGAAAGTGTAGAAGAAGCACAGCCTTTTTATGTTAATGCTCCTTATGGAATCGTTCTGATACATAATGGAAATTTGACTAATACCAGAGATTTAGAAAAACAGTTATTTAATGTCGACAAGCGACATACAAATTCTTCAAGTGATACTGAAATGTTGTTAAATGTATTTGCGACAGAATTACAAGAACAAATTCATAATCAAGAATTAGAACCTGATATTATTTTTAATGCGGTCAAATCTTTACATAAAAGAATTCAGGGATCCTATGCTTCAATTGCATTAATTTCAGGACATGGTTTATTAGCATTTAGAGATCCTTTTGGTATTAGACCTTTAGTAATAGGGAAAAGACTTTCATTAACCACAAAAAAAGAAGAATGGATGGTAGCAAGCGAATCTTTAGTACTTGAGAATAATGATTATCAAATAGTGAGAGATGTAGATCCAGGAGAAGCTGTTTTTATAAATCTTGATGGGGAGTTTTTCTCTAAGCAATGTTCAGATAATCCAATGTTATTTCCTTGCGCTTTTGAATATGTTTACTTAGCTAGGCCAGATTCAATTATGAATGGAATTTCAGTCTATAAAGCTCGTTTAAAGATGGGAGATTATTTAGCAGAAAAAATAAAAGAAACAATCAATACTGGAGATATTGATGTAGTTATGCCTATTCCTGATTCTTCTCGACCCGCGGCAATGCAAGTTGCAAGACAGTTAGGGATAGAATATAGGGAAGGTTTTTTTAAAAATAGATATGTTGGCAGAACATTCATAATGCCTGGTCAGCAGAAACGTAAGAAATCTGTAAGGCAAAAATTAAATGCCATGAGTGCGGAGTTTAAAAATAAAAATGTATTAATTGTTGATGACTCGATAGTAAGAGGTACTACTTCAAAAGAAATTGTTCAGATGGCTAAAGATGCAGGAGCAAATAAAGTTTTTTTTACATCAGCAGCACCTCCTGTTCGTTATCCTCACGTTTATGGAATTAATATGCCTAATAGAGATGAATTAATAGCTCATAATAGGACAATAAGTGAAATCGCTGACAAACTTGAAATTGATAACCTTGTTTATCAAAGTGTTGAAAGTTTGCGTAAATCTATAATAAGTGAATCTCCTATTAAAGGTTTAGAGATGAGTTGTTTTACTGGTGATTATGTAACTGGAACAGTAAATCAAGAATACTTAAATTGGGTTGAAAATGAATATAAATCTTAGTCGAGAAAGTTTTCAAGTCGGAAACAATTTTCAAGGTATTCATCATTATCCAACTTTAAAAAATCAATCAAAAAGTTTGATTTATTGGATTTGAAATTTAATTTATTTAAGTCTAATCTTGCAGATTTATTTTTATTAGTTTCAATATCAAGGTAATGGTTACTAGCCATTATTTTGAGGAAGTAATCGTTTTTAAGTTGGGTTTTTTCATTCAAATATCCCAAACTGTATTCATTTGAGCGGTAAATTTCATTACTATTTATGCAAAAGATTTTTCCTTGTTTAGATATTAAAAAAATATTTTCACCATTATCATGTGTACAACAAGAAACGATTTTTTCAGTTGGTAAAAGTTTTGCAATTATTAATCCTTGGGATTGTTTAGAAGTAGGGGCTAAAAATTTATTTGACAAATTAAATTTAAAAATTCTTCCTATCGAGGTTAATATTATTAAATCTTTGCTTTCATTAGAAATAAAAGAATCAATTGTTTTTAAATTATTTTTTAATTTTGTAATAGTGAATGATCTATTGCTTTTAATCATATCTTCATCAAATAAAACTTTTTTAAATCTTCCATCTGAATTTAATATGCACAAATAATTTATAGTATCTTTTTTAATTGAATGAAAATTTATTATTTCACTAGGATGAATATTTCCAAGAATTTTATTATCTAATTTATAGTCTCTATTAATACTTGATTCCCAATCAATGTTAAATACTTTTCCCGTATTTGTGATTCCAATTAATTTTATATTTTTTTCAATTTTACATATAAATTTTTGAATATTTCTATTATCTATAATTTTATTTACAACCTCAAATGATTTCTTGTAATTAACTAAAATCATCTTTTTTAAATAAAGTCTATTGTCTACGTATAATTTTGTTTTTTTATTTATAAAGTCTTCTAGTATCTGATTATTGAGCGTTTCTAATTCCTCATTTTGATTAATATTTTTAATTATCTTTGTTTTACGTAAAACATTGTATTTTTTCTTTAATATTAATAATTCTTCTATGAGTAATTTAAGTAATAATTCTCTTTCATTCAATAATTTTTGAAAATAATTCTTTTTTTCTTTTAAATTTTTTATTTCATTATCAATTTGATTTTTTTCTAGATTTGTTAATTTTTTTAATGGCATATCCAAAACTGAATTTGCCTGTTTTTCACTTAAGAAAAAATTTTCTACTAATTTTGATCTAGCTTGCACAGTATTTTCTGATTCTTCAATAATTGCTATAACTTTTTTTATGTTTTTTGTAGCTTTAGATAAACCTTCTGATATTTCTAGTTTATCAAGGGTGTTTTTTAGAAAATAAAAAGTTCTTTTTCTAATTGTTTCTTCTCTAAATTCAAGAAAATAGTTGAGATATCTTTTCAGATTTAGTTGTACAGGCTTGCCTTTAATTAAAGCCAAGAATATTGCGCCAAAGTTTGTTTGGAGAGTTGTTTTTTTATATAAATTAGAAATAACAAGTTCAGAATTAGAATCTTTTTTTAGTTCTATTACAATTCTCATTCCATCTCTATCGCTCTCATCCCTAATATCAGAAATCCCAATAATCTTGCCTGAATTAACAAGTTCTGCGAGTTTTTCAATCCAACCTGCTTTATTAATTTGGTAAGGAAGTTCAGTAATGATTATTGCATTCTTTTTATGTTTTCCTTTGCCTAAATTTATCTCTTCTGTATTTACAACTCCTCTTATCGTTATAGATCCTTTTCCAGTTTGATAAAGTTCTTCTATTGCAGAACTATAAATTAATTCTCCGCCTGTAGGAAAATCAGGTCCTTTGATAATGTTAGAAAGTTTTTTATCACTAATATCTTTATTTTTAACTAAGGCAACTAATCCATCTACAATTTCGCCTAGATTGTGAGGCGGAATATTTGTTGCCATGCCAACAGCAATACCTGATGAGCCGTTTAACAATAAAAATGGAAGTTGGGCTGGAAGAACATCTGGTTCTTTCTGAGAACCGTCAAAGTTATTTGAAAAATTTACTGTTTCTGATGCAATTTCTTCAAGAAATCCTTTATGAGCTATTGGAGCTAATCTGGTCTCAGTATACCTCATTGCTGCAGGCGGATCATTATCCACAGATCCAAAATTTCCATGGCCGTCAAGAGTAGGATATTTAGTTGAGAAATTTTGTACTAACTTTACTAATGCATCATAAACTGCTTGATCCCCATGAGGATGGTATTTTCCAAGTACATCTCCAACAACTCTTGCACATTTCCTGAATGGTTTATCAGGAGTTAAACCTAATTCATGCATTGCAAATATGATTCTTCTTTGTACAGGCTTAAGACCGTCTCTTGCATCAGGCAACGCACGTCCAACTATGACGCTCATTGCATACTCCAAATAAGAACGTTGCATTTCTTCTTGAAGCGAGATGGAAGTGAAGTTTTTCTTATCCATTAGAGCGAAAATTGAATAATTATTAGATAACTAAATTAAGACTAGTAGGTAAAAAAATATTTACCAGTATTGAACATTAAGATGATTCACTTATTTTGGATTTTGCCAGAAGTACATCTTTTTTTAGTTGTTCATTTTGTAAAAGAATTTCTGTAGAGGCTTGTAATTTTTCTCCCCATAACTGTTCTT
>QCBF01000008.1:0-53129 GCA_003281705.1 Prochlorococcus sp. AG-347-C10
AGATTTATTTAAAGACACTATGAGTATGATTTTAATTAAACTTTAATTCAAAAAAAAATTATTTGTTTTTAATAAATTATTCTTAGTTAATAAAAAGGTTCATTTTATGCAAAAGAAAAAGGTCATATGTATTGGAGAGGCTTTAGTAGATAGGATTAGAAATAAGTCAAATCAAGGATTTACAGATTTTTTGGGTGGTGCGCCGGCTAATGTTGCTTGCGCATTGAGGAAATTAAAAATAGATTCAACTTTTATAGGAAGTTTGGGTAGTGATGATTATGGAAAAAATTTTATTACACAATTTAATAAATTGGGTGTTAATTTAGATTTCTTGCAAACAGATAATGATTCATCTACCCGCGTGGTTAATGTGGATAGAGATAAATTTGGAGATCGTTTTTTTTCAGGCTTTGAGGAAAGTCCTCATTCGTGCTTTGCAGACGAAGTTCTTAGTAAGAAATTAATGGAAAAAGAAATTTTCAATTTGGAGAAATCTTTTCTAGAAACAAAATATTTGGTTACAGGAACGATCTTATTATCATCTCCAAAATCAGCAGAGACTATTTTTTTTCTTCTTGAACAGGCTAAAAAATTTGAAGTCAAAATAGTAATTGATTTGAATTGGAGAGAGGTCTTTTGGGAACACGCAAGTTTTTCATCAGAAATTAGTAAAGCCGCGCGATTTGATTTAATCAAGAAATTTTTAAATCATGCAAATGTTTTAAAACTTGCTAAGGAAGAAGCAACTTTGTTTTTTGAGGATGACAATCCCTTGCCAATATCTCAACAATTGTCAAATAGACCAGATGTAATAATCACTGATGGGAAAAATCCCGTTTCATGGTATTTCAACGGATTGAAGGGAATTACCGAAACTTTTACTTCACAAAAAATTGTTGATACAACTGGCGCTGGTGATGCTTTTCTAGCTGGCTTAATTTCAAAATTAATTTCTTCTGGCTATCCTTCAAACAAATTAGAGATAGAAGATTGTATTAAGTTTGCAAGTGTTTGTGGATTATTAACTTGTCTTGGTGAAGGCGCCATCGAGCAACAGCCATATTATGAGAAGGTTAATAAATTTTTGGGATCTCTTATTTCGTAATGTCTTCCATAATTTTTTGCGTAACTAATTTTTATTTTCCAGAAATTATCAATAACTGGTTCTATTAATTCTGGCCATTCAATAATTAAAATAGCTTTTTTTTGTATTGCCTCTTCTTCTTCTGAAAAAAAAACTTCTGTTGCAGAGTAAACATTTTCTAATCTGTACAAATCAAGATGAAATAGTGGAATTTTTCCTGAGTTATAGTGATGCGATAAAGCAAATGTAGGGCTTGTAATTTCCTCAGAGATTGATAAGCCTTGAGCAATTCCTTGTACTAATGAAGTTTTCCCAGCCCCAATTGGACCCTGTAATAAAATAATTGATTGGGGATTTAATTTGTGTGAGAGTTTTTTTCCTAAACTTAAAGTTTCTTTTAAATTCTCAACAAACACAAAATTACACGAAAATCATTTATAGTTTAATAGAAAAAGTATTCACTAGAAATGGTTATCGCGAATTCAGTTAAGGCCTCTACATCTAATTACGTAATTGCTGATATCTCTTTATCAGAATTTGGTCGTAAAGAAATTAAAATTGCCGAAACGGAAATGCCAGGATTAATGGCACTTAGAGATAAATATCAATCTGAAAAGCCACTAAAAGGTGCAAAAATAGCTGGAAGTCTTCATATGACTATTCAGACAGCAGTTTTAATAGAAACTCTTGTTGATCTTGGCGCAGAAGTGAAATGGGCTTCATGCAATATCTTTTCAACTCAAGATCATGCGGCTGCAGCTATCGCAGATCAAGGTATTTCTGTATTTGCAAAAAAAGGTGAGACTCTTCATGAATATTGGCAATATACCCACTCTATTCTTGATTGGGGTTCAGACTCTCCAAATATGATTCTTGATGATGGGGGAGATGCAACAGGCTTATTGATACTTGGTAGTAAAGCAGAAAAAGATTTATCTGTTTTAGAGAATCCTAATAATGAAGAAGAAATTGCTTTATTCGATTCTATTAAGTCCAAGTTGGAAAATGATAGTGATTTTTATTCTCGAATTAAGAGTAATATCATTGGTGTCACTGAAGAAACTACAACGGGAGTTGCAAGACTTTATCAATTGCAAAAGCAAAATGCTTTACCTTTTCCAGCTATCAACGTTAATGATTCAGTAACTAAGAGCAAATTTGATAATTTATACGGCTGCCGAGAATCTCTAGTTGATAGCATAAAGCGTGCCACTGATGTGATGATTGCTGGGAAGGTTGCTTTAGTTATGGGTTTTGGAGATGTTGGTAAAGGTTCAGCCCAGTCTCTAAGAGGACTTGGAGCAATTGTAAAAGTTGCTGAAGTTGATCCAATTTGTGCTCTTCAAGCGGCAATGGAAGGTTTTAGCGTTGTTACCTTAGACGATGTTGTTGAAGATATAGATATATTTGTTACAGCAACTGGGAACTATCAGGTAATAACAAACGAAAATCTTCTCAAGATGAAAGATGAGGCCATAGTCTGTAATATCGGCCATTTTGATAATGAAATTGATGTGGCTTCACTGAAAGATTATCCATGGGAAAATATTAAACCGCAGGTTGATCACATAACTTTACCGAGTGGCAATAAAATAATCCTTCTAGCTGAAGGTCGATTAGTTAACTTAGGATGTGCTACTGGTCATCCAAGTTTTGTTATGAGTAATTCTTTTACTAATCAAGTACTAGCTCAAATTGAACTTTTCAATAAGTCAGAAAAATATGCTAAAGAGGTTTATGTTTTACCAAAACATTTGGATGAAATGGTAGCTAGATTGCATCTTGATAAAATTGGTGCAAAATTAACTAAATTAACTAAGGAACAAGCTGATTATATTAATGTTTCTGTTGAAGGGCCTTATAAACCAGAGCTTTATAGATACTGAGTTTGAGTTTTGTAAATATTCTTACTTCAATCCCCGACTATATTAGTTTGGCTGTTGAAAAGAATTCAATAATTGCATATCTTACAATTTGTTTGGCTATGTTTTTAGAAAATATAATACCTCCAATCCCTTCGGAAATAATAATGCCATTGGGAGGCTTTTTCGTTTATCAACAAAAATTAAATTTCTATATTTTAGTTTTTTGGGGATTACTTGGAACTATTTTAGGATCATTGCCTTGGTATTATTTAGGTAGAATATTAAATGAAAAAAAACTTTCAAATTTTTTAGACAAAAAAGGAAAATATTTGGGTATTTCTTCTAATGATTTAAGTAAAAGTAAAAGGTGGTTTGATAAATACGGGGTTTCTTTAGTTTTTTGGGGCCGATTAGTACCAGGTATAAGAACTTTAATTTCAGTTCCCGCTGGTATAGAACTTATGCCATTAAGAAAATTTTTGATTTGGACTACATTTGGGAGCTTGATATGGGTAACACTTCTTACTTATGCAGGTTATTTATTTGGTGAAAACTATCTAATCATTGAAAGTTATTTAGATCAAATCAAATATGTTATTAAGCCAATTTTAATTTTAATTTTCTTATATTTTTTTTCTAAGCTACTAATTAGATATTTTACAAAAAAATAGAGCCTAGAAAGGAATTTCACTTGAGTTACTGTTGTTTGAATATTGGTTATTATCAGAATCTTTACGTGAGCCTAGTAAGTTTAAATTATCTACCCTAACAACAGGTTTATATCTATCTTCTCCAGTATTTTTATCTTTCCAACTATCAATTTTAAAGCTTCCTGTAATTCCAATTAATGATCCTTTTTTCACATAATCTGCAGCTATTTGTGCTTGCTTGCCCCATATTTCTAAATTAAACCAATCTGGCTCTTCATCTCTGCTTCTTCTGTTAACTGCAAGTGTGAAATTTGCTACGATACTTCCTGATTCAAAATATCTGACATCTGGCGCTCTTCCTGCTCTGCCAACAAGGTTAATAGTGTTAATTTCCATAATTTTTTTTTTTTATATTACTCATATTTTCAGGTTTTGCTCAAAGTTTTAAGTGCTATTCATAACTAAATGACAGAATTCTGAGAGCTTACGAAAAAATGGATATATTATTTATAAAAAGAAATTCTTATCGTGATTTTTAACAGATTTAAATTTTCTAGAGATATTGGCATAGATCTGGGAACGGCTAATACTCTGATACACGTATCAGGGAAGGGCGTTGTTTTACAAGAGCCTTCTGTGGTAGCTATGGATTTAGAAGAAGGTATTCCATTAGCTGTTGGTAAAGAAGCAAAGTTAATGCTTGGAAGGACGCCTGGCAATATAAGAGCCGTAAGACCACTAAGAGATGGGGTTATCGCGGATTTTGATGCTGCAGAACAAATGATAAAAACATTTATTCAAAAATGTAATGAAGGCAAGGGGATTGTAGCCCCAAGAATAGTTATTGGTATTCCAAGTGGAGTTACGAGTGTTGAGCGAAGAGCTGTAAGAGAAGCAGGATTAGCGGGAGCTAGAGAAGTTCATTTAATTGATGAACCTGTTGCAGCAGCAATAGGAGCATCTTTACCTGTAACTGAGCCAATTGGAACAATGATTGTTGATATTGGTGGAGGTACTACTGAGGTTGCAGTATTAAGTTTAGGTGGAACTGTATTGAGTGAATCTGTTCGAATAGCAGGCGATGAGATAAATGAGTCAATTGCGCTGTATCTTAAAAAAGTTCACAATTTAGTTGTTGGAGAGAGAACTGCAGAAGATATCAAGATTAAAATTGGATCTGCATTTCCAGATGATGATTTTGATAAAACTACTCTAGAGGTTAGAGGTTTACATCTTTTATCTGGTCTACCTAGGTCAGTCACTTTGACATCAGGAGAAATCAGAGAAGCCATGGCTGAAACACTTAGCAAAATAGTGGAAGCTGTAAAAAGAACTTTAGAGCGAACCCCTCCTGAACTTGCTGCAGACATAGTTGATAGAGGGATTATGCTTGCAGGAGGTGGAGCTTTAGTGAGAGGCATTAATGATTTATTGAGCAATGAAACAGGAATTTTTACTCACATAGCAGAAAACCCTCTGCTTTGTGTAGTGAATGGTTGTGGAGAGGTTTTGGATGATTTTAAAAAACTGAAAAGAGTTGTTGATACGCCAGAATTTATAAGAAATGCCATAAGAGATTAATGTTATGTTAGGTATCCGACGAATTTCTACTAATCGTTGGTGGCATAAAAAGAAAAATTGGCTATTATTTGCAATTTTTCTATTTTTGGTTTTTGTAAGAATATCAAAAGGAGCTTTTTATAAAGATTTTTATTTTTTTATTTCGAAGCCTTTTTGGCCTGGTCAATTTCAAAAAGAAATTGTTCTTGAGAGTATTGACCAAGAATATTTAATAAAGTTAAATCTTCTTAAAAAAGATAATATAAGATTGCGGAAAATCTTATTTCTTCAAGAATCATCTGATGATAATTATATTTCAGCTGCAGTAATTTCGAGAAAAACAGGTAGTTGGTGGAGACAGATAATATTAAACAAAGGTTCAAAGGATGGAGTAGAAATTGGTAATATTGTGATTGGCCCCGGTGGATTATTAGGAAGAGTAAAGAATACTTCTTTATTCACCTCGTCGGTAACTTTAATAACTTCTCCAGAAAGTAAGTTAGGCGTTTGGTTGGATAGAACTCAAATTAATGGATTACTGGTCGGTTTAGGAGATGATTATCCTAGCCTAATACTTTATACAAAAGATGCTGATATTAAAGTGGGAGATTTTGTGTCATCATCTCCTGCTAGTACGTTATTACCTCCAAATATCCCCGTTGGTATTGTCCACTCTATAGATGAGACATTGAAATCAAAAAAAACGGCAAAAATTTCACTTTTAGCAAAACCACAAGTAATTGATTGGGTACAAATTTATAAGGTAAATATTCAATGAATAAATTTTTGATAAAAAAGTTGTCCTTAATAAGCTTTATTTTTATTCCAATTATTTTTTTGTGGCACCCTAATTGGCTTGGATTTGTAGGGGTTCAGCCATATTGGCCTTTGTTGTGGTTATTGCCTTGGTCAATGATTAATGGATCAATTAATGGATTAATATTTGGTTTGTTTTTAGGTATAATTTTAGATTCTTTAACTATAGATGATAGTTTTACTCAAATACCAGGCTTAATTTTTTGCGGGTTTTTGTTTGGGAGAATTAAATTACATAGTGATATTTTGGTGGGACATTTTAGGTATGGTTTAATTTGTTCTTTTGGAAGTTTTTTATGTGGGACTTTTTATTTTTTACAAATTTTGTTTAAAAATTTTTCAGATAGTAATTCTTTTATGTTGACTACCAGTGTTAAAAATATCTTAGCTGAAGTTTTTTTGACAGGTTTTTTTGCTCCCTTTATTTGCTCCCAACTTTTAAGAATGTTTAAATTTTCAAGAAGAAAATTGCAGTAATATGTTTTACCAAGAGGTAAAAGTGTTTGAAAAAAATTTTATCTCTTAATTTTTTATAATATTTTTTAAACCTTAGGAATATCTATCTCTTTGAGGGTTCCTAATGTTATATTTTTAATTGTTAGAATGAATATTCAATGCAATAGTTCTTTGCTTTGAAATATCGAGAAATCTTTTTTAACTATGTCAAAAGCAAGAATTTTAGTTGTTGATGATGAACCAGCAGTTTTGAAGGTATTAGTTACAAGGCTTCAACTAGCTGGATATCAAGTTTATTCAGCCACCAATGGGGAAGAAGCTCTTGAGTCTTTTCACAGGGATTCCCCAGATTTGATAGTTCTTGATGTTATGCTTCCAAAAATGGATGGATTTGCTGTTTGTAGAAGAATTAGAGCTGAATCAGTAGTACCAATAATATTCTTAACCGCTCTAGAGGCTATTTCAGAGAGAGTTGCAGGTTTGGATTTAGGGGCTGATGATTATTTATCTAAACCATTTAGCCCAAAAGAGTTAGAGGCTAGAATAGCTACTATTTTGAGAAGAATGGGTCCAACTGTTTCTGTTACTGAAACTAAGGAAGTTCCTTCAGGCAAAGGAGTTATGAAATTTGGAAGTTTAGTTGTTGATACTAATCGCAGACAAGTTTCCAGAGCAGGAGATAGAATTAGTCTTACTTATACTGAATTTAGCCTCCTAGAATTATTGTTTGACGAGCCTGGTAAGGTTGTCCCGAGAGCTGAAATTTTAGAACAGCTTTGGGGTTACCCTCCTCGCAGAGCTGCAGATTTAAGAGTTGTAGATGTATACGTAGCTAGATTAAGAGGCAAATTAGAACCAGACCCAAGAAATCCAGAATTAATATTAACTGTTAGAGGGATTGGTTACGCATCTCAGAGAGTTGGAGAAACAGCAACATCTTTGGCAAGTTGAGCCATAGTCTGATAATTTTATTAAATAAAACAAATTTTAAAATAAATCTTGTCTGAAATTAAAGATGTACGCTTACAAAAAGCTAATTTACTCGTTAATAAAGGATTTGCGTCTTACGCACAGAATTTTAGAGTCTCGAATTCTACAAAATTTCTTATTCAAAAATTTGATTATTTAGAAAATGGTCAAGAGGAAAACTTTAGTGTCTCTCTTGCAGGTAGAGTGATGGCAAAAAGGGTAATGGGGAAAATTGCCTTTTTCACAATAAGCGACCAAGATGGTCAGATTCAGCTTTATCTAGATAAAAAGATTATTGATTTAAATTTAGAAAAACAAAAATTACTTTCTTTTGAAGATATCAAGGAAATAGTAGATATTGGTGATTGGATAGGCGTCTACGGAACTATAAAAAAAACTAATAAAGGTGAGCTCTCAATTAAAGTAGAAAAATGGGAGATGTTATCCAAATCATTACAACCTTTACCTGATAAATGGCATGGATTAACTGATATTGAAAAAAGATATAGACAACGTTATATAGATTTAATAACCAATCCTAACTCTAAAAATGTATTTAAAACAAGAGCAAAATGTATAAGTTTTATAAGAAAATGGCTAGATAATAGAAATTTTTTAGAGATAGAAACTCCAATTCTCCAATCTGAAGCTGGGGGTGCTGAAGCAAGACCATTCATAACTCATCACAATACATTAGATATACCTCTTTATCTAAGAATAGCTACAGAATTACATTTAAAAAGAATGGTTGTTGGGGGATTTGAGAAAGTATATGAATTGGGAAGAATTTTCCGTAATGAGGGGATAAGTACAAAGCATAATCCAGAATTCACCTCAGTTGAAATTTATCAAGCTTTTTCTGACTATGTCGATATGATGAATTTAACAGAAGAATTGATTAAAGATATCGTGGCTGATGCATGCGGGTCTTTAATTATAAATTATCAAAATAAAGAAATTGATTTTTCTAAACCTTGGTCAAGAATATCTATGAAAGATATTGTCAAAAAATATACAGGGATTGATTTTGATTCTTTCAATGGAGACTTACAGTCAGCAAAACAATCCGTTAAAAGTATAAATGTTGATTTCTCAAATAAAGTCAATACTATAGGAAGACTTTTAAATGAGGTCTTCGAGCAAAAAGTAGAATCAAAACTTATAGAACCCACTTTTGTAATCGATTATCCTGTTGAAATTTCTCCTTTAGCTAGGCCTCATCTTGACAATAAAGAGATGGTTCAGAGATTTGAATTATTCATTGTTGGTCGAGAGCTGGCAAATGCTTTTAGTGAGTTGATAGATCCAGTAGATCAAAGAGAAAGAATGCAATTACAGCAATCTCTTAGAGATGAAGGAGATCTTGAGGCTCATTGTGTAGATGAAGATTTCTTGAATGCCTTGGAAATTGGCATGCCACCTACTGGAGGATTAGGCATAGGCATTGATAGGCTAATTATGTTAATTACTGATAGTGCATCAATTAGAGATGTAATCCCTTTCCCATTATTAAAACCAGAAATTACTTCAAAAAAAAATGAAAAATTACCCTTGAATGAAGTAAAATAGATAAATTAATCCAATACGAAATTTTTTAAATGAGTGGTGAACGTGTTGGTTTCCGTTTCAAACACGCGGATGCAGTAGTAAAAAGAAATCCTCAAGGCCGATCAAGAAGAGGATGGGTTATTGAACCAGTAGAGCAAACTACAAGTAGAGGTACAAAAATGCCTGCATATAAAATTCGCTGGAGAGATAGTGAGAGGCCTGAAACAGTCTTACAGCATATGTTAATTGCAGATCCAGATCCTTCCCCACCTCCAAGTTCAGTCAGTTTAGATTCATAGTAAAAATAATTTTATATTTTTATCTTTTTAGCGCAGAGTTGATTTCTTTTTTCATACTTTTTTGTTTTTCATCTTGGCGTTTGTCATGTAATTTTTTCCCTTTGCCGACCCCAATAGTTATTTTAATCCATGAGCCTTTTAAATAAAGAGATAATGGAACAATAGTCATTCCCTTTTTTTCAGTATTGGATTTCATTTTTATTATTTCTTTTTTATGTAGTAGCAACTTTCTATGTCTTAATGGATCATGATTAAAGAAAGACCCCACATTTTTATGTGGTGAAATGTGAACATTTAATAATAAGATCTCACCATCTCTGAATGAACAGTACCCATCTCTTAAATTTGCTTTTCCGTTTCTAATGGACTTTACTTCAGTCCCTAAAAGCTCAATTCCAGCTTCGATTGTTTCAGATATTGCATATTGAAATTTTGCATATTTATTCTCAGCTAGAAGTTTAAAATTATTTTCTTTATCAGTATTTTTTTTAACTTTGTTTGAATTTTTTGCCATTTTAGTTGTAAAAAATCTTTCTACTCAGAACAATTGCAATTAACCTTTCATTATGGCAATAATTTCTTCTAATATAAACGATGATGAATTTTCTCTTCGTAAAAAAGATCTTAGGCTAGTTGATTCAAAAATCATTCCAGAAGAAAAGAAAAATAAAAATCTGAACTTAGCGCGACCTCTTACTTTAAAAGAATTTATTGGCCAAGAACAACTTAAATCTTCTTTAAGAATAGCTATAGATGCTTCAATTTTTAGAAAAGAACCTTTAGAGCATACTCTTTTATATGGACAGCCTGGTTTAGGTAAGACTACTCTTGCTTATTTGATAGCCAATGAATTGAATACAAAATGTAGGTTAGCGACTGCTCCAGCAATTGAAAGACCTAGAGATATTGTAGGTTTACTTCTTGGATTAAAAGATGGTGAAGTTTTATTTATCGATGAGATACATCGCTTAAATAGGTTAACTGAAGAGTTGTTATATTCTGCAATGGAAGATTTTAGACTTGACTTAACTATTGGAGCTAATAGAGGAGCCCGTTGCAGAACAATTAATCTTCCTAAGTTTACTTTGATTGGTGCGACAACCAAACTAGCCTCAATAAGTGCACCTCTCAGAGATAGATTTGGTATATCTCAGAAAATTGAATTTTACACATATGATGAATTAAAACAAATAATTGTTAATTACTCCCGATTAATAAACCTCAATTTAGATGATGAAGCATCTTATGATATAGCAAAGATATCCCGAGGAACTCCAAGAATTGCTTTAAGATTATTAAGAAGAGTTAGAGATTATGCTCAAGTTGTTAATAAAACTAATACGATCTCAATAAATTTAATAAAAAAAGCTTTAAATTCTTACCAAATAGACGAAAAAGGATTAGATTCTTTAGATAGAAATTATTTATCTTTTCTTAACCAAAACAATAATATTCCAACTGGCCTTGATTCAATTGCAGCTGGCTTAGGTGATGATTCCTCAATGTTAGAATTTGTAGTTGAGCCATATTTAATCAAAATTGGTTTTCTAACGAGAACTCCTCGAGGAAGATTGCTTACTGCTTTAGGGAAAAAGTACATTGATTCAAAAAATGATAACTTTTAAAACAGTCAAGGTTTGTTTTTTATTAATTTTTGTTTTTTTGAATATTTTCATTATTGCACCATGCTATTCATCCTCCTTGAGAGAGGATTTGTTTAAAAATGCATTAGATCTTAGTTCAGGTGGAAAATTTAATCTTGCTTTACAAGAATGGAATAAATATCTCGATTATTTTCCTGATGATGCCGCAGGTTTGAGTAATAGAGGAAATGTAAGACTTGTTATAGGAGATGTAGAGGGATCAATAGATGACCAAAACAAGGCTATAAGTCTGAATCCTAGTGAAATAGATCCTTACATTAACAGAGGGATAGCAGAGGAAGCATTGGGTCTATGGTCGCAAGCGAAAAAAGATTATATGTTCGTTATTTCGCAAGATAGTCAAAATTTCTCTGCATTATATAATTTGGCTAATGTAGAAGGATCTATATCACATTGGGAAAAAGCAAGAGATTTATTTTCAAAAGCTGCTTTATATAATCCTGGATTTGCAATGGCTAGGTCGAGTATGGCGTTAGCAGATTTCCAGTTGGGGAACATTGATGAATCTGAAAAAGAATTAAAAAAATTAATTAGACGTTATCCAACTTTCGCAGATGCTAGGGCAGCTTTAACAGCTTTGAATTGGTCCAAGGGTGAATCTGGGAAAGCAGAGAGTAATTGGATAGCGGTAACTGAATTAGATCCTAGATATAGTGATGAAGAATGGTTGAAAAAAATAAGAAGATGGCCTCCACAACCAATTAGAGATTTAATGAACTTTATTGATTTAAAATAAGTAATGATGAATAGAGATCAGTTATATAAAAAAATTGATTCGTTTAATGATGAATTAATTTACTTAAGAAGACATATTCATGCACATCCTGAATTAAGTGGACTTGAAAATCAAACAGCCATCTTGATAAGTGGTTTTTTAAAAAGCATTGGTTGGAATGTTACAGAATCTATTGGCAGGACAGGAGTTATAGCTGATTTTGGTCCCTTAGATAAAGGCATTATAGGTTTAAGAGTAGATATGGATGCTTTGCCAATATTTGAGGAAACTGAATTAAGTTTTTCTTCAAAAGTAGATGGTGTTATGCATGCCTGTGGCCACGATTTACATATATCCATTGGATTGGGTGTGGCAAAAATTATTAAGGATTTAAAACTAAATTTTGGGATTCGGATAATTTTTCAGCCAGCTGAAGAAATTGCGAGCGGAGCTAGATGGATGATTAAGGATGGTGCAATTAATGGTTTAACCCATATTTTGGGAGTTCATGTCTACCCCGATTTATCAGTCGGGACTATTGGCATTAAAGAGGGGAGTTTAACTGCAGCTGCGGGAGAACTTAAGATAGAGATTAAAGGAAAATCAGGGCATGGTGCTCGACCTCATGAAGGAGTTGATGCTATTTGGGCGGCCTCTAAAGTTATCTCGGGAATTCAAGAATCAATAACGCGGAAGTTAGATCCTTTAGATCCTGTAGTAATAACTTTTGGTAAAATAAATGGTGGCAATGCATTCAATGTTCTTGCAGAGAAGGTTAATTTAATTGGTACGGTTAGATGTACTAACCGTAAACTATTTAATAATATTGGTAATTGGCTCAATGAAAATATTACTTCTTTAGCGAACAGTTGCGGAGCTGAATCAAATGTAATATTTAGAGAAATCACTCCGGCAGTTAATAATAATTCTGAAATTAATAAAGTCCTTAGAGATTCGGGAATTAAGCTTTTGGGTCAAGAAAATGTTATTGAATTACAAAAACCATCATTAGGAGCTGAGGATTTCGCTGAATTCTTAAAAGAGATTCCAGGAGCTATGTTTAGGCTTGGCGTTTCTAGTTCAAATGGATGTGCTCCACTTCATAGTTCTAAATTTGATCCAGATGAAAGAGCTATTGCTATTGGAATTAAAGTGATAATAGAATCCATAGTAAAATTAAATAATGAAAAATTTAATACGATTGCTAAATGAAAATTAATAAAAGATTTATTTTATCTTTTGTAGCTCCTTTAATGATCCTAATATCTACTATTGGATTGATTTTTAGAGACAATTCTAGGAAGATTTTTTATTTGCCTATTGGCTTAATGGGTATTGTAATTATTTTAGAGAGGGGTATAAGTAGACAATTAGACAGGAAAAATATTTTAAAAAAGATAAAGTCTTTTCAAAAAGTTAAATAAAATCATTTTATTTATTTTTACGCAATATGAGATGACTATTTTTTAGAAAAGAGCTATTAATAAGATAAATGCTAGGGGTGCTAAGAATTTGAACTTAGCTGAGATCATACCCTTTGAACCTGAATCATTAATCTTGATTCAGGGAAGTGGAGATTTGATCAAACTTTAGTAATAACACTTTAAAAAATTTGTAAATTATGAGAAGTTCTTGGATTAAGCCTCGCCTTGGAAAAGACAATGTAACTCAGATGAACTTTGCAAGAAAGGGATATATTACTGAAGAAATGGATTTTGTTGCTAAAAAAGAGAATCTTCCTTCTTCTTTAATAATGGAAGAAGTAGCAAGAGGAAGATTAATTATTCCAGCTAATATTAATCATTTGAATCTTGAGCCAATGTCTATAGGTATTGCTTCTAGATGCAAAGTTAATGCCAATATCGGTGCTTCCCCTAATGCAAGTGATATCAATGAAGAAGTAGAGAAGCTAAAATTGGCAGTTAAATATGGGGCTGATACGGTTATGGATCTTTCTACAGGAGGAGTAAATTTAGATGAAGTGCGGCAAGCAATTATTCATGAGTCCCCTGTTCCCATTGGAACAGTGCCTGTGTATCAAGCATTAGAAAGTGTACATGGTTCAATAGATAGACTGACTGAAGACGATTTTCTTCATATAATTGATAAACATTGTCAGCAGGGCGTAGATTATCAAACTATTCATGCTGGTCTATTGATAGAGCATTTGCCGAAGGTCAAAGGAAGAATTACTGGAATTGTCAGTAGGGGGGGAGGTATCTTAGCACAATGGATGTTACATCATTTTAAGCAAAATCCTCTCTATACAAGGTTTGATGACATTTGTGAGATTTTTAAGAAATATGATTGTACTTTTTCTCTAGGAGATTCATTAAGGCCTGGATGCTTGCATGATGCTTCTGATGATGCTCAGCTAGCTGAATTGAAGACCTTAGGAGAACTTACTCGAAGAGCATGGGAACATAATGTTCAAGTAATGGTTGAAGGTCCTGGTCATGTACCTATGGATCAAATTGAGTTTAATGTGAGAAAGCAAATGGAAGAATGTTCAGAAGCCCCATTTTATGTACTTGGTCCATTAGTGACAGATATATCTCCTGGTTATGACCATATATCAAGTGCTATTGGGGCTGCGATGGCAGGGTGGTATGGGACTTCTATGTTATGTTATGTAACGCCAAAAGAACATCTAGGTCTACCAAATGCAGAAGATGTAAGAGAAGGCTTAATTGCTTATAAAATAGCTGCTCACGCTGCAGATATAGCAAGACATAGAGCTGGAGCTCGTGATCGCGATGATGAACTTAGTCATGCAAGGTATAACTTTGATTGGAATAAACAATTCGAACTTTCATTAGACCCCGAAAGGGCGAAGCAATACCATGATGAGACATTGCCTGAAGAAATCTTTAAAAAAGCCGAGTTTTGTTCAATGTGTGGACCTAAACATTGTCCAATGAATTCAAAAATTTCTGATGAATCTCTTGATCAGTTAAAAAATAAGCTTGATGAATGTAATACTTCTTCAGTGTAGTTATCAATTAGTAGTTATAGAATTTCCTTTGTCTTTTTAACTACGTTTTCGACAGTAAATCCAAAATTTTTCATACATTCTCCACCCGGAGCTGATGCACCAAATCTGTCCATAGTAATACAAATTCCATCAAAACCTGTATATTTATGCCAACCAAATGAATGGGCAGCTTCAACTACAACTCTCTTTTTCACACTACTAGGTAAAACACTTTCTTTGTAAGATTCTTCTTGCTCTTCAAAAAGTTCTATACAAGGCATAGAAACAACTCTAATTTTTTTACCTAAGCTTGAAATTTCCTTACTTGCTTCAATGCAAAGATTCAGTTCGCTTCCAGTACCAATAAATATTAGATCTGGCGTCCCTTCGCAATCGGAAACTATATATCCTCCTAGAGCAACTTTCTCGATCGAAGTATTTGCTTGATTTGGCATACCTTGTCTACTTAAACAAAGGGAAGAAGGTCTTTTTCGATTTTGAATAGCAAGCTTATAAGCTCCACTGGTTTCATTCCCATCTCCTGGTCTGAAAACTAGCATATTAGGCATGGCACGAAGAGAAGGGATAGTTTCAATAGGTTGATGTGTTGGGCCATCTTCTCCTACACCAATTGAATCATGGGTTAATACATAGATAACTCCTAATTCGCTGAGTGCTGAAAGCCTCATTGAACCTCTCATATAATCAGCGAATACAAGGAAAGTTCCACCATAAGGAATAAGGCCACTATTGTGATAAGCAATGCCATTAAGTACTGCAGCCATGGCATGCTCTCGTACACCAAAATGTAAATATCTTTTTTCAGGACTATTAGGCTGGAATGATCCAGTTTCTCCCTTTATATCTGTGTAATTAGAGTGAGTTAAATCCGCAGATCCACCAATTAATTCAGGTAGGTTAGGTCCTAAAGCACCTAAACATATTTGTGAATGCTTTCTAGTTGCTAAACCTTTATCATCAGGTGTATAAGAGGGGAGATCTGAGTCCCAATTATCAGGTAATTGGCCTTTTAGCATTCTCTTTAACTCAACTCCTTCAGAGGGATATTTTTTTTGATATTCTTCAAATTTATAATCCCATTCTTTCTCTAAATTTTCACCTTTACTTATTGATTTTCTAAAATGCGCATATACTTCATCTGGTATTTCAAATGGAGGATATTCCCAATTTAAGAACTCTCTAGTTAATGAAGCTTCTTCTTCTCCAACAGCTGCTCCATGAATTCCAGCAGTATCTGATTTATTTGGCGAGCCATAACCTATGGTTGTAGAAATTTTTATAATCGAAGGCTTATCTGTAATTAATTTTGCTTTTTCGATAGCTTCAGTAATTCCTTTGACATCATGATTCCCATCTTCAACATGTTGTACATGCCATCCGTAAGCTTCGTATCTTTTTAAAACATCTTCAGTGAAAGAAACGTCGGTTCGCCCATCAATTGTAATTTGATTATCGTCATATAGTGCAATTAATTTTCCAAGCTTAAGATGACCAGCTAATGAGCAGGCCTCTGATGCAATACCTTCTTGATTGCAACCATCACCCATTATTACGTAAGTATAGTGATCAACGATATTGCAATCAGGTTTATTGAATTTAGCTGCTAAGTGAGTTTCAGCTATTGCTAAACCAACTGCATTTGATATTCCGGCTCCAAGAGGCCCAGCTGTAACTTCCACACCTTCAGTTTCGAATGTTTCTGGATGTCCAGGAGTTTTAGATCCCCATTGCCTAAATTCTTTAATATCTTCTATGGAAACCGATTTATATCCTGTCAAATGAAGCAAGGAATATAACAGCATACAGCCATGACCAGCAGATAATACAAAACGGTCTCTATTAAACCATTTTGGGTTATTTGGGTTGTGATTAAGTATGTTTTGCCATAATGCATAACCCATAGGAGCACATCCCATTGGCAATCCAGGATGACCACTATTAGATTTATTTACTGCATCTACAGCAAGCATTCTTATACTATTTACACAAAGTGATTCTAATGAAACAGATGCAGCAACCATTGTTTTAAAATAAGTTAAGTTGGAAATACAGCATTGGTTGTCTTCAATTCATTTTGCTGAAAGCAAGACAAACATTGTGACCACCAAAGCCGAAAGAATTAGAAAGAGCAACTCCTACTTGAGCTTCTCTTGCATTATTTGGTACATAATCAAGATCACATTCAGGATCTGGATTGACGTAGTTAATTGTAGGAGGGATAAAATTATGTGTCAAAGAAAGTATACAAGCTACAGCTTCTATACCTCCTGAGCCTCCTAGGAGATGACCAGTCATCGACTTAGTAGAGCTTACAGGAATGAGGTAAGATCTGTCTCTAAAAATAGATTTAATTGCAGAAGTTTCATTTTTATCATTAGCTGATGTACTTGTTCCATGAGCGTTTATGTAATCAACTTTTTCAAGGCCAAGACCAGCGTCTTCTATTGCTAATTTGATAGCTTCGGCGCCTCCAACCCCGCCTGGAGATGGAGCAGTAATATGATGAGCATCACATGTTGATCCATATCCAACTATTTCTGCATAAATTCTCGCATTTCTTTTTTTTGCATTTTCTAAAGTTTCTAAAACAAGAATTCCCGATCCCTCGCCAATAACAAATCCATCTCTTTCTGCATCAAAAGGTCTGCTAGCAGTTTGAGGGCTTTCATTTCTGGAAGAAAGAGCTTTGGCACTTGCAAAACCAGCTACTCCGAGAGGCGTAATACTTGCTTCTGCTCCCCCACAGATCATTGCATCTGCTTTTCCAAGTTGTAGTAATCTAAAAGAATCACCAATTGCATTTGAACCGGCAGCGCAAGCGGTGGAAACAGAAGAACTTGGTCCTTTTGCACCCAGAGCGATTGCAGCCAATCCAGTGGCCATATTTGGAATCATCATTGGGACTGTAAATGGACTGACTCTTTTAGGTCCTTTATGACTCAATATTTGAGCTTGACTTTCCATAGTTAGTAAGCCTCCAACACCAGAACCAATAATCACTCCAATTCTTGATGCATTAGCTTCAGAAATTTCAAGGCCAGAATCATTAAATGCTTGCTTTGCAGCAATTACTCCAAACTGGGAAAAACGATCCCATCTTTTGGATTCTTTAGCTTCAATAAAATTTTCTGATTGAAGATTTTTTACTTCTGCAGCAAATTTGCAGGGATGTTGTTCAGGATCAAAGAGAGTAATATCTGAGACTCCATTAGTGCCTGTTTGAAGACCGACTAAATACTCATCAATGTTATTACCAATTGGAGTTACTGCTCCGATACCAGTAATAACTACTCGATGGAAATTTGGCATCCTTTAATTAACCTTTTTTTTCTTCGATGAATTTTACTGCATCGCCAACAGTTGCGATTCCTTCAGCTGCTTCATCAGGAATTTCAATGTCAAATGCTTCTTCTAAAGCCATCACGAGCTCAACAGTATCTAGAGAATCTGCACCTAGATCATTTTGGAAATTTGAATCTGATTTTACTTCTCCCGATTCAACGCTTAATTGTTCTGAAACAATAGAACAGACTTTTTCAAGGATTTCTTGTGACATAGTTTATGGAAATTACTAATTATCTATATGATTTTATGCCCTAGAGTTAACAAGAGTGAAGCATATCTTAATTTTTTTAATTTCTTTGTAAGACAATAGTATTATATAACGAGGTTCAAAAGACAATTTTTACATGTCACACGCAGTTAAAATTTATGACACTTGCATTGGTTGTACTCAATGCGTAAGGGCTTGCCCACTTGATGTTTTAGAGATGGTTCCTTGGGACGGCTGCAAAGCTGGCCAAATAGCTTCATCTCCTAGAACAGAAGATTGTGTAGGTTGTAAAAGATGTGAAACGGCATGTCCCACAGATTTCTTAAGTATTCGTGTTTATTTAGGAGATGAGACTTCTAGGAGTATGGGTTTAGCATATTAATTTTTATAGTGCAGTTTTAAGAGAGTCCATGTTTTAGTAAATACGCATTTTATTTCAATATAATTGAAAAAAAAATTCGTATGTGTGGAATAGTTGCTGTAACTGGGTACAAAAAAGCTTTACCATTATTAATTAATGGTTTAGAAAAACTTGAATACCGAGGTTATGATTCTGCAGGTATTGCAATAATAAATTCTGAAACAAATGGTATTTCTTGTAATAAAGCAAAAGGAAAACTCAAGAATTTAATAAGTAATCTTAATGATCATAATATTCCAGGAACTGTGGGTATAGGTCATACCAGATGGGCGACTCATGGAAAGCCTGAGGTGAAAAACGCACATCCTCATACAGATAGTTCAGGAAAAATAGCAGTTGTTCAAAATGGCATTATTGAAAATTTCCAAGATTTAAAAAATAAATTAGAGGAAGAGGGCATTATTTTTAATTCTGATACAGATACCGAAGTAATTCCCCATCTAATTCAAAGAGAATTAAATACATTAAGTAAACTTAATCTTGAGAATAATGGTTCAACATTATTAGTTGCTGTGAGAAATGTAATATCTGATTTAGAAGGATCTTATGCTTTAGCAGTTTTATGGTCCGGTGCTCCAACCTCTTTGGTAGTTGCAAGAAGACAAGCCCCCTTGATTATTGGTTTGGGTGAAGGAGAATTTATTTGTGCTAGTGATACTCCAGCCATTGCAAACTTTACGAATATCATTCTGCCTATGGAGGATGAAGAAATAGCTTTGTTGACTCCGCTGGGGATTGAAATATATGACTCAAGCAACGAGAGACAATATCGAAATCCAGTTTCTTTAAAAGTCTCAGAGCAAATAATGGACAAGAAGAATTTCAAACATTACATGTTAAAAGAGATATATGATCAGCCGCAGACTGCAAAAAACTGGTTGGAGAATTATTTAATTAAGAACTTAGATAATGGTCAATATCAAATCAGCTATCCATTTGATACGGAGTTTTTTGAATCAATAGAAAGAATTGAAATTATTGCTTGTGGTACAAGTAAACATGCTGCAATGGTGGGCAGTTTTTTATTAGAACAATTTTCAGGTATCCCTACAAATGTCTTTTTTGCAAGCGAATTTCGATATTCACCACCTCCTCTATTGCCAAATACATTAACTATTGGAGTCACTCAATCTGGAGAAACTGCTGATACAATTGCGGCTATCGATATGGAAATTAAAAGACGTTCTTCAATTAAAGATAAAAAGTTTCAACCCAATCTTATTGCGATTACCAATAGAAAAGAGAGTTCCATAGGAAGGCAGGTCTCAAATATAATTGATATATGTGCAGGAATAGAAGTTGGGGTTGCGGCAACTAAGACTTTTTTAGCTCAATTACTTTCTTTTTATGGATTAGCCATAAAATTTGCTCAAATTAAAGGCAATCAAAGTCCTGATGAAATAGGTAAATTAATAAACGAACTCATAAAACTTCCGCCATTACTGGAAGATCTCCTAGAGAAACATAATAAATCTTCAGAAAAGCTTGCACATGACTTTTTTAATATTAAAGATGTTATTTTTTTAGGAAGAGGAATAAATTATCCAATTGCTCTTGAAGGCGCGTTAAAACTTAAAGAAATTAGTTATATTCATGCAGCTGGATATCCTGCTGGTGAAATGAAACATGGTCCAATAGCTTTATTAGATAAAAAAGTGCCTGTAATTTCAATTGCCTCCCCTGGTGAGGTTTTTGATAAAGTTATCAGTAATGCTCAAGAAGCAAAAGCTAGAGATTCATATTTGATTGGGATTGCTCCTGAATGTAATGGAACTGAAATCTTTGATTATTTAATGAAAGTTCCTTCCTCTATTGAATGGATTTCGCCTCTACTTAATATCTTGCCTTTACAATTATTGAGTTACCATATAGCGGCTCACAGGGGACTTGACGTAGATCAACCAAGAAATTTAGCTAAGAGTGTGACTGTGGAATGATGAGTCTCCTTTAAATTTTTATATTTTTTATTCATAGCTCTAGAAGTCCATTTGGAGGATTGATGATTAGAAAATTATTTTTTATATCTAATAATGGGACTATTTCTTTAACAAATGGTATGAGAACTTTTTTTTGATTTTTAAATAGTTCAATAACAAGTAAATTATTTTTCTCATTTTCTAAATTGATAACTTTCCCAATTGTTTTTAATTCATCATTTTCTAAAGTCTTGACATCGAGATTTATAAGTTCTAACAAGTGAAATTCTTCATTTTTTAATTTGGGCAGTGTATCGGTTTTTACAAGAATTTTAAATTTTTTCAGTTGCTCTGCATTATTTCTTGTATTTATTCCTTGGAACTTAACTATGAAGGTTTCTTTACCAGGCTGTTTGAAACCAGATATAAGTTCTATTTTTGAAGGAGGTTCATTTTTTTTTTGCAACCATCTAATTCCAGGTTTTAAAAATCTTTCTTCAAAATCGCTTAGAGATTTAACCTTCACCTGTCCATTAATTCCATGACATGATGTTATCAATCCAACAGTCAACCATTCATTTTTATTTATCATATATTGTATTAGAAGGAGTGTTTTATGGAATTATCTACTAAACCCATACTTCCTGGATCTTTTGTTGTTGTAAAAGACACCAATTCTATCTATAGAGGATATAAAGGGTTTGTACAAAGAGTTACAAAAAAAAGAGCCGCGGTTCTGTTTGAAGGAGGTAATTGGGATAAACTCATAACTTTTCAGTTAACTAATTTAGAAATAGTATAAAAATTAGATTTTACCCATAGTAATTAATTTTTCTATCAAAACTCTTGCTGCATTTGTTTCTGCTTGTTTATGGGACTTGCCGAATGCAGATGATTCTTTTAATCCTTCGATAAATATATCGCAAGAAAATCTTTTAGGGTCCCCATTTTTCTTTGAGACTTCAATTATTTTATAAACTGGCAAATCAAAACCTTTACTTTGACACCACTCTTGCAATACTGTTTTTGATTTAAATTTATATGGAGCTTTTAAAAATATTTCTGAATCTTCCTCCCAAATATCATCTAACCAAAGATTTACTTCTTGAATGGAATTAAAGCACTTGTAAATAGCACCGATTAAAGCTTCTGTAGTTTCACCAATAATAGTATTTTTTGAATTTTCATCACCAAGAGCTTTAGGTCCCTTAATTATTAATTTTTCTATATTAATTTTTTCCCCTAATTTAGTTAACCATTCATCACTTACAATTTGTGCTCTTAGCTCTGATCTTTCTCCTACACTCATTTGAGGATATTTTTTTTCAATAAAATTAGAAGCCGCTAATCTGAGGACTGCATCTCCGAAAAATTCTAGTTTTTCATAATTTAATATTTTGTCCTCGGAGGAGTGGATAAATGCTTGATTAAAATCTTGAATAATTGAAATATTTTGAGTTCTAATTATTTCGGAAAATCTTTTTGATTTAATATTTAAAGACTTTAAAAAAGTAGTTATTTGATTAATCCTCTTCGCGTTAATTATATTTGTCATCTGATTTGAATAATCGCAACAATTAGAAAGCAGGTCATAAGCCGGGTTCTGTTCATCTTAATTAATAAGATGGGCAATCATCTATCTAGGACTGGAATTACTTCACAGTCTCAAGCGGCGCTTAAAAGTAGATTGTTTAATGGTCATAAATCTACTAAGCCTTGCTCCCAGCCGGGGTTTACCTAGCCAACACTTCTCAATGTTGCTGGTGCGCTCTTACCACACCCTTGCACCCTTGCCATACATAAAGTATTAGGCGGTATGTTTCTGTGGCACTATCCTCACGGTTACCCGCACTGGGAATTACCCAGCAAGCCTGACCATGTGGGAGCCCGGACTTTCCTCAAGAAAGTTTTATTTTGGAAACAAAATAAAACTTTCTTGCGATTGCCTCTCCTGCTTTCATTTAGCATAATGCTTAATACTCCAAAAATCACCTATTGGGGCTGTAGCTCAGCAGGATAGAGCAACGGTTTCCTAAACCGTAGGTCGTGGGTTCGACTCCCGCCAGTCCCGTAAAAATAAAAAACTATATGTAGTATGTGTGCAAACTTGCTACTCTGTAGCTAGCGTATAGTTAGTAGTAAATCTTTTATGGCTAAGTTGCATGATATGCGTTTAAAGCTCTTAATTCAACAAGAGCATGAACGCATTTCTAAATCTCAACCTAATGATTTAGATCTTTCAATAGTTCAAGCAAGATGCCTTTGCTGGCTTGCTCTTTTGGCCGAAGCTCACGAAGATCAAGCAAATGATGCAGAAAAAAGAGGCGATGCCGAGCAAGCAATGGGATGGTTTGCTGATTCTATGAGACTAAGAGATGTTATTAATTTGGTTACTAGTATTGAGATACCTTTGCCAGATAGTCCGGATTCACTCGATGAAAATGACGAATTATTGGATGGCCCTTCAATTTTGCCCAAATAGTGAGATGATATAGAAAGAATTATTTTTTGTTTTGACTGAAAAACCATGTCAATGCTCTGATTGTCAGAGATTTTATAAAGAGCATGATCGTCTAATTAGAGAATTTCCTACTTTTAAGCAGCAACAAGAATTGAATTGGGCATCTATACAATCGTTCAGAACTCTTTGTACTAAGGTTACTGATGATTTGCAGAGAGAATTATCCGAAAGAGAATCAAATGAAGATACCAGTCTAAAAGAAAATCATATTTCTGATACTGAAATTACTGAAGCTTTAGATGAACTGGAAAGTGTTAATGCTTATTTATATTCAATTGAAGCATTAATGGAAAGAATATTTGATGTAAAAATTTCAAACAATATCGAATCAAAATTTAAAGAAATTGCAAATGAATTAGCCCCAGATCCATTAAATATGGATAGATTAATTTTGAATAGATTATTTCATCAAACCCCAGATTCACCAGATAAGAAAAATATTAATTAGTTACTTCTTTTACGTCGCAAGTAATTTCCACAGGCATTGGAGATACCTTCCAAATAGATTTACAGTACTCTCTAATAGATCTATCTGAAGAAAAGTAACCTGATCTAGCGGTATTTAATAATGCCATTTTATTCCAAGATTTTTTATTATTCCAGCATTCACTGACCACATCCTGTTTATTTAAGTAATCTTCAAAGTCAGCCATAACAAAAAATGGGTCATGTCCTGTAAGGCTATTTAATAAGGGTTTAAATAATTCTTTGTCTCCATTGCTAAAGTGGCCAATTTCAATTAGGCGTATAACCTCTTTGAGCTCTGGACATTGATCAATAAAAGTTTTGGGAGAGTAGTTATTATTTTTTAAGTCCATGATCTCACTTTCAGTTTTACCAAAAAGAAAGAAATTCTCTTTTTTCACAAGATCCCTTAATTCTACGTTTGCTCCATCCAAGGTCCCAATTGTTAAGGCACCATTCATGGCAAACTTCATATTTCCAGTTCCAGATGCTTCTTTTCCAGCAGTTGAGATTTGTTCTGAAAGATCCGTTGCAGGATAAACTATTTCACCAAGTTTAACGTTATAGTCTGGTAAAAAAACAACTCTTAATAAACCATCCATATCTGGATCAGAATTAACTACATCAGCAATTCCATTAATGAATCTAATCATCAGCTTTGCCATAAAGTAACCTGGTGCAGCTTTACCACCGAATATTATTGTTCTTGGGACTTCATACTTGTTTGTGCCATTTTTGATTCTTAAATATTGGGCAATAATTTGTAGGGCGTTTAAATGTTGCCTTTTATATTGGTGAATTCTTTTTACTTGAACATCAAATAAACTTGATGGATCAACCAGTATTCCAGTTTTTGAATGGATAAAGTTAGATAATTTTCTTTTGCCATTTAGTTTAGTTTCCTCAAATTTTTGCAAAAAATTGTTGTTATCTTTTTTTTCTTCTAACTTCTTAAGAAGTTCCATATTTGTTATCCAGTCTGGACCAACTGCTTCTTCTAAAAGGTTCGATAGTGATGGATTTGATAGGGCAACCCATCTCCTTGGAGTAACACCATTAGTTACATTTGTAAATTTTTCAGGCCACAGAGCTGCAAATTCAGGCAGAAGTTGTCTTTTTATAAGATCTGAGTGGAGAGCTGCAACACCATTTATGTGATGTGCTCCAATTGTAGCTAAATGAGCCATCCGAACTGATTTAGATCCTTCTTCATCAATTATTGAGAGTTTTTGAAGGATCTTGTCATCACCAGGATAACGTAGTCTTAATTGTTGTAGAAATCTCCAATTAATTTCATAAATAATTTCTAGATGACGAGGAAGAAGATCATTAAATAAACCTAAATCCCATTTTTCTAAAGCTTCTGGTAATAATGTGTGGTTGGTATAAGCAACTGAAGAGGTTGTTATGTTCCAAGCTTTATCCCAACCTATTTGATATTGGTCAATAAGAAGTCTCATTAATTCTGCAACTGCAATAGCAGGATGGGTATCATTTAATTGGACTGTCCAATGCTTAGGGAATTCTGTTATTGATATTGATCTTTTTTCAAGGCTTCTCAACATATCTTGAAGAGAGCAACTTACAAAAAAGTGTTGTTGTTTAAGTCTTAATCTTCTACCTTCGTCAGTTCCATCATTTGGATATAGAACTTTTGAAAGAGTTTCAGATGCAACTTTTTCTTCGACTGCACCATAATAATCACCAATATTGAATGCATAAAAGTCAAAACTTTCTGTTGCATCAGCTCTCCATAATCTTAACCTGTCACATGTATTAACTCTGTATCCTAAAACTGGAACATCATGCGGTACTCCAATTGCATGCTCTGAAGGAATCCATCTTGATCTGTAATTCCCTTTATCGTCTCTATAACTTTCAGTTCTCCCTCCAAAACCTACGAAACATGATTCGTCCGGTTGTGGAAGTTCCCATGGCCATCCACCTTTTAACCATTTGTCAGTTACTTCAACTTGCCAACCATCCCTAATTAACTGATTGAATATACCAAATTCATATCGAATACCATAACCAACAGCTGGAACTTGTAGAGATGCTAATGATTCCATGTAACATGCCGCAAGTCTGCCAAGTCCACCATTGCCTAATCCAGGTTCCTCTTCAACTTCTAGAATTGTTGACAATGATTCAATGCCAAATCTTTTTAAAGCATCTTCTGCCTCTTGAGTTATTCCAAGATTGAGAAGATTATTACTTAATTGAGGGCCTATTAAAAATTCTGCTGAAAGATAAGCAACTGTTTTTTGGGGTTTTTTTCTTATAACTTCTTGGCTGGCTAAATATCTTGTCATTAACCTATCTTTCACCGCATAACTTAAAGCCATGTACAAGTCATGGGGACTTGCAGAAGTAGCTAACTTTCCAAGAGTATAAAATAGATGGGCTGTCATTCCTTGGAAAACAGCATCTGAATCCATGCCAGCTTTCTCAGGATCTAGGTAGCAGCCTGGGGTAGGCAAACGTAGATCGAAGGGTTCGTTGATATTCATTGGATTGGACATATAACAGACGATAGCCATTTTTAAGGAAATTTCTTTGTTGTAACTTCAGATCCACACTTGTTGAGTATTTTTGCTTTTTTCTTACATATTTCTTAAAGTGGGCCCTCCATAAACTATCTTCCAGTTAGGTAGTTTATTTTTTCTCTAATTTTAAATGTATTCCTTACTTGCTGAATTAAGTGCACATGATTTAGAAGTTGCAGAAACGTTGATAGGAGTTATAAGGTTTCTATTGATATTTTTAGCTGCAAGAGCATTAGCAGAAGTCCTTGTAAGACTAAGTTTGCCAACGATAGTAGGTGAACTTCTTGCAGGGATTGTAATAGGGGCATCAGGATTCCATTTGTTGATACCACCCTCAGCTGGAACCGAATTAAATGAAGGACTTGTGAATATAATTAGCTCATTAGCGTCAATCCCCCCAGAAGCTGTCCCTGATGTTTATTTCGAAAGTTTTCCATCCCTACAAGCAGTAGCAACTCTCGGGTTATATGCTCTTTTATTTTTAACAGGATTAGAAAGTGAGTTAGAGGAATTAGTAGCTGTTGGGGCTCAGGCTTTCACTGTTGCTATGGCTGGCGTAATTTTACCGTTTGCCTTTGGAACTCTTGGACTAATGTTTCTTTTCCAAGTAGATCTAATTCCAGCAGTTTTTGCAGGAGCATCTATGACAGCAACAAGTATAGGAATTACTGCAAGTGTTTTTGGAGAGTTGGGATATTTAAAAACTAGAGAAGGACAGATTGTTATTGGAGCGGCTGTTTTAGATGATATTTTGGGTATTGTTATTCTTGCAGTTGTAGTAGCCCTTGCCGCCGGAGGTTCTCTAGAAATTGCTCCTATCGTTAAATTAGTTGCAGCGGCTGTAGTATTTGTTATTGCTGCTATCGCATTAAGTCGAACAGCAGCTCCAGGTTTTGATTGGTTATTAGATAGATTAAAGGCACCTGGAGCAGTAGTGGTAGCTTCTTTTGTAATACTTGTTTTGTGTTGTTTTGTCGCAACAGCCATTGGATTGGAAGCAGCTTTAGGTGCTTTTGCAGCTGGATTAATTCTTAGTAGTTCTAAAAATAATCACGCAATTCAACAATCGGTTTTACCTTTAGTATCTCTATTCGCAACTATTTTTTTCGTATTAGTAGGAGCTGGAATGGATCTATCAGTTATAAATCCACTTGATCCAACAAGTAGGTCAGCTCTTATAGTTGCTGGATTTTTATTAGTTGTAGCAATTATTGGTAAAATTGCATCTGGATGGGTATTTTCAAGTGATAAACCTACAAATAGATTAGTTGTAGGATTAGGTATGATGCCCAGAGGAGAGGTTGGTTTAATTTTCCTTGGACTAGGAACAAGTGCTAAGTTGTTAACTCCCTCTCTTGAAGCAGCAATTTTATTAATGGTTATTGGAACTACATTTCTTGCACCTGTTCTCTTGAGAATTGTTCTAAAAGATAAACCCCCAAATGATGGCAATAAAATTTCAGATGATGTTGCAGCTGATCCTGTTGGTCTTCTTTAGGAAATAAGTTTATTAGAATCAATCAACATAAAATTTTTAATAAATGGAAAAATCAGCTCTGATGGATAGTGATGTAAATTATGAATGGAATTTTTTAAACTACCCAATACATACTATTTCTGCTAAGCCTGAGCAAACTTCAAAAGAATTTGCAATTTTATTAATTCATGGTTTCGGAGCCTCTACGGATCATTGGAGATTTAATATCCCTATTTTGAGTAGCGAATATGAAGTTCATGCGATGGATCTTCTCGGTTTTGGAAAGAGTCCCAAGCCCCAAGATGTTGAATACTCAGGATCTTTATGGAAGGATCAGGTTATTGCTTATGTACAAGAGAAAATAAAAAAACCCACCATTGTTGTTGGAAATTCATTAGGTGGTTATGCAGCATTAGCAGCTGGTGCAGAATTAAATGAGCTAAATGCAGGAGTGATATTACTTAATGCTGCGGGATATTTTAGTGAAGAAAAAACTATCAAAAAGAATATGTTGCAAACCTCAATTGAAACAGTTACCGGTATATTTTTGAAAAATATTGTTCTTCAACGTTTGATTTTTGAGAATATGAGAAATCCAAAAAATATTAAAAAAACTTTGAATCAAGTTTATGTTGATAAGAAAAATGTTGATGATTTTTTAGTTGAGTCAATAAGAAAGCCTTCTTTGGATTATGGAGCTTTTAATGTTTTTAGAAGTGTATTTAATCCATCAGGTCCCCAAGGATTGCCTTTGGATAAGTTATTTGCAAAACTCGATTCACCATTATTACTGCTCTGGGGAGGCAAAGATCCTTGGATGAATACTCCAAAAAAAAGAAATCTTTATAAAAAATTCACACCAAAGAATACACAAGAAATCATTCTTGATGCTGGACATTGCCCTCATGATGAAATACCTGAATTAGTTAATCAGCATATTTTGGATTGGGTTAATTCTCTTTAATTAACAATTTTGCAAATTAAATTATCTAATAAAGACCAAGGAATTTTTGTTTTTCAATTAGATCAAAATAACTATATTAAATTTTGCCCTGAAAGAGGAGGTGTTATTACAAATTGGGTTTCGGATGGTAAAGAGATACTTTATTTCGATGAAAAAAGATTTATGGATAAGACAAAAAGTATTAGGGGTGGCATTCCAATCTTGTTTCCAATTTGTGGAAATCTCAATACTTCTATTTCAGTTTTTGGAATAGATTATTTGCAATTAACACAACATGGTTTCGCTAGGGATTTGCAATGGCAATACTCCTTTAATGAAAATGAAAAATCTTTATGCTTATTTTTAAATGAGTCTAAAAAAACTAAGAAATATTATCCTTTCGATTTTGAACTAAGAATTGAAATTACCGTAAAGATTAACTGTTTAGAATTTGATATTACGATTTTTAACAAAACAGACATTGCTATGCCTATAAATTTTGGATTGCATCCTTACTTTAATATTTCAGATTTCAAAAATTTAGAATTTTTTGATAATCCAATTAATTGTCAGAATCAAGAAAAAAACGTAATAAGTAATACTTTGGATGAGTTGAAAAATATTAATTTAGGAGTTGATCTACTTATGTATAGTTCCGGTAAGAGCGGTTTTCGGGATAAAATTTTTAAAAGACAGGTAACTTTAAATCACTCATATCCTTTTGACCTAGGTGTTATTTGGAGTGATCCTCCAAGAAGAATGATATGTCTTGAACCTTGGACAAGTCCCCGAAATTCTTTTGTTGATGGATGCAGAAAAATTATGATTCCTTCAAATAATAAGCAAAGGTTTGATGCATCAATACAAATAAAATCTCTTAATTAATTATGCAATACTTATGAAATTTGTTGTTATTGATGATGATCCAACAGGTTCTCAAACTGTTCATGATTGCTTATTACTCCTTAAGTGGGACTGCTCAACCTTATTGAAAGGTTTTGAATCAAAATCTAATTTATTTTTTATTTTGGCTAATACAAGGTCACTTTCGGAAAATGATGCAAAATTAACAATAGAGGAAATTTGCAAAAATCTTCTTAAAGTTATAGCTGCTCAAGCTTATGAAGAAGAAATCATTTTTATAAGTAGAGGTGACTCTACTCTTAGAGGTCATAACTTTTTAGAGCCAAGTGTCCTAAATAGTTGCTTAGGACCTTTTGATGCTACTTTTCATATTCCTGCTTTTATAGAGGGTAAGAGATTAACAATTAATGGATTGCACTTTGTTGATAAAACTCCTATTAATCAAACAATTTTTGCAGGAGATAAAATTTTTGGATTTGAGACAAGTAAAGTTAAGGATATTTTATTTCAAAAGAGTAAATCGCAAATCAATATTAAAGATATAGAAAACCTTTTATTATCAGATATCAAGATTCTAAATGATGAAGAAAATAATATTGTTTTAAAACAAATAAAGAAATTGAAGAATAATAAACATGTAATTGTAGATATAGAAAATTATTCTCAACTAAACAAATTTTCTTTTGTAATCAAAAAATTAACTCAACAAAAAAAATTTCTTTTTCGAACTGCAGCAAGCTTTATAAGTTCAATTTCTGAGAAAAAAAGCGTCCCTCAGGTTGAGAAATTTTTCTTTAATTTAAGAATAAGAAATAAAGAAAAGAGTTTTCTTCCTGGACTTATAATTGTTGGATCTTATGTAGAACTTTCAACAATACAATTGAATAATTTATTAGAGATAAGTTATTGTAATCCAGTTGAATTAGATGTTTTTGAATTCTTTAAAATTACATCATCAGATAATAATCAGAAGCGAAGGAATTTGTTTAAAAATAAATTTTTAAAAGAAATTAGACTTTCTTTTGAGGAAGGAAAAACTCCAGTTTTATTTACATCAAGAAAATTTATTTCCTTAGATTCTTCTGAAATATTTAATTTTTATAATTTACTTGCTTGTTTTATTGCTGAATTAGTCGCAGACTTGAAGTATGAAATAGGATATTTGATTTCAAAAGGTGGAATAACGACAAATTTGATTCTTAGTTATGGACTTAATGCAGATTATGTTTATCTTGAGGGACAGATTTTAACAGGCATTTCAGTGGTTACTTATAACCTAAAAAATAAAGAAAAACTTCCTATTGTTACTCATCCTGGAAACATTGGTAGTGAAGATTCACTGGTTAATATTTGGAAGGTTTTTGAAAATAAAAATAATTTTTAAAATTAGAAATTTGAGATAATTTCTTCAGCAAAACTGCTGCAGGATAAGGGTTCTACTTTTGGTTCCATTAAGCGTGCTAGATCATAGGTGACTTTTTTTTGCTCTATTGCCTTACTTAAACCATTAGTAATTAAGTTAGCTGCTTCATGCCAACCAAAATATTCAAGCATCATTACACCACTAAGAATTACTGAGCCTGGATTAATCTTGTTTAAGCCTGCATGTTTTGGAGCGGTACCGTGCGTAGCTTCGAAAATTGCAGCATTGTCTCCAATATTTGCACCGGGAGCCATACCTAGGCCTCCAACAATTGCTGCAGCTGCATCAGAAACATAGTCTCCATTAAGATTTAATGTAGCAAGAATTGAATATTCTTGAGGTCTAGTTTGAATTTGTTGAAATATACTATCAGCTATCCGATCATCAACAAGAATAAGTTCTCTCCATTTTCCATCTCCATGAGAATTTGATATTGATGCAATAACTTCTTTAATTTCTTCACAGATGAATGCTTTTTTGTTATTTGTAAGCTTGTCAAAACCTGGTTCAATTTTTCGAGCATTATTTTCAATTGTAATTTCTGGATTTTTCTGAATGTTATCTAAAATCCAGCTTTCTCTTTCTGTAATGCAATCTTCTCTAAATTCATTTACTGCTAATTCATATCCCCAATCTCTAAATGCACCTTCTGTATATTTCATAATATTCCCCTTATGAACCAGAGTGACATGCCTTTTATGTCCTGATAATCTTTTCGCATGTTCAATAGCTTTTCTAATATGCCTTTGGCTACCAGATTTACTCACTGGCTTTATTCCAATACCTGATCCGTTTGGGATGGATCTATTTTTTAAATTTTTACTTTTTGGTATGACAACGTTATTTAAGTGATTAATTAATTCAAGACAATTATTATCCTCCGCTTCCCATTCAATTCCCATGTATATATCTTCAGTATTTTCTCTATAAACAATAACGTCTAAATTTTGGGGATTTTTGTGTGGGCTTGGAGTTCCTGAATAATATTTGCATGGTCTAACGCAGCTATATAAATCAAAGATTTGCCTTAATGCAACATTAAGAGATCTAATACCTCCACCGATGGGGGTCGTTAAAGGACCTTTGATGGCAACACCAAAGTGTTTGATTGCTTCAATAGTATCTTGAGGGAGATATTTATATGTTCCATAAAGTTCACAAGCCTCATCACCTGCATAGACTTTAAACCAATTAATTTTTCTTTCATCTTCATAGCTTTTTTTGATAGCTGAATCAAGAACGATTTGAGTAGCAGGCCAAATATCAACTCCAGTACCATCACCCCTAATAAATGGGACAATTGGATTATCAGGGACATTAGGTTTGCCTTGATTAAAAGTTATTATCTCGCCTTCATTAGGTAAAGTTAATTTTTCAAATTTTGGCATAGCATTGAATTAATGAAAGATAACTCATTGAAAAGTTCATCGTATTGTAATTTGCGATGAGTTATTTTCTTTAAAACCTAGAAATTTATTATTCAAATGTGAATAGAGAATACTTTATTGATCAGCATTTCAACATCTTTATTAAAAGAAAAAGTAGTTAATAAGCAAGTTAAAGCAAATTATGTCATTTTCAAAAAAAAACACTCAGCTACTTATGAATGCGAGTTCAAATGTAAGTAATGTTGAAATAGCTAATAAAATTGCTTCTACTGCAGCTTTGTTTCGGAAATATTTTCCAGAAGCAAGCGTAAACTTTAGTCCCTGGGACAATTCAAATAATGAATCCATGCAAGATACAATCGATTTTGCGTTTCATTTCCCTGGTTGGAGTCCTCTTATTGAATGTAGAGCAATACTCTTACAATTAAGAATTGAAAATGATAATAATGACAGAGTCCCGAAATTGTTGGGAATTATAATGCGAGGTATGATTGTTCCCTCCGAGAGATGGAGAGTGGCTACTATCGGTGATTGGGAAATGACTGGCACTCATCTACCGCAAAAGGAACAAAAAGATAACCTTTTTTTGGTTTGTAAAGAACTTTATAAGCTATTCTCTAGAACATCCGCTGGTAACAAAAATTAGCTGTTTTATGTATTTTCCTTGTAGATTAAATGAACTTACAAAAATAATTCAAAATATATGGCAGTCGCTCTTGCAGGACAATTAAGAGAAGGGACAAAAAAATCCCACACTATGGCTGAAAATACTGGCTTTGTGGCTTGTTTTTTAAAAGGAGTTGTTGAAAAAAAATCGTATAGAAAATTAATTAGTGATTTATATTTTGTTTATGAAGCTATGGAAGAAGAAATTGAAAGACTGGTCAATGAGGATCACCCTGTAATAAAACCTATAGGTTTTAAATCATTATTTAGGAAAGAAACTCTCGTAAATGATCTTAAATTTTATTTTGGTGAAAACTGGAAGAATGAAATTAATATTTCTCACTCAGCAAAAGAATATGTTGAAAGAATCCGAGAGGTCGCAAAAAATTCACCAGAGCTATTGGTTGGTCACCATTACACTCGCTATATAGGAGATTTATCTGGTGGCCAAATTTTAAAAAGGATCGCTAAAAAAGCATTAAATTTGCAGGGAAATGATGGTTTAAATTTTTATGAGTTTGAATTAATTGCTGATGAAAAGAAATTCAAGGAAGAATATTCCCTTACTTTGAATCAACTTCCAATAAATCAAAAGACTGCTGATCAAATTATTGATGAAGCTAATCAAGCTTTTACTTACAATATGAAAATGTTTAAGGAGCTTGAAGGTAACTTGATTGCTGTTTTAGGCAAGATTGTATTTAATTACATTACAAAAAAAGTAAGGAAAGGAAGCACTGAGACCTAGTAATTTATGTTTGATTCGTTAGTTTATTTCCTTAAAACAAATATTAATGAATTAAATGGTCATGAAGTACAAATATCTAGCGAATTCAAAGAACATCATAATGAAGACTCAAAATATATTATTAAAAATTGGCTTTTTTCATCTCCTGAATATAGAAAGTGGCGAATAACAAGATTAGATGGTGGCAAAAAACTGCAAGTGTTTAATACGGTCGCATATCCAAATTTTGATAGTGAAATGCCTATTTTAGGAGCTGATATTTTATGGTTTGGAACTTCTCAAAAGTTATTAGCAATACTTGATTATCAACCTTTAATTCAAGAAGGCAAGTATCTTGAAAAATATTGTTCAAGTTTAGGTACTATTAAGAAAAAATATTCTGCATTTGATAATAATAAAATGAAGAATATATATGATTCAAAAAAGTATTTTTCCCCATGGGTAATTATTTGTAGAGGAAATAAATTAAATCTTGATAGAGATTTAAATAATATATTTTATTCATTTGTAAATAATTATTTGAACATTTATAAATCGAATCCTGTTAATCAGTTTTTAAATGCAGAAGAAATAAAGATTAATCAAATTAAATATGATAAGTACAGTTTTGAGAAAGACCCTGCAGATAAATTGTTTAAATCTTTTTTTGGAGAAAAATGGACAAAAAAATTTATCAATAAATTTCTTTTTACATTAAATAATGAGATTATTAATTGAATGTTAATACAAGATACTATTTTTTACAGGTCAGATTGGAGATGGCATAATTTTCTAAAATATTTAACTAATAATTTAAGTAAATATAACTGTTTAGAAAAAATAATACCCTCGCAATATTCTTATAAAGATTCAACTTATGGTTCAAAAAAATCAAAAAAAAATGTTAATCTTTCTACTTGGTGTGTAACGCATAAAAAAAGAATTCAATTCGCAAGAGCAGTGTGTATAAATAGTTCAAATTATTCTGTTTTAAATTTTTTAATTATTCCTAATACTATTTATAACGTCCCATTTTTTGGAGTAGATTTTGTTTCTCTCCCCAATAGTCATTTAATAGTATTAGATTTTCAGCCTTCATTAAAAATACAAAATCAATACAATAATGATTTATTAGAAAAACTTATAAAACTCAAAAATCATTGTCATTCATCACTCCCATGTGCAGAAAAAATCTCTGCAGATTTAGATAGATTTTTTTCTCCAGGAGTAATCTGGTCAAAATTACCAAAAGAAGAAAGAAGTGATTTTTTAATTGATAATCAGCTCTATACCACATTTAAGGAATATCTTGATTTGTATTTGGAAATTCTTTTTGAAAGCAAAGAAGCAAATATTGAACTGCAAAAAGAATTAATAAATGGTCAAAATAATTATTTGAAATTTAGAAGAGATAACGATCCAGCAAGGCCTATGTTGTCGAGTTTGTTTGGTAAAGAATTTACTGAATCTTTAATTAAAGAAGTTTTATTTACTACTTAAAAGTCTTATAATTTATGGAAATTTGAAATCATATGCAAAAAATTTCTGTTCTTTTTGTATGTTTGGGAAATATTTGTAGGTCTCCTGCAGCAGAAGCTATCTTTATAAGTCTTCTTGAAAAGAAGAGATTAACCGATGGCTTTATTGTAGATTCTGCTGGAACTGGGAGTTGGCATATTGGGAAAAAAGCTGACTCTAGGATGAGAATTGCGGCAGAAAGAAGAGATATAAATATCTTAAGTAGGGCTCGTCAAATTTCTAGCAAAGATTTTGAGCAATTTAACTATATTCTTGCAATGGACGACTCAAATTTTAGAAATATTCAAGATCTTAAAAATAGAACAGCTTCAGCTGATTTTGCATCAATTAAAAAAATGCAAGATTATAGATCAGTTTTTAATGAGCAAGAAGTTCCTGACCCATATTTTGGAGGTGATGAGGGCTTCGATTATGTCCTTGATATTTTAGAAGACTCTGTAAACGGTTTTTTGGAAAGTGTTTCTTGAATTTATTTGATCTCAGTCTCTTTAGGAATCTTGTCATTATAATGATCAATAATTTTATCCACTACCTCATTAATTGTATATCCATCCGTAATAATTTCTATTGCGTCATTCGCTTTTATTAGTGGTGAAATATCTCTATTGGAATCTTCAAAATCTCTTTTCTTTATAAGTTCTTTTAAAGTATGAATGTCTATTTCTTGTGAGTCTTTACTATTTTTATCAGATTTTCTTCTTTTTGCTCTTTCATCGATGCTAGCAGTTAAAAATATTTTAAGTTCTGCATGGGGAAAAACAGTTGTTCCTATATCTCTTCCTTCAGCTACAAGTCCGCCTGATTCTCCAATTTTTCTTTGTTCTTCCACTAAGAATTTTCTTACTTCCTTTATTGAGGAAATTTTAGAAACGATGGAACTTATCTTTTGCGACCTAATTTCTTCAGTGACACAGTAGTTATTAACATAAACATCCTGATGTGAATTTGTATTCGACTTGAAAACAATAGATATATCTTCAAGAATATTCTGTAATTTTTTTTCTTTTTTATAATCAATACTTTCTTTTATAATAAGCCAACTCAATGCCCTATACATTGCTCCAGTATCTAAATATAAAAGTTTAAGTTTCTTCGCTATTAACTTTGTTACAGTACTTTTACCTGACCCTGCAGGACCATCAATTGCAATAATCGGCCTTCTTTTCATTAGAAAAACGTGATCAATTAATCTTGTCTCTCCACATCTTATCGCACCAGCTAGTAACGAAATATTATCCTCAAGTCTTGCTTTTTGGAGTGTATGAGGGTGTAAATGTTCTAAATATTCAATTGAAATTTTTTTTTCTGATAGTTTTTTAATTATTTCGTTTAAATTGATATTTTTATCTTTTTGAAAATTTTTTTTTGCTTCTAATAACTCACTTGAAAAAAACCTAATCAATTTTCTTTCGTTTTTAGATAAATGTACATTACGTGAACTTAAAGGAATTCCATCAAAATCTCTTTGTGTAGGAATAGATTTTATAGCAACATTTAATTTCTCTCTTAGGACAAGATTTTTTAAAATTAAAAGTTGTTGCCAATCTTTTTCTCCTAAGTAAAGATTTTTTGGTTTGATGAGATTAAGTAATCTATAAACTACAGTACAAACGCCATCAAAATGTCCAATTCGATTTAATCCACATAATGCAGAAGATAACTCTATTGGAGCTTTTATGAATTTAATATTTTTATCATTCGGTGGATATATATCTTCATTACTTGGGATGAAGATGGCATCTGCGCCATTTAAAAAGGAGATTTTAATATCATTATCAATTGTTTTAGGGTAATTCTCTAAATCTAACTTGTTATCAAATTGAAGTGGATTAATAAAAATGCTTACTAAATTTACATTAGAATTGTCATTTTTTGCGGTTGATATTAGTTTTAAATGTCCATTATGAAGATTACCCATTGTTGGAATAAAGTTAATTTTACTATTTATATTTCTCCTCCAATTGTCTATTTCTTCAGTTTTCCTTATGATTACTTTCTTCACTTTGTTTTTAAAAAATAAATCTATTTGATAAATAATTACTGGACAAAAGCAATCTTAGGAGGAATATCTATATAGTGAAAGTCTATCATTTTTATTTCATGGATTACAAAACATCAGGTGTTGATATTGAAGCTGGGCGAGAATTTGTTTCCGAAATTAAACAGGCAGTTGAAGGAACTCATACATCTAATGTGATTGAGGGTATTGGCGGTTTTGGAGGTTTGTTTAGAATTCCTATTGATAGTTTTAAAAAACCAGTTCTTGTTTCAGGAACCGATGGTGTTGGAACAAAATTAGAATTAGCCCAAAGTAAAAACTTTCACTTTGAGGTTGGTATTGATTTAGTTGCTATGTGTATGAACGATATCATTACTAGTGGTGCAAAACCTTTATTTTTTCTAGATTATATTGCTACTGGTAAACTTGATAAGAAACAATTATTGAGGGTTGTTCAGGGAATTTCATATGGCTGCGGAGAAAATAACTGTTCATTACTCGGCGGAGAAACTGCTGAAATGCCTGGATTTTATTCAAAAAATAAGTATGATCTTGCAGGATTTTGTGTTGGAATAGTTGACGAGGATAAGCTTATTAATGGTAAAAAAGTATCTGAAAATGACTTAATAATTGGTTTAAAAAGTAATGGAGTACATAGTAACGGCTTTAGTTTAGTAAGAAAAATTATTCAAAACAATAATCAAATAGATAAAGAATTTGAAACAGTTTATCACTTAAATTTTTATGATGAGTTATTGAAACCTACAAAAATTTACAATAATGTGATTAACCAAATGTTATCTGAAAATATAGAAATTAAAGCAATGTCTCATATTACTGGAGGAGGAATTCCAGAAAATTTACCAAGATGTGTGCCTTCTGATTTTATTCCTTATATCAATACCAGTTCTTGGGAAATACCTATTTTATTTAAATTCCTTAAAGAGAAAGGATCTATTCCGGAAAAAGATTTTTGGAATACTTTCAATCTTGGAGTAGGATTTTGTTTAATCATTGATAAACAATTTAAGGACGCGATATTAAGTATTTGTAAAGATCATGACATAGATAGTTGGGAAATTGGAAAGATAGTTCGAAAAAATGATTCAACAATTAATAAATTTTTACCAGAAATTTTAACTTAAATTTTTTTATCTTTTTTAAATGAGTTTTAAAAATTATTTTTTATACCCAAATGAAAAAGTTAGGTGTAATATAATAAAATTACCGCCGAATCATATCGGAAGTTTAAGTATTAAGATTTAACCTTTATTCAATGCCTTTTGCAAATAATCAAAGAATTACACGTAGACGTAGTTCAGCTGGCCCTACACCTCCAAAAAGACCAATAGGTAATAATTCTGAATCAATTGGGAGACAAGCTCAAGGCCCAAGACCGACTTTCTTGACATTAAGGGATCATGGGAAAGTTTTTGTCGCTGATTTACCTAATTTATCCGATGGTCAACTAGCGCATATTAGTAAAGAAGCTAATGAAGTTTTAAATAGTTTGGAAAAAAGACTTAGTGATCTTGAAAATGAACCTAATGTTAGTAATCCTGAAAACGATACGCTGATTAAAGCCTCTACCAAAAGAGATGTCACATTGAGGTTTATTAAATCAATTGAAGAAGAACAAGAACATAGAAAGAATAATCCTGCTTTACGAGATGCAGCATCTGAATCGTTACCGAGAACTTTTCTTGAGGTTGCTAGACATAGGTTGCCTGGAGCAACTTTTGATTCACTACTTCGAGAGGCTCTGGAAGCTTGTGCAGTTGATGAAAGTACTGAAGAAAATCAAGTTATTGATGAGCCTAAAGAAACTGTAAAAATTATGGATATACCCTCTTCCAACGCAAATGCTTCACTTGTTGTTAGTATCGACTCAAGTGATAGTACCAAGAATGACTCTATTTGATTCAACAAAAGGGTTAATTAGCCTTAAAGTCCAAAATAATTCAAAAATTAACCTTACTTCTGATAAAGACCCCATTTTATGTAATCATTGCAAAAGGACTGCCTCAAACGGTGTTAGATGTTTAGGAATGTGTGTAGCTGATAATGAATACTAAATTAATTATAATTTATAAATAATCTGATGAAAATAATTAGTAAATCCATTTAATTTTATTTATTAATGGATATAAGGTATTATTTACCAATAATAAAGAAAAGATTTTTTCTATATATAAATAAGTAATTGAAATTTTATAACCTTTATTTGAAATTGAAGTTCTTCGAAAACTTAATAATTAAATGCATAAAGAAATTAAATAAGGCGGCACCCAGATTCGAACTGGGGATAAAGGATTTGCAATCCTCTGCCTTACCACTTGGCCATGCCGCCGAAAAAGATTCGATTGATTCTTTTTATGATCTTAACAGTAAGGTGTCTCATTCTCTATTATTTATATGCAATGGTCATGGAGAAGATGTAATCGCGTCGGAAGTAATAAAAAGATTACTAAAAAAAATAAAAAATAAAAATATTGAAGTTTTGCCGTTGGTAGGAAATGGAGATGTATTTAATTCCATAAAATCAAAGAATTTTCGTAAAATAGGATATTTAAAAGAGCTGCCTAGTGGAGGTTTTAGTAATCAAAGTCTGAAGGGATTTGTGCTTGATTTGTTTTCAGGATTTTTAATCGATAATTTTAGAAATTTTCTACTTGTAAAACAGAAGTCAAAACATAATTGCAAAATTATCGCAGTAGGAGATTTCCTGCCATTACTTTATGCTTGGAGTTCAGAATGCGAATTTAGTTTCATTGGAACTCCCAAAAGTGATCATACTTGGAGTAGTGGGCCAGGTTGGGATTTAAGCGATTTTTATCATAAGTTGAAAGGTTCTGAATGGGATCCATGGGAAATGTTTTTAATGAAATCTCCAAGATGTAAAAATTTAATTATGCGAGATAAAATTACAGCTAATAATTTGAATAGAAAAAATATTGATGCAAAATACTTAGGTAATCCAATGATGGATTTTGTTAATGTAACAAACGAGAAGATCTCAAATATTATTTCTTTTAAAAGGATTATTTTATTAGTTGGAAGTAGATACCCTGAAGCTCTTAAAAATCTTGATAATTTTTTAAATTGTTTGCAAGATTTTGATTTATCAAAGGATTTGGTAATACTTTTGCCTTTGAGCATTAATGCGAATGTTATTCAAATTCAAAGTTATTTAAAAAAATATGGTTTTATAAAACAGAGTAAAGTTAAATTTCTAATTGATGAAGATTCAGTATGGAAAAAGAAAGATCACTATGTAGTGATTGGAAAAGGTAAATTCAATTCATGGGCCAATATGGCAGAAGTTGGCTTGTCTAATGCAGGAACTGCTACGGAGCAAATTGCTGGCCTTGGTATTCCATCTCTGTCTCTACCAGGACCTGGACCACAATTTACAAAATCATTTGCAAAAAGGCAATCAAGATTATTGGGAGGTAGTGTTTTAGTTTGCAAGAACAAAAAAATTCTTTTAAAACGTTTAAGTTTACTTTTGAAAGGAAAAGTTGATAGGGTAGAACAATCAAAAATTGGAAAAAAAAGAATGGGGGCATCCGGAGCAAGTAAGAAAATCGTAGATGCCATAAACCTTCATTTGTTATCTTAGTAAATGGCACTAGCTTATTTATTATTAATTCTTTTATGTATCCAATAAATGATCGGCAATATCTAAAAATTTGTGCAGAGATTGCAAAACTTATGAGTATAAGCTTATCTTCTGCTAAAAAGAAAGTAGAAATTCAAATTGCAAAAGAAGGCTCGAAAACTATTCAAGAAAAAATACAAGTTGCGCAAAATGTTTTAAAAGTTTGTGAAAAAAATGATGGAGATAAATTAAGTTCTTCAAGAATACTTGATAAGCTTATGGAAACTCTTGATGGTGAAGATAATTTTTTAACTGAAGATTGATTCTTAATGTTCAAATATATTTGAGAATTTTAGTATGTCTAAATCAGCATGTACAGAAACTGTTTCGAAACATTTTTGAGCTAATTCATATCTATTCTCTCTTTCTAAGATAACTTTTAATTTATGCATGGCTTCAATTAAATATCTAACATCATTTGCTGCATAATCTAATTGATCTTTTGTTAAATCTTCTTTTCTACCCCAATCACTACTTTGCGAGCTTTTGTCCAGTTCTATACCTAACAATTCATTAATTAAATCCTTTAAACCGTGTTTATTTGTATAAGTTCTTGCCAACTTACTAGCAATTTTTGTACAAAAAATATTTTTTGTATTAATTTCAAGATTGCATTTTAGAGCTGCTACATCAAATCTCGCGTAGTGAAATATTTTAGTAATTTTGTGATCTTCAAGAAGTGCTTTTAAATGAGGTGAAGAGTATGTATTAAGTTCGATTTTTATACAGGATGTTCTTTGAAATTCATTGCATATTTGTACTAAACAGAGTCTATCTCTTCCATGAATTAGACCCATTGCTTCAGTGTCAATAGCTAAGTAGGATGATTTTTTATAAATATTATATAAATCTGTTGTTAAATCGCTATAAAAAAAGTCAATATTTTTATTTTCAATAGTCATTTTTAAATAGTAACTTAGGGTAATTTAAGATTTAGAATATTACTTAAGATTTTATTGAATTAAAAATTTTTATCTAATAAGAATATTTTACAGAATAATTCTAAAAAATTATAATATGATGTAACTTAAATTTTTATTATCGAGTTACAAGAAAAAACTTATTAAATGTCCTATTCCTTAAATTCAACATTATTGCTGACAATTCTCTTGGCCATAGGATTATTTTTTTTTCTTAGGGCTTCTAGTAAAGATAGAACAACCATCGTTGAGATTTCATCTTCTCAGCAGCCAATAAAGGTTTTAAATGGTTTATGTGAATGGCTTAATTTGAGGGGTTGGAAGCAAACAGGAGGAGATTTTGAAGAAAGAATTTTAATATTCAAGGGTCAAGTTGTTTCTAGTAAATTTTTAGCAATTTTTTTAGGTTTTCTTGGCGGTTTTGGTTCTTGTGCTTTGGGGTTAGTAATTATTCAAATATATCCTGAATTAGGTTGGTGGCCTATTCTTTTGGGATTAATTGGTGGCCCTTTGTCTGGAGTTGTTTATTTTAAAAAATCAGCAAGAGAGGAGAAATTTGAATTAAGGTTGATCAACGAAAATGAAAATGATTCAACTTTCATGAGATTAAGAGCGCATAGGGATGAATTAATCTCTTTAGAAAATGAACTTGGAGAAAAACTTCAATTGAAAAGTGACGGTTCTTTATTTAAAACACCTATTTAAGATAATTTAAAATTTTTTTCGATAATCTTTAATCAAAAATATTATTCTCTATACAGAATCCCTCTAACTCTGGATCATTTAACCAATCTTGAGGTTTTGTAAAAATTGATGTGAGAAATTCCTCTCTAGAACCCTTTTTAGCTTTATATCCATACTCCCATCTAGCTAAAGGCGGTAAGGACATTAATATAGATTCAGTTCTGCCATTTGTTTGTAGTCCAAAAATCGTTCCTCTATCCCAAACTAAATTGAATTCGACATATCTACCTCTTCGATATAGCTGGAATTCTCTTTCCTTCGATGAATATGTTTGAGAAGCTCTTTTTTCAATAATGGGCAAATATGAAGGGAGGAATGCCTGTCCACAGTTTTCCGCTAAAGAAAATAAATTATCCCAATTTAAATTTGATTTGCCAATATTTTGTGAAGCTTTTGATGCTTCTCCATTTTTATTATTTCCTCTATAAATATTGCCTGAACCATCTTGATAATCATAAAAAATCCCTCCTATGCCTCTAGATTCATTTCTATGCTTCAAGAAGAAATATTCATCACACCATGGTTTGAAAACTTTATGTAAATCTTGATTAACTTTCTCACAAGCTTTTTTATGCTCCTTATGAAAATTTCTTACATCAGAAAGATAAGGATAAAAAGGGGTTAAGTCTGCACCTCCCCCAAACCACCAAACAGGACCAGCTTCGAAATATCGATAATTCAGATGAACTGTAGGAATATAGGGATTCTTAGGATGCAAAACCATAGAAGTTCCCGTAGCAAACCATTGATGACCTTTTGCTTCGGGCCTTTGAGAGATTATAGATTGAGGTAATTCTTTTCCATGCACTTCCGAGAAATTTACGCCTGCTTGCTCAAAAATAGAACCATTTTTCAATACTCTTGATCTTCCACCGCCACCTTCGTTTCTTAGCCAGGATTCTTCTGTAAATTTCCCTTTGCCATCTACATTTTCAATTCCTGAACAAATTTTGTCTTGCAGAGTTATTAAGAGATTTTTAGTTTTTTCTCTCGAGTTTTTAGGAGGTTCTTTCAACATGTATTTAGTAAATCTTGAAGAAAAAATTTTTTTTGGTTAATTGTAAGTTTCTCTTTATAATTTCTCTTAGGGGGACCTTATTGCCTATTATTTGATAGTTCGACATAGTTCTTAATCTTTTAAAAGGTCGACTACCTTGTAAAAAAATTTAAAATTTAATGACCACAATAAAAGATGCGAATTTTGCTTTAAAAAAAGTTTTAGATGCTGGATCACAGAAAAATGTAATTGAATTAGCTTGGATTAAAAATGTAAGAGTGATTATACCGAGAGTAATCGTAACATTATCATTACCATCATTTGCAAATTCTCAGAGAGATAGAATTGTAAAAGAGGTCAGAGAAGTACTCCTGGATTTTGAAGATATTGATGATGTTCAAATAGAGGTAGATAATAATCTTTCCAAAACAGAATCTCAAAATGTAAGTAATGCGCCTGAGTTGCAGAAGATTGATGGGATCCGGCATATCATAGCTGTTAGCAGTGGTAAAGGCGGAGTTGGAAAAAGTACCATTGCAGTTAATCTCGCTTGTTCTCTATCTAAATTAGGCTTAAAAACTGGTTTGCTGGATGCAGATATATATGGACCTAATACTCCCTCAATGATGGGAGTTGCAGAACAGAATCCAAAGGTTACAGAAGGCAGTGGCAGTGATCAAAGGTTAATACCAATAAATAAATATGGAATTTCATTGGTATCAATGGGTTTCCTCATAGAAGAAGGTCAGCCAGTTATATGGAGAGGACCAATGCTAAATAGTATTATCCGACAATTTTTGTACCAAGTTGAATGGAGTAATCTTGATTTTTTGGTTATTGACTTGCCTCCAGGAACTGGAGACGCTCAAATATCTCTTTCTCAATCTGTGCCTATTTCTGGAGCTATAGTTGTCACTACTCCTCAACAAGTATCTTTGCAAGATGCAAGAAGGGGATTAGCAATGTTTAAACAACTCGGAGTACCTTTGCTGGGAATTGTAGAAAATATGTCAGTATTTATTCCGCCAGATATGCCAGGTAAAAAATATGAAATTTTTGGTAAAGGGGGTGGACAAACGTTAGCTAAAGAAAATGACTTGCCATTATTAGCTCAAATTCCTATTGAAATCCCTCTCGTTGATGATAGTAATAAAGGTGTACCAATTTCAATAAGCCAGCCCAACACAGAAAGTTCTGTTTTATTTGGTAATTTAGCTCAATTAATTAAGAATCAATTTGTTAATACTTAATTGATGTTTAAGAGAATTTCCTTATTAAATAACAGAGGATTTTTACAAAAAAAAGACAACTTAAATAGAGGTTTTTTATTTTCTCCACTACTTATAATTCCCCTGTTTTTAGTTATTATTTCAGGTTTATTAATAAAAAGTATTCAGGGAGATTTTTTGATATCGAACTATTTAAGTCATCTCTTAACTGGTTTTTTAGGTTATTTTTTAGCATTTTTTATTTCTTATATACCGTTAGAGAGAATTAGAAAGTATGTGGTTCCATTTTATTTGTGTACTTTAATATCCTTATTACTAATTTATTTTTTTGGGATTTCAGTTTCTGGAGCCCAAAGATGGCTAAACTTGGGCATCTTTTCTTTTCAGCCTTCAGAAGTAGCTAAACTTAGTACTGTATTAATTCTTGCTTTAGTACTCGACAAAAAAATAATTCTTACAAAAAGAGATTTAGTATTACCCTTATTAGGGGTAGTAATTCCTTGGTTATTAATTTTTTTTCAACCAGACTTAGGTACCTCTTTAGTTTTACTTGTTTTGACAGGTGTGATGCTCTATTGGTCGCAAATGCCCATAGAGTGGATTTTGATATTAGTGTTTTGTATTATCACATCTACATTATATCTAACCTTACCAACTCTTCTTATTTTCTGGATTCCAGTTATAGGATATCTTGCTTATAGATCTTCAAAAAAGAAAATTATTTTTTCTGCTTTCGCTATTTCGTTTCATTTATTAGTGGCAAAATTGACACCAATTTTTTGGCAATATGGCTTAAAAGAATATCAAAAAGATAGATTAGTTTTATTTTTAGATCCAAATAGAGATCCATTAGGTGGCGGATATCATTTAATACAGAGTCAAATTGCAATTGGTTCTGGAGGATTATTTGGGACTGGTTTGCTACAAGGTAAGCTGACTAATTTGAAATTTATACCTGAACAACATACTGATTTTATATTCAGTGCTTTAGGTGAAGAATTAGGTTTTGTGGGGTGTACTATAGTTTTATTTTTGTTCTATTTTTTGATTAAAAAACTCATTAATACTGCAACAATTGCTAGGACTAACTTTGAATCTCTAATTGTTATTGGAATAGCCTCAACTTTTTTATTTCAAATAATTATTAACTTATTTATGACTATTGGATTAGGCCCAGTTACTGGGATTCCCCTTCCTTTTATGAGCTATGGTCGGACGTCATTGGTGACTAATTTTATATCTATTGGATTTGTTTTATCTATATTAAAACGTTCTAGGTCACTAAGAAGTTAATGAAATCACAAATAACTATCAAAAATATTCAAGAGCTTTTGGTTAAAGGAGTTCAAACCATATATGTAGATGATGATACATCCAGAAGAATGTGGTGGGCTTCCTTAGAAGTTATTCAAAAAGATTTCCTATCTCAGAATTATAAACAGGGGGGGTTGTGGGTTGCCTCGCCTTTGCCAGCTTTTAATGATAAAAAATTTTTAAATCAACTTCATGGATGGCTTTGGTCTCCTGAGGGATTTCCATACTTTCAAAATGAGAATGCAGGTTTTTTACCAGTCAATAATTCAGAAAAGATAAAAAAAGATTTCGATTTAGTTAGCAATTATAAAGTCTTAAATCTTTGTCAAGAAGATGGCTATGAACCTTTTTTGATGATAATCACCCCAAATTTTCAATGCGTATTATCAATTATAGGAGAAAAAGATAAGAAAACTCTATTAATGAAGTGTGATGAAGAAAGCCTAAAACTTTCAATTGAATTAATGCATGCAAAATTAAATCAAGAAAATTATGAGGAAGGAGTAAAATTTCGTAATGCAATCAATAATTTAGGCATCCTTAATATTAACAATCAATTTGAAAAATTATTTTGGCCAATATTATCAGCAAAATTAGCAAATATTACGCCAAGTCATAATATACAGAATTCTGTGAAAAATAATGAAAAAAATGTGCAAATAACTGAAGCAAAATTATTACGTGCAATTTCTCATGAAGTAAGAACTCCTTTGGCAACAATAAGAACCCTAATAAGTTCTACTTTAAAAAAATATAAAATGGATGAATCAATGAGAAATCGTTTAATTCAAATAGATAATGAATGTAATGAACAAATTGATAGGTTTGGTTTAATCTTTAATGCGGCAGAATTAGTTAGTAATGAAGTGCCGTCATTAAATAACTTAGCGAAAATTAATTTAGCCGAAATTTTCAAAAAGCTTGCTCCTTTGTGGGATAAACAATTAAATCGACGTGGTATTTCTTTGAAGATAGATATTCCCAAACAACTTCCACAAATTTTGAGTGATTCTGAAAAATTAGAATTAATGTTAAGAGGATTAATTGATAAAAATACTAGAGGATTAAAAGAAGGTAGCACATTGATTTTGGAATTAAGACCAGCCGGTCAAAAACTCAAACTTCAACTCAAAGTACAAAAATTAGATAACAATCAAAAAGAAATTCTAAAAAAAGAAAACGGTTCTGATATTGGTCCTGTTTTAAATTGGAATCCTCAAACTGGAAGTTTACAACTTAGTCAAAATGCCACTCAAAAGTTGTTAGCTAGTTTAGGAGGGCATGTCACACAAAGACGTGATACAGGTTTGACAGTATTTTTTCCGATTTCAGATGCAAAATGAAATGAGAATTAAGTTATACATATATTAAATAATGTAGAAAATTTACTATTTATTTTGAATTTTGCAAAATATGAATGCTAATTTCTTATTAGAAATAACTTAAAATTTAGGATGACAGAAACTTTAGTTGGTCAATTTCCAAAGCATATAGGAAGTACTGGGGGTTTATTAAACTCTGCAGAAACCGAAGAAAAATATGCAATTGTATGGAAAAGTTCAAAGGAACAACCATTTGAATTGCCCACCGGTGGAGCGGCGATTATGCATGAAGGTGATAATTTAATGTACTTTGCGAGAAAAGAACAATGCCTTGCATTAGGGACACAATTGAGAGCCTTCAAACCAAGAATTGAAGATTTTAAAATCTACCGAATTTTCCCAGGTGGGGATATTGAATTTTTACACCCAAAGGATGGTGTTTTCCCTGAAAAAGTAAATGAAGGCAGAGAGAAAGTAGGTCATAATCCTAGAAGAATAGGTGAGAATCCTAATCCAGCTGGTTTGAAATTTACAACTAAGAATACTTTTGATTAACTTCCTTAAAGTTGATATAAAAGAAGAAAATAATTATAATTTGGGCTGACATTATTAATATGATAAGCTCACAGAAAGATAGTTTTTTAAAGGCTTACAAAGAAGGTAAAAATTTTATACCTATAGTTGAAACATGGCCAGCAGATTTAGAGAGTCCATTATCGACTTGGTTAAAATTATCTTCAAAAGATTCCCATGGTGTTTTTCTTGAATCTGTTGAAGGTGGGGAGAATTTGGGTAGGTGGAGTATTGTTGCTACCAAACCCCTTTGGGAAGCGGTTTGTTATGGAGAAGAAATAATTAAAACTTGGAATAATGGTAAAACTGAAACACATAAAGGTGATCCTTTTGATATTTTGAGAAGTTGGACAAAGGAATACAATTCAACCATGCTTGATGATTTACCATCAATTGGACAGTTATATGGCTCTTGGGGTTATGAATTAATAAATCGAATAGAACCAAGCGTTCCAATAAATGAAATACCAGAAAACAATATCCCTTATGGTTCCTGGATGTTTTTTGATCAGTTAGTTGTCTTTGATCAAATAAAAAGATGTATTACTGCAGTGGTTTATGCAGATACAACTTCTTCAAAAGAGTGCTCGATTGAAGAGTTGTATCTAAACTCAATTTCTAAAATTCAGAAAACTAGAAATTTAATGAGAGTTCCTCTAAAAGAAAATCAGTTTTTAGATTGGAATGAAAATGAGAATTTGAATTTAGATCTAGAAAGTAATTGGGAGAAAAAAGATTTTGAGGATGCAGTTCTCTCTGCAAAAGAATATATAAGAAAGGGAGATATCTTTCAAATAGTTATAAGTCAGAGATTCCAAACTCAAGTCAATAATGATCCCTTTAATTTATATAGAAGTTTGAGGATGGTTAATCCGTCTCCATACATGTCATTTTTTGATTTCGGCTCATGGTATCTGATAGGTTCAAGTCCTGAAGTAATGGTTAAAGCAGAAAAAAATAAAAATGGTCAGATTGTTGCAAGCTTAAGACCAATAGCTGGTACTAGACCTAGAGGTATTGATAATCAACAAGACTTGGAATTAGAAAAGGAATTATTAAAAGATCCAAAAGAGATAGCTGAGCATGTAATGCTAATTGATCTTGGGAGAAATGATCTTGGGAGAGTTTGTGAAATTGGTACTGTCAAGGTCAAGGATTTAATGGTTATTGAGAAATATTCACATGTTATGCATATAGTCAGTCAAGTTGAAGGAATCTTAAAAAACAATGCTGATGTATGGGATTTGCTCAAAGCATCCTTCCCCGCTGGGACAGTAACTGGCGCCCCAAAAATAAAAGCTATGCAATTGATTAAGCACTTTGAAAAAGATGCTAGAGGACCTTATGCTGGTGTATACGGATCTATTGATATTAATGGCGCATTAAATACAGCAATTACGATAAGAACTATGATAGTTAAACCTGCAATAGATGGGAAATATGATGTTTCAGTGCAAGCAGGAGCAGGAATAGTTGCTGATTCTTTTCCTGAAAATGAATATCAAGAGACAATAAATAAAGCAAAGGGGATACTAAAAGCATTAGCCTGTTTGGATAAATAAATGAGTCAAAATAATCTTTATAAGGGTTTTGAGGTTGAACTTTTTACAGGTTCTTTAAATTCTCATATTGGTGTTTCGGATGCAATTGAGAAAATATTTCCTGATTTTGTAAAAGAGCCAGATAATAGAAACGTTGAATACATAACAACTCCTGAAAAAGACTACGATTCTTTATATGAGAAATTAATAAATCCAAGAAAAAAGTTAAGACAATGGCTAAACCAAAAAGAGTTAACAATCATTCCTTCATCCACTCTTTGTTTTGAACATGATATTCAATTTCAAAGATCTGATATTGATAATGTTTATCATCAATTTATACAAGATAATTATGGAACCTCTATTGCAACTTCAAGTGTTCATATAAACGTAGGAATAGATGATTTGGATAGGCTTTTTGCTGCCATTAGACTAATAAGATCTGAGGCTGCTTTATATCTTTCCCTAAGTGCTAGTTCACCTTTTTTAAATAATAAAATTACGGAGAATCACTCTCAGAGATGGATACAGTTTCCTAAAACACCAAGTAAGGTCCCTTTTTTTGTAAATCATAATTCTTATATAGATTGGATCGAGGAAAATATAGCTAATAAAAATATGCAAAATATCAGGCATTTTTGGTCTTCAATCCGACCAAATGGTCCTCAAAGACCTTTAATTCTTGATCGTTTGGAATTGAGAATTTGTGATTTTGTTCATGATATTAATCTGCTTTTAGGGATAACGGCCATGATAGAACTAAGAATTTTAAATCTTTTCGACAATATAAATACTTTAGATCCTTTGAATGCCAGTATTTTTTCTATGGATGAATTATCAGAAATATGTGATCACAATGAAATAAATGCTGCTAAATATAGTCTGAATTCAGAATTAATTCACTGGCAAGATGGCAAAAAAGTTATTTGTAGAGAGTGGATTCAAAACTTATTATCAGATTTGTCATCCAAAGCAGAAAATTTTGGTATGAAACATCTTTTGAACCCTATCTATAAAGTCTTAGAAGAAGGTAACCAATCTATGAAATGGATAAATCAATACGAAAAAGGTCTTTCTATTGAGCAAATAATGAAAATTTCTATCGAAGATATGATTAGGAGTGAAAGCGATAATGTTTGATTATTTAAATAAACATTTGATCTTAACATTTTCACTTGTGACATAATGATTATATGGAATCTTTACGAAATTTAAAAAATAATAACGTGGATCTGATAAGTAACAATGATCCACTTGATAAAAATCGTCTTTTAATAGAAGATCTATGGGAATCTGTACTCAGAGAAGAATGTCCAGATGATCAAGCAGAGAGATTGATACAGCTTAAAGAATTAAGTTATTCAAAACAAATTGATGGTGATAGTTCAAAAACTTTTAAAAATGAAATAGTTGATATTGTAAATTCTATGGATTTAGCGGAATCCATTGCAGCAGCAAGGGCGTTCTCATTGTATTTTCAACTAGTGAATATTTTGGAACAAAGAGTTGAGGAAGATAGATATATACAAAGCTTTACTAATAAGGATGTTCAAAAATCACCCGACAATCTTGATCCTTTTGCTCCAGCATTAGCTAGGCAAAATGCTCCAGTAACTTTTAGAGAATTATTTTTCAGGCTTAGGAAATTAAATGTACCACCAGGTAAATTAGAAGAGTTATTGCAGGAAATGGATATTCGTTTAGTTTTTACTGCACACCCTACTGAGATAGTAAGACACACCATTAGACATAAGCAAACTAGAGTAGCAAATTTGTTAAAAAAAATACAGATTGAACAATTTCTAACAAAAGAAGAAAAAAATTCTTTAAAAACACAATTAAAAGAGGAAGTAAGACTTTGGTGGAGAACAGATGAATTGCATCAATTTAAACCATCGGTTTTAGATGAAGTAGATTATGCTTTGCATTATTTTCAGCAAGTTTTATTTAATGCAATGCCTCAATTGAGGTGTAGGATCGCTGAAGCACTTACCGAAAATTATCCAGATGTTCAGCTGCCTTCTGAATCTTTTTGTAACTTCGGTTCTTGGGTAGGCTCCGATAGAGACGGGAATCCATCGGTTACTCCTGATATAACATGGAGAACTGCATGCTACCAAAGACAGTTGATGTTGGAAAGATATATCATTGCGACATCTAATCTTAGAGATCAATTAAGTGTCTCGATGCAATGGAGTCAAGTCAGTTCTTCTCTATTAGAGTCACTCGAAACGGACAGGGTTAAGTTCCCAGAAATTTATGAAGCTAGGGCTACAAGGTATAGATCAGAACCTTACAGATTGAAATTAAGTTATATTTTAGAGAAATTAAGGTTAACACAAGAAAGAAATAATTTATTAGCTGATAATGGGTGGAAATTTGACTTAGAGGGAGAAATTGATAACAAAAATCTTGATAAAGTTGAAAACTTATATTACAAGTCAGTCAACGAATTTACTTATGATCTCGAATTAATTAAAAATAGCCTGATTAGTACAGATTTGACTTGCGAGTCTGTAAACACCTTACTTACTCAGGTTCATATTTTTGGATTTTCTTTAGCAAGTTTAGATATTCGTCAAGAGAGTACGAGGCATAGTGACGCGATTCAAGAGCTTACAAATTATCTTGATTTGTCTGTGCAATATGACCAAATGTCTGAGGAAGATAAAATTAAATGGCTCATAGACGAATTAAATACAAAAAGGCCTCTAATTCCATCTGACTTTAACTGGACAAAAACTACAGAAGAAACATTTTCAGTTTTTAAAATGCTTAAAAGATTACAGCAAGAATTTGGAAGTCGCATATGTCATTCTTATGTAATTTCTATGAGTCATAGTGCATCTGATCTTCTCGAAGTTCTCTTACTGGCAAAAGAAATGGGACTTATTGATCAAAATTCACAAAAATCAAAATTATTAGTCGTTCCTCTTTTTGAAACTGTAGAAGACCTTAAGAGAGCACCAGAAGTCATGGAAAAGTTGTTTAAATTAGATTTTTATAGATCATTATTGCCAAAAGTGGGAGAATCTTTTAAACCTCTGCAAGAATTAATGCTTGGATACTCTGACAGCAATAAAGATTCGGGGTTTGTTTCTAGTAATTGGGAAATTCATAGAGCTCAAATAGCTCTTCAAAATCTTTCAAGTAGAAATAATATATTGTTAAGACTTTTTCATGGAAGAGGTGGTTCTGTAGGGAGAGGAGGAGGACCAGCCTATCAGGCAATATTGGCCCAACCAAGCGGCACTTTAAAAGGACGAATAAAAATAACAGAACAAGGTGAAGTTTTAGCCTCTAAATATAGTCTTCCGGAACTGGCTTTGTACAATCTTGAGACTGTAACTACAGCTGTAATTCAAAATAGTTTGGTCAATAATAGACTTGACGCTACTCCAGAATGGAATCAATTAATGTCTAGGTTGGCAGAAACATCAAGGTCTCACTATAGAAAATTAGTGCATGAGAATCCTGATTTGTTAAATTTCTTTCAAGAGGTCACTCCAATAGAAGAAATAAGTAAATTACAGATATCTAGTCGGCCTGCTAGAAGAAAGAAAGGTGCAAAAGATTTGTCAAGTTTGAGAGCTATTCCATGGGTATTTGGTTGGACACAAAGTAGATTTCTTTTGCCTAGTTGGTTTGGAGTAGGCACTGCATTGTCATCTGAATTAAATTCAGATCAACAACAAATTGAATTATTAAGAGTTTTACATCAAAGATGGCCATTTTTCAGGATGCTTATTTCTAAGGTAG